>JBQTGY010000180.1:0-11931 GCA_052390415.1 Pseudomarimonas sp. | reverse complement strand
ACTCTCTGGTTCGTGACGGTCTTTTTCGAGTGTCTAGGCGTCAACACGTTCGGATTCGACACGTTCTGCTTCTTCTCGCTCGGCTTCCAGACGCTCGGCCTCAACACGCTCGGCTTCAACTCGTTCGGCTTCGACACGCACGGCTTCCAAGCGTTCGGCCTCGGCACGTTTGGCTTCGGCGCGCTCGGCTTCTGCACGCGCGGCTTCAACGCGTTCGACTTCGACGCGCGCGGCTTCCACGCGCTCGGCTTCAACGCGCGCGGCTTCGACACGTTCCGCCTCGAGCCGCTCGACCTGTGCCGATTCCGCTCGCTCGTCGGCCGTATCCGCATGCAAAGGCAACAACGGCCCGAGAGGTTCCGGCAACGTGTCGCGCAGCCCGGCGACGCGCTCTGCCAGCACGGGGAAAGCCGGCGCACTGGGGTGGTCAGCGTTCAAGCCATGGAGCAATTGCCGCACCGCGTTTGCAGCTTCGGCGATCACTTCCACGCCTTCGCGCGAGGGCGATTCGCCTCTCGCAAGTAGCCGTTTGATATAGCTTTCCAACGGCCCCACAACTTCCCCGATGTGCGGCACTTCGGTCATCGCGAAGGCACCACTCATCGTGTGCACAGCGCGCAACACGAGTTCGTTGACCTCGGTGGCGCCGCGGCCACACGCAGCGATGTAGGCGTCCAGAGTTTCCAAGTGACCAGCGACTTCGGTGGTCAGGATCTCGAACAGGACACTGTCGATGACGAACGGGGTGCCCGGTGACGCAATTTCAGTTGCAACTGCGGTTTCCGCTGCTGCATCGGTTGCCAGCGTAGTTTCGGTCGGCACGTCACTCCACGTCGCTTCATCGACGCGGGCTGTCTCGACCAGATCCGCCGTTTCCGTCTCGATGCTTTCTGGTGCTGCTTCGACGGTCGGCAACGACGTTACGGCGATGCTGGGAGCGACGTAGGCCACGCGCTCACCAGCGGCCAAACGGTCGGCAATACTCTTGATGCCCTCGAGATCGACCTGACGCGTTGGCTCGCCGCGAAGTGAAGTCAACAATTCGGGCAGCACACGATAGGCCGCATTTACCAAATCGACCACTTCGGGCCACGGCTCAATCGTGCGATCCAGCACGCGGTTCAGCATGCTTTCGACCTTCCAGCTGAACTCGCCGAGGGTCAAAGCGCCAACCAAGCGGCCACTTCCCTTGAGGGTATGAAAGACGCGCCGGATCGGTTTCAACGTCTCGACGCTGGTCGGATCTCGGTGCCAATCAGGCAACAGATCGCCAAGATTACTGATCTCTTCCTGTACTTCTTCGACGAAGACCTCGCGAATCTCCTCATCGATGTCCTCCCCGGTGTCCTCGAAACCAGGCATGAAGAATCCAAGCTGGTTTTCAGTGACCACCGTCGATACGACCGCCACAGGAATAGCGGAGACAGCCTCGATCAGTGCCGTCTCTGGAATGCTGAGTTCGATGTCCATCGACTCTGGAGCGGTTGGTGCATCAACCGCATCAACGCGCTCATCAACGACAATTTCTTCGACGGCGGGCGGAGCGACTGGTACCGCTGCCGAATCGCCAGCTGCATTGCTCATCAGGGTCGGCTCGGACGCCGTCGCGACCACGGGCGCGGAAACTGCGGCAACTCGGTACTCGGGAATCGGCCAGTAACCAAGGCGCTCAAGGCTGATCCGCGTTGTCTCGAGAATCCGTTCACGCCCTGAGCGCTGCTCGCGCAAGGCCTCAAGGTAGTACTCCAAACTGGCGAGCACATCAGCCAGGGTGTCCATTTGCGGTCCGTTCGGGACTCGCTTCCGCTCGAGCAACTCGACGGCTGTGAAGCGACGTACGGACTCGAGGTAACGCGGTGGTTCGTCCAGTTCGAGAATTCGCAACGCACCGGCGACTTCTTCCAGCAAACGCGGCACATCAGCAAGCTGTGCGTGGTCCCAGTTGCTCTCGATAAATGCAACAAAACACTGTTTGGCCTGCGCAAAGTTCGCCTGCGCTTCCTGCACCAGCGCGTCCAACACCTTGCGAGACTCCGCTTGCGGCAGCGCGCGCGCATCGGACTCTTCGCCACTGCGACCCGAAGAACCCAAATGCTGCACCTGATCGTCCAGCGATGCTTCCACGTAGAGCAAGGCACCTGCAACATCCAGCAAGGTCGCTTCATCGGCAGCCCGACCACCGGCAACGACTTGCTGCAGCAGCTGACGTTGTTCGTTGACCACACGGCGTGGAACGCCGAGTCCCAACATACCCAGGGTATCGCCGACGCGGTCCAATATTTCTATCTGAGCACCCAGACTGGTGGCATCTGCGGTGCGGCTACGCATGTGCAGATCGAGGGCGTCTTTGACCCTCAGCAGATCGTCCTTGATTGCCGCGCCAACGGTCGAAAGCAGCGCCCGATTGTGACCCGTCATGCTGCCGCGCGCGTGCTCCAACTCCTCGTTGGTCGGCACCAGCGCGTCGAGATCGAAGATATGCCGCAACTCACCCAAACGACCATGATCAGCCGGCGCGTGGGCCACGTAATACAGCAGCGCACGGGTCAGTTCGCGTGGTGGATCGACGCGGAAGCCGATCTCACCGGCGTCGCACAGTCGCTTGATTTCGCGTTCGACTTTGCCGATCGCTTGTTTGAGGGGTGCCGAGGGCTCGAAAGCCCTCGCGCGCAACGCTTCGATGACCCCGGCGGCCACCCAGAACAAGCGCCGCGCCTCTTCCTCATGCGTGATCGCAATGAGGGTGTCGCAGACGTGCGTCAGTTTGCCGAGTTGCGCATCAGGATCGTTATTCCGGAACCATTGCAACAAGGCCATCTGGAACTGCACACGCAGTGGCTCGGCCTGACGACGCAGTTCGGCTTCGGCTAGCGGCCTGGCGGGACCACGCGCAGTCGGCGGCAAAGGGCGCGACAAATCGGGGGTGAATAAAGCGCTTTCCACCAAGGCTTGTTCACCGCGAGCCACACGCAATTCGTTAACCAGCGGAAGCAGGACGATGGGAATGTCCTTGTGCCCGCCCTGCAGTCGCTCCAGGTAGTCAGGAAGCTGGACTATGCCGCGCATCAATACCGCATAGGCGTCGTCACGGTCGCGCACCTGATCGCCCAGCAACGCAGTAGCCAGCTGTTCCATCTCTTCGGTCGCCATCGCGGCTCCGTAGAGTTCGACCATGCGCAAGGTGCCTTGCACTTGGTGCAAATAGGTTGCGCAGAAGCGCATTTGGCTGACGTCGGCCGGATCTTCGACGTACGCTTCCAGCGCATGTCGAGCCTGCTTCAGCGTCTCGTCGAGCTCGCCCTTGACCCAAGTCAGGGTGGTGAAGTCGATGTTGTCTTGCAACCTCATGCCCTGGTCTCTTTCGAAGTGCGCAGGTACGCCAAGGTCTGGCGGCCGCCTGTGCGGATGAGCTGCGGATGGGTCCAGTTGGTCACTTCGCCTGGACCGAGTACCAACATGCCGTTGGGTCTGAGCAAACGTGCCAAACCGTCGAGCAGCTCGCCCCGGCGTTCGCGGGCGAAATAAATCAGGACGTTCTGGCAGTAAATGATGTCGAGCTGGCGTAGCGGCGCACGTGCGGCATGCAGCAAATTGACGCAGGCGAATCCCACCCGCCGACGCAGTCGTTCGTTGATGCGGAAGTTCTCATCGCCCTCGGGCTCAACCGTGCGCTCGCGGAAATGCAGCGGAATCTCGTCCAAGCGAGTGATCGGGTACAACGCGGCACGCGCCAACGCCAAGGCTGGCTGACTGACATCCGTCGCGGTCACGCCAAACCGGCGCGGCGGACTGCACTCACTCAGAGCGTCGTCCAGAACCATCGCCAAGGTGTAGGCCTCTTCGCCAGTGGAGCAACCGACCGACAGCGCATGCAGCACCTGATCCGGCGGCGATTCCTTGATCCACCTGGGCAACCAGTCATCTCTGACCAATGCGAGCGAAGGTGGATGCCGGAAGAAGTGGGTCTCATGCACCGTGAGGTGGTCAACCAGAGCCGCCCACTCCATTGCTCCGCGCGCACCGTCCAGCAGGTCTTCGTAATAGCTGTTGTAGTCAGAGTGACCAGTCTCGCGCATCCGACGACGCAGGCCGGTGACCAGAAATGGCTTGCGCTCAGGCGGCACGGTCACGCCCGTGCGCGCCTCGAGCAACCTCACCCAACGCGCAAACTCTGCATCGCCCATGGGGGGCGGCGGAGTGGACGCGCGAGATGCACGGCTGACGGCCATTGCCATTTGCTTAACCTGTCTCTAGGTCCCTGTCGAAAAATCAGCTAGGCAGTTTGAAGTCGGCGACCGAGCGGCGCAGGTCAGCGGCGAGCTGAGCAAGGTTGCCGATCGACTCCGCGGTCTGGCTGGCACCCACCGAGGTCTGGGTGGTGATTTCTTGAATGACGTTCATGGTTGACGAGATGTTGGTCGCCGCCGCTGACTGCTGGCGTGCCGCCTCGGAGATGTTTTGAATCAAGTCGGCCAAGTCATTCGACACCTTTTCAATCTCACCCAGCGCCAAACCGGCGTCCTCGGCGAGTCGGGCACCGGCCACCACCTCGGCGGTCGTCTGTTCCATCGACGACACGGCCTCGTTGGTATCCGCCTGAATCGTCTGCACCAGCGTTTCGATTCGCTTGGTCGCGTTCGAGGCGCGTTCCGCCAGTCGCTGCACTTCGTCGGCCACGACCGCGAATCCGCGGCCTGCTTCACCCGCGGATGCCGCTTGAATGGCGGCGTTCAGCGCCAGAATGTTGGTCTGTTCGGCGATGTCGTTAATCAGTTCGACGATGGAACCGATTTCCTGCGAGCTTTCACCCAGTCGTTTGATTCGCTTTGAAGTTTCCTGAATCTGGTCGCGAATGGAGTCCATGCCTTGAATGGTCTGCCGCACCACTTCGGCACCCTTGGCGGCGATCTGCACCGAGCGTTGCGCCACGTCGGCCGACTCGGCGGAGTTCTTCGATACCTCGTCGATGGATACCGCGATTTCATTGATCGCGGCCGATGCCGAGGTGATCTGTTGCGCCTGTTGCTCGGCAGCCTCGGCCAGATGCATGGCTGTGGCTTGCGTTTCCTGGGCGGCGGCAGCCACTTGCACGGCGGTCTCGTTGATCGTCGTTACCAGTGATCGCAACGCTTCGATAGCGAAGTTGATGGAGTCGGCGATTGCACCGGTAATGTCTTCGGTAACTGTCGCACGTACGGTCAGGTCGCCTTCGGCCAACGAGCCCATTTCGTCCAGCAACCGCAGAATGGCCTCCTGGTTACGTTGGTTGAGCTCGGAAGACACCTGGAAACGGCGGCGTTGATCGCGATACAACGTGGTCAACAAGCCGCCGATGCCGAGCAGCGCAACCACACCCGCCAGCGCGCCAATCGGCACACTTGGGAACCAGCGCTTGCCAGGCAAGGTGCCAAAGCTGACGTTGAGGCTGCGCGCCCCCTCCAACAAGTCGTTGGAACCTTGGAAAATCTGATCAGAGGCTTCTTTCACCTCGAACAATTCGGTCGAAGCTTCCAGAATGCCCTCGACGTTGGTGCGCACCTCCGAGTAAACGCCCGACACGTCACCAAGAATCTGCCGTGCGGCGGGCGCCTCAACTCGCCGAATGCCTTGCTCGACATTGCCTTCCAACAAACCGGCCAGCACCTGGCCAAAGATCGAGTCCTCACGCGAGAAGCGGTCGGCGGCCGAGATGGCACCCGCACCACCCTGCAAGATCTGGCTGACGTAACGCAACATGCGGTCGGCGAGCACGATTTGACGCGCCGCGATGTAGACCTGCGAACTGGCGGCACCGCCATCACTCATCGCCCGAATCACTTCGTCCATCTGCGTTTGCAGCTGCGGAATCTTGGCCGAGAAGTCGGCGGCGGTCTCGGCGAGCTCGGTGACCGTGGCCTCACTGCTGAGAATCTGGTCGGCGTTCTGTTCGACGTTCTTCCAAACGACGGACAAGCGCTCAAGCTCTTCACCGACGACGCTGTTGTCTTGATAGCCGGGCATGCCGACCTCGGGTGCGCCGGCTTGCAATTCTGCAATTGCCACCTGGATGCGGTCTTTGGTGTCTCGCAATCCGATGAACGCATCGAAGCCGCCAGACGCCGCTTCCTGGGCGAACTTGGCGATCTGCTGCGAGAGCACCTGGATCTCAGCGATGCGATTTCGGGCCTCGTTTTCTTGCGCGGTGTAGCGCGCCTGGAAAAAGAAGTTCGCACCCAACAGCGCCAACGCGACCAACAGGATCGCGATGAAGAAGTTGATTGCGCCGCGCCGCTCGCGACCGCCACCCGCCGTAGTTGTGCTCATGTGTGCAACCTCGCCCCTTAATGAGAAATGCAGCCGCTATGCCGCGGCGGCCTGCCGAAACTCCGACGTACGCGTCAGCAGCGCCATGCTGAACACGCCATAGGTGATGTCACTCAGGCGATACGCCTGAGAAACGAAATCCGCGTAGCGACCCTCGGTCAATGTCCCCACCTCGTGCTTCTGGGAATCAACAAAGTGGCGCTGCCCTAACAGCTCATCGACGAGTACCGCGACGTTGCCGCCGCTTTGCTTGACGACCAACGCACGCTGGTTTTGATGCAACACCGTGCGTTGACCTTCGAGAAACTGCTTCAAATCAACCACCGGCAACAAGTTGCCGCGCACGTTGGCGATCCCCAATAGCCAGGGCAGGCCGCCGGGAATGCTGGTCATCGCCGGCACGGTAATGATTTCGACCACTTCGCCGAACGATGAAGCCAGCCGCCGATTGCCCAGTCGAAAACAGACGCCGCGCCACAACCCGGGCGCATCGATCTGTTCGGGCGTACCCGGCTGATGCGCGAGGCTGCGGCGCTCGTAATCATTGAGCACATCGAAAGGATTGACGACCGCCCGATCGATGTCAGCCGAATTGTTCGAATGCTCTGCCATCACCTTAGCTCACCCCTGGCGGCAACAGAGCGCGAATGCGGTCGATCAGCGCTCGCTCGCTCGGCGGCTTGACCAGATAGTCCTTGGCTCCCTGACGCATGCCCCAAACACGATCGGTTTCCATATTCTTGGTGCTGACGATGATGACCGGTATGTGTTGAGTCACCGGATCGCGCGACAGCGCGCGCGTGGCTTGGAACCCATTCATGCCAGGCATGATCACGTCCATCAGGACCAGGTCGGGCAGCTCGCGCTTGGCCGTCTCCACGCCGTCTTCAGCGGTGCCCGCAGTCAGCACTGAATGACCATTTCGCTCCAACACCGTCGTGAATACGCGGGTGTCAGTCGGCGAATCGTCGACGATCAAAATACGTGCCATGGCCCCCCAGCCTCCCCTTAACCTAGTCGCGATCCGTCATGTGCGATCAGTGAACCGTCTAACCGTTCCCAGCAATTCGTCGCGAGTGAAGGGTTTGGTCAGATATTCCTCGGAGCCGACAATGCGGCCCTTGGCTTTATCGAACAATCCGTCCTTCGACGACAGCATGATCACCGGTGTCTTTCGAAACAGCTGGTGATTCTTTATCAGAGCGCAGGTCTGATAGCCATCGAGACGCGGCATCATGATGTCAACAAAGATGATATTGGGATGGTAGTCGGCAATTTTTGCCAACGCCTCGAACCCATCGGTCGCTGTAATGACATCGCAGCCTTCCTTCTTCAGAAGGGTCTCTGCCGTCCGGCGAATGGTCTTTGAATCGTCAATGACCATCACCTTGAGCCCAGCCAGGCTAGTCGAGCTCTCGTTGTCTTCCATCCCGCCTCCCCAGCCGTTCTTGCGGACCAGTCTTAGCCACTGGCGCTTACCCGTTATATCTCAGCGTTGACACACGCTGTCAAGCCGCTACCGACGATGGCGACAGGCAACTCTGAATTGTCAATGTTCAGGCCGCCATCATCGTCAGCAAAAGCGCCGTGCCCCCTAACCCCTCCCCAGCCCTCCCCGAACATCGGCGAGGGAGTGAAGAGCCGAAGTCCCAGCACTTTCACGTCCAGCCAAGCCTCAAAATCGCCGGTGCTAGTATAGCCTCGCCTAGCAGCGCTCCTGAGTTGCACAAATCTGCTTACCTAACGATAAATCGGACCCGATGCCTCTCGACATCGCCGTGGTGATGGACCCTATCGGCTCCATCTCGACCAAGAAAGACTCCACCTTCGCGATGCTGCTCGAAGGCCAAGCGCGTGGTCACCGGATGCACTATGCGCTACCCGGCAGCTTGGGTGTTAGCAATGGACAGGCATTGGCGCGTTTGGCGCCTGTTTCGGTGCGTGACCAGACCCAGGACTGGTTCTCGCTCGAAGCCGCGCTGCTGCGACCGCTGACCGATATGCACGTCGTGCTGATGCGCCGCGACCCGCCGGTGGACGCTGAATATATTCACGATACTCAAGTGCTTAGCCTGGCAGCCGCCGCGGGCGTTCGAGTTGTGAACGACCCCCAGGGTCTGCGCGACATGAACGAGAAACTGTTCGCGCTGAATTTTCCGGCACTATGCCCGCCGACACGTGTGAGCCGCCGGCCTGCGGAGCTGCGTGAGTTTGTCGAGTTGCACGGCGACTGCGTGCTGAAGCCGCTGGACGGCATGGGCGGCCGCTCGATTTTCCGCGCCCGCGCGGGCGAGGACAATCTCAACGTGATTCTGGAAACGCTGACGCGTGATGGCCGCGAGTTGGCACTGGCGCAGACGTTTTTGCCTGCCATCAGTGAAGGTGACAAGCGTGTCTTGCTGGTCGACGGTGAGCCGATTCCTTTCGTGTTGGCACGCATACCAACGGGCAATGATTTTCGCGGCAACCTTGCCGCCGGTGGTCGCGGCGAAGCGCGTCCGTTGAGCGAATCGGATCGACGCATTGCCGAAGCCGTTGGCCCTGAACTGGCAAGGCGCGGGATGCTGTTCGTCGGCCTCGACATCATCGGCGACAAGTTGACAGAAATTAACGTCACCAGTCCGACTTGCATTCGCGAAATCGATGCGCAATGCGGCACGCGGATCGCTGCGCGTCTGTTTGAACGCATCGAGGCACGCTGCGGGTGAGCAAAGCTCCACGGATCACGCCGGAAGACCGGCTGGGCGCCACCCTGGTGTTTTCAGTGCTGGTTCTTGCAGCGGGGGCGCTCGGAATTGGCTTCGGATTGAGTGATCCCGCCCCGCTGGTGCCGACGCTTGACGTGATCCTTACGCAGACGCGCAGTGCCACCGAGCCACACAAGGCAGATTTTCTCGCCGCCAGCAATCAACAAGGCGGCGGCGAGGCCGAGCAGGCAAAACGTCCGAGGGAACCGCAATCGGCGCGCATTCCACAACCCGAACTGGGCGTGGCACCGGTGCCGATGGAAGCCTCAGCGCCGCCGCCAAAACCATTGACGACGGACCCGGTCGTGGTGACCACCGCCGAATCGCCGGCAACCGCGAATGCCGATGAACTCAGCGAGCCGACCGAACCGCTGCCCAGTGATCGCGAACTGATCGAGCGCACTCTGGAAATGGCCCGCTTGGCCGCCGAGATCGAACGCCAGAGCGAGAGTTATGCCAAGCGTCCCAAGCGCAAGTTTGTTTCTGCCAGCACCCGCGAATACGAATACGCCACGTATTTGCATGGCTGGGTCCGGCGAGTTGAGCGCATCGGCAATCTCAACTATCCCGACGAAGCACGCCGGCGCAATCTGACCGGACAATTGGTGATGACGGTCGCGGTGCGCAGTGATGGCACGGTAGAGCGCATCGATGTCGTGCAGTCCAGCGGTTATCCGCTGCTGGATGACGCTGCCCAACGTACCGTCCGCTTGGCTGAGCCCTTTGCGCCTTTGCCGGCCACACGCGACAAGATTGATGTTCTGCACATCACCCGCACATGGCAGTTCTTGCCCGGTAACGTGCTTCGCAACGAGTAGAAAGCGTTGGTCTTCTGCCCGTCGTAAAGCGACCCCGCGTACAATGCCGGCCATGCAGGCAGGGACTTCACTCGGCAACCATTTCTTGATCGCTTTGCCGGCGATGACTGATCCCAATTTTTCCAAAGGCGTCACCCTGCTCTGCCATCACAACGACGATGGCGCGATGGGCATCCTGCTCAATCGATTGTCCGCCTATCGTTTGGGCGATGTGCTGCAACAGATGGATCTACGCACCGAGGACGCCGAGCTTGCTGCTGCGCCAGTGTTGTTGGGCGGCCCTGTGCAGCCGGAACGCGGCTTCGTGCTGCACGATCCCACCGAAAAGGATTGGGACTCTACTTTCGCAGTCTCGCCCACCCTGCATCTGACCACGTCGCGCGACATCCTCGCCGCGATGGCGCGTGGCGAAGGACCGAAACGTGCGGTGGTCGCACTCGGATACGCCGGCTGGTCCAGCGGCCAGTTGGAGAGTGAGTTGCAGGCCAATGCCTGGCTCACCGTGGAGGCTGACAGCCGCATCCTGTTTGATACGGCGCTGGAGTCACGCTGGTCTGCGGCGGCGCGCTTGATGGGCGTCGATCTCAACAAGATCACTGCCTATTCGGGACGCGCCTGAGGATGGCGGCTTGAAGGCGGCCGTTTGAGCACGGCAAGCAGCGGCGACTCGCCGGTATGCGCGCTGGGGTTTGATGTCGGCGCGCGCCGCACCGGAGTCGCGGTAGGCAACAGTCTGACCATGAGTGCGCGGGCGCTGCTGGTGATCGAACACGTTAACGAGAGCGTGGATTGGTCACGCCTGGATGTATTGCGCAACGAATGGCGACCGCAGGTTCTCATCGTCGGCGAGCCACTCACGCTGGAAGGTGAAGCGCAACCAGCCACCTTTCGAGCGCGCAAGTTTGCCAATCAACTGCAGCAACGCTTTGATTTGCCAGTAGTGATGGTCGACGAACGCTCCACTTCCAAAGAAGCGGACTTGCGCTTTGCTGCTGCACGCGCCAAGGGCAATGCACGCCGCCGCGACGGTGCACTGCAAGACGCCATCGCTGCACAAATCATTCTTGAACGCTGGCTGCTTGCCGGCATGCCTTTGGAGTCCAGTTCGTGACTACGCCGCTGCGCCATTTGTTGGCCCTCGACCAGCTGTCGCGGCCAACCATCGAGGCCTTGCTTGATCACGCGCAGGCACTGCGGCCGATGGCCTTGGTCGGCGATCCGGCGCATCGGCCATTGGCGGGACGCAGCCTGGCCAACCTGTTTTTTGAGGCGTCCACGCGCACGCGCTGTTCGTTTCAACTGGCGGCCGTGCGCTTGGGAGCAGACGTGCTGAATGTCGACATGGCCACGTCCTCGGCGCGCAAAGGTGAGTCGATGACCGACACCCTGGCGACGCTGGAAGCCATGGGCGTGACCCTGTTTTCGATCCGTCATTCCATCGATGGCGTGGTCGCAGAGCTGGCCAATGTGTGTGCGCCGACGACTCGACTGATCAACGCAGGCGATGGTCGCAGCCATCATCCGACGCAAGGTTTGTTGGACATGCTGACCATCCGTCAGAACAAGGGCACGGATTTCTCCGGGCTCAAGGTCGCGATTCTTGGCGACCTCAAACACTCGCGCGTCGCGCGCTCGGATCTGCATGCCTTGCGCGCGCTTGGCACCGGAGAAATCGCGTTGGCCGCTCCGGCCGCCCTGCTTCCGGACGCTGCAACTGCCATCGGTTGCCGCATTTTCGAGAACGCCGACGACGCTATCCGCGACGCCGACGTCATCATCACCCTGCGTCTGCAGCGCGAGCGCATGGACGAAGGCCTGGTGCCGTCCCTGGAAGCCTTCTACAACGATTGGGGGCTAAGCCCGCAACGCCTGCTGCTGGCCCGCAAGGACGCCATCGTCATGCATCCCGGCCCGATGAATCGTGGCGTCGAGATCGCGGATGAAGTGGCTGACGGCCCGCAATCGGTAATTCGGGAGCAGGTGAGTAATGGGGTGGCGGTGAGGATGGCGGTGTTGGAGGCGTTGGGTGGCGCCCCCGCCACCGGGCGGAGGGCGTTGGGTGT
>JBQTGY010000179.1:0-18677 GCA_052390415.1 Pseudomarimonas sp. | reverse complement strand
CCGGCGGCAGCGGCAGATTTGTGCCCGAGCGAGGTCGCGTCTATCAAATGAAGAGCGGCTGGCGCATCGAGGACGATGTGTGGAAGGTGTACTTCGCGGAGTGGGAGTAGCAGAGCTTAGCGCCTGGGCCCGGTTGCAGCGTAGGCAAACCGGGCTTTCAGCACATCCCGGGTTCCGCAGTTCCACGTAAGGCTGCACTCGACCGGAGCAGCAAAAGCGGCCGCGCAGGAGCGCGGCCCTCCGAAGCGCGGGCCTTCTGGGAGGGCGCCGCTCCCGCGGCGCCGCTTAATAGTCTCTGCCCATATTCCAAGCCGGCCGCGCTGCAGAGCGCGACCGGTCGTTCGGGAGCCTGCTCGAGTCAGGCCGCGTGCGGCAGCGCCGCCAGTTGCCGCAACACGTAGTGCAGGATGCCGCCGTGGCGGAAATATTCGATTTCCTTCGGCGTCAGCAGCAATACCTGAACCTGGAAGCACAACTCCGTGCCATCCGGGCGTTTGGCGACGACGTCGGCTACCCGTCCAAGGCCATCGTTCAAGCCGGTAATCGAGAACACTTCATCGCCATTCACACCCAACGACTGCGCGTTCTGACCCTCCATGAACTGCAATGGCAATACACCCATGCCGACCAGATTGGAGCGATGGATGCGCTCGAAGCTCTCGGCGATGACGGCCTTGACGCCCAGCAACATGGTGCCCTTGGCTGCCCAATCACGCGACGAGCCGGTGCCATATTCCTTGCCAGCGAGCACCACCAGTGGCACACCTTCGGCCTTGTAGCGCATCGCCGCGTCATAAATGGCGAGCTTTTCGCCGGACGGGTAGTGCAGGGTGTTGCCGCCTTCTTCGCCACCCAGCATCAGATTCTTGATGCGGATGTTGGCGAAGGTGCCGCGCACCATCACGTCGTCGTTGCCGCGGCGTGAGCCGTAGGAATTGAAGTCGACCTTCTCGACGCCGCGGGATTGCAAAAAGCGTCCGGCGGGCGAACTGGCCTTGATGTCGCCGGCGGGTGAGATGTGGTCGGTGGTGATCGAATCGCCGAACAGCCCCATCACGCGCGCGCCATGCACGTCGGTGATGCTGCCAATTGCCATGGTCATGCCTTCGAAATAGGGCGGGCTCTTGATGTAGGTGCTGTCGTCCCATTGGTAGGCGTCACCATCGGGCGATTCGACTTGATTCCAGCGCGAATCGCCCTTGAACACATCGGCGTAGTTCTTGCTGAACATGTCGGGGCCCACGGTGGCCAAGATGGTGTCGCTGATTTCCTGCGTGCCCGGCCAGATATCGCGCAAGAACACCGGCTGACCGTCGCTGCCCACGCCCAGCGGCTCGCTGGTCAAGTCCACATTCACGCTGCCGGCGAGTGCATACGCGACCACCAACGGCGGCGAAGCGAGGTAGTTCATCTTCACTTCGGCGTGCACGCGCCCTTCGAAATTGCGATTGCCGGACAGCACTGATGCCACCACCAGGTCGCCTTGGGCGATACCAGCGCTGACCGGCGGTGGCAGCGGGCCTGAATTGCCGATGCACGTGGTGCAGCCGTAGCCGACCACGTGGAAGCCCAGCGCTTCCAGATCGTCCATCACCCCGGCCTTGTTCAGATAATCAGTGACCACCAGCGAGCCCGGCCCGAGTGAGGTCTTGACCCAAGGCTTGACCTTCAGACCCTGCTTGACCGCGTTGCGTGCCAGCAGGCCGGCGCCCAGCATCACCGCCGGATTGGAGGTGTTGGTGCAGGAGGTGATGGCGGCGATGACCACCGCGCCATCGGCGAGTTCGGCGCTTTGATCCTTGATATTGATCGTGGTTGCACCCTTGCCCTCGGCGCGTTTGGCGATCATCGGGCCGAGGTTGTCGCGATAGTTTTGCTGCATCGCCGTCAACAACACTCGATCCTGCGGTCGTTTGGGCCCGGCCAACGACGGCTTGACCTCGGCCATATCCAGCGCCAGCACAGCCGAATACGTTGCTTCCGGCGCACCTTCGACCCGCCACAGGCCTTGAGCTTTCGAATAGGCCTCGACCAAGTTGATCAAGCCCTCATCACGATTCGAGAGCCGTAGGTAGTTGAGCGCCTCTTCGTCGACCGGGAAAATGCCGCAGGTCGCGCCGTATTCGGGCGCCATGTTGGCAATCGTGGCGCGATCTGCCAGCGGCAGATTGTCCAGACCGGAGCCAAAGAACTCGACGAATTTGCCGACCACGCCGTGCTTGCGCAGCGCTTGGGTGACCGTCAGCACCAGGTCGGTGGCGGTTGCACCTTCCGGCAGTTTGCCCGTCAGACGGAAGCCAACGACTTGCGGAATCAACATCGACGACGGCTGACCCAGCATGGCTGCTTCGGCTTCAATGCCGCCCACACCCCAGCCCAACACGCCGATGCCATTGATCATGGTGGTGTGGCTGTCGGTGCCAAACACGGTATCCGGGAAAGCGTAATTGACGCCGCCGATCGAGCGCGCCATCACCACTCGCGCCAAGTTCTCAAGATTCACCTGGTGGACGATGCCGGTGTTTGGCGGCACCACCTTGAAGTTGTCGAATGCCTTCTGACCCCAACGCAGAAAGCTGTAACGCTCCTTGTTGCGCTCGAACTCGATCTTGCCATTCAGATCGAGCGAGTCGGCCGAGCCAAACGAATCCACCTGCACCGAGTGGTCGATGACCAATTCAGAAGGAATCAGCGGGTTGATCCGCTTCGGGTCGCCTCCCAACGCCTTCACCGCGTCACGCATTGCCGCCAGGTCGACGACGCAGGGCACACCGGTGAAATCCTGCAACACCACACGCGCTGGCATGAAGGCGATTTCGGTATCCGGTTCCTTGCCGGCTTCCCACTTCGCCACCGCTTCAATCGAGGCCTTCGTCACCGACACGCCATCTTCGCAGCGAAGCAGATTTTCCAGCAGGATCTTCATCGAAAAAGGCAGTCGCGACAGATCGAACCGCTCGCCCAACGCAGCAAGACTGAAGATCGTGTAATCGATGCCGTCGACGGTCAGCGTCTGACGGGTGCGAAAGGAGTCACTCATGGCATGCTCCGAAGTGGCGGCGAAGGGTGGTGTTCCCGCCCGACTGCGTGGCAGTCCGACGGAGACGTGAAAGCCGGGCAATTATGCCGTAACGCTGTTCATCGCTGCGGGTCGATTTGGGCGGGATTGCAGGCACCGAGATGGCTTTAAACGAGGGCGCCGCTCCCGCGGCGCTGCTCTTGCGCAATCAGGCACCCGTCAGCAAAGCAGCCGCGCGGGAACGCGGCCCTCCGTAGGGCGGCGACACTAACCGTCAAATCCGCATCGTGCGCAGCTCAACCGGCACTTCCGAGCGCTCCCACACCTTGTCGAAACTTTCCTGCAACTGCCGATTGCGGCCGCCGGCGTGGAGATGAGTGCTGGCTTCAAAGCGACTCGCCAAAGGCCGATAGACGTAGCCCCCACTGTCGTTCAACAGGTAGGCCGAAGCGAAGTTGAGGTCGATTTCTTCGGTCGGTGTGCGAATGGCGATGGTTGCCGGCGAGCGTTGCGCCAATGCGACCAGTTGCCCCGACAGACGCAGGGCAGCAACCGGGTCCTGCACGATCAAGCGAATCTCCGCACCTCGCCCAGACAGGGCGACGCGGCGCAACTCGGCAAGCGCCGCCTCGTTGCACAACAGACTGGGATCCAGGTCGCGGCTGACCATGCATATCCGGTGCCTGGCTGCCTTGAGCACTTCCAGCGTCGCGAGGCGGCACTCCTCCAGAGTCTCAACGGGCTGCTCATTGGCCTGCGGCAAGGCCTTGCGGGTGATGGGCGCGCGCGGCTGCAGGGCGATGCGCATGATCTGGTGCGGAATTCCGGCCTCCATGAACTCATCGCCCTCGGCAACAAAACCTGCGCGCGCGTAAAACGGAATCGCGTGGGTTTGTGCGTGCAGCTCAATTTGCAGATAACCCATGTCGCGCGCTTGATCGAGCAGACGCATCAACATCGCTTCGCCCACGCCTTTGCCGCGCCAGTTGGCCAACACCGCCATGCGGCCAATGCGTTGTTCCGGCGTCAAACGACCGGTGCCGATCGGGCGACCATCAAAGTCACGCGCCACCACGTGTCGTGACAGCGGGTCCAGCTCATCCCATTCGAGTTCGGGCGGTACCTTCTGCTCGACCAGAAACACCGGTTCGCGCACGGCGCGAATGGCGCCAAGATCACGCGTGAAGTCGGCGGGGTCGACCCGGAAACCGTCCGCGAAACGCAGCTCATACATCCGCTATCTCCCTCCGCGTTGGATCACCAGCAGGCCAGCGGCCAGCAGGTCGGTCAGTGCAGTATCGGCTTGGCGACGCAACTGCAAATAGTCTGCGGTCACAATTGGTGTTGTCTGGCAGAGTCGCTTGGCCGCTGAAATCGGCATTGACCACGATTGACCATGCGCAAACAGTCGCGCCAAGCGGCCGCTTCGCGCCCAGGCAAATCGCGCGAAGGGATGCTGGGTGAGGCTGCCACCCTTGGCAAGTGCCCGGTCTACCTGAGCAGAAGTGGGTGCCTTGGGCGGTGAAAACGATTCCGCCGAGCTGCGGTAGCGGGTCAGGAAACCGCCCAGCCACGTCGCCAGCATGCGGTCATCCAACGCGAGATTGGCTTCCAGCATCGTGCGCACCCGCGCAAGCGCCGCCGCATCAATCTCATGGGTGTCGTTGGGTAAAGCGAGATCGGCATCGCTGTAGCGCATTGATTCCGGCAGCGCTTCAAGCAAGTGATCGGCCAAATCACCGATCAACTCGGCGGCTGCGGGTGCCCGCATGCCGATGGAAAACGTGAGGCAGGCATCCATCGCGACGCCGTGGTGCGGCACGCCGGGAGGCAGATACAGCATGTCGCCCGGTGCGAGCTGCCACTCGTCGCTGGGGTTGAATTCGCGCAACAGCTTCAGTTCCACATCTTCGCGAAACGCAAGCGGGGGATGTTTGCGCGCATCGATCTGCCAACGCCGAGTGCCTTGGCCCTGCAACAGAAACACGTCGTAGTGATCGACATGCGCACCCACCGATCCGCCGCGTGCGGCGAAACTGACCATCACATCGTCGATTCGCCAGCGTGGGATGAAGTCAAATTCACGCAGCAGTTGGCGGACATCGGCGTCCCACTTGTCGACGTCCTGCACCAGCAGCGTCCAATCCTGCGTGGGCAAGCCGGGGAAGTCGGCTTCGGCAAACGGACCTTGTCGCAGCGACCAACGGTCGCTCGCGCGGTCGTATTGGACCAACCGTGAAAGCGCCAATTCTTCGCAGGCCAGGCCGGCCAGATCTTCCGGGGTCAGCGGACAGGTGAAACCAGCCATCGCGCCGCGAATCAACAAGGGTCGCTTCTGCCAATAGTCGCGCAGAAAGTGTGCGCTCGGCATGCCCAAGGGAAGGGCAGGGCTGGCATTGACGACCATGCTTGGCATTCGGATACGGCTTCACTTCAGAAAGTCATTCGCGAAGTTTAATCGCTAGTTCAAGCGGACCCGACAAATCACGCCGCAGTGCGCAACGATCTACTTCAAAGTCGGCGCTAGAATTCGCCGCGACTCATTCAGGCTGTTGAGCGCTCAATACGCATTGGGTGCGAGCTTCAGCCAAGGCGTGCCGATCAGGAGTGTGGAGTGCGAGCAACCGATAGTGCCAATCCGGATTATTTCCACAAGGTGGTGGATTGCCAGTGGGCCTGTCCGGCGCACACGCCGGTGCCCGAATACATCCGCATGATTGCGGCGGGCAGGTTCGACGATGCCTACATGGTCAATTGGAAGAGCAATGTCTTCCCCGGAATTCTCGGTCGCACCTGTGATCGACCGTGCGAACCCGCGTGCCGACGTGGCCGTGTGGAGGAGGAAGCGGGAACAAGCGCCGAGCCGGTGGCGATATGTCGCTTGAAGCGGGTCGCTGCCGACAACAAGGGCGACGTTCGCGCGCGCATGCCGACGCAGGCCTCGACCAAGAATGGCAAGCGCGTCGCCTGCGTCGGCGCAGGTCCCTCGTCGCTCACGGTGGCGCGTGATCTGGCGCCGCTGGGTTATTCGATCACCGTGTTTGACAAGGACCCCAAGGCCGGCGGCTTCATGCGCACCCAGGTGCCGCGCTTTCGCTTGCCGGAAACTGTCATCGACGAAGAAGTGGGCTACGTGCTGGACCTGGGCGTCGAGTTCGTCGGCGGGCGTTTGATCGGTTCGATGAAGCAACTGCTCTCGGAAGGCTATGACGCCGTGTTCGTGGGCAGTGGTGCGCCACGCGGTCGCGATCTGGATGTGCCGGGTCGCGCCGAATGTGCGGCCAATGTGCACATCGGCATCGACTGGCTGGCATCGGTCTATTTCGAGCACGTCAAGCAGGTCGGCAAACGCGTGCTGGTATTGGGCGGCGGCAACACCGCGATGGATTGTTGTCGTTCGGCGCGGCGCTTGGGCGGCACGGAAGTGAAAGTCATCGTTCGCTCGGGCTTCGCCGAAATGCGCGCCAGCCCCTGGGAAAAAGAAGACGCGATGCACGAAGGCATCCCGATTCTGGATTACCGGGTGCCGTTGGCGTTTCATCATGAGCATGGCCGGTTGGTAGGCATGAGCTTTCAGCGGGTCACGCCGGTGCTGGACGCGCGTGGCCGACGCACGCTGGTTCCGTCAGGCGAACCGGACGAATTTCATGCCTGCGATGAGGTGTTGCTGGCGATCGGTCAGGAAAATGCCTTTCCGTGGATCGAGCGCGATGCCGGCATTGAGTTCGACGAGTGGAGCATGCCCGTCGTCGACAAGCTGACCTTTCGATCCACTCACCCCAATGTGTTTTTTGGCGGCGATGCGGCATTCGGACCCAAGAACATCATCTGGGCGGTTGCGCATGGCCACGAAGCGGCGCTGTCGATTCATGCCCAATTGAGCGGAGGCGATATTCGTGAGCGGCCCGCGCCGGGCGTTACCTTGGCCTCGCAGAAGATGGGCATCCACGAATGGAGTTACGACAACGACGTTTCGGAGCAGGCGCGCTTTGTAGTGCCGCTGATGGCGTCAGAGAAAGCCTTGTCGTCGATCAAGCTGGAAGTGGAGCTGGGATTTGATCTGGCCACGGCGTGGAAGGAAACCCAGCGTTGCCTGAACTGCGATGTGCAAACCGTGTTCATGCGCGACAAGTGCATCGAATGTGATGCCTGCGTTGACATCTGTCCAATGGACTGCATCAGTTTCGTCGGCAATGCCGAAGAGACGGAGTTGCGCGGCAAGTTGACCGCGCCGGCCCTGAATTTGACTCAGGATTTGTATGTGTCCGATTTGCTCAAGACCGGGCGCGTAATGGTCAAGGACGAGGACGTCTGTTTGCACTGCGGGCTATGTGCCGAGCGCTGCCCAACGGGCGCCTGGGACATGCAGAAATTCTTGCTGAACATGACACATGCCGCGAAATGCGAAACGCCGTCGTCGACACAGGGGGCCGCATGACGCCCATCGCTGCCAGCAACGACTTCGTCGTCAAGTTCGCCAACGTCAATGGCTCGGGCTCGGCCTCGGCCAATGAGCTGTTCGCCAAGGCGATCTTGCGCATGGGCGTGCCGGTCAGCCCTCGCAATATTTTCCCCAGCAACATCCAAGGCCTGCCGACCTGGTACGAAGTGCGGGTGACCGAAGCCGGTTGGTTGGGTCGACGCGGTGGTGTGGATCTGATGGTGGCAATGAACCCGCAAACCTGGGACGCCGACATCAAGGAAATCGAGCCCGGCGGTTATCTGCTCTATGACAGCACCCGCGCTTTGCCACCCAGCATGTTTCGTCCCGACATCAACGTCATCGGCGTGCCGCTGACGCGCATCTGCAATGTCGCCTGGAGCGATCCGCGGCAACGGCAGTTGTTCAAGAACATCGTCTATGTCGGTGTGCTTTCGCATCTGCTGGGCATCGATTCGACGGTCATCGAACAGCTGTTTGCCGAGCAGTACCGCGGCAAGGAAAAACTCCTCGACGCCAACGTGAAAGCCTTGCACCTGGGCCGCGATCACGCGCGTGCGCTGTTGCCGGAAGGCATCGGTCTGCGCGTTCAGCGCGCCGATGCGGTTGGAGATCGCATCTTCATGGAAGGCAATGCGGCGGCGGCACTGGGCTGCGTGTATGGCGGTGCTACGGTATGCGCCTGGTATCCGATCACGCCATCGAGTTCATTGGCCGAGGCGTTTCAGAAGTATTGCCAGACTTACCGCGTCGACCCGGATTCCGGCGAAAACCGTTACGCCATCATCCAGGCGGAAGACGAAATTGCCTCAATCGGCATGGTGGTGGGCGCTGGCTGGAACGGCGCACGTGCGTTCACCACGACCTCGGGTCCGGGCATTTCGTTGATGAACGAGTTCATTGGTTTGGCTTACTTCGCGGAAATCCCGGCCACCATTCTCAATGTGCAACGGGGTGGGCCGAGCACCGGCATGCCCACGCGAACCCAGCAATCTGACCTGCTGGCCTGCGCCTACGCTTCGCATGGCGACACCAAACACGTGCTGCTGTTTCCGGCGGACCCCAATGAGTGCTTCCAGTTTGCGGCGGCCGCGCTGGATCTTGCAGATCGCTTGCAGACACCCGTGTTCGTGATGTCGGATCTCGACATCGGCATGAATCAGCGGTTGTGCGCACCCTTGCATTGGGATGCCTCACGCGTGCTGGATCGCGGCAAGGTCATGAGCGCCGAACAACTCGACGCAGGTGCCGACTTCGGGCGCTACAACGACGTCGATGGCGACGGCATTCCGTGGCGATCCTTGCCGGCGACCCATCCGAGCAAGGGCAGTTACTTCACGCGTGGCACTTCGCGCGACGCCTATGCGCGTTATTCGGAGCGCGGGGCGGACTACATCTACAACATGCAGCGTTTGCTGCGGAAGTGGGAAACCGCCAAGGGTCTGGTGCCAGTGCCACTTGTCAACAGTAACGAGCCAGCGTCGGCAGTCGGGGTCATCTATATCGGTTCGACCGCGCCGGCGATGGACGAGGCCGCGGCCGACCTCGCCTCGCGCGGCATGGCAATCGATTGTTTGCGCATTCGCGCGCTGCCGTTTCCCGATTCGATCCGCGAATTCATTGATCGGCATGAGCGGCTATTCGTGGTCGAACAGAATCGCGACGCGCAGTTGCGCTCGCTGCTGGTCAACGAGTTCGAGCTTGATCCGAAGCGCCTGGAGCCGGTGCTTCATTTTGATGGCACACCCATCACCGCGCGCTTCATCGTCAGCACCATTCGCGCGCGCTTGGGGTTGGCCGATGAGCGCTCCGCCGATGCGCGCTTGGCAGAACAGGGCAAGGCGGACGGTCGCAAGGAGCGCGTCGCATGACCTACATCAGCAAGCCAAAATTGCATCACCCGACCTTGCCGCGCAACGCCTTGGGTTACACGCGGCGTGACTACGAAGGCAAGATTTCGACGCTGTGCGCGGGCTGTGGTCATGACTCGATCTCGGCCGCCATCATCCAGGCCTGCTGGGAACTGGACATCGAACCGCATCGAGTTGCCAAGTTGTCCGGCATCGGCTGCAGCTCGAAGACACCGGACTATTTTCTTGGGCCCTCACACGGATTCAACACCGTGCACGGGCGCATGCCGTCGGTGCTGACGGGTGCCAATCTGGCCAATCGCGAACTGCTTTACCTCGGTGTGTCCGGCGATGGCGACTCGGCGTCGATCGGCATTGGTCAGTTCGTGCACGCGATTCGGCGCGGCGTGAACATGGTCTACATCGTCGAAAACAATGGTGTGTACGGATTGACCAAGGGCCAGTTTTCGGCGACCGCCGACCAAGGCTCGATGTCCAAGAAAGGAGTGGCCAATACCGACAGCCCGTTGGATCTGGTCGCGTTGGCGTTGCAACTGGGGGCGAGTTACGTCGGTCGCGGATTCTCGGGTGACAAGACCCAGTTGGTGCCACTGATCAAGGGTGCGATCGCCCATCGCGGCGCTGCCTTCATCGATGTGAACAGCCCTTGCGTGGCATACAACAATCACGACGGCAGCACCAAGAGTTACGCCTCTGTGCGTGAGCACAACGACGCGGTAAATCGTCTGGACGTGATCCCTACGCGTAGCGAGATTCGTGTCGACTACGAACCGGGAGCAATGACCGAGGTAACCCAGCATGACGGCAGCGTGCTGCGCCTGCACAAGCTCGACACCCACTACAACCCAACCGACCGCATCGCCGCGATGAACTACATTCAGCGTCATGCCTCGCGGGGTGAGGTGGTGACCGGGTTGTTGTTCGTCGATCCGGCGGCGGTGGATCTGCACGAAAATCTGAACACCGTGACGACACCGCTCAATCGACTTGGTGCAAGCGAGTTATGTCCTGGCGCCGATGCGTTGGCGAAGATCAACGCGCGCTTGCGATAAGGCAGATATTGCGGTTGTGTAGGGCGGGTCTTGACCCGCCGAGTCCTGGTCGGCGCGCGTTCGCCCGCGTGTGCAAGCGGCGGGTCAAGACCCGCCCTACGCATACCCGGCTACGCCAATTCGCGCGCGAGCCGCTCCGCCAGGCCTGTGTAACCCGCCGGCGTCAGCGCGAGCAGACGTTCACGTGCCTCCAGTGGCAGATCAAGTTCATTGATGAACGCGCGCAAGGTTCCTTGGGTAATTCCCTGGCCTCGCGTCAGCGCCTTCAACTGCTCATAAGGCTCAGGCAAGCCGTAACGCCGCATCACCGTCTGCACGGCTTCCGCCAATACTTCCCACGCCTGATCCAGGTCCTCTGCGAGTCGCGCCTCGTTGGCGGTGAGTTTGCTCAAGCCGCGCAGCAACGACTCCAACGCCACCAGCGTGTGGCCAAACGCCGTGCCTAACGCGCGCAGAACCGTCGAATCGGTCAAGTCACGTTGCCAGCGACTGATGGGCAACTTTTCGGCGAAGTGGGCAAGCAGTGCGTTCGCAATGCCGAAGTTGCCTTCGGCATTCTCGAAATCGATGGGGTTGACCTTGTGCGGCATGGTCGATGAGCCGACTTCGCCAGCCTGCACCGACTGTTTGAAATAACCCAGCGAGACATAACCCCAAACGTCGCGGCACCAATCGATCAAGATCGTGTTGATGCGTCGTTGTGCATCGCAAAGCTCGGCAACGCTGTCATGTGGTTCGATCTGCGTGGTGTAAGCATTGAACGGCAGGCCCAGCGATTCCACCACCCTTTGCGAGAGTGCCGGCCAATCGATTTCCGGGTAGCTGATGACATGCGCGTTGTAGTTGCCGACCGCGCCGTTGATCTTGCCGCTCAGTGCGACGCCACGAAACTGCTCGCCCTGTCGACGCAGACGCGCGATCACGTTGGCGACTTCCTTGCCGACTGTCGTCGGCGAAGCAGTCTGGCCGTGGGTGCGTGACAGCATGGGCAGGCTGGCGTACTGCGTCGCCATCGCGGTCAAGGCCAGGTCCAGTCGTTGCAAGCAGGGCAGCAACACGCTGCTGCGAGCCTCGTCGAGCAACAAGGCATAACTCAGGTTGTTGATGTCTTCCGAGGTGCAAGCGAAGTGCACGAACTCCAACGCCGGTGCCAATTCGGCGTCATCGGCGAGGCGCTGCTTGATGAAGTACTCGACCGCCTTCACATCGTGATTGGTATTGCGCTCGATGGTTTTTACCTGTGCGGCGTCAGCGACCGAGAAACTCGCCACCAAGGCTCGCAGACGCGCTTGCGCATCCGTGCTGAAGGGCGGCAGTTCAACGATCCCCGGATCGGCGGCCAACGCCTGCAGCCACTCGACTTCGATGCGCACCCGTGCCCGGATCAATCCAAATTCCGAGAGGATCGGTCGCAGCGAATCGACTTTGCCCGCATAGCGGCCGTCAATCGACGAAAGGGCAGTGAGCGCATGATCTGACATGGCGAACAAGGGTGGCATTGAAGAAGGCGGGCGAATGGTAACCGAGCGAGCCCGCCTTTCACCTCGGGATAAGCTTGCGATCATTGAACTGTTGGGAGTCGCCATGGTCAGTCACACCCGCATCGAACACGACAGCATGGGTGAATTGGAAGTACCCGCCGATGCAATGTGGGGTGCGCAGACCCAGCGCGCGGTCGAGAACTTCGCCATCTCTTCGCTGCGTTTGCCAGGCGCCTTCATTCGGGCGCTGGCCCTGATCAAGGCGGCTGCCGCCGAGGCGAACCTTGCCTTGGGATTGCTGGATGGCGAACGGGCGGCCGCCTTGATCCGCGCGGCAATGGAAGTCGCGCATGGTCAGCATCACAACCAGTTTCCACTGGACGTCTTTCAAACGGGCTCTGGCACCTCGAGCAACATGAATGCCAACGAGGTCATCGCGCATTTGGCGCGTCGCACCGGCATTGACCTGCATCCGAACGATCACGTCAACCTTGGTCAAAGCTCGAACGATGTCATTCCGACTGCCATTCAGGTGTCGGCCGCGATGCAGGTCAAAGAACAGCTGCTGCCAGCGCTGGCGCAGCTTCGCAAGGTGATTGATCGAAAGGCGCGCCAACTTGCAACCGTAGTGAAGACCGGCCGCACGCATCTGATGGATGCCATGCCGCTGACGTTTGCCCAGGAGTTGGGCGGATGGTCGGCTCAGTTGGGCACCGCCGCCGAACGTTTGGTGGATGCCAGCAAACGTCTTCATCGCCTGCCTCTGGGTGGAACCGCCATCGGCACCAGCATCAATGCTCACCCGCAGTTCGCGCGTCGCGCGGTGGCGGCATTGTCGCGACGGACGGGTTTGCGTTTGCGCAATGCGGACAATCTGTTCGAGGGCATCGCGGGCCAGGACGCTGCCGTTGAGTTGTCTGGCCAACTCAACGGTTTGGCGGTCGTTCTGATGAAGGTCAGCAATGATTTGCGCTGGATGAACTCCGGCCCTTTGGCGGGTTTGGGCGAAATCGAACTGCCGGCGCTACAGCCGGGTTCTTCGATCATGCCGGGCAAGGTCAACCCGGTGATTCCCGAAGCTGTTTGCATGGTGTGCGCGCAGGTGATGGGGCAGCACGTCACCGTCAGCATCGCCGGGCAAAGCGGCAACTTTCAGCTCAATACCATGCTGCCGCTAATCGCCTACAGCCTGCTGCAATCGATCGAATTGCTGAGCAACGGCATGCGTTCCCTGGCTGACCACGCCATCGCAGGTTTCGAGGTGCGAAAGGATCGCGTCGGCGCGACGCTCAACCGCAATCCCATCTTGGTGACAGCATTGAACCCGCTGATTGGCTACGAGCGGGCGGCTGCGGTTGCCAAACGCGCGTACGCTGAAAACAGAAGCGTGGTGGATGTGGCCGGCGAGATGACGGGCATGCCGTTGGACGACTTGAGACAGTTACTCGACCCGATGAAACTCGCCATGCCGAAGCGTGCTCGACCCAAGAAGCGCTAGGGGCTGTTGACACTCATGGCGTAGGTCGCTCCATGAATGTCAACAGACCCTGACCGATGGCTTCCGCTGGGCTTTGATACCCCACACGCGCGAGCGCAAGTCGGAGGGGGTCCAAGGCAGATCCGTACTGACTGGCTCGCGAAGTGCTGCGTCGAATCGGTTGTCGAACTTGTGCGGCGCTGGGGGTGCGAATGCTGCGGGTGGCCAGATGGGGACGCAAGCAGGCTTCGTCGAAATCCAGTCCGCAAAACGTCAGAAGAGCGCGGGTTTCAGCTTCCGGATCGGCCAGCAGATTTTCATAACAGCGGCGGCTGAATTGTTCGGGATATGCCGACTCCCAAAAGCGACTCAACTGTTCGCTGGCCCGCCAGAAGTCGGCGAGGTGGTCGAAGTCGTAAGAGAAGTGGGCTTGATCGGGACCGAACAGCTGCTTGAAACAGGACCAGCAGGTTTCGACCGCGTCGCGGTGACAGTGCAGAAAACGGGCACCAGGGAGCATCGCCATCGCCGCGCCGGCCAGCAACCAGTTGTTGGGTGCCTTGTCTGTCATCACGGCATGGTCGTTGCGGAATCGTGCGGTCAAGCGCAGATATTCCTCGCCCAGTCGGGCCCAGTCTGCGGCAGGGCAGTCAGCAACCCAACGTGGAAACGTCTGGCCGCGGCGCAGCGACTCGCGTGCAAGGACTTGCTCGAGGTAGGGCAACTCGCCGCTCGCCGACACGCGTGGATGCGCCGCCAATATCTGCTCGAACAAGGTCGTTCCGGAGCGGGGCAATCCGGTCACGAAGATTACCTGGCTGCCCACCCGCTCATGCTTGCCATGATCCCTTGGACGAGTCGATTGCCGAAATGCGGCTTCCGTTTCGTCCACGTCGCGCCGCAGGCGCGTTGGGCTCCACGGTCGCAGTGTGGATGCATGCTGATTGGCTTTCAGGAACGTGGCGGCCGCCTGCGGGTAGTGGCCCGCGGCCTCGTATGCGGTGGCGAGCGCAAACTCCAGCAGCAGTTTGTCTGCTGGCGGATGCGACGCAGCCGAGCAACGCTGCAATGCGATCAATTCGTCACCGACCAACGGGATGGATTTCAGATCAAGCAATCCAAACCACGCTGCCGCCTGGGTTTGGCGATTGCCAAGCACGCGTCGGAATTCCGTTGCGGCGCCATCCGAATCGCCCAGCATCTGCAGGGTGCGGGCGCGCATCAGCCTCGCCTTGGCCAATGATGGGTCCAGCGCGATTGCCTTTTCACTGGCGCTCAGGGCGTCTACCGCGTTCCCATGCGCATCAAACGCCAATGCGAGTTGTAGCCAACCCGCTGCGGTATCGGTACATGACGCGGCTTGCTGAAGGTGAGTATTCGCGGTCTCCCATTCATTCATTGCCGCCAGCGCAGTTGCCAGGCCAATCAAGGTAGCGGGTTCGTTCGGCTGCTTGCGCAAGGCCGCCGCAAACGCATCGGCTGCGAGCGTGGGTTGGCGACTTGCCAAGCGAAGTTGGCCTTGCCAATGCAGGGTTTGCGGGTGATCCGGCAACTGCATCGACAGCAGCAGCCAGTGCACTTCAGCGCCGCGCAGATCGCCGGCGGCGAACGCAACCGCCAGAAGCCGAAGTGTTTTCGCCGCTTTAGCGGACGATTGAGCGCCGCTTGCGTCTTTCATTCCTCAAGGCTCCGGATGGCGCCGCGCGTCGAGCGCTTGTCGCGGCAGACAATAAACCGAATGGGGCAATGCGAAACTGACTTAGGGAAGCATCGCTCGTCGGCCAACTTTTTACGCCACGATGAGCTTAACAGTGTGTCCGCCCCGCCCAATTCTCGTTCCACGCCTCCGACTGCCGGGCCTGCGGGTGCAGAAATCGGCTTGATTCATTCGCTTTTGGACTGTTACAGAACGCAAACTTGGGTTACGCTTCAAGACGCAATTTCCGTCAGCGCGCGTTCAGCTGCGCGTTACTGCTTCGTTAGCGCAAATCGTCACCCATAATTAAAGAGGGACTGCCAAATGGCAACACTGCAACTTCAAGCAAGCAAACGCCGCGTTAGCCGTCGGGCCGTGGCCGCACATTTTGCGGCGCTGTGCCTGTTTTCATCCTCTGCCTTCGCCGCCGTTGTGGATAGTGGCGTGGTCAATCTGCCGGTCGCGGCAAACATTGACGGGTTGTACCTCAACCTGGTCACCGGCGTCTCAGCAAACGCCACAGTTGCAGGGTGGGATTTCAACCCCTTCCTCGGCGGGGGCAACCTCGCGTTCTTCTCGTCCAATACCGCAGCCAATGTCAACGCAGTGGTTGGCGTGGGAACGGTGGTCACAGCGCTGACTCCTGGAACGGTCGTCGGGCCTGCCAGCACCTACGCCACCGTGGGCACAGTGACCACGACGGGAACCACCTTCCGGGCTACCGGAACGTCTTTTGTGGGCTTCCGTTTTCAGAACGAAGCCAACGGCAATAGCCTGCATTATGGTTATGCCGAGATGACCACAACGGCCGCAAACGGTTTTCCGGCCACAGTCGTTCGGTACGTGTGGGACAACACCCCCAATACAGCAGTGACGATCGCAGGCGGCGCCGTACCGCCGCAGTTTGCCTACGCCCCTGCGTCAGGTCAGCCGGTTCCATTCACCGGTGGCAGCTTGGTGGGTACCACGGGCAATGGTTCGATCACGGTAAGCATCGGCACTGCTGGATCCGGAGCTGGTGCGCCGGCGACCACGACGACAACCTGTACGGCCCCCTCAGCTCCGTTCAGCGGTTTTGGTCAATCGATCTCCGCCATCGGTAATGGAGCCATTTCGGGGACAACGTTGTCCGGCACGTGCACCTTGGGTGCGGCCGAAGTCACGCAGACTTTGACTTGCAACGAGAGCCGCGGTGGTGCAGCCAACGCCCGCACGTTCACCTTGACGTGCCCGGCCGGCACGCAGCCGGCGCTTACGAGCACGCCTGCGTCCGGATCGTTGGTCACGTTGGCTCCCCGCCCGTTGGGCGGCGCGGCCAGTACGGCACCGATCAGCTTCCAGAATCCGGGAACCCTGCCGGCGACCGTCACCTGCACCCAGCCCGCCAACACTGCGTTCACGGCATCGCCGCTGAGCATCGTGGTGCCGGCGAATGGCTCGGCGTCGACGACGGTTTCGTACACCTCGACAGCGGTTGGCACCACGGCCGGCGTACTCAACTGCAGCTTTGGTGCTCAGAACTTCACCTTCAATCTGCAGGGATCTACCTTGTTGCCGGCACCGGCGTTCATCCCGACCAACAACGTGTGGACCTTGGCGTTGATGGCCTTGCTGATGAGCTTGCTGGCCGGTGTCGCGGTAATGCGCCGTCAGGGTTGATTGCTGACGCGTAACCCGTTTTCAGAAGCTTGAACCAAACGCCTGCCGGGCCTGCCCGGCAGGCGTTTTTCCTTGTGCGGCTTCAGTTTTCGGAGTTATGGGTCGACACCGGTTGATGAACGCCGGTGCTACCTGCCACCCAGCGGTTAACATTGGCCTGACAAGCAGTGCTGCCGCGATATCGCAGGCAGCATGACGGCAACTACAGTCGGACTTGCGCGGGTCAGTCGTTTGCCAACATTACTTCGCTGAATGCCAGCGTTCTTTCCGTCACTTTTGCGTTGGCGACGATCCACTCGATCACCTGGGTTTCGATCACCTGATTGCGCAGGCTTGCCATCAGCTCGGTGTCCTGCACATACAGCTGGACGACGTTCTCCGGATCCACATAGCGGGCGGCGATCTCAGCCAACGCTGCGTTGATCCGCGTTTGCTCTGGCGCGATGGCGTTTTGACGCGCAATTTCGGTCAGCAAGATGAAAGCGCGCACGCGCGATTGCGCTTCTGCTGTGAAGTCCGCCACATCCGCTGGTGGCGCAACCTTCGCACTCACCGCATTTCGTTGCGCGTGGGCAAATCGCTCATTTTTTTCAATCTCGACCAGACCTTTGGGCACGTCGAGGTCGGCGAAAGCGTCCAACAGATGGTGCAATGCCTCGGCTTTGTTGCGAGCGGCGATGGCGGTGGCGAGATCACGTTCGAGATTGGAACGGACTTCGTCTCTGACCCACTCCATGCCGCCGTAGCGAACGCCCAAACGTTCCAGCAAAGCCTCGTCGTTGACTGACGATGCGGATTCCAAACCGGGGGCAGGACCGTGCTGCCGTCGCAGCGCCTCGATGGCGCGATCGACATCCGCTTCTTCGACGTGGGCGACGCACTTCGTCAGCGCGAGGTTGGTTACGCTGATCGGGCCCAACTCCGGCAGTACTTCGAAGTCGGCGGTGTACTCGATGTCCCCACCATCGATCGGGCGAGCACTGATCGCAGGCGCGAGCGCGGGGCGAAGGTGCTCCTGCAGCAGCGCCTCTTGCAAAGAACTTGTTATCGACGCGGCCATGGCTTCGCTGCGCACCTGCGCCCCGAACCGCTGCTCGATCACGCTCGCTGGAATCTTGCCGGGGCGAAATCCCTTGATGCTGACGGTTCTGGCTAGCTCCAGCAGGCGTGCACGTACCTGCGCCTCAAGCTGCTGGCCCGAGACCCGGGCTGTCAATCTGCGTTCCAGCTTGCCTAGATTTTCAAGCACAACTTCCATGTGAACTCCTCCAGAATTTCGGTGCTGCGTCATCCCGCCGGGGCGCTGACATCAGCGCCCTGCGACGTTCCCGCCAGTCACGGATGGGTTGGCAAAAGTTCGCGCAAAGGGTCCAGCAAGGAACCGTAGGCCGCTGTGCGCGCGGTGTCCTTGCGCAGTGGTTGCCTGACCTGCGCTGCGCTGGCGGTGCGCACGCTGCGCTGGGTTTCATGGAAACGCAAGCAGGCGGCATCGAACGGAAGATCGCAAAAGTCGAGCAAAGCACGCGTCTGACCCTCCGGGTCGGCAACAAACTCCTCGTACTTTTGCATGCGGAACCGTTTCGGATGCCGCTGGGCCCAGAATTGCGCCAAACGCGAATAATCGCGCCAGTACGATGCAATGCTCGGGAAATCATAGGCAAAGCCCACCATGTCCTTGCCGAATAACTGCTTGTAGCAAGACCAGCAGGTCTCGATCGGGTCGCGTTGCAGGGCGATGATCCGGGCGTCGGGCAACATGGCCAGAGCCGCCCCGGCAAGCAACCAGTTGCCTGGCAACTTGTCGGTCGCAATGGGTTTGTCGCCTCGCCAACGTTCGCTCAGGTGCAAATAGCGCTGGCCCAAGCGTTGCCAATCTTCAGGCTGTGCGTCAACGATCCATTCGGGGAACGGGCGCTTGCGTCTTGCTGATTCTTCGCTCACCACTCGATGGAGATATGGCAACTCGCTTGCGCCCTCGACC
>JBQTGY010000178.1:0-29131 GCA_052390415.1 Pseudomarimonas sp. | reverse complement strand
AGTGAGCATCGTGCCAGCGGGAAAACGCAGCGAACACTTTGTCATTTTGAGATTCATCACTTTTGACGAGGCGCACCAACGAAGTTCGGGCGTTTTCTCGCGACCTCATGAAATGTCCGGGCTAGGCTGGCTTCGCATCGAGCCACAGCCGGCCAATCGGCGATGAGCAGCTCTGGCTCGTCATTCCCGCATGCTTTTGGCGGGAATCCAGTGACTGGCCTCCGCAATTCGTACAAACAAAGAGCAAAGGCGCTGGGTTCCCGCCTTCGCGCGCCTTCGCGGGAACGACGCTTCGCTGTTCGGCTTCGCCAGCGTGACGCTCGGTTTCCCCAGGCTGCAGTGCGCCTTTGCTGGAATGACTTTAGCGCACTGCAATTGGGCTATCGAAAAAAGTACTCGCCTCGGCGCAACCTTCTCGTCCGCCATCGGTAACTCAAGCTGCTGCCAATCCACAGCGCGATGTTCTGCCCGCGTTGATTGAGATACCAGCTGTGGCAGCCGCCTGCCCAGGCGGTGCCGACAAATGATTGATCAATGCCGTGGATAAAATCGTGCTGTGCCGCTGGAGTCGGACTGACCGACATCGCGCCGCGTCGTTTCATTTGTTCAAGCAACAACAGCACGTGCCGCACCTGGCTCTCGATCATGGTCAGCACCGAGTTGTGGCCCAGCGCGGTGTTCGGGCCGAGCAGGAAGAACAGGTTGGGGTAGCCGGTCACACTGATCCCCAGATGCGCCTGCGGCCGCTCACGCCATTCGTCTGCGAGACGGCGGCCGTCTTCGCCAGTGATCTCGACGCCTTCGAGGATGGCCATCGGTCGGAATCCGCTGGCGTAGATCAGCACGTCGAGGGCGACGCGGCGACCATCGTTCAATTTCACGCCGTCGGGTTCGATCTGTTTGATGGCTGCATCGCAAAGCTGCACGTTGGGGCGTTGCAGGGCTGGGTAGTAGTCGCTGCTGACCAGCACGCGTTTGCAGCCAAGCGGATAGGTTGGAGTCAACCGTGCGCGCAGATCTGGATCGGCGACCTGCTGATGCAGATGCCGCCGCGCCAGCCAGCGCGCCCAACCGGCGAGGCGCGGACGCAGCAAGGCGCTTGCCACCAGCTCCAACCACAGGAAAATGCCGCCGCGTAGCATCAGGCGCAGCGCCGGAAAGGCAGCGAAAGCACGTTGCCAGAATCGGCTGATCGCCACATCCGGCCGCGGCATCACCCACGCCGGCGTGCGCTGAAACACATGCAGCTCGGCGGCTTGCACAGCCAACTTCGGCACTAGCTGCACGGCACTGGCACCGGTGCCTATCACGCCCACGCGCTTGCCAGCGAGATCGGTGCCGGACGGCCAGCGCGCGCTGTGCCAGCTTTGGCCAAGGAAGTCTTCGCGGCCAGCAAGGTCGGGCCATGCCGGCACGTGCAGCCCGCCCATCGCTGCGATCAAAACGCGTGCGCGGACACGTTGGCCTGTCGTCGATTGGAGTTGCCAGACGCCGGCCTCGCCATCCCACTCCGCGCTTGCCAGCGTCCAACCGCACAGCAACAGGCCTGCGTTGCGGATGGGCGCAGCCAAGGTCTGCAAATAGACCTGGATTTCCGGCTGCTGCGGAAACAACCGGCTCCAGTTCGGGTTGGGTGCGTCCGAAAGTGAGTACAGATGCGAAGGCACGTCGCAGGCCGCACCCGGGTAGGAGTTGTCGCGCCAGGTGCCCCCCACCTCATCGGCTTTTTCGAACACCCGGAAGTCAGTCCGCCCTTCGCGCAGCAGCGCCCGCGCCATGGCCAGCCCACCAAAGCCGGCACCGATGATGGCGATGTCAACGAGGGTGATTTCGGTGGTGGCGGGGTCGGTGCTGACTGAGTCTGGGTCCATGCCGCTGCAATGTCTCAATGCGTCGCCAATGAGTTCACAGCAAACTGCGATCAAGCGCCAGTTGATGAGTTTCGATGAGCGCAAATCGTGCCGGTGGCAACTCACAATCCCAACGCTCCACGGTGCAAGTCATTGGCGTTTGCGTCGCATCGAACCGAATGACGTTGACTGAATTGGGAGCGTCGGCACGGATGCGCGAAGACACGGCCGTGCCGGCTTGCACTGCCCACATCCGGCGCGACAGGTTCGGATAGCGCTCGCTCAGCGGCCGCACAAAAGGTAGGTGGATATGCCCGCCCATGACGATATCGGCGCCCGCATCGGACCAGCGATGCACGGCGGCATCACTGCCGATCAACAGGTTTTTCTGCTCGGACAATCGAGGCACGTGTACGGGTTGATGCACCACGACAATCCGCAGCACATCGGGACGCGCCTGCAGCAGCCGAGCAGCAACACGCTCGACTTGCACGGCACTCACCCGGCCATCCTTGTGCCAACGCGGCACGGTCGTGTTGACGCCAATGACCAACAGGTCGGGGGTCTCTCGAACCGGTTCCAAATCCGGGCCGAATTCGCACAAGTATTTGCCAAAAGGCGTGAATATTCGTGCGATCAGGTTGAACAGCGGTACGTCGTGATTGCCCGGTAGCGCCAATTCCAGCGGCACCTTGAGCCCATCGACGAATTGCCTGGCCGCCTTGAACTGGCGACGCAACGCGCGCTGGGTCAGGTCGCCGGACAACACGACCATCGCCGGTCTCAACGCGTGCGCGAAGCGAGTCAACGCGCCGATCACGGGCGCCTGTTCGGTGCCGAAATGTGGATCGGAAATCTGCAACAGCACGCTCACGTGGCTGCCTCAATGGCCGGCTCGACCGCCACCTCGTCAACCACGGGTGGAGGCGTCAGCAACCACAGTGGCTCCGTCGCGACGCTGAACAACAACGGCGCACGCATGCGAATCACCTCGCCATCGATGCCGACCTTGATGAATCTGCGCCAGCGCGGGGAGACCGAGAGTTTGAGAAAGCCAAAACTCTGCACCTCTTCGGCCGCGCCGACACGACCGAGCGCACCGCGCAGGATCACGCCGAGCATGCCCATCGCCGTGGTCGGGCGCAGCACGGTGGCAATCAACTCGCCGCGATCAAAGGCAGCGAGATGCTCAGGCTCGATGCCGATTCGCTGCAACTGCAAGCGGTTGTTGCCAACAATCAGGGCCAGCGTGCGCACTCTCACGTGGGTGTGCTCCGCATACATCGTCAAATCCAGCTTCCGATGCGAGCGCAACAAGGTGGACAAAGCCGAAGCGATGGCGACCAGACGTGAACGGCCAAAGCGTGCCTTGTCTGCCTCACGCGTCTCCAGCAGCTTTGGATACAGCCCGAGACTGGCATTGACCAGAAAGATTCGATCATTCAGCCGACCGACACGCACCGACGTCAATCGACCGTCGACCAGAACCTGCGCTGCGGCCGTGGGATCTTCCGGAATGCCGTTTGCGCGCCCGAAATAATTGAAGGTGCCCTGCGGCAGCACCGCAAACGGCACGCCACTTCCGAGCACGGCATGCGCCACGGTGTTGATGGTGCCATCGCCACCCGCCGCCACCACGATGCCGCCGCGTGCATATGCCATTTGCACCGCGCGCGCTGCGGTCGTCTTCAGCATGGTCGGTTCAACGAGCAGAAACTCGTGTTTGCGATCAGCAGCATCCAGCACTGCTTTGATGCGCTGGCAGTTGGCATCCGTATCGCCATGCCCGGAGCGGCCATTCATCACCACGAAAAAGGTGCCGGTAGCGGCGCGTTGGTGTGCGTCTTCCGAAGAGTTGATCATGATGAGAAGACTAGCGGGTGCGATGTGAGGGAACGAGGAATGCTGACCAACCTTCAGTTTTCTCCGGCCCAGACCTTGCTCGGCTGCTGTCCGTTGCGCGGAGCGACGGATGGTGTGCAAAGCAGCGGTGCACGTTGGCGCACTGCGCGACCGAGCTCGGCTGCTCTGCACGTGGTGACCAATGGGAGGCGCTGGACGCCGGCATCGGATGGCACTCTTGCCCCTACTTCGCTGTCGTTGAGTGCCAGCCCATGCGCGCCACCATAATCAGTTGCCTGATCCTGTCGGCGACGCTCGTGGTCGTCCCCGTGACGGCCGTGCCTGCGGCCGAATCAGAACCCGTGGCCGGACTCCAGATCATGACGCCGCCGTTGGCATTGCCTGGTCTGAAACGCGCACGCACGCTGCGAATTCTGTTGCCAGCCGATTACCAAGCGTCTGACCGACGCTATCCGGTGATCTACATGCACGACGGGCAAAACCTGTTCGATGCCAGGACGGCGTATGCGGGTGAGTGGGGTGTGGACGAGACACTGGCCGCGCTGACCGCGGAGTCCGGATTTGCCGCGATCGTGGTCGGCATTGATCACGGCGGACCACGCCGGATCAACGAACTCAGCCCGTGGCCAAATGCCGATTTTGGCGCGGGTGACGGGGACCTCTACCTCGACGATCTGGTATCCCGGATCAAACCCTTCATCGATGCCAACTACCGTACGCGCATCGAACCGGCCTCCACCATGATGGCCGGCAGCTCGCTCGGCTGCTTGGCCTCGCTGTATGCTATCCATCGGCGTCCCGAGGTATTCGGCAAGGCGCTGGTGTTTTCGCCTTCGCTGTGGATTTCCGAGCAGGTCTACATGCATGTCGCCAACGTGCGGCTGCCGGCAGCCGCGCGCATCTACCTCTATGTGGGTGGCGCCGAGGATGCGGATGGCAAGGCACTCGCCGACCTGCGAATGCATGAGTTGCTGCGTCGCCGATTGCCCAGTGCGGAGCAGGTCACCTTCAGCATGGTCGACAATGCGGGCCACAACGAAGCCGCTTGGCGCGCCGAATTGCCGCGTGCGTTGCGGTGGGCGTTTGCTTTGGATCAGCAGGCGGAGTCAAAAGCCACGTTGCCTTGAGCTTCAACCGCAAGCCCAGTTGCTTCAGACCGCAGTCTGTTCCGATGCCGCCCGGCCCACATCCAGAAACCACGCTTCCACCGTGCCTTTCAGTTTGAAGGTCATGGCGTTGCCGCGGCGGTCGAGTGAGCGGCCTACCGGCACGCGTATCCATCCTTCGCTGATGCAGTATTCCTCGACATCGGTGCGTTCCTTGCCGTTGAAGGCAATCCCGATTCCGCGCTCAAGCAGGGCTGGGATGTGGAATCGGCTGCGCGGATTGACGTCCAGGCGGTCGGGTGGGGTGTCACTCATGCGAGTTCCTTTGGTTGCGAGGGCGCGAGGATACCCTTTGACTGGATCATGCAAATAGTCGCCTCGGTCAGAAACGCCCCACAGTCTTGGCGAACGCTTCCCGCGTAAGCGCGTTTTGCACCTTGCGGGCACACTCTTCGGGACCAGTTCTTCCTGCCAAGCGTAATTCGGATAACCCATGCACTCACTTCGAAATGTCGCCGAGTCTGACCTTGATGCGATCCTCGCCCTGAACGCAGCCGAGGTCCAACACACCAGTCCGATGGATCTGGCGCAGCTGCAATCGCTGCTGCAAATGGCGGCCTACAGCAGAGTGGTGACGGTGGATGCGCAGATCGCGGCATTTGTGCTCGCGCTGCGCGAAGGCGCGCCCTATGAGAACGACAATTACCGCTGGTTTGCGCATCGGTTTGCCCGTTTTCTGTACGTGGATCGCGTCGTAGTTGGCGCCCGATTCGCGGGACGAAAAGTCGGCAGCGGGATTTACGCCGACCTGTTTGCTTTCGCACGCGCGCAAGCCATCGGAATCGTTACCTGCGAATACAACATCGAGCCGCCAAATCCGGCTTCGCAGGCGTTCCATGACAGATTCAGATTCAAGGAGCTGGGCACGCAGTGGGTGGCAGGCGGCAGCAAACGAGTCTCGCTGCAAGCAGCATCCGTCGGCGAACCATGATCGGCGTACGTGCATTCTTCAGTCCTGCTGAAAGGCTTTCCTGACCCTTATCCGCTGATTGCGCGGCCAACGTGTACTCAGCCCGGATGCGCCGCGTTGCGGTCGCGACCCGCGCCCCAGTGCCGATCCCAACGGCCCAATAGCGACTTGAGCCAGCGAGAAAATCGCCCACGCGATGTTTTGCGCAGCTTCTCGCGCTCACTGGTCAGCCAGGCGACCTGGATGACCAGGCGCTCGCCTTCATACGGCAGGTGGCCATGGAACGAGCAATCACTGCGCTTGAACGCGGTGAGGGTTCCGTAGAGCGGGCGAATCTCAGGCACCACCATCGCGTCGATGTCGTCGATCTTTTGCAGGTAACGCAGGCAACCGCCGCTGGTATCCGGCCACTCCGGCTGCAGATACAACAAGGCCGTGGCGAGTTTGGATCGGCTGTCGGTGTGGATGGTGCCGTGGCGCTTGTTGAGGGAACGGCACAGCGTGACCAAGGTTGGAAATTCCCCAAGGCCGGGCAGTTCCAAACGTTCACCCAAGGCATCCGCGAAGCGTTTGGCGGTCAATTCGTCGACCAATTGCCTGATGCTGGGCCCACACTCGGCCTCGTCGTAAGGAAAAAACCCCGCCTCTCGAAAACTCGGGAAGTCAGCAAACAGTTGCTGCTGCAAGGTGACCGGCAACTGGTCCTTCGCCAGCAGGAACGGAAACGGCGTGCTGTGGCGCTGTGTGCTGCTGGATTCGAGGGCAACGAGGTCGAGCAGGGGCGCGATCATTCGGGTGGGCAGGTATTCAAAGGCGGCATGCTAACCGGAGACGCGAACGAATGGCGGACGCGCCAATCAGTCGGCGGCGAACATGGTGTGCACGCTGGATGCTCGTACTCGGGCAGCGCTTATCTGGCGAGACAACCATTGAGCTACTCGAAACCATTATCGAAGATCGCGTTTGCGGGTGCGCCGCTGACGACGAATGCTGACTCTGCGGGTGGACCACCGTTGTAGGCACTATCGACGGCTTCCAGCGTCCACAGGTAATTGCCACCGGCGAGGCCACTGAGGGTCCATTCGAGCACGCCGCGCAGGCTGCCGGGTTGAGGAATGCGCCGAGCACTCGGCAGCGGAACTCCATTGCGGTACAGGCGCAGGTCGTAGGTGAGTGCTGCCAGCGGGGTGTGATCGTCGCTGGCCGGGCTCCACAACAGCGAGATGGATCCGTCATTGTTCACCAGCGAACCGAGCGCGCTCGGTGCCGAAGGCGGCTGGTTCTGGCCAGGTGCGCGGTTCAAGTACAGATGCATCTGCGTTTCAACCAGGCCATTGCCGCCAGGAACGAAATACGAGCCAGCGATGAAGTAGTCGAGGTCGCCTTCGCCGTCGATATCGAGCCAGCTGAAGGAGCCACCGCTGAAGCCCATTGCACGTGGCGCCGGCAACGCATTGCCGGAGTCGACGAAGGCGCCGTTCACATTGTCGTAAACCTTGGCGCGGCCCTCGATGTTCGAGCCGGAGTTGTAGGTGCCAGCGAGCAGGATGTCGATGTCGCCGTCGGAGTCGTAATCGGCCCAGGTGGCGGCATTGAGGTCGAACCAGCCCTCGCAGAAGACACAGGCGATGATATCGACAGCCATGAAGATTTCGGCGTCGTTGCGATACAGACGCAGCACGGTGTTGTAACTGCCGTCGGTCTCACGGATGTTGCCGGCCACCAGAATGTCGAGATCGCCGTCGTCATCGTAGTCACCCCATTGGGCTTCGCCGTGCTCGATCGAGAGCGTGCCGATGATGTCTTCGCCGACGAACACGTCGTTGCCGTCGTTGCGGAAGCGGCGGATGAAGCCCTGTTCGGTGAGTGGTGCGATGTGCACGATTAGCAGGTCGAGATCCTGGTCGCCATCGAAGTCAGCCCATCGCGTCTGCGCATGATTGGATTGGCCCAAGTCGACCGTCACTTCGGCGAACAGCCAGCCTCCGCTACCGTTGCCGCCGTCGTTGCGCAACAGCACGCTACGGGAGGTGAAGGTTTCGGCATCCCAGATCGAAGGCAGCAGCAGATCGAGGTCGCCGTCGTTGTCGTAGTCGGCCCAGGAAATCGAATGCAGGTCGAAGTCGGCCTGGTCGTTGTCCTCGCGATAGCCAGGCAGGGCGGTGTCGGTAATCACCAAGGTGCCGGCGTCATTGCGATAGAGCACGGTCTGGCCATCGCTGCCGACCACCAGGTCCTGATCGCCATCGCCGTCGGCATCACCCCAGGCCATGTCCGAGGCGCCCGCGCTCAAGGTGCCCAGCGGCACATCGATGTGGGCGAAGTTCCATTGGGTCGCGCTCAGCGGGCCGTCGTTGCGCAACAGAATCAGCTGATTCACCGCGCTCACGTCGTAGATCACGTAGTAGCCCAGCAGCACCAGGTCGAGATCACCATCGCCATCGTAGTCGGCCGGCGCGGCGGAGCTGACCCAGAAGTCTTCATCCTGCGGTGTGACGAACAGCGCGTCGATCGGTGTCACTTCGACGAAGTCGCCAAAGATCCCGCCGGGTCCGGCCTGCACGACAATGAGGCGCAGCGCGCTGTGGCTGTCGCCGTCGTCATCGGTGACGGTGAGTTGCACGTGGTAAGTGCCGGCCGCCGCAAACACGTGGGTCGGGTTGCGCTCGGTCGATGTTTCGCCATCGCCAAAGCTCCACAGCCAGCTTGCGAGCGTGCCGTCGGCATCGCTGCTGGTATCGGCGAGACGCGCTGACAGGCCGGTGGCCACAAAGCTGAAGGACGCGACGGGAGGCTGGTTGACCGGTGGTCCCGGTGGTCCGGCGAAGTGCCGGATGATGCCTTGTGAGCCGGCGATCCAGGCGTCCCCGGCGGGGCTGGCGGTGAGCCCGTAATAGGCGCCGAAGCCCGCGCTGCCGGCGTCCATGACCGCCCAGTCTTGCCCGGCGGTAGCCGAGTACATGGCGATGCCGCCGGCGGTCAAGACCCAAAGTTCATTTGCACCGATCAGCTTGATGTCGGTGATCTGGTCGCTGGCATTCGGCATCGACAGGCGTTGCCAGCTGAGTCCACCGTCGCTGCTGCGAGCGGCGTAGCCATTGGCGCCCACGGCGTAGCCGGTTTCGGCATCCCAGAAATCCAGATCGGCAACGGCAAGCGAGTCACCCGGAAGCAAACCCTGCGACCAGGATGCTCCGGCATTGGCGGTGATCTGAAGGGTGCCGTCAATTGCCACAGTCCAGCCGTTGGAGCCGGCGAAATCCACTGCCACGTAAGTGCCCAGGAACTGGCTGGCTGCTGTCCAGCTGGCGCCGCCGTCGATCGTCCGGAACAGCGCGGCTTCGTTGAATCCCTGTCCCACCACCCAGCCCTCGCTCGGGCTGCTGAAGTACAGGTCGGTAGCGACAAGGTCAACCGGTGCCGCCGCAGCCGCAGTCCAGGTGACGCCGGCATCGCTGCTGCGATACAGGGTGCCGCTCAGGTCCACGGTCACCACGGATTGCGGGCTCAGCACCTGCACTGCCTGCAGACTGGATGCACCGAGGCTGGCGCGGATGCGCCAGGCGGGCGAGCCTGCGGCGCGAGTCATCACCTGGCCGGATTCACCAACCGCGATCAGATCGCTGTTCGGAAAGCGATCCACGGCCAAAACGGTGGTCGGCGAGCCGCTGGAAATCTGCGCCCAGCTGGCACCGGCGTTGATCGTGCTGACCACGTAGCCGGCACCAAACCCGAAGAAGCCGGTCTGTGCATCGATGAAGACCGGCGCTTGTGCGCCAAGAAAGCCGGGCGTCGGACCGGGTGTGGCGAAGCTTTGCGTCCAGCTTGCGCCGCCATCGCTGGATCGATACAGATTGCCACTGCCATCGGACGCAACCACGGTCGAAGGCGTCGCTGCGCTGAAACCCAACGAGCTGGCGAATGCGTCCGAAGGAATGACCTCGCCGAGATCGGTCCAGCTCTGCCCACCATCGGCGGAGCGCAAGATGCGGTCGTCGTAGTCGGGATGAGAGCCGCTGCGGCCCCAGGCCAGCACCACGTTGGCAGAGATCGCAAACAGCTGAGTGCGTCCTGCGGCGTGGCTGGCAGACGTCCAGCTGATGCCTGCATCCGCCGAATGCAGCAGGAAGCCATCAGCAATCGCCACCGCGACGGTCGTGGACAAAAACGCCACGGAAGTCGCCGCGCCAGCGTGGGCGAGGGTGAAATTTGCGCCACCGTCGATGCTGCGATAAATGCCGGTGGCGCCGACACCGAGACCGGTTTGATCGTCAGCAAACGCGAAGCCATGCATGTCATGCGGCGATGGCTCCCAGGCGAGGCCACCATTGCGACTGACCTGGGTGCCGAAGTTGCCGCTGATCACGCCAAACTCGCGAGTTGAGAATGCGAGCGAATAGGCCGAGCCCAGCAAGGGAAGTTCCTGCCAGGTGCTGCCGCCGTCGGTCGTTCGGTAGTTCCTGTTACCCCATGCCCAACCGTACTGGCTGTCCAGAAAGAAGAGACCATTCAGGCCGGTGCTGCCGTCGAATGGCACGTTGCGCTGGAGCCAACTCATGCCTCCATCAGTGGACTCGAAGAGCGCGCCGCCGTTGTCGAACCCATCGTCATCCGTGGCCAGAAAAATTCGGCCCGGCGCTGGCGCTGCGACACCGTGGATTTGCAGATGCGTGGGTAAGGGGCTCTCCATTGTCCATTGCGCGGCGACTGGCGCGGGCGGGGCCGCAAGCAGGAACACCGCAAACGTCCATGTGCACCGAACCCGCTGCATTGATCGGCGACTGGCAATGGCGGATATGCATCGGCGGATGGCAACTGGCATGTGTGACTCCCTGTTCCTGGTGACTCGACCCCGACAATCGCTGCCAGGCCAACTGCGTGCGCTGGATCGTGGGCGCGTTGGCCTTGACCGTCTTGATCCGGATCAATCGACACGGGTGTTCATTCAGCCGTCGCGTGAAGACCTTCGACGCGTTGCCAACAACGAACTGCACCGCGAGATCACGGCAGACACTGCAGCCGCAAGCTGATTGCAGTCTCGCCCGTTACGGGTGCGAAATTTGTCGTCTGGGTAGTTTCCCCTGTGCCATCTGGGGCATGTCGCACCAAGTTCCCGCGGTGCGAGCAGTGCGACATCGGATGGCCGATCGCAATCGCGTGTCGAGCGATGCAGGCAGGCGCCAAAATCTGCGAATGTCGCCAGGCCGACCTAAGTCCGACAGACTCCCAGGATCATGCTCCCAGGGGTTCGTGTGATTCGAGTCGGTAGGCGTTGGTCTGGATCGCGTTGGCGTCACCTCTCCAGTTCAAGGTGGCGGGCCAAGCGGTGGTGACCGCGAAATGAAAGTGATTGTTCTGATAGTGGATGACGTCGGCGTTGTCAGCGTCAGTTGCATGCAGTTGCAACTGCCGCAGACTGTCCGGCAATGCACCGGTCCCACGCATCTTTAGCCAGGCTTCCTTGACGACCCAGCGTTGCAGCAGTTCGTCGTTGTCGACATCGGCAGGCGCTTCGCTCGGGTTGAGCAACAAGTCGCGAATGGCGGGGTCCAAGGCGCGTGGGCGTTGTTCGAGGTCGATGCCCAGTGGGTGATTGGCGACAGCGGCGGCTATCCAGTCGCCCGAGTGGCTGATCGACACGTGCAAGCCGGGGTGATCGAACACCTGCGGTGCTTGGCCCCAAATTTCCAGCAATGACCAATGTTCCGGGCGCGTGGCAGCGGGAACTGCCGCCAGAAGCGCATGCCCTAGCAGCTCGCGAACCAGCCAGTGGCCGGCGAGATAGTGATCGCGTCGTTGGGCGACGCGCAGCGTTTGCAGACGGCACTGCTCGCTGGGGGATAACCATGCCGAATGAGAGATTGGTAGTCGTTGCAGGACTTCGTCGCTGCGAGCGATGGCGAGGTAGGCTATCGACCGCGGTGGACTGGGGCTGGACATGCAGTCAGCCTGGATCAAGGTGGCAATGCTTGAGTGAGTGGTATGTCTTGAAAACAAGATAGCGGAGCAAGGTCGCGCGCTGCCCGCGACCCTGCTCGGGTGCAGGTCATGATTCTTGAGCACTGACAATCCGCATCCCCACGCCAATCATCTCGTAGATCCTCTGACCGTCTGCCCACAGGCTGGCGTCGGCCAGCGCATACGTTCCCCTCTCATCCTCGCCGATTTCGGTTATTTCCAGGGTGGTGTGGACCGTGCGGTGCTTGGGCAACACCTGACCGCGGTATTTCCAACGGTGGGTGCGCGCCAATGCAATCGGCTCGAAGCGTGGTTGCGCGATGCCGCGGTCCATGCCGGTCTGCAGCATGTGGAATTGCAGCGCCTGCAACATCGCCTCCAGACCCAGTGAGCCGGGTTGCACCGGATCCTGAAAGAAATGCGCCTTGAAAAACCACGCGCTGTGGTCGATGTCCTTGACCGCGCGCACCTGGCCGAGGCCGGCCTTGCCAGCGTCCGGCCAGTGTCCGTCAATCCGATCCAACATCAACAACATGTCATTGGCCAGGCGTGGTCGATTGGCGTCGAAATGATCCGCTGGGGTGATGGTCAAGTCGACCACTACATTGCTAGCCCGTTGCAGCAACTCCAGCGCATCGGCATCCCGTCGCAGCCCCGCCTGATTGGCCAACGCCGCCGGCGGGAAAAATCCGAACACGGTCTTCAGGCGATACACCTCGCGCTCGCCCAATCGGCAGATCACATTGAAGTTCTCGATGATCATGCCGCCAGTGGCCGAGACATCCGTGAGCGTGACTTCGGTGCTGAGCATGCCGCTGTCAGCGAACAATTCGGCCAGCAACTCGCCTTCGCCATCGAGATTGCGAAATCCCAATTCGTCAGCTTGCGTTAGGGCCGAGCCAACGTAACTCGACAACCAGCCACACGGCTGCAGGGCCGCTTCCAGCAGCACCGCGAACGGCATGCTGCGACAGCCATTGCGGTCGAAGTACCAGGCGTCGGCAGGAATGTCGTAGTCGGCGATCACCCGCGCGCCGGCACCCATCACGCCTTGTGCACCCTCGACCTCGCGAATGCGACTGATGAACAGATAAGGCGGACTCGGCAGGCGAGCCACGCGTTGAGCACCGTCGAAGCGGTGATACATCGGGCCAAAGGCGTGCGACGGCCGACCATAGGCGCAGGCGAGCAGACTCTTCTGATCGAACGCAAAGCCATCGACGAGGGCCGATGGCCGCTGATCCAGACCAGCTTCGGCCACCACGTGTGGCATGCCTGAAAGCGGCCAATCCGGCACCATCTGCACAGCCACGCGGCGTGCATGAAACGCTTTCAGACCATCCACCGTGCACAACAGATCGGCATACACGCTGGGAATCGGCCCATCGTGCAGCTCTTCGATGAACAGCTCGGTCACCAGCAGTTTTGACGATGGCGTGACCTGACCTCGGCACTGCAATTGATACGGCAACTCGGGCACCGGCTGAAAGCGCCAGCCGTCGCGTTGGATGCTGTGGCCGTGCGCGATCAGATACACCGCCATTGCCTGCAAGCAGGCCTCGAACATCAGCGTGCCCGGCATGCAGGGATCGTTCTTGAAATGGCCGGCAAAGAACCATTGCGTGGAATCGATATCGAGTTCCGCACGCAGATGGCCACGACCCCAAGGACCGCCGTCCGCCTTCAAATCGGTCACCCGATCCAGCAGCAACATCGCCCCGGGTTGCAGCGTCGGTGTGCGGGTATGCGTTTGGGTGAATTCAAAGCCAGCACCCAGCGCGCCGAAGGCATCTCCTCTGGCCAACAGGTGCAAGGCTTCACGATTGATCGCGGTGGGCACGCGCTCGACACGGGGTGGGTCCAGGCGAGGATTGGCGACGATGGCTTGCGTCTCGGGTGTCCACAGACAGCCCGCTGATTCGGCGAGTTCGCGATCACTGAAAAATCCCGCCTGACCTTTGCGCACAGACAGCTGCGCACGCTCACCGTTGAAGCAGTCGTAATGGAAAAACATCAGCCGCACATCACCTTGTGCGGCGTGGCCATCCAGCGTGATCGAAAAGTTCACCGTCTCGCCGGCGCGTGGCAGATCGCCGTGATAGGTGAGCTCGCAGCCGAGCAGGCGATATACGCGTTCCCCCTGATTGAAGCGGTCGACGCCCAGCCAGGAAATCAGCATCAGGTCGGCTTGTCCGGCCTCGATCAGCACACCCGCCGGCATATAGCCCTGATGTAGGTACCAACCGTCCCAACGCACATCGGTTTCCGTGCAGATCACGCCGGTGCCCATGCTGTCTGGCTCGGCATCCAGACTCATCACACGGTCGGCCAACAGCAGCGGCGGCATCGGCATGCGCACCTGTCGGTGATAACTGTCTTGATGCGCAAAAGCAGGTCCGAACAGATCGGCAATGCGGCCGCTGGCGTGGGTTTCGAGGTCTTGGCGGGTGAAGCGGATGTCAGCGGATGCCACCGAGCGCTGCATCGACATGCCGCCCGCGCCCGTTGGTTGCGCGGATCGGGACAGCGGCAGGCGTGGCGAAGTCAGCGCTGAGGCTGCGCCGGATCGCAGCGGATGACTGAGGCCATCATCAGCAGTTTGCAACGCGGTATTGGAGGGCCGCGCTCCCGCGCGGCTGCTCTTGACGTGGTTGCTCTGGGAATCGCGGTGGGGTGGCGCCAAGCGCGGCGCCGCAGGAGCAGCGCCCTCCATGAGCGGTGCCGTCTGTGCGAACAGTTCATGCTTCGCCAGCAACTGCTGCAACGACCGCTGTCGAAAGCCCAGATAGCGCTGCTGCAACGCCGCTTGGTGTTCGATGAAGGTGCGCTGCGCTTCGGCAAGCTGGCCGAACTGCGCTTGGTAGGTTTGCAACAGCGGATGCGCGCCAAGCTCGCCCTCGTTTGCGCGGGTGTCGTTCCGCACCGAAACCGCCTCCGCAGTTCGTGAAGTCGACTGTGCGACAACGGGCGGAAGCGCGTCTGTCCAGACAAGCACTGAAGGCAAAGGCGGTGCCGGCAGCATCACTTGCACACTCGTCATTCCCGCGTGGGCGGGGATTCGGTGGGTCTCGGCGATTGTGTCGATAGCAGGTTGGCTGGATTCCCGCCTTCGCGGGAATGAAGAATCGTTTGAGATTGGCATCGAGGCAAAGTCGTTGCAGGCCGAGCCGAACACGGGTGCGGCTGAGTGGGTTTGTGGCCACACGATCGCCGGCGGATGTGCCGGAAAGCGTTGCCAGCGGGGCCTGCGGCCCTTTCCATACGGGCGCGGCGATTCAAACACCTCGTGGTTGAGCGGGACTCCTGCCGCCAGCAAGGCCGCGACGGCATTCAAGGTGGCATCGATGCCTTGACCCTTGCGGTCCAGACTCACCACAAGGCACTCGCGTTCGCCAAGGATGTTACGAATTGCGCGGCCATACGCGCCGCCGGGACCGTGCTCGACAAACACGCGCACACCGTCGTTCCACGCCGCCAACACAGCGGGACGCAAGTCCAGTCTTTGATCCGCTTGCGCAAGAATGGCGCGCGCGCAGGATTCGGAGTCCGGCACATAGGCGTGGCCAAGGGCGTTGGAATACAAGCGACCAGTGGGTGTGGTGGTACGACGTCGATGCAGGTTGAGCCAGGCGTCTGCGACCTCAGCCAACTCCGGCACGTGTACGGCCAGCGGATAATCCAACCGCAGACAGCGACGCTCGCCGATCTTTGCAACCACGGCAGCGCACTGATCCGCGTCACCGGCGATCAGGCAGTCCTCGTCAGAATTGATGATGGCGATATGCACGCGTTGCCATTCGCCAATCGCGGCTTCCACGTCGGCAATGGGTGCCAGAACGGTCCAACTGGCCCAATGCACCGGCTGCCTCCACACGCGCTCGATCGCAGCAAACTCGCCACCCAGTTCGTGGGTGACCAAGCCCGAAATTTCCATCTCATCCATCAGCGCATCGGTATCGGTCCAGGTGCCGCTGGCGACCAGCGCATTGGTTTCACCGGATGAATAGCCCAGCCATGCATCAGCTTGCAGTCCGAGCAGATCCTGACTCAGATGCAGATGCAACTGAGACAGCGCCGATGCGCCCCAGAGTTGTTGCAGTGCACTGGGTGTTTGCATCGATGCATCGAACGCCCACGCCAACGCAGTCGGCAGGCGCTTGCTGCGCTCGGCCAACCGATCGATCAGGCTCGGCACGTGCTGCAACAATGCGCGGCCCATTCCGTGGTACGAGGCACCAGCACCGGCAAAAACGAAGGCGATTTCGCCGACAATCGGCTGCTCGTGAAAGTGCACCCCATTGCCGGCCGGCGTACCACGTTCGAGATGCGCGAGAGCACGCGCGCAGGTGTCTTCGAACTGGGCGTCGGTGGTTACCAGTACCAAGCGCGCGGGGCCAGCAAGGGTTTCAATTCCGGATTGCAAGGCGGCGATGACGGCTTGCTTGTTGATTCCGGAAAAGCACCGAAAGCCGCTGAGATTGCCCCGCACCCCGGCCCCAGCAAAAGGCGCTGGGGCGTTCTCGGGTGCGCGGACCAGCGGTCCGCGAGCGCACCCGCTCACCCCGGCAGGAGAGGGGTGAAATTCAAACGGTTCGTCGCCTTGCATGCGAACGACGATATTCGGCGCTGCTGCATCAAGGCGCGGTCTGCCATCCACATCGCACCGATTCTGCAAACAAAGCGCAGCAGCAACCACATGCAGCATCCCGTGTGCCGCAAAAGCAGTACCGAATCGCTTGCAGAGATTGACGCTGCCTTCAGCATCACCAATCGCATGCTCGTCCGAGGTCGCTACTCCGTCTTGCGAGCCCTCAAGACTCGCCGAGTCAAACCACGCATACACCTGCTCGCCATCTGCCAGCACATCATTCAAGCGCTTGAGCACCACACTGAAAGCTGCATCCGCACCGAGCGTCGTGCTGGCGCTTCGCTGCACCACTTCGCAACTGAAGTCGACGGCACCCACCAAGGCACTGTCGATTTCTCCGCGCGCAAGCGCTGTCGCGGCAATTCGCAGGGCGGCAATTCCAGACGCGCGACCGGACTGGACAGTGAAGGAAGGGCCACGCAAGTCGAGCAGGGAACTGAGTCGATTGGCCGGAATATTGGGCATGCAGCCCAGCACTGCGGCGGAGGTCAGTGCGGGCACGATGGCGTCGCGCGCCGCGGTCGTCGCGTCTGCAGGCAATCGCCAGCGGGCGCCGTAGCGAGCCACTTCCGGATCGGGCTCCATGCCGATGAAGACACCGCAGCGCTCGCCATCCACAGGCGCGACTTCCGCCAAGGCCTCGCGGCTGGTCTGCAGAATGGCCAGTTGCTGCGGCAGGGTTTGTTGCATGTCCAGCGGCGGAAAGCGCAGGCCATCGACGTCGACGGCGACCTCGCGCATGCGGGTTTCAGCCGTTGCAGGCAATCCGTCGCCACCGTTGAACAGCAACTCGCGTACCTCATCCCGACTGTGTGCCTCGCCCAGCATCGCGCCGATGCCAACGATGGCGATGCTGGTGCTCGGCAACGGCGTGTCGAAGTGTGCAAGCGCCGGGTCGTCTTCGGACACGATCAGATGCGCATTGTTGCCACCAAAACCAAAGGCAGAAATCGCGGCGATGCGTGGGCTCTGACTCGGCCATGCTTCCAGCGAATGCAAAAGGCGAAACGGGCTGCCTTTCAGCGCGGCATTTGGCATGTTCGCGTGCAAAGTCGGTGGCCGCTGCTGCGCCTGCATCGCCGCCAAGAGTTTGAGCAAACCGGCCACCCCAGCGGCGGTAATCAGATGGCCGAGATTGGACTTCAGTGAGCCAATCGCCAGCCCTTCATTGGCCGCGAAAACCGCTGTGCTGCTGGCCAATTCGGTGGCATCGCCCACGGGTGTGCCAGTGGCATGGCATTCCAGCAAGCCGACTTGCTTCGGATCGATCCCGGCCGCCGCATACGCCGCTCGCATTGCACGCTGTTGGCCGGCCTCGGAGGGCGCCAGCAGCCCCTTGCCACGGCCGTCGTTGGACAAGCCGATGCCGCGAATCACGCCGTGAATCACGTCGCCATCGCGACGCGCGTCGCTGAGTCGTTTCAAGGCGACAAACGCCGCCCCCTCGGCGGGCACCAGCCCATCAGCGTCGGCATGAAACGGTCTTGATTGGCCGCTGCGGCTCAGCGCATTCAGCGCACTGAATCCGACATGCAGGAACAGATCGTCAGCGCCTTGCACTGCGCCGGCCAACATCACATCTGCGGTGCCCGCATGTAGCTGATCGCAAGCCAACTTGATCGCATACAGCCCGCTCGCGCAGGCCGCATCGATGCAAAAACTGCCGGCATCCAGACTCAAGGCGCGCTGCAACAATTCGGCAGTGCCGGCGCTCATGTAGCGATTGCGCGCATCGACCGGGTTATCCACATCCCCGCCACGCCACACGTGCTCGGCATACGCAGCCATGCGCTCGCTGGGGAAACCGAGATTGCCGAACACCGCGCCGACACGCTGTTGCGGATTCATGTTGCACGCGTCCCGCGCCTCGCGAGCGCAGTGCAAAGCCCAGGCAACTAGCGGTGCGAGTCCCTCCAATTCCGTCGCATCGATTCCGAATCCCTGCGGATTCCAGATCGCGTCGAAGCCCTGCACATATCCACCGCGGTCCGACCAGGCGCGATCAGGGTCGGGATTTTCGGGAGTGCCAAGCCCTACCTTGTGATCGATTCGCCAGCGCCCGGCAGGTACCGAAGTGATCAGGTCGCGCCCGGTGGCGATGGCTTGCCAGAGTTGTTCCGGGTTGAGTGCGCCGGGGAGGACGCAGGCGCGGCCAACTATGGCAATGGGGGGGGACATCATGGTTTGGGTTTGATACCTGATGGGATCGGTTTGGATCGGGCTGCGTTTTCGTCGCTCCGGCGACGGTTTGAGGCGGGTTTTATTGCTTCACTGGCCTGTTGATGGCTCTTCGCACGGTTTCGTCGGCTTCCGGGGCTTTGCTGCGCTCGGTCAGCGGTCGCCGGGTCACTTTTCTTTGCTTCGCCACGAGGCGCGCAGGAGCGCGCCCGAACGCCGCAGGCGGCCCGAAGGGTGGAGGGCAGGACGCGCCACGTGGCGAAACAAAGAGAAGTGACTCGGCCGCCGCAGAGGCGGACGAAATCCCTGCGACAAGCAATCACCAACCGAGAGAAGCAAAAAGCTGGATTCCAGCCTTCGCCCGAATGACCAGCGTAGGCCGCTGCAAGGCTGCCTCAATCCCTACTGGCTAAAATCGTAATTCATCAACGGCCCCGCCGGGGCCAGAAAGTTTCCGCATACGAAGTTGACGCTGCTGGTAAACAGCACGGTCATGCTGCCGGCATCCTGGACAAACTCGGCAATGGTCTTCTTGCCCAGGTCACGGGCACGGTCGGCGATTTCCCGTACCTTTTTCTGGTTCTCGGTGTTCTTGGACAAGTCAGTCATCAATAGGCGGTCGATGCGCAAATAGCCCGCGTCGATGTGCGACAGCAACTGGAAGCTGTTGCCACTGCTACCGAATTGTTCAAGGCTGAGTGAGGAGCCAAACTTGCTGATTTCACGCTGAAAACGCTGTGCCTGTTCAAGGTGCGTGACGCACTTGGATTCGGGAATTTCGAGCATCAAGCGATCACCGGAAATCCCCGCTTTCTTGAGTTGCTCGTTGATCATGGCGGGCAACCGCGCATCGAGCAGGCTCTCGGTCGTGATGTTCACGATCAGGCGGGTGTTCTTGCCCGCCTTCTTGCGCTCGGCCAGTTGAGTGATCGCACGTCCGATCACCCAACGGTCGACCCGTTCGGTCAATCCTTGCGATTCCGCTTCCGGCAGGAACGATAGCGGCGGCACCAATTCACCGTTGGCCAACTGCATGCGCAGCAGCACTTCGTAACATTCGCCTTCATCGCCGTGCAGCGAGATGATCGGCTGGTAATGCATCACGAAGCCGCCGCTTTCCAAGGCTTCCTCGACTTGGCGTATGCGTTCCTGGAAGCGTTCCTCTTCGGCGCGATCCTTTGCCGCCGGATCGTAGATTTCGATTCGGTTGCCACCCAGTGCACCAACTGCTTGCAGCGACTGTCCGGCCCGGGTCAGAACTTGCGGCGTACTGGCGATTTTCTCGCCGATCTGCACGCCGCCGATGCTCACACTGGCGGTGAGACTGCGGGCGCCCACGCGCAGGATCTGCTCTACAAACGCCGCTCGCACGGCTTCTGCGGTGTCGCGAGTGTGAGCAAAGTCACTGTCCAACAGCAACACACCAAAGCCATGATCGGCGAAGCGTGCGGTCAAAACATTTCCCGGGAGAACCGACTCCAATCGCCGCGCCGCCGCACTCAGCAAGGCATCGGCTTGCGCCAGCCCGATCTCGTTCAACAGCGCGCCATAGCTGTCGATATCGATCAGCAGCACGGCCTGGTTCTTTTTGCCGTTGGCCGCTGCAGCAATGACGTCATCGAGCTCAGCGAGGAAGTGCTGACGATTGAACAACCCGCTGGACTGATCGCGGGTGCGCAACTCGCCGAGCTCTTTCACCGCTTCCGCGTCGATGGTCTTTTGCCTAAATACCACTTGCAGGCAGCGCTCGCCCTCGAAGGTGGCTTGCGCAAATTCCATGATGGCGTCGAAGCTGGTGCCATCGCTGTGCTGCGCGGTCAACGGCATCGATTTCGGCGGCGCCTCACCCTTGCTCAAACGCTTGAGCAATAGTTTGAATTCGTTGGCGTCCTTGCCGGCGATCAGATCCAGCACCGAAAGTCCTTCGACCTCCTCGAACGACTCGAAGCCGAACATTTCCAGATAAGCCTGGTTGGCGCGGATGTGCATGCCTTCATGGATATAGGCGATGGGATCGCGCGAGGAATCGATCAAGGAATCGCAGCGGCGCTCGGAGTCGCGCAACGCCGACTGCAAGCTGCGCGTTGCCCGGCGCGTTTCCAGCGCGGCAAATTCGCTGCGAACCACGGCCTGCAGGATCCCCGCGTGGCCGCGCAGCGCAATACGCGCGCCGCCGGCCTTGAGTGCCTCCAGCAGGGTAGCCTCATTTATTTCGCTGACAACCGCCACCACCGGGATATCTTTGCCGCTGGTGTGAACCAGTTCAGCGACCCGGGACAAGCTGATCTTGCTGCCATTGCCGGATACCGAAACCATGTCGATGGCCGGCCCGTCGAGGGTCGCCTGCAACTGGTCATCCGATTCGATGCGCTCAGGCCGCACGGCCAGCCCGCCATTACGCAGGTGGCTGATGATGAGTTCAGCGTCTTCCAGCCGATCTTCGACCAGCACAAGCCGCAGTACGGAGTCCTTCGGTGTCATCTAGGCATGGGCGGAATTGTTCGGACACGCAGTCTCACATGGAAGGCTCGCCATCGCCAAGCATTGTGCTAACCACGTCACAGTGGCTGTTTGGCAAGATGACCGGGAATTTCACGCACCAATCGCGGCACCAGATATCCCGGCAGGCGATCGCGCAGTTGCTCCAGCAACTGCCTTGCGTGTGCATCCGGCACCTCAAAATGGGCGGCCCCGCTGACCTTGTCCAGCTGGTGCACGTAGTAGGGCAGAACACCAGCCGCAAAGCCGCGTTCGGACAGGTCGGACAGCGCGTCGACGCTGTCGTTGACCTCGCGCAGCAGCACAGCCTGATTGAGCAGGGTTACGCCGCTGCGAGCTAGCGCGGCCAGGGAGTCATTCACACGCGTATCGAACTCATTGCCGTGGTTGGCATGCACCACCATCACCTTCTGCATGGGCAGATTGTCCAGCCACGACAGCAGAGCCGTGTCGACCCGTTGTGGCAACACGATCGGCAGGCGGCTGTGAATGCGCAGCCGACGCACATGCGAGAAGCGCTGCAGCTGGGTGGTGAGTTCGCCCAACTTGTTGGTCGATAGCGAGAGCGGGTCGCCGCCACTCAGTATGACTTCTTCGATGTGCGGGTCGGCGCCAATCGCCGCGATGGCATCGTGCCAGCCATTCGCGCTGGCGGTTTCGTCGGCATAGGGGAAGTGGCGGCGGAAACAATAGCGGCAATGCACCGCGCAGTTGGCCGTGGTGATCAGCAGGGCGCGGCCGCGGTATTTGTGCAACACACCTGGAGCCAGCCGGCGGTCCAGATCGCCGACGGCGTCATGTACGAATCCGGCGACCGGAATCAGCTCGTCGTCCAACGGCAGCACCTGTCGCAGCAAGGGGTCGTGGGGGTCACCAAAACGCATGCGGGCGACAAACCCCAGCGGCACGCGCAGTGGAAATCCGGCCGAGTTGGCGGGCATGCGGTGCGCGAGTTCGTCCAATCCCAACATCGACAACAAGGCGCGAGGTTCACGCACGCAGTCGCGCATGAGTTGGCGCCAGTCGCCATGGTTGATGGGGGTCGGTTGGGTCGAAGCAGTTGCAGCAGGTATCATTTGCGTATCGCCGGATCGCTCCGGTCGCCCCCATCCCAGCCCTTAATCAACCGGAGAGTGTAGCTGCTCGCGCTCCGCGAGCCTGCACGCCACAGGAGTTTTGCATGGCCAGCTATGGCATGAATGACGTCAAGAACGGGATGAAAATCCTCGTCGACAACTATCCCTGCGTGATCGTCGACACGGATTACATCAAGCCCGGCAAAGGCCAGGCGTTCACCCGCGTCAAGTACCGCAACATCAAGACCGGGCGCGTCGTCGAGCTGACCATGAAGTCGACCGATACCGTGGATGCGGCCGATGTGATGGATACCGACATGCAATATCTGTATGCGGACGGCGAGTTCTGGCACTTCATGCAGCCAGATACGTTTGAGCAGCACACCGCCGACAAGAACGTGATGGGCGATGCGGCGCAATGGCTGAAAGGCGAAGAGACTTGCGTGGTCACCTTGTTCAACGGCGTTCCGCTGGCGGTCACACCACCGAATTTCGTCGAATTGAAGATCGTCGAGACCGATCCTGGTGTGCGCGGTGACACTTCTGGCGGTGGCGGCAAGCCCGCGAAGCTGGAGACGGGTGCGGTGGTTCGTGTGCCCTTGTTCGTTGGCCAGGACGAAATGATCCGCGTCGATACGCGCACTGGCGAGTACTTCTCGCGAGTCAAGTAGTTCCCGCTACCGACGTCGCTCGCGATCCGCCGCGCCACGTCGGTCGCCAACCATCAAGCTCGTTGAACCTCTCCTCGCACGCCTGCAATGACTGCCTCCGACGCGCCAGAAAAGTGTGACCTGTTGATCGAAGCCGGTTGGGTCATCCCGATCGAGCCGCATGCCAGCGTACTGGTCGATCACGCAGTGGCGGTGCGAGCTGGCCGGATAGTCTGCCTGGGGCCGCGCGCCGAATTGCTCGCCCGCTTTGACGCCAAAGAGCGGGTGCGCCGCCCGCGCTGCGTGCTGATGCCGGGCTTGGTGAATGCGCATTGCCACAATCCGATGGTGTTGATGCGTGGGGTCGCCGACGATCTACCGTTGCAGGAATGGTTGTCCAAGCACATCTGGCCGCTGGAAGCCGCCGTCATGGGGCCGGAGTTTGTTGCTGACGGTGTTGAATTGGCGGTGGCCGAAATGTTGCGCGGTGGCACCACCTGCAGCAACGACAATTACCTGTTTCCTGACGTGCAGGCGGCGACGTATGCACGCCTCGGCTTTCGCGCTCGAGTGGGCTTGCCGGTCATCGATTTCCCGACCGCCTGGGCGAGTTCGCAAGACGAATACTTCGACAAGGCGCTGGAAGTCCATGACAACTGGCGCAGCCATCCGCTGGTGCGCGCCTGCTTTGCGCCGCATGCGCCCTACACGGTCAACGATGCCGGCTTCGAGCGCATTCGCATGTTGGCCGATCAACTGGATTTGCCGGTGCACTGTCACGTGCACGAAACGGCGGCCGAAAATGTCGACGCCATGCGCGATCACGGCATGCGTCAGATCGCCCGGCTGGATCGCTTGGGCGTGCTCAATGACCGCTTGATCGCGGTGCACATGACCGATTTGACGGAAGCCGAGATCGCGCTGATCGCCGAGCGCGGGGTCTCCGTCGTGCATTGCCCCGAGTCCAATCTCAAGCTGGCGTCGGGATTTTGTCCGGCCGAAGCGTTGCGGCGTGCTGGCGTCAATCTGGCGCTGGGCACCGACGGTTGTGCTTCCAACAACGACCTCGACATGTTTGGCGAATTGCGCACGGCGGCGCTGCTGGCCAAGGGCGTGGCGCGCGACGCGAAAGCGTTGGATGCACCAGCGGCACTGCGCATGGCTACCTTGGGCGGTGCACGCGCGATCGGCTTCGATGCCGAGGTGGGATCGATTGAAGTGGGTAAAGCGGCGGATTTGATCTGCATCGACTTTGATCGCATCGAAGCCTTGCCGTGTTTCGAAGCGATCTCGCAAGTCGTTTATGCCACTGGCCGGCAGCAGGTCTGCGATGTCTGGATCGCGGGCAAGCGCAAATTGCAGGATGGCGAATTGGTCGATGTCGATCTCAATCAATTGGCCAATCAGGCGCGTGATTGGCAGGGTCGAATCGAAGCCATCCAACGCCGCGTCAGCCATGACTGAGGGCCACGCCGGCCGCGCCCTTAATGCCGATGCGGGCGAGCTGGCGAAGTTCAACCGCATGGCGGCGCGCTGGTGGGACCCGAACGGCCAATCGCGACCACTGCATGAGATCAACCCGGCACGGCTCGGCTACATCACCGCGCGGTTGCCGTTGCGTGGCGCACGCGTGTTGGATCTTGGATGCGGTGGCGGTTTGTTGTCGGAAGCGCTGGCGCAGGCCGGAGCCGACGTGACCGCCATCGATTTGGGCGGCGAGGTGATCGACGTCGCTCGCTTGCATTTGCTGGAATCCGGGCTTGCCATCGACTACCGCGAGTGCAGTGCCGAGGCCTTGGCTGCCGAAATGCCAACACACTTTGATGCCATTGCCTGCATGGAAATGCTTGAGCATGTGCCAGATCCGGCTGCGGTTCTGGCAGCGTGCATGCGTCTGTTGAAGCCCGGTGGGCAACTCTTCTTGTCGACCTTGAACCGTACTCCGCAGGCGTTTGCGGTCGCCATCGTCGGCGCTGAATACATCGCCGGCTTGTTGCCACGTGGCACGCATCACTACGCACGCTTCATCAAACCCTCAGAACTCGGTCAGTGGCTGCGTGCCGCGGGACTTGATCTCACCGATGTCAGCGGTTTGCAGTACAACCCGCTGACCCGACGTGCCCGTGTGGGTGGCAGCCCAGCAGTCAACTACGTGGCATGCGCGCGAAAGCCGGATTGAGACGAGCCGGGTTGAAACGGATGGCGTGTCGCTTGCTGCTGCTGGATCTTGACGGCACCTTGGTCGATACCGCGCCCGACTTGTACGCCGTGGCCTGCCGCATGCGGCAGCGGCGCGGGCTGGAGAGTCTGCCGTTTGCGGCGTTCAGGCCCTGGGTGTCGCGCGGTGGTACCGCCATGTTGCAGCAGAGTTTTCCGGACGCGGATGCTTCGCTGATTGCGACGCTGCTGCCTGAGTTCCTGCGTGATTACGGTGACCACCTGGCCCAGCACAGCCGCGTATTTGCCGGTATGGAAGGCGTATTGCACACGGTTGAATCGGCTGGGGCACGTTGGGGAGTGGTGACCAACAAGCCAGAGGCATTGGCGCGCGGCGTGCTGGATGGATTGGGTTTGGCACAGCGCTGCGCCGTGCTGATAGGCGGTGACACCTTGGCCGTGCGCAAGCCGGATCCAGGGCCTTTGATTGAAGCCTGTGTGCGCCTTGATGAGTCCGTCGAGCACGCGGTTTATGTCGGCGACGACCCGCGCGATATCGAGGCCGCGCGCGCTGCGGGCATGCGATCGGTAGCCGCTGCCTGGGGCTACATCGACGCAGACGCCGATCTTGCTCGGTGGGGTGCAGATCACATCGCGGCGTTGCCACAGGATCTGCTTGCGCAGTCAATCCTCGGCGGCGATTTCACCCATGGCTGACCCCGTCGCGTTGCAAGGCTTCATCGACAAGTGGTTGGCGAAGGAGCCAGAAATCGCCTTGCTGGAAGTGTTTTGTCCGCGACCTCAGCGGACCGTTTTCCGCACGTGGGGCGCCTTGCGGTCTGAGCTTGTCGAGGTGATTTTCGAGTTGTCCGATGCTGCCGTCGCGCGCACCAAACTCGCTTGGTGGATAACCGATCTCGCCGCGGGCGAGGGTGGCAGACATCCGCTAACGCGCGCTTTGTTCGCCGAGCCGAAGTCAGTCCAGGTGACCAGCGCGCATTGGCACGTTTTGCTGAGCGCGGCGATGCCGCTGTTGGAAAGTGACCACGCGCCGGCCAATGTCGATGCAAGCGCGTCCGAGTTGCTGCCGTTCGCGCAAGCGCTCGGTGCCATCGAAAGCGAACTGCTCGACTGCCACAGTGATGCGACGAGCATTGCATGGCACCTGCAGATCGAACGCAGTTTGCGCGGCTTGCTCGGTGTGCAGCGAGAAAGGGCACGGATTCCCGCCGAGTGGCGTGTCGAGGAAGGGCCCGAGGTCATTGGTAGTTACGCCCGTGCACTGCTGGCGAATGTCATCGCTTCGCCCAAAGGCAGCTTGCTCGCCAGTTTTCATCATCTGCAGGACCAGCAACGCTTGCGTCAGTTGGCTGGACATGGCGACCCGCCTCGCGCGGTCACGATTTCACCCTGGCGCGGCTTGTTGCTCGGCTGGCGCGCTGCCCGCCTGTCGTTGCGTTCGGTTCGTCAGTCTGGGAGCTTGGATTGAATTCGTTTGGCGACGTCCGCAGATATGCCGCTTAGAACTCCGTATTCACATCTGCCAAGCTAGTCTTGCAGCGACCAGCTAACGACCAAGGAATCCTCGTGGCCCCTCGCATTCCGGACAACACCGCGCGCTTGATGCCCGACATCGCCAGCGACGTTCGACCCGCTATCGCCGGCGTGCTCGATTGGGTGGGCATGGGCAATATCGAAGTGCCGGTGGCGGTCGCCACCAGCGAGCAGGCGACCATTTCCAGCAACGCGCGTGTCAACGCCTTCGTCAACCTGAAACGGGCCGAGGTGCGTGGCATCCACATGTCACGCCTGTATCTGCATGTGGATCGGGCGCTGGCTGCCGAGCCGCTTAGCCCCTGCAGCTTGCGCAAACTGCTGCGCGAATTTCTTGAGTCGCACGCGGATCTGTCCGATCGGGCGATGGTGCAACTGCGCTTTGAACACATGCTGCGGCGACGTGCGCTGAAGAGCGACAACAGCGGCTGGCGGGCGTATCCGGTTCACGTCAGTGCAGTGATGGATCAAGGCCAGTTCAGTCTGGAGCTTGGCGTTGAAGTGGTCTACTCGAGCACCTGTCCGTGCTCGGCGGCATTGGCGCGACAGCTGATTCAAGATGCTTTCAGCGCCGAATTCGATGGCGCAGCAGCAATCAACAAAGAACAGGTCATGGCATGGCTCGGCAGCGAGGCAGGTATTGTCGCCACTCCTCACAGTCAGCGTTCGGTCGCCGAAGTCCGCGTCAAGCTAGTCCCATCCTTCAAGCATTTGCCGATTGAGGCATTGATTGATCGCGTCGAAGCAGCGTTGCAAACCGTGGTGCAAACTGCGGTCAAGCGCGAGGACGAGCAGGCTTTCGCGTTGTTGAACGGGCAGAACCTGATGTTCTGCGAAGACGCCGCCCGCCGCGTCCAGCTGGCCCTGGACGGTGACGATGATGTGGCTGATTTCTGGGTGCGCGCATCGCATTTCGAAAGTTTGCATCCACACAATGCCGTTGCCGTCGCTACCAAGGGCGTGGAGGGCGGCTACCGAGGCGGCATAGAGGACTTCGCACCGGGTAACGCGCGCTGAGCTGAGCGCTGCTTCGGTGGTGGCTTTGAGCCAGCGGAGAAGGGCGGATCTTGACCCGCCAAAAGCGCGATTCGCACTTCATTCGGGCGGCGGGCCAAGGCGCCAAGGCCCGCCCTGCCACGGCATCACGTCATGCCTGGCGTTAGCGATGCCGGCATCCCTGTTGGCAGCGGGGCACGCGTTTGCCTCAATACGGAAAGTAGATCGGCGTCCAGTGGCCCAACCACGCGTTGCCGTGCTGGCCCACCCAGAATCCGACTGGTCGCATTCGATACAGATCGCGCGTGGGCCACAGATAGATGACTTCCGCAGCGATACGCGGATAGCGATACTCGAAGCCGCCAATGGGGCGAGGTTCGATACTTTCGATGGTGCCGATCACGGTGAGATCGCGACCCACTTCAAACAGGGCCGGGTCGTAGAAGCCATCGCGACAGGCCAGAAAGCGTCCGGCGGTTTCATCCGCTCGGCTGGGGCGGGCGGATTCATTCAAGGGCTTGCCCAGCATCTCGAAACAACTGCGAGACGCCTGCGTATCGACCGCCACGATCTCGCCGCCCCAGCGCACGCGCTGGCCGATGGGTGACTGGATGCCGGCTTCGGTCGGCAGGATCTGCGCGAATTCACCTTGCAACGGCTTGGGCGCAGTGGCGCAGCCAGCGAGCAAGGCAACAACAATCGCGGATGCAATCGGCAGTAGGCGGGTCATGTTCGGTCCTCCGGACTGAGGCGAAAGCCGCGCAAGTCGGCACACAAGCTGACTTCGACCTGCGGATCGGCAGTCAGGGGAGCGTAGCGCTGGTGTGCATAACGCATGCTGAGTGCGCTGATTTGCGCTGCATCTTTGGGGAACATTGCTTGCATGCGTTCTGCGAAGGCCAGCGGACCTTCGCTGGCCGCCTTGAGCCCGCCGCGCTTGGCCAAACGGCGCTGAAACTCAATGTAGGCGCGGGCGAGCGCGTCGCGATTGTCTTTACCCGGCCGCAGCAGCAAGATCAGGGTGATCATCACCGCGATGCCGGCGGTGGTCATCAATGCGGTCGCGAGTTGCTGCCAATCTGCGTTCTCGATGCCAAAGGGTTGCAACAACTGACTTTGTTTGCCGGCGTCGAAGCCCAGGACCAGATCATTCCAGCCGCGGCGCATCCAGTCCGCCGCTTCCAACAGGGTGCGAGCCAAGCCAGGTGGCATGCGGTCATCGGCACCCAGCGCGCCGATGCCGCTCTCGATTCGCTCAGGAGCGATCGCGCTGGTGGGGTCGATGCGTACCCAACCGCGATCCTGCAACCAGACTTCGGCCCACGCATGCGCGTCCGACTGTCTCACCACCATGTATCCACCCAGCGAGTTGGTCGCCCCGCCGAGATAGCCGGTTGCGATGCGCGCTGGAATGCCCGCCGCCCGCATCAGCACCGCGAACGACGAAGCAAAGTGTTCGCAGTAACCTGCCTTGGTGTTGAACAGGAAATCATCGGCGCTGTCGCGCCCGAGCAGGGGCGGATTCAAGGTGTAAGTGAACTCGGCGTTGAACCAACGCAGCGCGCGGCGAATGACGGCATCGTCATCATCGCCTTCCGCCCGCCATTGCTGGGCGAGCGCTCGCGT
>JBQTGY010000177.1:0-14204 GCA_052390415.1 Pseudomarimonas sp. | reverse complement strand
GGTCAGCGTCGTAGCCGGGATGCAGCGCAGCGGAATCCGGGGGAAATCGCGCCGCAAGCCCCACCGGAGTCCGCTGCGCTGCATCCCGGCTACGCGCGCCAATTCAGGCCTCGCGATTGTGCTGCCGCATCGTGCGTTGTTTTTCGCGCGCCCAATCGCGGTCTTTGGCGCTGTCGCGCTTGTCGTGCTCTTGTTTGCCTTTGGCCAGCGCAATTTCCAGCTTGACCTTGTTGCGTTTCCAGTAGAGCGCCGTCGGAATCAAGGTGTAGCCGTCGCGTTCGACGCGGCCGATCAGGCGATCAATCTCGTGACGATGCAAAAGCAATTTGCGCGTGCGCCGGTCGTCGGCGATCACGTGAGTGGACGCCGAGATCAGCGGCGTGATCTGCGCGCCAAACAGAAACATCTCGGCACCGCGAACCACCGCATAGGCCTCACCGATGTTGGCGCGTCCGGCGCGAATGGCTTTCAACTCCCAGCCTTGCAAGGCTAGTCCGGCCTCGAAGCGGTCGTCGAGGTGATAGTCATGACGTGCGCGGCGATTGAGCGCGATCGTGCCGCCGCCCTTGGTTTCGCTATCCTTTGCAGTCTTCTTGGCCATGCCGAAATCCGTTGCTGTGAATCGATTGTCGCCCATTGCAGCTGAAAGCACCGCTCACGTTCACGTGAGGTCTGAGTGAGTCGCGTCGAACGGTCCGCGTTGGTCCGATGCAGCGCCCAGCAGATGTTCACGCTGGTGAATGAAGTGGAAGGTTATCCGCCACGTTTCAATTGGTGCGCCGATGCCCACGTTCTGGAACGCACCGGCACGTCGATGTTGGCGCGACTGGATTTGCGACTGGGTGCATTGCGAGCCAGCTTCTCTACACGCAATACATGGACTGAGTATCAACGCATCGAGTTGGCCTTGGTGGACGGACCATTCTCGGCCCTGCACGGCAGCTGGCAGTTCGACGCGTTGGCGGAAAATGCGTGTCGGGTCTCATTGCGGCTCGAGTTTGATTTTGCCGGTCGCCTCGTTGGTGGTGCCTTGGCCAGCGGCTTTCGCGGTTTGGCGGATCGCATGGTCGACGATTTTGTCGCCGCCGCGCGGCGCGAAGTCACGGTCGATGGCTGAGACCAATGGCTGAGACGATCAAGGTCGAAGTGGCCTACGCCTTGCCGGACCGGCAATGGCTCATCGCCATGGAAGTTCCGTTGGGCTGCACGGTGGGCGAGGCGATCAGACGCTCGAATATTGAAGTTTTGGCGCCGATCGCCGAGATCGATCCCAAGCGCGTGGGCATCTTCTATCGCCCCTGCAGCACGGACACGATCTTGCGAGACGGTGATCGGGTCGAGATCTATCGGCCTTTGGAAAAAGATCCGAAAGAAGCGAGGCGCGTTCGAGCAGCAGGCTAGATCGAGGCTGGCAGCGATTTACCCGCGATTCTTCTTTTTCTTCTTGTCGTCGCGCGGCAGGTTGCCGTACTTCGCCATCTCCTTCATCAAGGCTTCGTCGGCCTCGGGGAAATACTCGCCTTCGATCTTCGCCAAGGTGTCGCCTTGAAAGGTCAACACCAGCGTCTTGATTTCAGTGTCACCGCCACGCTTGCGCACGGAAGCCACGTAGTTCCAGCTCGAAGCGTGGAACGGGTCCTGCACCGACGGGCTACCCAGCAAGGCAAACACTTGGCGCTTGCTCTGGCCCGGTTCAAGCTGCTCGACCAATTTCGATTCGAGCAAGTTGCCTTGATAGACATCGACCTTGTAGATGATGCCGCAACCGCTGAGGCCGACACCGATGAGCAGGGCGAGACAGGATTTCAACGTGAAAGTCATTCGGCTTGGTCTCTTACTCCCTTCCCGATGTTCGGGGAGGGCTGGGGAGGGGTTGGGAAACATATGGCTTTGGCAAAGGTCATCGTGACTCGAACATTGAATTTCCGAGGGGCTCAGATGACCTTTGGCGTGCGAGGATAAGGCCAGAACGCGCCGGTCGGCGGGAGGCCAATGATACACTAGGGCCCCGATCCGGCCGAGCAGTCGGTAGGGTTCATTCAGTCGCGATTGGAGTAGCTGTGGAGTCTCAAGACCTGCGCAAAGCTGGCCTCAAGGTCACTCACCCGCGCATGCGCATCCTCGAAATACTTGAGAGTGCCAGCCCGCGGCACATGACCGCCGAAGATATTTATCGGTTGTTGCTGGATCAGCAGGACGACATTGGCTTGGCCACGGTTTACCGGGTGTTGACTCAATTCGAATCCGCCGGCTTGGTGATGAAACACAACTTCGAAGGTGGTCAGGCGGTATTCGAGTTGGATCGCGGCAAGCACCACGACCACATGGTCGATCTGGATTCCGGCAAGGTGATCGAGTTTGTCAGTGAAGACATCGAGCGCTTGCAACGCGAAATTGCCGAAAAACATGGGTACGTAATCGAAGATCACAGTTTGGTTCTGTACGTGCGGCCAAAGCGCAAAGCACAGCCCTGATCTTCAGGTTTAGCCGCGATCCAGCATCTGTCTGGCCAGTGTACGTGTGGCGTCCGTCAACTCCACGCCACCGAGCATGCGGGCGATTTCCTCAATTCGGTCTGATGTGTTGAGCGCGCCGATCTGACTGATCGTGTGGCCATCGCGCTGCGACTTGCTTACCCGGTAGTGGCTGTGACCACATGCCGCTACCTGCGGCAGATGAGTCACACACAGGACCTGATGGCTGCTGGCAAGCTTGCGCAATGTTTTTCCGACCACTTCGGCGACGCCGCCACCAATGCCGCTGTCGACCTCATCGAAAATCATCGTCGGAACTGCATCGGCGCCCAGCGAGGCGACTTCGATCGCCAGACTGATCCGCGACAGCTCACCACCGGAAGCGACCTTGCGCAGTGACTTCGGCGGCTGGCCAGCATTGGCCGCAACCAGAAACTCGACGCGCTCGGCGCCATTGGGATCGGGCTCTGGATCGCGGTTGTTTGTCAGTTCGATACTGAATCGACCACCCTCCATGCCTAGATCGTTCATCAAGGCAGAAACACTGCTGCCCAAGCGACCTGCGGTCTCAGCTCGGTGTTGGCTCAGACCTTTTGCGGCCTTTTGCCAAGTTCGTGCGTGATGGTCGAGTTCGATGGCAAGCTGGTCGCGCAACTGATCGGCGTTGCGCAGTTCATCCAACTCCGCAGCCAGCGCGGTTCGCACGGACAACAAACCTTCGATGGGCACGCGATGCCGGCGCCCCAACTCGTGTAGACGCGATAACGTGGCGTCCAGTTCAGCGAGTCGCGCCGGATCCAGATCCAGGTCGTCGCGAATGCGTTCGAGCTGCGAAGCCGTTTCGTCCAGTTGAATCTGCAGCGAATCCAAGGCTTCTGCGAGCACCGCCAGACGCGGCTCGTGGCCGCTAAGTCGCTGCAATTCGGTGGCTGTTTGCGCCACACCTGCGCTCAGGCCCGCAGCCTCGTCGCCATTCAATCGTGCCAGTGCCAGCGTGCAGCCTTGCAACAGAACGGCGACATTGGCTTGTCGCCGATGTGCCGACAGCAATCCGGCGATCGCTTCCTCATCCAGCGCTTCAGCCGCAAGTCGAGCGAGCTGGCGTTCGCACTCGGCAATCTTGGTGGGAACATCATCCCCGCCGGGCAGCGCATCCAGACGCCGACGAGTGGCTTGCCAAGCCGCATGCGCGCTTGCAACCGCATCAAGTTCGACGCTGTGGCCGCCGAAGCCATCCAGGATGGCCAGTTGTTCGCGGCGCGAGAGAAGCGCTTGGTGCTCGTGTTGGCCATGGATTTCCAGCAGACACTGACTCAGATCGGTCAACTGTCCAAGGGTCGCCGGGCGACCGTTGATCCACGCCCGCGAGCCGCCATCGGCGCGAATGACACGGCGCAACTGGCATTCCATGGGGCTGTCACCCACATAGTCATTGCCGTCCAGCCATTGGCCGGCGGCGGGTGCATCCGTCAAGCCAAATACGGCGCTTAGTTCCGCTCGCTCTGCGCCAAAGCGCACGCTACCGGCGTCTGCGCGGCTGCCGCTCAACAACATCAGGGCATCCACCAGCAAGGATTTCCCTGCCCCGGTCTCGCCGGAAATTACGGTCATGCCGGCGCCCAAGTCGAACTCGACTTGGGCAGCAATGGCGAAATCCTTGAGAAACAGGCTTTGCAACATAGGGCTGATCTGAGACCGCGGAGGGCGCGCGGACGGTAGCACGGGGCCACTGGCCCGCCAACGCCGTTCAATGGCGGACTTGCCAAGCCGCGTCAGAAGACATATCTATCTGCTAACGATCATGGCGAACGGCCATCTCGAGTAACACGAGCACAATCCACCATGATTTTCAGCAGCTGCAGTGTGCTTCCTAACCCCTCCCCAACCCTCCCCGAACATCGGGGAGGGAGCAAGAACCGGACCTTGGTTGACCTTCACGCTAACTCTGGGGCCTCCTGGTTGTGACCGTGCATCCCGTGCTCGACCCGCGCTCCCGCAGTCTGCTGAGAGCCATGATTGCCCAGTACATTCGCGATGGCGCGCCGGTGGGCTCGCGCACCTTGGCCAAATACGCCGGGTTGGATGTCAGCCCCGCCACCATTCGTAACGTGATGGCGGATCTGGAAGAGATCGGACTGGTGGCGACGCCGCACACCTCGGCCGGTCGGATTCCCACCTCGCAGGGTTATCGCCTGTTTGTGGATAGCCTTTTGCAGGTGACGCCGCCGGATCAGGGCGAGTTGGATCAAATGCGCACGCGCCTGCCGGTCGGGCAGGGCACCCAACAGCTTCTGACCAACGCCAGCGAGATGCTGTCGGCGATGACGCATTTTGTCGGCCTGGTGACCGTGCCTGGTCGCGAGCAGTTTGCGTTTCGGCACATCGATTTTGTGCCGCTGGATGGCAAGCGCGTGCTGGTGATCCTGGTGTTCACCGATAACGACGTGCAGAACCGGATCATCGAAGCGCCGCGTGGGTATACGGTCGGCGAGCTTGAACAAGCAGCCAACTATTTGAATGCGCATTTTTCCGGTCGCCATCTGCGCGAGATTCGCGCTGAACTGATGCGCGATCTGCGTGCTGCGCGCAGCGCGATGGAGAGTGCATTGACGGTGGCGGTGGAGCTTTCCGAAGGCGCATTCGGTGAGCAGCGCGGTGTGCCGGAAAGCATGCTGGTGTCGGGACAGACTCGACTCATGGGTGTGCAGGATCTTTCCGACATGGACCGCCTGCGCGAATTGTTCGAGGCCTTTGCGCGCAAACGCGAACTGGTGCAGCTGATGGAGCGTTGCATCCACGCCAAAGGCGTGCGTCTTTTCATCGGGGAGGAGTCGGGCATGGCTCCGCTGGGCCAATGCAGCGTGGTCACTGCGCCTTACGGTGCCGAAGGACAGGTGCTGGGTGTGCTGGGCGTCATTGGGCCGACACGCATGGACTATGACCGCGTGATTCCGCTGGTGCAGGCCACGGCCAACGCCTTGGGAGCGGCGATCGGGCGCGGTTCGTAGTTCCGACGATCGGGGTAGGCGGCGAGAGCAGCGGAGCTCCGCTACAAGAGCTGAAGCGGGTCACCGCTTTTGAAGGACCGAGCGAGCGAATCGAAGGCGTGCGCGCAACGCGCGAACTCGCTCGGCTGTGATTGTCGAAATCCGAAACTGCCACCGGTCTGGACGGCTTTTCGCCGCCAAACCGCGCTTCAGTTCGTCGCTTGAAATATTGAACACCTCCCCCAATGTTGCGGGCAGCCTCTAGCGGGGTCGACGGTTTGCGTCGGCCGCGTGAGTTAACTCGACAATGGAATTTGCATGCAAACGAACGACTGGTCGTCCTCAGAAGCGGAAGTGGTGCCTACCGATGCCATCGATAATCTCGAAACGGCCAAGGCTCGCATCGATGAATTGTTGGCGGCCCTGGTCGCGCAGCGCGAGGAGCAGCTTCGCGAACGCGCCGAACTCGACAATCAACGCAAGCGCATGGCACGGGACGTTGAACAAGCGCGCAAGTTCGCCAACGAGCGTGTGCTGGGCGATCTGTTGCCGGTGCTGGACGCGCTTGAACGTGGCCTGGATGCGGCCATCGTCGATCCCGCGAAAATGCGCGAAGGCAGCGAGCTGACTCTTCGACAGCTGGCCAAGGTGGTCGACGACCACGGTTTGCAAGTGGTCGACCCGCTGGGTCAGACGTTTGACCCCGAAAAGCATCAGGCCATGAGCCTTGTCGACGCACCGGGCAAACCTGCCGACAGCGTGGTGATGGTGATGCAGAAGGGTTATCTGCTGAACGGCCGCTTGTTGCGCCCGGCCCTGGTCGCCGTCACCAAGAGTTGATGAGGTAACGCCTCCACAGGCGAAACATTTGGGTCGAGGCGTCGGGACTTGGCTCCCTGGACTTGAAACGAGTCCGGTGACCCTCACATAGCGTTCATTCGCGGCTTCGCCGCAGGACTTTCGGAGTAACAAAATGGGCAAGATCATTGGTATCGACCTCGGCACCACCAATTCCTGCGTGGCTGTCATGGAAAATGGTCAGGTAAAAGTCATCGAGAACGCGGAAGGTGATCGCACCACGCCGTCGATCGTGGCGATGACCAAGGATGGCGAGACCATCGTTGGTGCATCTGCCAAACGGCAGGCCGTCACCAATCCGCGAAACACGTTTTATGCAGTGAAGCGCCTGATCGGCCGCTAGTTCACCGATGCGGAAGTGAATAAAGACCTGGACCTGGTGCCGTACTCCATCTTCGGCCATGAGAATGGGGATGCGTGGGTGGCGACTTCCGATGGCAAGCGTATGGCACCGCCGCAGATTTCGGCGGAAGTGCTGGGCAAGATGAAGAAGACTGCCGAAGCCTACCTCGGCGAAGAGGTGACCGAAGCGGTCATTACGGTGCCGGCTTACTTCAACGACAGTCAGCGTCAGGCAACCAAGGATGCCGGCCGCATTGCGGGTCTCGATGTCAAGCGCATCATCAACGAGCCGACCGCGGCGGCGTTGGCCTACGGCATGGACAAGAAGGGCGGCGACCGCAAGATTGCCGTATACGACCTGGGCGGCGGCACCTTTGACGTGTCGATCATCGAGATCGCCGAAGTCGATGGCGAGAAGCAATTCGAAGTGTTGGCGACCAACGGCGATACCTTCCTGGGTGGCGAAGATTTCGACAAGCGCGTCATTGACTTTCTAGTTGATGAATTCAAGAAAGAGCAGGGCATCGACCTCAAGAACGATCCGTTGGCCTTGCAGCGTCTGAAGGACGCCGGCGAGCGCGCCAAGATCGAGCTGTCCAGCGCCCAGCAGACCGACGTCAATCTGCCGTACATCACTGCCGATGCCTCGGGTCCGAAGCATCTCGCAGTCAAATTGACGCGGGCCAAGCTGGAGTCGTTGGTCGAAGACCTGGTCAAGCGCACCATCGAGCCCTGCAAGACGGCGCTGAATGACGCGGGCCTGAAAATCTCCGACATTCAGGAGGTCATCCTGGTTGGTGGCCAGACCCGCATGCCACGCGTGCAAGCCGCAGTAACTGAGTTCTTTGGCAAGGAGCCGAAGAAAGACGTCAATCCGGATGAAGCGGTTGCCGTGGGCGCCGCGATTCAGGGTGGTGTGCTGGCCGGTACGGTCAAGGATGTGTTGTTGCTCGATGTCACTCCGCTGTCGCTCGGCATCGAGACGATGGGCGGCGTGATGACCAAGTTGATCGAGAAGAACACCACCATCCCGACCAAGGCGGCGCAGGTATTTTCCACCGCCGAAGACAACCAGACCGCGGTTACCGTGCACGTGTTGCAGGGCGAGCGCGATCAAGCGCGGTACAACAAGTCGCTGGCCAAGTTTGATCTGGCCGGCATCGATTCGGCTCCGCGTGGCATGCCGCAGGTCGAGGTCAGCTTCGACATCGACGCCAACGGCATCCTGCATGTGTCGGCCAAGGACAAGAAGACCGGCAAGGAGCAGCGCATCGAGATCAAGGCCGGTTCGGGTTTGTCGGAAGAGGAAATCAACCGCATGGTTGCCGACGCCGAGGCCCATCGTGAGGAAGACCAGAAGTTCCAGGTGCTGGTCGCCGCGCGCAACAAGGCAGACGCCTTGATTCACGCTACCCGCAGCGCGATGAAAGATGCCGGCGGCAAGTTGCAAGGCGATCAGATTGGTCGCATCGAGGGCGCGCTGGCCGAACTCGAAGTCGCCATGAAGGGCGATGAATTGGGTCAGATTGAAGGCAAGACCCGTGCGCTGGAACAGGCTGCCGCTTCGCTGCAAGCGGCCGCAGCGGCTGGATTCAGCGGTGATGCCGGTGCGGGCAACGCTGAAGCCGGCAAGTCCGACGATGTGGTGGATGCGGAGTTCACTGAGGTGAAGGACGAGAAGAAGTAAATTTGGATAGAGCTGGGCTGGGGCCGGGGCTGGGGACTGGGGCGCACATTTTTGATTGCCTCGTGGCCCAGCCAAGCGCCCCAGCCCCCAGACACCAGCCCCCGGACCCGCTCTTCCTTCTCGAACACTCCCCGTATTCCGCACGCCCACAATGACCAAACGCGACTACTACGAAGTGCTGGGCGTCTCGCGCACGGCGACGGACGATGAGCTGAAAAAGGCCTATCGCCGCTTGGCGATGAAGTACCATCCTGATCGCAATCCGGACAACAAGGCGGCTGAGGAGCATTTCAAGGAGGCCAAGCAGGCCTACGAAGTGCTGGCTGATGCTTCCAAGCGGCGAATGTATGACCAGCATGGTCACGCGGCGTTTGAAGGCGGCGGCGCGGGGCGCGGCGGCGCAGGATTCTCCGACGTCGGCGATATTTTCGGCGATATTTTCGGTGACATCTTCGGTGGTGGCGGTGGCGCACGCGGGCGCGGCCCGCGGCGCGGATCCGACTTGCGTTACGTGCTTGAGCTGGACCTCGAAGAAGCGGTATTCGGGGTCGAGAAGCAGATCGTCGTGGCCACATTGGCCGAATGCGATCCCTGCAAGGGCACGGGCTCGGAGGATGGCAAGGTCGAGACCTGCAGCACCTGTCGTGGACAGGGGCGAGTGCGTATGCAGCAAGGAATTTTCTCGGTGCAGCAGGCCTGCCCGCAATGCGGCGGCACCGGCAAGACGATCAGCAAACCGTGCCGAACCTGTCGCGGGCGCGGGCGTGTCGAGAAGGAAAAGACGCTGGCGGTGAAGATTCCCGCCGGCGTCGATACCGGTGATCGCATTCGCCTGAATGGCGAGGGCGAAGCGGGACCGCAAGGCTCCAGCGCGGGCGATTTGTACGTTGAAGTCAGCGTGCGTGAACACGAGTTGTTCCAGCGCGATGGTGACGATCTGTATTGCGAAGTGCCTATTCGCTTCTCGCAAGCGGCGCTCGGGGCGGAGTTGCGCGTGCCCACCCTGGATGGCGAGGCGCAGGTCAAAGTCCCCGCCGAAACCCAGACCGGCAAGATTTTCCGCTTGCGCGGCAAAGGCGTGAAGTCGGTGCGCAGCCAATCAGCGGGTGACCTGATGTGCAAGGTCGTGGTCGAAACACCGGTGCGGCTGACCCGCGAGCAACGCGAGTTGCTGGAAAACTTCGAGGCCACGTTTGAGGGCGAAGGCGCGGAACATTCGCCTCGGACCAGCTCCTGGTTGGACGGCGTCAAGACATTCTGGGAAAAGATGACGACCTGAGAGAGTCGCGAGGCCCCGGTGCTGCGAGCACCGGAGCCCTGCATTTGTCGAAGTGGAATCGCGGCCGCTTGACGCGTTACAACGTGCCAGTCAGGTAAACCACGCCATTCCGGGTGATCTCGATGCGCGCACCGCGCGGATCAAACTCCAGCAGCAAACGGCCTGCACGCGCGGGACGATTGAACTTGACTTCGCCCTCGCTACCACTGACCTGGATGGTCGCTCGCGAGACGCCGCCGACCACTAGCAGGTAGCTACCGTCGTCGAGGTCTTCCACTTCGACCTCGAACTCCGACTCATTGGACGTGGACTCGTAGCTGGCCGAACCATTGGCATTGGAGTCGATGCCGGTCGAAGTCAATGCCGTGCTGGCGAAACCGGGTCCCGGCGGTGGATTGCTCGAACCTCCGCCGTTGCCGCCGCCGTTGTCGTCGCCACCGCCGTTGTCATCACAGCTGTCGTTGTCGCCATCGTCGTCACAGTCGTCGTCATCATCGCCGCCTCCGCCGCTGCCGCCCAAGGCACCGGTCGGTGTGCTCGGAAACATGCCGCTGAGCACCGTGCCCGAAGGGCCGACCGCGCGAATCTGCTGGCCACGCGGGTCGAAATTGAGCGGCAACTTGCCCGACTCGACCGGGTCGCGGAATTCCAATTCACCTTCCGTACCGCCGGCGACGTTCACCACGCGTATCGCGCCTCGGCTGTTGCCACCGATCTGCAAGTCGTAATTGCCGACCGCCACGTCTTCCAACTCCACCGAAAAGTCGACGCGATCAGAACGCTGTTCGAGCTTGGCGTGCAATTCCGGGCCATCGCTGCCGCTGGGTTCGATCACCAGGTCGTAGCGCGCATTGCCGGTGGGAACGCCGCCGACGGGTGGTGGTGGAGTGGTTCCCGGTGGTGTGGCGGTGCCGCCATTGAGGCTGCCTTCAAACTGCAAAACGGTCTGCTGAAAAACCTGAATCGAGGCCCCGCGCGGATCGAAGTCCAGCAGCACTTTGCCCGGCTCGACTGGACTGCGAAATTCAAGTTCGCCACGATTGCCGGCGGCTCCCGCCGTCACTCGGATGACGCCGCGATCCCTGCCGCCCACTGCGAGTCGATAGTCACCGGCGGAAAGGTCTTCCAGCTCCACCGAAAATTCGGTGCGGTCGGTCCGCTCTTCAAATTTGGCTTTTGCTGAAGCCGTGGCGGGTGCGCCGACGCGGTTGAGAAAGGTGATCAGCTCCGAATCGGAACTTCCGACTTGCCGGTCATCCGAGACACCGCCAGTGCAGTTGCCATTGAAAAGTTGGGTGAGCCGGCTCAGGGGCATGGTGCCAGCGGGAGCGCCGGCGGCATTCGGCGTGTAGCGAAGCTGGCCGGTGTTGCAATCGTTGAAGCTGATCTCCAGCGAGCCCCAGGCTTCCTGTACCACCTGCGCCGGCGTAAAGCTGCCGTCGTAAGCGCCGCCGCGGGTCTTGAACACGGTCATGGTGGCGCGGTCACCGACCACTGCGCCAGTCCCATACAGCCACAGTTGTTTGCCGTCGGTGTCGTAGGTAAACCAGTAGGCCAGCGCGGTCTTGCCGGCCGCGCCTTCGATCACTTCCAGGCCGAGACCGTGGCCCGCACGACTGGGGTCGTACCAGGCGGCGGTGAATTCGCGGGTGATGGTGGCGGCGTTGACGGCTGAAGGCAGCACCGCTTGGGCGATGGCGCTGGCAAGCAACCAGGAGAGCGGGCGGTTCAGTTTCATGATGGACTCCAGAAAATCGACTGCGGCGAAGGCGGCAGATTCGGCGGATTCAGTCTCCGTCCCGCTCGTCGATCAAACCATGGGTGAAAACCCCTGCGACCGGTGATCGATGTTGCCCAGTGGCGCCAAGTACGGCAGCGACCGTGGGTGAATTCCCTCAGTGCCGCGCACGGGATTCACCCAATGACCTCGCCGAGGGTCCAAAGCACCTCGACGGCGAAGGGTGCGGGGACTATGGTGAAGTACACCATCCTCAATCTGCGATCTGGAGACCGCTGTAACCATGAGCGTCGCGCGCATGCTCCTGCCGACCACGTTATTTGTTCTGATCGCGCTGGTCGCTAGTCCGGTACAGGCCGATGTGGTGGTGACCATCATCGGTGATGTCGCAACCGCGGCCATCACGGTGGAGGAGGACGATGAGACCTACACCGCCACCTTGCGGCTTGAATTTCAGCAACCGCAAAATTTGACTGAGGCCTGCCTTGGCATATCGGCCGCCTTTCTGGACGCGGCTGCCATCGCGGCGGTGGATGCCAGGCTTCCGGATCCGCTCGGACAACAAATCGACGAGGATTTTCCGATCCTGGTCACGGTTGAACCACCGCCAGGGTGTGGGTTGAGCTTCGTCAACGAAGTGCAGTTCGCGCTGACCACCAGTAATCTTCAATACACCGATTTTTCACCCTATCGGATCATGAAAGGTCCGATCGCTGCGCCGTTCGCTGATGTCACCGCGGCGATCGAATCTGGCAGCATCCGTGCTCGCGGACGCGGCGGCGCATTCTCGGAATTTGTCATCGTCGAAGATATCAACCAGGATTTTTCACTGGACGCATCGGAGCTACTGGCTGACCTCGCCGATGAGCTTGATGATCCCGATATCGCCCTCACCGCGCGGACCGCGTTGGAGGCCGAACTGGCCGTGGTCGAATCAGCTTTTCGTTCGGGTCAGATTGCTTCGGCTCGGCAGGCCCTGCTGGGCTTCGAGTCGGACCTGCGAGCCTTCTCCGGCGTCGGCGTCCCGAACGGCTACGCACCGGACTTGGGCTTGACCAGCGAGATCGGAGAGCTGCTCGGCCTGTCCGGCGCGCTGGGCTTTCAGTTGGCGAGGTTGGACGGCGTGCCGTGAGCACTTCGAGTGCCCGTTTGGTTGTCCACTTGCACGGCGAGGCCAGTCAGGTTCACCTGTTGGACGGCGTACATGCACTCCTGATCGGTCGTGACCGATCGGCTGGGTTGACCATCGAGCATGCGTCGGTGTCGCGACAGCACGCCGAGCTGAGTCGCGGCGCGGCCGGATGGACGATTCGCGATCTGGGTTCGAAGAATGGATTGCGGGTGGGTGGTGAACGTGTGGCGGAAGCCGCGCTGCCACGTCAGACCTGGCTGGCGATCGGCGACGTCTTCTGCGAGTTCGAGCCACTATCGGCTGCTGCCTTGGCGCATATTCGACAGCGCGATCAGGCGCGCCGGAATGGATCGTCGGCCTGGCAAGAGCGCGTCAGTGTCACCCGGGGTGTGCAGGCCCTGCTCGAAGATGTGCTGACGGGCATGCTCTCAGTGGCCGAATGTCGACGCGGCTTTCTACTGCTGGGAGATGGCCACGGCCCTTTGCGTCTGGCGGCTTCATGTTTGCTGGACGTAGATGAGGGAACACCCACGGCGACGCCTTGGAGTCGATCCGCGGTTGAACGCGTCATGCGGGAGCGACGACCGGTGTTCATGTCCAATCATGCTGACCGGGTGTGGCTGAAGGGCGCGGCGTCGGTGGTGGGCCTCGGTCTTCGCGCGCTGGCGTGTGTGCCGTTGCATCGCGGCGGTCAACTCCTGGGCGTGGTCTACGTGGACACCGACGACGACGCAAAATTGTTCACCGGTCTCGACGTCGAGCTGATGCTCGCGTTCGCCGAGCGTGCGGCGACGGCGCTGGCATTGGCTGCACTCGAGGACGACCTGCGCAATATCGAACTCAACTGCCCGACCCTGCGGTTGTCCGAGAGTGAGACCGCGCCATGACCGCGCCTGGTGGACGTGATTTCGAGATCGTGTCCCCGGCGACGGTGACTGGGTTGTTGGCGGCGTCGGAGCTGATGCCGGGAGATCGCATTGCCTCCCGTTTCGTGATCAGGAAGTTGCTTGGCATGGGCGGCATGGGCGTTGTCCATCTGGCGCATGACGAGCAGCTGGGCATTGATGTTGCGTTGAAGCTGCTGCGTCCAGAACTGGCATCCCGTCCGGACGCATTTGAGCGCTTTCGCAACGAGTTGCTGTTGGCGAGGCAAGTGTCCAGCCCACACGTGGTGCGCATCCACGACTTGGTGCAGCACGGCAATGCCTGGCTGCTTTGCATGGACTATGTGCCTGGCCAATCTCTGGAGCACCTGATCGATGTCGACGGTGGCCTGGCGCCGGAGCGCGCGCTCAACCTGGTTCGGCAGATCGCACTGGGGCTTGCCGCTGCCCATCATCGCGGCGTCATCCACCGTGATCTCAAGCCTGCCAACGTGCTGGTCAAAGCGGATGACGAGGCACTGATCACCGATTTCGGTGTGGCTCGCTCGTTGGGAGCAACCGGATTGACGCTGAGTGGCGTCATCGTGGGCACGCCTGAGTACCTGTCGCCGGAGCAGGCGCGAGCCGAGCCGGTCGATGGCCGCAGCGACCTGTATGCCCTGGGCCTGATCCTGCACGAGATGCTGACTGGCAAGGTGCCATTCCAAGGCGGGACCCCGGCCGAGATGTTGGCGCAGCGCATCGTTCGCAGTCCGCCTTCGGTGGCCACCGTCAAGCCGGGGTTGCCAGCATTTGCCATTGCCCTCTGCGATAGGCTGCTTGA
>JBQTGY010000176.1:0-10970 GCA_052390415.1 Pseudomarimonas sp. | reverse complement strand
CCCTTGCGCAGGGCCGCCGCGTCAATGATGCCATCACGGGCGAAGTTCAACAGGGCGACGCCGCGCTTGGCCACGGTCAGTGCGGCATCTCCGAAAATGCCGCGCGTCGCATCGTTCAGTGGCACGTGGAAGCTGATGAAATCGGCGGCCGCATATAGTTCGTTGAGGCTGCCGGCTTTGACCACATCGGCCGACAACTGCCACGCGCCATCCACGGTCATGTGTGGATCAAAGCCGTATACCTGCATGCCGAGCGCACGCGCGGCATTGGCGACGCGAACACCGATCGCACCGAGGCCAATGACGCCCAGCGTCTTGCCGGCGAGCTCGGTGCCAACAAAGCGTTTCTTCTCCGACTCCATGGCGTGATGTGGATCGGCCACTTCGCGCAGACCCGCCGAAAAGCCCAAGGCCTCGCCCAAGTTGCGGGACGACATCAACATGCCAGCGATCACCAACTCCTTCACCGCATTGGCGTTTGCACCTGGCGCGTTGAATACCACCACACCACGTGCACTGAGCGTCTCGACTGGAATGTTGTTGGTGCCCGCGCCAGCCCGACCAATGGCCTTGACTGAATCCGGGATGGTGAGTTTGTGCATGTCCGCAGAACGCAACAGCACTGCATCGGGTGCTTCGATGTCATTGGCCACCGCGTAGCGATCAGCCGGCAGACGGTCCAACCCATTGCGGGAAATATTGTTGAGCGTTTGAATCTTGAACATGCGTGCGTCCTGCGGGCGGGGCCTCCCCCGGAAAGCGGCGCTGGTCGACGCCAGCTTGCCGCGAAAACTATTTGAGCCTTGATTCAGCCTCGGCGGCGCGCGAAGTCGGCCATGAAATCGGCCAGCGCTTGCACTCCAGCGAGCGGCATCGCGTTATACAGCGACGCACGCATGCCGCCGACCGCGCGGTGGCCTTTCAACGCCAACAAGCCGGCGGCTTCGGACTCTTTCAGGAACGCAGCGTCGAGCGCTTCGTCCTTGAGTGTGAAAGGGACATTCATCCAAGAGCGTGCGGCGAGCGCGACAGGGCTGCGATAGAAGCCGGCCGAGCCATCAATGGCTGTGTACAGAGTTTCCGCCTTGACCCGATTGCGCTCGCCGATCACGGCGAGACCACCTTCCGATTTCAACCACTGGAAAACCAGGCCAGCCAGGTACCAGGAAAGTGTGGGCGGCGTGTTCAGCATCGAGCCTTCCTTGGCTTGCGCCGCGTAGCTCAGCACTTTGGCCTTGGGCTGACCGCTGCGGGCGAGCAAGTCGCGGCGAACGATGACCAACACCAAGCCTGAGGGCCCGATGTTCTTTTGCGCGCCTGCGTAGATAAGCCCAAAGCACGACACGTCGATGGGCCGCGACAGGATGGTGGAACTGAAATCAGCCACCAGCGGCACGCCAGCAGAATCGGGAATCTGGTGAAACTCAACGCCGTGGATGGTTTCGTTGGGCGTGTAATGCAGATAGGCCGCCGCCGGATTTACCGTCCAGCTTCCTTCGGCGGGCAGATCGGTGAAGTTGCCGGCTTCAGTGGAAGCTGCCACGCGCGCAGTCACATACGGCGCCGCCTCCGCGACCGCCTTCTGGCCCCAGGCGCCGGTCACCAGATAGTCGGCGGCCTGCCCTGCTGACGCGAGATTGAGCGGAACCTGCGCGAAGTGTTGGGTCGCACCGCCCTGCAGAAACAACACGGCATAGTCGGCCGAAATTCCCATCAACTCGCGCACATCGGCTTCCGCCGTTTCTGCCAGCGCGATGAAGCTCTTGCTGCGATGGCTGATTTCCATCACCGAAGCGCGCTCTGTGCCCCATTCGAGCATCTCGTCGCGCGCACGCTGGAGGACCGGTTCGGGCAGCGCCGCAGGACCAGCACTGAAGTTGAAGGCACGCGTCATGGCAATCTCCAAAGGAAAACGGCGGGTCAAGACCCGCCCTACATACGCCAACTCGTAGGGCGGGTCTTGACCCGCCAACCATGCACCACAGCAATTGATGAGAACGGTTGGCCCATGCCAACCCGCAACAGCCGAGTGCGGCGGACACTAGCATGATGCAGCGCAGCACGAAAAGAGCGCGGCAGCATCGCCTCATGCCGATTGTTTCTGAGCTGATGTTCGCGCGTCAGGCGTTGAGCAAACGCTCGAAAGCAACGGCATCCAGCGCGGGCGAATACAGATAGCCCTGTCCCAACGTGCAACCCAAGGACTGCAGCAGGTCGGACTGGGCTTGCGACTCCACGCCCTCCGCTGTGAGTGTCAAGCCGAGATCGCTGGCGAAGGCGACAATGGTGCGCACGATGGCACGATGGCGCGGATTGGTTTCCATGTCGCGAATGAAACCGCGATCAATCTTGAGGGCGTCAAACGGCGCCGACGCAAACGACTCCAACGACGAGTAGCCAGTACCAAAGTCGTCGACGACCAAGCCGACTCCCAAGCCTTTCAGCGCTTCCAACGCTCTGCGCGTGCGCTCGGCTTGTTCGCTGCCGCCGCGAAACACGGTCTCGGTCACTTCCAGGCTCAAACTCGTCGCGTCGATGCCACTTGCTTCAATGACCATGGCGACTTCGTCGATGAGCGTGGGACTGCCCATCTGTCTATCATCGAGATTGACGTTCAGGCGCAGACCTGAATACGCCGGATAGGTGATCTGCCAGGCCACGATCTGATCGCACGCGGTTTCCAGAACCCAGCCATCCAGCTGGGCGATCAAGCCCATCTCTTCGGCTACCGGCAAAAATTCACCGGGCAATAGCACGCCGCGCTGCGGGTGATTCCAACGCACCAGCGCCTCACAGCCAATGATTGCGGCATCGGCCAAACGCACCAACGGCTGGTAGTGAACTTCGAACTGGCCACCACGCAACGCGGCGCGCAAGTCGCGTTCGAGCTCGAATCGACTCCTTGCTTCGCCGTGCATGGTGTCGTCGAACATGACATAGCCGGCTTTGCCGGCTGCCTTGGCGCGGTACATGGCTGTGTCGGCATCACGCAGCAACTGAACTGAATTGCGGTACTCGGGACGTCCAAGCACGATACCGATACTGGCGCTGGAATAGGCGACTTGCTCACCGATCTCGATTGGCGCTTCGAACAGGTCAAGCACGCGACGGGCCAATTCGCGCGCCATGACATGATCGCAGGCGCCATGCGGGAGGATGGTGAACTCGTCGCCGCCATAGCGCGCCACCAGGGCCTCGCCTGTCAGCGCCATGCTCATTTTCTCGGCGAGTGCCACCAGCAAGAGGTCGCCCGCGGCGTGTCCGAGGCTGTCATTGACCAGCTTGAAGCCATCCAGATCAAGAAAAAGCACAGCGTATTCATGCACGCCACTGGCCCGCGCCTGCGCCAGCGAGCTTTCCAACGCCTGCTGGAACATCAGTCGATTGGGCAGGCCAGTGAGCGAGTCATGGGTGGCATGGAAGCGAAGGCGTCGCTCGGCCTCGCGGTGGCGAGTGATGTCCAGAATCATGCCGGTCAAATGGCGGACACCCTCAATCTCGATCGGCGAGCAGCTCACGCGCACCCAGAATCGGCTGCCATCCTTGCGCAGATAGCAACTTTCGAACTCAGCCGGAAAAGGCTCTCCACCGCGCAACATGGCCAATCGGCGTTCCGATTGGGCCAGCTGCTCTGGCGCAACCAACTGGCGAAAATTCATCGCAAGCAACGTCTGCTCTTCGTAACCAAACATCCCTGTCAGCGCGTGATTGACATATACGTACTGCTCACCGGAGGTGATGAACACACCCACCTGGCTGTGCTCCACCAGCGTTCGATAGCGCGTTTCCGAGCGCGCCAGGGCCTCGGTCAGATCGCGTTGATGGGTGACGTCGATGACCGATCCGGCAAACTCCAGCGCAACGCCATCTGCCGAATGGATGACGCTGGCATTGATGCTCGCGAGCAACCGTTCGCCGCTCCGCGTTTTCAGCAAGACTTCGTGGTCGCGAATGACACCGTGGCGCCCGAGTTCAGCGAGCACTTCCTTGCGCTGCAACGGATCCAGGTAAATCGAGCCCATCGTCGGCAGGCTCTCGCGCATACGCTCAATCTCGGTGTAGCCGAGCATGCCCAGCAACACCGGATTGACCTCAAGAATGCGGCCATCCGCATGCGTCTTGAACAATCCGATCGGCGACCCTTCGAACAACTCTCGATAGCAGCGCTCAGCCGCCTGCAAGGCCTGCTGCTGTTTGTGTTCCTCGGTGACGTCGCGCATCAAGCCGGTCGATGCGATGGCCCCATCGAACATCACCGCATCGGCATGCACCGCCACGGTCACGTAGTGGCCAGCGTGGTGGCGCATCCGAATCTCGTAGCGATGCGGCTCAGTAGAGCCTTGTTCACGAACGCGTCGACGTTCGGCTTGCGCCGCGACATCATCGGGGTGCACCCACTCAATATAGGGTCGACTGGTCAGCTCCAGGATCGTGCAACCAAAAATGTCGGCCATCGCCTGATTGCAAAAGCGGATGATTCCCCCTTGCGTCAGGAAGACTCCATCACTGCAACTGTCCACCAGCACCTTGTAGAGCGCTTCGGATTGCTGCAGCGCGGCCTCTGCTGCCAACGCCTCGGTGATGTCGACCACCGATCCTTCCTGCAAAGCGACGCGCCCAAGTTCATCGCGTACCGCGCGGCAGTTCTCGCTCACCCAAATCAGGGCGCCATCGCGACGGCGAATCTGACTGCGCTGCTGGCTGTAAAAGCCATCGTGCTGAATCATGGCGCGCAGTTCTTCGCGTCGACCCGGCAACACGTACAAACCCTTGGCCTCAGTGGCCTGCAGCCGCAACATCGCTTCCGGCGATTCGAAACCAAGCAAGCGCGCCATTGCCGGATTGACATCGATGAATCCGCCATCGGGCAGGCTTCGATACAAACCCTCTGCCGCCGCCTGGAAGAGTGCCTGGTAGCCCTGCCGCGGCGCCGTCCACGTCGCTGGGTGCAAGCCTTCGGCAATGCGGATGCAGCAAAAGTAGTAGCCCTCATCCGCGTGCTCAAAGGGCTCGCAGGTCAGTCGGCCGCCACTGATGCGGCCATCACGGTGGGCAACTCGCAGCGGCATATCCACCACGGGATCGCCGGTCTGCAACCGCGACCAAATCAGCGTGCGGACCTCGATGTCTGGCCACAAACCGATATCAATCGGTCGCCTCCCGACGACAGCGCTACGAGCATGTCCAAGCCGTCGCTCGAACGCAGGATTGACATCGACGAACTCGCCGTTGGCGGCCCGAACCACCGCGACCAAGGTGGAAGAGTGTTTGAACGCTGAGGCAAATAACATGCGCCTGTCGCAAACCCCTGTGGCGCGTGGAGCCGCAGACCGAGGGGCCTGCAACGTGCTGCTGCGCGGTTAGCGCGGTGCGTAGACCAACAGAGCGGCGAGCCCTGCGCCGATGGCAGCAGCCACCAGAATCAGCCAACCATAAGAAAACCGCGATCCTTGATCACTTTCATCACTTTCATCAACAGCAGCCTGGTTGCTTGCCTTCGCCGGCCGAGGCGTTGCTCGGGCAGCAGGTTTCGAGCGATCACTGCTGGCATCGCTGGCGTCGCTCGCACGCACCGCTTGCAAGGTCTGCGTGCTCCCAGCCGCCATTCCGGGCACGATCGCGGCGGGCGCACTGCCGCGTGGCGGCAACCCGGGTGCCTCCAAAACGAAGCGATGGCCATCAAAGGCAATCTGGTCACCTGGATGCAAGACCGCATCGCGCACCGCAACGCCGTTGACAACACTGCCCTCCGCAGAACCCATGTTGCGAAGCAACACACGCTCGCCGTAAATCTCCAGCGTGGCGTGATGCTCGGGCAAATCGGGATCATCAAGACGCACTTCGACCTCGCTGCCACGCCCGATTCGCAACGGGTCACACAGGTTCATGCTGCGCCCAGAGTACGCGCCGCTCACGCCGCGCAGCACCACCCGCGAAGCTCCGGTGCGCTGCGCCGGATCAGTCAACGGTCGGCTATCCGCTGGCACTTTCAGTTCAATGACGGCGTCGCGATCAGGCTTTACCAGAACTTGCAGTCGCTCGAGACTCACGACATCGCCAAGTCGCAGGAATGACATTTCGCGGACGGGACGGGCATTGACGTGGACGTTGGCTGCCGCATCAAGCACATTCAAGAGGATGCCGCGCTGGGCGTCCACGCGAAAACTCGCGTGCCTGCCGGCCAGTCCGAGCCCCGGAATCAGAACACGGTTTCCAGCCGCGCCGCCCACGGTCAGCTCGCCATCTTCCAGCAGCACATCCGGGTGCTCGCCATTGGGAAAACTCAAGCGCATTCGAACACCCCCTCCCACTCCTGCGCGGACTCTAGCACCGGGCAATACAAAACGTGAAGCGCGACATACAAATAGGCCTTCGAAGAAAATGCCGCGACGGGTCACAATGCCCTTGCATCGTCTTCAATCGGAGTCCGGCGTCATGCCCAGCATCGAAATTCGGCGTCAACATAAAAAGCCCCTGAAGGACGCCAAGGTGGCGGTCGAAAAGGTTGCGGAGAAAATCGCCGAACGCTTTGATATCGAGTACGAATGGCAGGGCAATACGCTGCATTTTGAACGCAGTGGCGTCAACGGAAACATTGCGCTGAGCAAAGGCGAGGTGTGCGTTACCGCCAATCTGAGTTTTTTCCTGGGCGCTCTGAAAGGCCCGATCGAACGCGAAATTGATCGTCAAATCGAACAGGAGTTTTCTTGAGCTTTGACCCAGGCAAGGGAGTTCAATGCACCTCAGCGTGCTCGAAACGGATCGGGGTCGCCGGCAAAAAGTTTCTCGGAAACGCTGAGCTCGCGTGCGGCAATTTCATTGACGAAGGGTCCGGAACCGCCCAACGCCCGAAATGCCTCGAAACCGCGCTCGAGGAAACTCTGCAACTCAGTCAGCCCTGCTGCGCGCGCCGGCATCCGTGACATTCGCAGCAGATGTCCAATCAGGGGCTTGGACACGGTTCGATCCAGACTTTCACCCACGCGCTTGATCAAACCCACTTGGTGACTGCGCAAGCGCGGCAATCCCGCTGCGCGATAAGCCAGCGCGTATCGAGGCAGTTCAATGACCGGACTTTCGCTGGATTCGACCAACGCTTTGGTCACCCGCAGATCAAAAGCATGGCTCAAGGCAGACAATTCAATGGCATCGGCCGCCGCTGCGAGCAGCTTCTCGGGCAACACCCTGCGCATGATCGGAAGCACGCGCTCGATGTTCTGGTCACGAACGCTGACATCGAAGTCGCCGTAAAGATCAGACAAAAAGAACTCGGCAGCCGGGCGCTCGCGCGGTGAGGCCAGAAAGTCCGCAAAACTGATGCGCAGGCGTTTCGCCTGGAAACGCTGAAGCGCAAGCAGAACCGGATGGGTGTTCAGCGGCTGGCGCTGCGGATCGCGATAGCGGCGATTGGCGGCTAGCAGGTTGATCAGGCGGCGATCAAGGACAGGATGACTCATGAGGAAGGGGTCGAAAGCGAGCTGTGCAGTTTGCCACGCGGCTCAAACCAGCTTGTCAATGATTGTCCACAGCCGCTGTCGGCAAGAGACTGCGACCTTGGTCCGGTTGCCGTGGACGAGTCGGCGGCTACAATCAGCGGTCGACTTTCGCGGAATGAACGAATGCTCTCTCTGCAGCCCGCCACCCGTCTCAAACCCAGCTCGGCAAGAGTGGGTGTCGCCATCGCCGGTGGTGGGCCAGTAGGCGGCATGTACGAATTGGGCGTGTTGCGAGCGCTGGATGAAGCGATCGAAGGCCTCGATCTGACCAATCTCTCCGTCTACGTCGGCGTCAGCTCGGGGGCGTTTATCGCTGCTGCGCTGGCCAATCGCATGAGCACCGCCGATATCACTCGAATTTTCGTCACCGAGAGCGCACACGACGTCACCTTTCGGCCAGAAAAGTTCTTGCGCCCGGCGTTTCATGAGTTCGCCGTGCGTCTGGCGTCTGTGCCACGCGTGTTGCTCGGATGGTGGCGTGATGTACTGCTTGATCCCGCCGCCGCGACCGCCAACGACGCCATCAATCGGCTGGGAGCGCTGATTCCAACGGGTCTGTTCGACAACGAAGAAATTGGGCGCTTCCTGTCTTCCGCGTTCAGCGTGCATGGCCGCACCAACGACTTTCGTGAACTTCGCCGCAAACTGTACGTAGTGGCCGTCGACCTCGACAGCGGCGAAACCATTTGTTTTGGCGACCGCGGCTGGGACGACGTTCCCATTTCCCGAGCCATTCAAGCCAGTGCCGCCCTGCCCGGCCTGTATCCGCCGGTAACCATTCGCAATCGCCAGTTCGTTGATGGCGCGTTGAGACGGACGATGCATGCCTCGGTCGCCCTGGAGCAGGACATCGACTTGTTGATCGGCATCAATCCGCTGGTGCCTTTCGACGCTACCCAGGCGCGCGCCGAGGGTCGGCCGCCCGCGAGTCTGGTTGAAGGTGGATTGCCAGCCGTACTCTCGCAAACATTCCGCACCTTGCTGCAATCGCGTATGCAGGTGGGCATTGCCAAGTACGCGCAGCAATTTGACGACGTCGACAAGCTCTACCTCGAACCGGACTCCAACGATGCCGAGATGTTCTTCACCAGCGCCTTCAGTTACAAGGCGCGCAAAAACGTCTGCGATCACGCCTATCGTGCCACCCTGAACGACCTGCGTTTGCGGAGTGAGACCCTGGGACCATTGCTGGCACGCCACGGTCTGCGCCTGCGCGAGGAAGTGGTCGGCGACGCTGGCCGGACCATGCTGGATGGCATGACGCCAGAGCGGAGGCGCGCCAGCAACACTTCAGCGCGCTTGCGGCGCGCCTTGGATGACGTCGATAGTTTGGTGCGGCAGCGTAATCAGCAATTGGTTCGCAGACGTCGACGTTAAGCCAGTTCCGTGGCACGGCCAGGAAGTCGCTTGGCTTCGGCTCTGAATTTTCAACAGCAGGGGTGCGCTGTCGCCATGATTGTCAGTGATGGTGGCCGCCCGGCGCGTGGGCGTGGCCGTGCTGCAATTCTTCTTCACTGGCAGCACGGACCTCGACGATCTCGACCGCGAATACCAGAGTTTTGCCCGCCATCGGGTGATTCATGTCGAGGTCGATGACGCTCATGCCGACTTTGACGACGGTTGCCATGCGTTGACCGTCCTTGGTCTGCACGCGTGTCTGCATTCCAGGCCGCAGTTGCTCGGCGTTAGGCAGGTACTTCTTCGGTACCCGCTGCGTGAGTTCAGCTCGACGCTCACCATAGGCTTCAGCCGGGCTCACCGTCACTTCAAATTGATCGCCGGCTGAATGACCTGACATTGCCGTTTCCAAGCCGGCGATGATACCGCCGTGGCCGATCAGGATCGCCAACGGGTCGCCACCAACCGAGGACTCAATCTTGGCCTGGCCCGGCTCTGAGACCGTGTAATGAAATTGAACCACAGTGTCCTTGGCGATCTGCACGGGCGCATCCGAATCATGAGGGGACGCGGATGCTAGTCGCAATTGCCCGACCTGACCAGTGTTAAGCCAAAGTTTCTATCGATTGACAGCGGGTTACGTGAGGCGCGAATCTCTCTGGACGTGCAACCGCACGCCATCGTGGCGATCACCCACTCATGTGCACGTCGCGCGTAAAGCCTTGGCGACTTGCGACCACGCTGTTGTTGGTTGCGAGTCTGGTTGCCTGTTCCAGCACCGTTCGCGATCAAGCGTCCGCAAAAGACGATTTCCGACTTGCGAACGCGGTTTCGATGCATGCGATTGGTTTGGTCGGCACGCAGTATCGGTATGGTGGCAATACACCGGACAGCGGCTTCGACTGCAGCGGACTGATCGGCTACGTGTTCAGAGAGTCGGCTGGCATGGTTTTGCCACGATCAACCTCGGACATGGCAAATATGCGCGGGATGAAGGTCGCAACGAATGCTCTGCGCGTCGGAGACCTGGTCCTTTTTGGACACCACGGACGGGTCGATCACGTCGGAATCTATGTCGGTGAAGAGCGCTTCGTTCACGCCCCTTCAACGGGAGGAACGGTGCGTCTGGACAGTTTGGCGAGCGGCTATTGGAAACCACTCCTGATCGGCGGACGCCGACCGCTCAACTAGTCACGTTTTGTTAGTTCAACAGCATGGCAATGGTTGGCCATGAATCTGGGTGTATTCGACTCAGTAACGGCCGCACGGTAGCGCGAAGACCACCGCGCGGCAGGGTTTCGCAGTCAGCGGCGACGGCCGCGAATGCGAGTTTCCGACTTCAATCCAACGCGAATCAGATCGCCGCCTTGGGCGCTGCCATCCAGCGCGGCAATCGCGGCGCGGGCTTCGTGGCCTTCCATTTCGAGTTCGGCAAAACCTTTGCACTCGCCGGAAAACAAATCTTTGGACATCTTCAAGCCGCGAACGCGGCCGTGCGCCTCAAACAATTCAGTGAGGGCCTTTTCAGTCATACCGCGCGGCAGGCCGCGGATGCTCAAGCTCAGCATGTTTGTCGCTCCTTAGAAACGAAAACGCCGGGCGGAACTGGCCCGCCCGGCGTCATGACACCAGTTGGCGCGCTGCTTACAGCGGCTGCACCTGGTCAGCCTGCAGGCCTTTCTGGCCGCGGGTGACGACAAAGCTCACTTTCTGACCTTCCTGCAACGACTTGAAGCCGCTGCCCTGGATGGAACGGAAGTGGACAAACAGGTCTTCGCCCTGAGCTGGGGTGATAAAACCAAAGCCATTGGCATCTTTGATCCTCTGGTCGGTTCAGGTCTGACGATCAGACATCTAACTACTCCTGAAACGATTAAAAAGTATCGCGACCACGGAGACCTCCGGGCCGAGTCTGAGATTGCGCAGGAGCAAGCGAGAATCGTCGATGCAGCAGATCGTTGGATCAACCCCACCGGGCCACGATTGAAAGTGACCCTGGCAAACACAGCCTGCGGAGATTACACCAACCGAATGCGATACGCCAACAGAAATGCCAGCTTTTCATTCAGCATGCGC
>JBQTGY010000175.1:0-6436 GCA_052390415.1 Pseudomarimonas sp. | reverse complement strand
GACCGGCGTCACCACCGCCACGCTCACGTACGCCTACGACAAGAACGGCAACCGCGAGACCGAAACCCACACTGGCCCCACCGGCACCCGCAGCACGCGTTACGCCTACGACACGGACGACCGCCTGATCCGCACCGAGGCCACCGACGAAGCCGGCCTCGCCACCATCACCGACTACACCCTGGATGACGTCGGCAACCGCAAGACCGAAATCGTCACCACCGGCAGCGCCCGCGGCGGCACTCAGATTGCCAACAAAGCCTACATCTACAACGCACGGCACCAGCTCACCCGCGTGACCGATTCGGTCGCAAACCTGACGACCGATTACACGTGGGATGGCAACGGTTTCATGACCGGTGAAACCGAGACCCGCGCCGGCCAGCCCAGCCAGACGACGACCTATCGACCCAACCTGCAAGATCGCTTAGACACCCTCACCACGCCGACCGGTCCACCGGTCCACTACAGCTACGACATCGATGGATTAAGAGTCGAGAAGCGCAGCACCGTTGAAGCGACTCGCTACGGCTACGACGGCACGAATCTGCGTCGCGAAACCAATGTCACCAACAACCCGCTGGCTACTTACGACTGGGCCAGCGGCCGAATCCTGAGAACCCGCCGCGCCACCAGCACCAGTTACGCCCAGCACGATGCGCTGAAGTCACCGATTCGCTGGAGCTTGGCCAGCGGCGCAGAACAAGGCCGCGCCACCTACACCGCCTGGGGCGAGACCGCGACCAGCGCTGGAACGCTGCCACCGATTGGGTTTGGCGGCTATTACGCGGATCAAGAATCGCAGAGCTACTACGCGCAGCAGCGGTATTACCGGCCGGGGCTCGGGCGGTTCAACAGAATCGATCCGTGGCAGGGCGACACCAACAACCCGATCACGCTCAACAAGTACCTGTATGCGAATGGCAATCCGCTGTACTACACAGACCCGACCGGCATGTATGGCGAGGCGGGGCACTACTACACGACGTACATCGTGGCTCGATCTTTGGACATTTCCCACAAGGAGGCAAGCACGCTCGCGCTGTATTCGCAGTTCCCTGATGAAGTCGGAGCGTTGGATGCGATTAACCAGCCACCTACTGCTGTGACTGTGCCAATCGCCAACGCGCTGTTCGGCGCGTCAGCTATCCCAGTGGCGCCAGTCGAAACCCGTGGAGTGAGAAACGTTCAGTGCGGTCTGCACTCTCTGTGTGGTAGCTCATCGGTCGAAGGAACTCGCGTTTCACGTGAGTTGCTTTTGAATGCGAAGACAGCGGAATCCGCTGGTGTAGCCATTCACGCGCTAGGCGATTCTTTCTCCCACAGGGACATTGATGATGAGCAGCGCTCGTATTCAGGGCCGTTGGGGCACCTCGTTGACATGCACGCGCCCGATGAGATTCATCGTCGCCCCGAACTGTTCAAGGCGTACGTGGCAGAGCTGGCTACGACGTTGGGCCAGCGAATGGGTAAGGATGTCTCGGCCGAGGAGATTTCAGCTATCCAAGGTCGCTTGATGGCGGGGCTCGATGCGGCGAAGCAAGAGCGTTCCCGACTTGTCGAGAACTGGGAGCGCCGCACGGCAGCGCCCCCAAAGCTTGCTCCCGGAGCGCAACTCTACTGGCCCGTTCCAACCACCGAGCAGAGACGAGCGTCGGGCTACCGTGGGCCCTCGATGGGCGACCTCACGATCAAGCAATTCGCATTGATCGCCGAGGAAGCGGCGAACGGCGAAGTGTTGCTTCGGCCGGAGCGATCAGCGCCTGGACGCATGGATCACGAAGGTGCCGAGCGGCGAAACTTGCGCGCTCTTTACGAGGCGAACAGCCTGCCTTTGTCGGACGAGGCGGTATCGGATCAGGCGAATCGGTTGGACTCAGCGGTTGACGATCTGTCGAGCCTCAGGAGAGAGATAGATGAAGCGCTCCGTTAAGTTGGGTGCGGCGGCGCCACTGTCTTTCCTCTCAGGCGACGCTTTGGCTTCCGACCCGTCCGGCATCATCCCGTTACTTCTCGGTGCGATGGTCATCGTGACCCTGATGGCGGTCGGCCTGTCTTGGATCATTTCGCTATTCTTCAACGGAACGGCCCGTTTCTTTGTTCGATGGTTGCCTGTCGCCATCTTGTGGGCTCCGGTCCCTAGCAAGGTCGCAGGAACCATTTTCCCGGCAGCGTTCGTGTTCCTCGACTACGGCAATTTGAATGCCTCAGAGGTGCTCGCTGCCATGGTCGCAGAGGCGATCGCGATCGCTGTTCTTCTTGCTATTTGCTGGCATGTGAACCGCAAGCGATCACGATAGTAGCTTTCAACGATCGATGGGGTCAGTGTCATTGATTTGCTTTCGCCACTGCTAGCCCGCCTGCGCGGCACCTGGCACGCGCCGCAGCAAGATGCGTGTCTCCCCCGATTCGGCGAGGTGATGGAACTCCAGCGAGAAATTCATGCCGGCAATTTCCTGCGGCGCAAACGTTAGCACTTGAGAGATGGGGATCCCGGTGTCGCTGTCGCGATACTCGGTGCTGGCGAGCATGGGCATGTCGTAGAACTTTGCGACCACTTGGCCGTCGAAGCGGATCGCCTCGACGCGCACGCGGCCGGCGTCGGTCTGCAGGCGAGAGTCGCTTCATCCAGTCCTGCCTCGCTGTCGTCAGGCAGCCACGGCTGTGCTTTTGAGCGCAGCGTCGATCATCTCAATCACGAAGCAGAGGGTCACTCGTCGACCTGTTCGGGGACGAGATTAGCGCGGTTGGAAGTGGTGAGTTCGACCAGCAATTCCGGTTCAGTGCGGAACCAGATCCAGGAGTCGCTGGCGAGTCGACTGAAGTTCTTGCGAAACGCCGGTGCTTCGCGGTCCTCAAAGGCGGTGACGAACTGCACGTTGTCGGTAGGGATGCTGGACGAGCGGACGAGTTCGATGAGGGCGTTCTTACGTTCCTCGGTGACGGCGCCGTCGGAGGCGACGATTTCGCAAAAGAAGAAGCGTCCGGTGCGGGCGGTGTCGGCGAGGATGAGGTCGGGCAGTTCGTTCTTGACGTCGATGTGCAGTCCGACGGTGGCTGCCAGGCTGACGAACTGCGGATAGGACTTCTTGTCACTGGCGCTAAGCCAGAGCACGGCGGGGTTGGCAAGGTGTCGCGGCGCAAAGGTCTCGATCAGCCCTTGGGCGATCAAGGCTGAGGGTCCGGCGGACAGGCGCATGCGGGTGCCGTCCGGGAGTTCGACGAACACGTCACCCTTTTTTCTGTTGATGCCTTGGGCGCGTAGTTTCATGCGCTGCTGCACCGCCGGATCGAGGTGCTGCGAGCGCCAGCGTTCGATTTCGTCGTCGAGCGTTTTGCCCCTGAGTTCGGGCGAGAAGAGCGCTGCGAAGTTTGTCGTGAGCGCGTAGATCGGTGTACTGGATGTGGTCGGGAGACCGGGGCGCTTGTGCATCAAGCCCATTGGCACCAAGCGGTTGCGGATCAGGTCGTCGCGGATGGTTTCTTTGCTGGTGTCGGCATACCACTGTGTGCCCGCAGGGCGATAGCCGCGGCGGTTGGCGTTCGCAATCCATGCGCTACGGCTGGTATCCGAGACCTGTCGCGCCTGTTTGCTGGTGAAGCAATAGACGTGCGACGGCCGCAAATAGCGGTTTTGGCCCTCAATCATGCCGCCATAGAGTGCGATGAAGACGACGCGAGCGGCCAGCTCGCCGACGAGGATGCTGCGATCAGGGAAGCTCGGTGGGAACAGCTGATCGAGTCGCTTGCCGACCTCGGCGAGTGGCACGAGATCGGGCAGTGGGAAGGTGCGCGGGTAAGCGGCGCGCGGTTCCTCGATGTGTTGGGCTGTCATGCCCTCTAGACTGCCACGGCCAGCCGCGTGTCGCCCAGCGCGCCCGCCACGGCGGCGTCGGCGTCAGCCAAGGTGGCGTGCGCGTTGAGGGCGCGTCCGATCGCCAACAGCCTCTCAATCGGCGGCAGTGGCAGCTTGCGCAAATCGGTGGCATTGACCTGGGTGTTGCCGGCGATGGTGCGCAGGTAGGCATCGACGATGGAGCTGTTGAGAAAGGCGGCCAGTCCGCGCGCCTCCTCGACCAGCAGCGAGCCGCCGGGCCGACTGATGTAGTTGGTGTGATTCTCCAGACCGAGCATCGCGCCCGGTAGCTGGCCTGCAAGATACGGCGCGGCGGTGATTCGACGTTGGTCCTCTTTGGGACTGAAGCGGCGCATCACGACGCAGTTCGCGTTGGGGATCAGCATCCACGCGGTGGCGGCGTTGGCGGCCAGGTGTTCGCGCTTCTTGTTGATCGGCCAACGCACCTGCATCGGGGCAATGTGCTGCATCCACAGCAGCGGCACGGTGTGAGCGGTGGCGGTCTGGCGCAGATGGTCAACCGCCCGGAAGGCGACCACCGGCCCGGTACTGACTTTGAGGCCAAAGGTCGCGAGCGTCGCGGTCCAGTGCGCCCACGGCGCGGTGGCGATCGATGCGGGCAAGGCAATGGCGCGTTCGGCGTCCTCGCCGATGATGTCGGCGACCGGGTGAGTGGCGAGGGTGGCCAACGCGAGGTCACCGGTGCCCATGCTCGAGCTGACGACGACTTCGCCCTGCGGGTGAGCCAGCGCGGTGGCCCAGGCGATCATGGCCTCCTGCAGCACGTCGTCGCCAGTGAAGTGATCGCGCCGACTCTCGAACAGGTGCAAGGCGTCGAGGTGCAGCGTGCGCAACAGGTGTCGGCGCACCGCGGCGAAGTAGGCACCGTTGGTCCAGCTGCGCGGGGTGATGAAGCACCAGCGTCCGGCGGGGTTGAGCAGGCTGGCGCAGACCGCCATGAACAAGCCGTAGATGTTGGGCTGTCCATGCACGGCATCGGCGTGGGCGATGGCGCGTGGATCGCGTGCGCCGATCTTGAAATAGGGCGGATTGGCGATCACGACGTCCATGCACGGCTGACGCGCAAGCGCGATGGGTGACAGCAGGAAGTCGCCGCGATGAATCGCAATGTGCATCTCCACGCCGGCGCGCCGCGCCTGCCGCCGCATACGATCCGCGAGCCGACGAAGTAGCGGAATCAATGGCGCGTCGAGTTCACACAGCGTGAGCTCAATGCGGGCAGGCGGTTGCTCGCGTGCGAGCAGCGCGTCGATCACGGCAGCCGCCAGGATGCCGCTGCCTGCGGCAGGATCGAGGACGCGCAGCACGGATGGCGAGGTGGTCGGCAGACAGCGCGCCGCCATGAAGCGCGCGATCGCAGGTGGCGTCATGAACTGGCCGAGCTGCTTTTGCTGCTCGCGGCTGAGCTGCCGTGTGGCAGCCAGGCCGTTGCTGTGCGCGAAGTCGATCGAGTTCATGTGCTTTCGAAGTCTGTGAATTCTGTTTGGTGTGCCGCTTATCGCGCCATTTCGATCAGTTCAAGATCCTTGCGCAGCAGGTCGTTGACCAGCACGGAGAGGTCGATGCCCTTGGCGGTGGCGAGCGCGGTGAGGCGGGACTGCACGGGATCGTCGAGATAGACCGGCAAGTGCAGCCGTTGTCCGGGGCGGTGGAACTTGCCGCGCACGCCCTTGGCGAAGTCGATTTCGGCGGGCATGTCGTCATGGTCGGTGGGGTTCATGGGTTCACCTATCGCAGTTCGTTCTGGTACTGCTCTCGCTCGTGCCGGGTGGCGGTGCGAGCGGAAATGAGGCGCACGGTAGCAGTGGCGGGGCCGGTGGTCTGGTAGGTGTGGGCAATGGCCAGTAGCGTACCGCCGAGGGCTTGCCCGATGGTGAACCAACGTTCCTCCTGCTCGCTGTGCGCGGTGTCGAACACGGTCAGGGCCAGCGGATCGAGTAGCACGCTAGCGGCCTGGGTAAAGCTGACGCCGTGCTTGCTGAGGTTGCTCTGGGCCTTGGCCACGTCCCAGGTGATATCCAGTTCCATCGTCGGCGGTGGCTCAGTCACGTGGGCAGTTCGGCCAGTTGTCTGGTGCGGTGTTTGATGATCATGCCGTCATATGTAGATTCCACACAAACTGATCATCGACTTGATGCCAGGCAGGTCAACGATTCCAACTAAACTCTCCACGTGATCCGCAAGAGAACATGGCAGCTGCGGTTGCTAGCGAGCCTGGCGACCGGTTGCGCCGTGCACGCACCCATCGACAGCGAGATGTTGGGCACGCATCGCGGCGGTGTCACCGAGAGTTTCGGTGTGGCGACCAACGGCGACCGCAGCAGTCGCACGGATGGCGATCTCCACAGCACCCAGTGCGCGTACGACGCCTACGGTCATTGGACTGAAGAGCGCAATGCGCTGGGCCGGCAGCTGAGCGCGACGGACGGCAACGGCAAGATCACCACGCGCCAGTTCGATGATCGGGATCGGCTGATCCAGCAGACCGAGCCCGAGGGTCGCCTCACCGTCCTCACCCATGACGGCGCCGACCGCAAGCGCAGCGAGACCCTGAGCGGA
>JBQTGY010000174.1:0-9135 GCA_052390415.1 Pseudomarimonas sp. | reverse complement strand
AAATCAGCGGTTGCCAAGACCCCGAAAACACCCTGAAACTGAGCCCCGTTCGAGACCCGTTTTCCGGGGCCCGCAAGTGGCTCCATTAAGCCGATCTTGGGTGGCTCCAATAGGGCGGTCGGTGACACCGTGCTTGCGACGCGGGAATTCCACGAATACGAGGGCCGAATTGGTTCGGAGGGCTACGCCGCCTGCGATAACGAAACCGGTACCCATGGGTGTGCTTAGGAGCGACCGCTGTACACACTGGAGTGCTGGCTTTTACCCGCTGTACCCACTGGAGCGGGTGAGCTGTACCCGAGATGTGCGGCGTCGGCACGCACTTGAGTGCGCTGGACAATCACCTCGGTAAACACTTCGCACAAGCGCTGGCATTTAATGATCCCGGCTTCAGTGCGGTGATCGACGGCTGGAATTCGGGCGGGCTTGAGTTCGCATAATCAATATTATGTAAAGTAAAGCGATTTACTCAAGCTCGCGCGCCACGCGGAACCCCAGCCTCGCGTTGGTTGTTGTGGGAACGGCGTTGAGTCGAAATGCTGAGCGCACCTGGTCAGGTGCGCTGGCCCAGGATGCGCCACGGATGGCGCGTCGATTGCACCCGTCGTTCACCCAGGCACTGCCGTCAGCGGGCGCGCGTTGATAGGTATCGTGCCAACAGTCTTCCACCCACTCAGAGACATTGCCGACAATGTCCTCCAACCCAAAGCGATTGGCTTCGAACTGTCCCACGGGAGCCGGGCCCCAATATCCGTCCGAATAATTCTCGAACGCATTGACCCAGTTGCGCTTGCTCGCCGAGCGATCGCTGGCGCCTGTCAAATTGCCGACATACTCGGTCGGTGATGCGTCGCCCCATGGGAAACGGGCGTCGACGCCGGCGCGCAGGACGTACTCGAACTCTGCTTCCGTCGGCAGCCGATAGGTCTTGTCGGTCTCGGCAGCCAGCCAATTGGCAAATGCTTTGGCGTCATTCCAGGACACGTGGATAGCTGGCAGATCGTCCGCAGCCTTCTTGCCGACGTGATCGTTTTCCCAGGTGACACCACTGCGTTCGGTCATGCTGCCGCTTTTTTCGTCATAGATCGTCGACTTCTTGGCACGCACACTATCGGCAACGTAAGCCGTTGCCTGCACGAAAGCTCGAAACTCACCCACGCTGATCTCGCGTCGGCTGAGGGCGAAACCGCGCGCAAAGGTAACCAGATGCACCGGGCCTTCGCTCGGGCGGCGGTCCTCCTCGGCCGGACCTGCACCCATGCGGAAAGACCCGGCCGGCATCACCACCATCTCCGGTGCGAGCCCGCCGGTCTTCAGCGGATCGCGAATGCGTTGACCTGGTTCAAGACCGCCATAGATGCGCGCTCGTTCGATACGGTTGCGCAAGTCTTCGATGCCCTCGGACTGCGCGGAAACAGCCTCCAACTCGGCAAGTCGCTTGCTCGCTTCGGCGAGTTCGCCTTGCATGATGTGGGCATTCGCGCGCTCCACGATTTCAGCGGCCCGGCGTTGCCGCAGCTCAACCACACGTGTGGTGGCGTCCTGGACCGCGCTCGAGCCAGTACCAACGCTGATCGCGTCGACCAACAGTTGGTCGGCGCGCGCGTAGTTGGATTCCATGGCGGCTTCAGTGGCGGCCAGAATCAGCTGTGCTTCAATCGCGAGCAAACCTGTCTTCGCGGTTTCGCTTTGTGGGTCCAGCGCAAGCACTTCCTGAAACGCGGACAGCGCACTCTCGGCGCCCGGTTCGATCAACTTGCCAGCGCTCATCAAACGTTGTGCCTGAGCAATCAGAAGCTCGATCTCTCGCCCGACTGCAATTTTCGCTGCCAACTCGCCGACCATCGGGTCTTCAGGACGAATCCGTGCCACCACCCGTTCGATGGTGGCTGCGCCCTGCAGGTCACCGGCCGCAAGCAACTTTGTACTGCTGGCCAGCAGTTGCTCCCCGATCGTCGACACGGCGGCCAATGCGACGGGATGGTCGGGCTGATTCGCCAGAACGGACAAATACAAGGACAGGGCATTGCCCTCGCCCGCATACAGGCGGCCTTCGTCGATCTGACCTTCGGTCAGGGCAATATCCGCGCGAGTCAACGTGACCTCGATGGACTCGTCGGGATTGGGCGTCGACTGCGGATGCCACTCGGTGCTGGATGCCTCGGCTTCCAACTGCTGCTGACGGCGTGCCGCACCGCGAAGCGTCACCGTTTGCTCGACTTCCCGGGGGGGGTGGTCGCCGCTTGCGACCGCTGCCTCATCAACGTTCGGGGCGGCGTCGACGCTGGTTTCCGGTGCTTCGGAGGGCTGACAAGCGCTCACCGACAGCGTTGCGATCACTACCAATAAAATACATCGAATCATAGGGTTACAAAACACAATCAAGAGTTTGGTTCAAGTTGCTTTGACGGCCGTGGAAACTCGAGACTGCGCATAAAAAACCTATCTCCTTCAGCGGTTTCCCACGGTAGGCTATCGCATGGGTGGGCGCAACCAATCGGGTTATCGCCATCAAACAGGAGCGCTTTCGACCGCATGGACGTTGCATTTATTGACACCCCAGGCCGCTTGGACGGTTGGCAGGAGGGACGCTCGCCGGCGCTGCTGGCAATGGATACCGAGTTCGTTCGCGAGCGCACCTACTTTGCCCAACTGGGTTTGGTGCAGGTGGCTTTGGATGGTGCGATCGCCTTGATCGATCCACTGCCCGACGGCAGTGCAGCCGCCCTCGCCCGCCTGCTTGATCGTTGCCCCACCATCATCATGCACAGCGCCAGTGAAGATCTGGAGGCGTTGCTGGTCGCATGTCAACGACTGCCTCAACGTCTTTTTGACACGCAAATTGCGGCCAGCCTCGCTGGGATGGGTGCTGGACTGAGTTTGCAGAAGCTCGTTGAAGCGACGGTCGGGGTGGTGCTGTCCAAGTCCGAGACCCGCACGGACTGGCTGCGGCGTCCATTGTCCGCCGCACAGTTGGCCTATGCGGCGGATGATGTGCGTCATCTACAAGAGGCAGCCGAGGTCATCATCGAGCGATTGCAGATGCTGGGTCGGATGGAATGGGCGGAACAGGATTGCGCACGCCTGTTGAGCGCTGCGCAGTCGCAGACCGCCAACCCCCACCCTCACCTCACCTTCCGGCCCGCTCAACGCTTGCCCGCAGCCGCGCAAGTTCGCGTCTGTCGCCTGCTCAGTTGGCGTGACGCGGAGGCCCGCCGCGCCAACAAGCCACGCGGCTGGATCCTCGACAACTCGCTGCTAGTGCGACTGGCGGACCGCCCGCCCGCCTCGCGCGAAGGGCTGGATCAGCTGTTGGATAGCACCCCGGGCGCGCCGCGCAAGCAGCGGGAAGCACTGTGGGAGGAGTTGTCGCGACCCGCCACTGCCGAAGAACAAGCCATGCCTCTGGCAAGCGATCCGGGTAGCGCCGAGCGCGCCATCCTGAAACGTTTGCAGGAGGCGGTAGCGTCGCTCGCCATCACCCTGGAGTTACCGGAGGGCGTGCTGGCTGCGCGTCGACATCTGGAATCACTGGTGCTGGATCAAACATGGCCAACGGCATTGGAGGGTTGGCGGCGACCGCTGCTGGAGCCCGCGATCGGGTTTGCAATACGTTGATTAGGCAACGCCGTGGTGTTCGGCGAATCGCGCCCACACATTTGGGCTAGCCAGCCGCGTCGCTCGTCGCTATGATGGCGCGCTTCGTGGGGCGGTAGCTCAGCTGGGAGAGCGTCGCGTTCGCAATGCGAAGGTCGTGGGTTCGATCCCCATCCGCTCCACCATTTTTTCCAGCATCATGCGATGTGTCGGCGCACCCGTTCGCAGTCACACCGCAGTTTCATGACAACGGCGCCCTCAAGGCGCCGTTGTTGTTTTCGGCAAGCACCAAACGCGTGTTTGGCGCGTCCCGTATGACATCGGCTGCAAGGCCCCGTAGCTCAGATGGATAGAGCGTCCCCCTCCTAAGGGGACGGTCGCACGTTCGAATCGTGTCGGGGCCGCCAGCAAAGGCCGGCGTGTGACGCCGTTTCGCATGCGGGTTGCCGCTCATCCCGAACGTTGTGCACTCGATACTTTGCACAACCAAACCGCTTTCACGTTGGAGGATTCATGTCTGCAAACATCTTGGCTGCACTGGGACTCGGCAGCGCCGAATCCGGCACTTACCTGGGTCAAGGCGAGTGGTCGACGACGCGCGATGCCGGCGCGCTGACCTCGGTCAATCCCGCGACCAACGAGCCCATCGCCACCGTGTATGCCAGCTCTGCCAGCGACTACGAGACCTTGGTTACGCGCGCGGAAGCGGCGTTTGCGGTGTGGCGCGTCACCCCTGCACCGCGCCGCGGCGAAGCGATTCGACTGTGTGGCGAAGCCCTGCGCAAGCACAAGGACGCCTTGGGCAGCTTGGTCGCGCTCGAAATGGGCAAGATCAAGGCCGAGGGCGACGGCGAAGTGCAGGAGATGATCGACATCGCTGATTTCGCGGTCGGTCAGAGCCGCATGATGTACGGCCTGAGCATGCATTCCGAAAGACCCGGCCACCGCATGTTCGAACAGTGGCATCCGCTGGGTTTGGTCGGTGTGGTCAGTGCCTTCAATTTTCCAGTTGCTGTTTGGGCGTGGAACACCTTCCTGGCCGCAATCTGCGGTGACATCAGCATCTGGAAACCGTCGCCGAAGACGCCGCTGACTGCTGTTGCGTCGATGAAAATCTGCAATGAAGCGTTGCGCGCGGCGGGCTTTCCCGACCTGTTCTTCCTGTTCAATGATGCCGGCACCGAACTGGCTCAGACGTTTGTCGACGACAAGCGCATTCCGCTGATCAGTTTCACCGGCTCGACCCACGTCGGCCGCATGGTCGGTGAGCGCGTGGCGCGGCGTATGGGTCGCTCGCTGCTGGAGTTGGGAGGCAACAACGCAATGATCGTTGATGAGTCGGCCGATCTGAAGCTGGCCATTCCAGCGATCGTGTTTGGCGCCGTGGGCACCGCCGGCCAGCGCTGCACCAGCACGCGCCGAGTATTTGTGCAGAGTTCGATTTTTGCCGATGTCGTGGCGACCCTGGTCAAGGCCTACGGACAGATTGAATCGCGCATCGGAGATCCCAACGATCCGTCAACCTTGATGGGTCCGCTGATCGACAAGGCGGCAGTCAGCGGCTATCAGAAGGCCATCGAGCAGGCCATCGCGGCCGGTGGCGTGGTTCGTTCAGGCGGACACGTGCTTGATCGTCCGGGTAATTTCGTGCAGCCAACCCTGATCACCGGCGTCGACAACAGTTGTGCCGTGGTGCAGACGGAAACGTTTGCGCCGATCCTGTACGTGATGCCGTTCGACACCTTGGATGAAGCCATCGCGATGCAGAACGCTGTACCGCAGGGACTGTCGTCTGCCATTTTCACCGCCAAAGTGAAGGCAGCCGAGAAATTCCTGACGGCAGCGGGATCAGACTGTGGCATTGCCAACGTCAACATCGGCACATCAGGCGCTGAGATCGGCGGCGCGTTCGGCGGCGAGAAGGAAACCGGCGGCGGTCGCGAATCCGGATCGGATTCGTGGAAGGTCTACATGCGCCGGCAGACCAATACCATCAACTACTCCGATGCGCTGCCGTTGGCGCAGGGCATCAAGTTTGATTTCTGAGCACGTGAACTTTTGAGCACGCTGGTGAAATTGGCGGCGTTTCCAGTAGCCTTTCGGCCATCATGAACGCGAACACTCTTCGCCCGACTTCGACGGCAGCCATCGTCAGTTTGAGCTTTGGCGTTGCCAGCTGGCTGCTGTTGCCGTTGGCAGCTGCCATCGTCGCTGTGGTCGCCGGCCATATGGCACGCGGTGAGATTCGCCGCAGCGGCGGCAGCGTCGATGGCGATGGAATGGCGATGGCCGGCTTGATTCTCGGCTATGCGAACCTGGCTGCCTGTGTGCTGGCGATACTGGTGGTCGTGTTTGGGGTGGCAGTGTTTTTGAGCTTGGCCGGCATCAACGGTCACTGACGCTCAGACCTTTCCTTCCCCCATGTATTCCCTCGCCCGCTCATTGCTGTTTCGTCTCGATCCCGAGCGCGCGCATGGGCTCGGCTTGCAGGCAATCGAGACGGCTTACCGCACGGGCTTGAACCCCTTGCTGGCGGTGCGGCCGAAGCCAATGCCAGTGAAGGTGATGGGCCTTACCTTCGAGAACCCGGTGGGTCTGGCCGCTGGCATGGACAAGAACGGTGCCTATATCGACGCGCTTGCCGCGCTCGGCTTCGGATTCATCGAGGTCGGCACGGTTACGCCCAAGGCGCAGGTTGGAAATCCGCGCCCACGCATGTTTCGGCTGCCCAAACAGCAGGCCGTGATCAATCGGTTGGGCTTCAACAACGCAGGCGTCGATGCGCTTCTGAATAACGTCGAGCGAGCACGTTATCGCGGCGTGCTTGGCATCAATATTGGCAAAAATGCGAATACGCCGAACGAGCGAGCCGCGGACGATTACCTGCACTGTCTGGAGCGGGTGTATCCGGCGGCGAGTTACGTCGTCGTCAACATTTCGTCTCCGAATACCAACGGCCTGCGCGACCTCCAGCAGGAGGACGCGTTGCGCCGACTGATCGGCACCTTGCGTGAGCGCCAGGAATTGCTCGCGGCCAAACACGGTTCGCGCAAGCCCTTGCTGGTCAAGATCGCCCCGGACCTGTTCGATTTCGAAATCGACGCCATGGCCGAAGTGTTCGAGCGCGCGCAGATCGATGGCGTGATCGCCACCAACACCACCGTGGATCGCAGTCAAGTGTCCGGTCAGGAACACGCCAATGAAGCGGGTGGACTGTCAGGCAAACCGCTGTATGCACATTCGACCTATTTGCTGCGCCGGCTGCGTGCGCGCCTGCCAACTTCGATTCCGATCATCGGTGTGGGCGGAATCTCCAGCGGCGCGGATGCAGCAGGCAAGATTGCCGCAGGCGCTACGGTGATCCAGTTTTACACGGGGTTGATCTATCAAGGGCCCGCGTTGATCCGCGAGTGTGTCGAAGCGATCCGGCGTCGCCGGGAAGCGCCCAGCAGCACCGGATGAGCGACTACACCCTGCGGCCTAACGCGCCGCTGGCCGCACTCAGCACCTTCCGGGTCACCGCGAGGGCGGAACTGTTGGCCGACGTGCGCAGTGTTGATGGCTTGGCCGACCTGTTTGCCCACCCCGATTACGCTCGCCTGCCCGCTTTGGTGCTGGGCGAAGGGAGCAACTTGCTGCTCGCCGGCGATGTGCCAGGGTTGTTGGTGTCGTTGTCACTGCCGGGCATCGAAGTGCTGAAGGACGACGGCAACCGCGTTTTGGTGAGGGCGGCGGCGGGCGAACGTTGGGACGATCTGGTGCACTGGAGTGTGGCCCGTGGTCTGCATGGCCTGGAAAACATGGCCTTGATCCCGGGCTCTGTGGGTGCGTCGCCCATCCAGAATATCGGCGCCTACGGTGCCGAAGTCGCGGAGTTCATTCGTACCGTCGAAGCCTTGGATCGACAGACGCTGGACATCGTGCGACTGCCCAATGAAGCCTGCCGCTTTGCTTACCGCGACAGCGTCTTCAAGCACCAGCCAGATCGCTGGGTGATCGTGGCCGTCGAGTTTGAGCTGGACCGCCAACGGCCGTTGCGACTCGACTACTCAGGCGTGCGCGAGACGCTCGGCAAGATGGGCATCGAGACACCGCGTCCGTTGCATGTCGCGGAAGCCGTCAGCCGCTTGCGCGCCTCCAAGCTGCCGAATCCCATCCTGATCGGCAATGCGGGCAGCTTTTTCAAGAACCCCACGGTGGATCGATCAACGTGGGAGCCGCTGTCCCACGCCTTCCCTTCCATGCCCGTGTTCGGACATGCCAACGAGACGGCCAAACTCTCGGCAGGTTGGCTGATCGAACAATGCGGCTGGAAGGGACGTCGTGAGGGTGACGCCGGCGTTTCTGATATGCACGCCTTGGTGTTGGTCAATCATGGCCATGCCAGCGGCCTGCAGATTCTTGAGTTGGCGCGACGGGTGGCCGCCAGCGTCAAGGAGCGCTTTGGCGTGGTGATCGAGCCGGAGCCGCGCATCGTTGGCGCCACGTGGTAATCCTGACGTGATTGGTGCGCCGCCACCGCGCTCGGATCTGGCCACCGCCAGCCTGCTGATGATGTCCAGCGCGGTGCTGTTCGGCTTCATGGCAATTTCGATCCGCTATGCCTCCGCTGAATTGCACCCGTTCGAGATCGCGTTTTTTCGCAATCTGTTTGGACTGTTGTTCGCTCTGCCCTTGCTGATCCGCGCGGGGCCAGGACTGCTGCGCACGGACAAACTGCCGCTGTATTTGCTGCGCTGTTCGATCGGCATCTTTTCGATGTTGGCCGGCTTCTGGTCCATCGTGAATCTGCCGTTGGCGCATGCGGTGGCACTGTCGTATTCGACGCCGCTATGGGTCACCATCGGCGCGGTATTGGTATTGCACGAAGTGGTTCGAGCGCGTCGCTGGACGGCAGTGCTCATCGGCTTTATCGGCGTGCTGATCATCGTTCGCCCGGGTGCGGCCGACTTCACCATGGCCAGCCTGGTCGCCGTATCAGCGGCGGTGCTGAGTGGCTGCGTCGCCATCAGCATAAAATTCCTGTCGCGAACTGAACATCCCGACGCCATCGTCCTGTTCACCACCATGATCTGGGTGCCGATGTCCTTGCTACCCGCCCTGTTTGTGTGGGAATGGCCTTCGCTGGCCGGCTGGGGATGGGTCGCCCTGGCGGGTTTCCTGGGCACCTCCGGCCACATGTGCTGGACCCGCGCTTTCAAGATGGGTGACGCCTCAGCACTGACGCCGATGAGTTTTGTGCAATTGCCAGTGGTGGCGATGTTGGCGTGGCTATTGTTCGGAGAGACCCTGGATCGCTGGACCCTGCTGGGCTCGACCATCATCTTCCTCTCCACCGCCTACATCGCGCGCCGCGAATCGCAGATCGCACGGCCGACGGTGACCGATCCGGCGATTGGCTCGGACACGCATTCGAGTCGCTGATTCGCACAGCTTGCTCAATGCGGGCAAAGAATGCTCCCAACGGCGAGAGTGAGCCGGACGGTGTCATTCACGAAAGTGCGACTAGTGGGCTGTAACGGATGAAGCGGAAGTGGG
>JBQTGY010000173.1:0-12718 GCA_052390415.1 Pseudomarimonas sp. | reverse complement strand
GATGGTCGAATGGATTGAAGCGGGCATCGCCGAGCCCGAGCGCTTGCCACAGTACGAGGCTCTCGGGAGCTGAATGGCGAGATCATCCAACTATGGAGCCAGCAACCGTAGGGTGCGTCTCGGACGCACCGATGTGTTTTTCGCGAGAGCGGTGCGTCCGAGACGCACCCTGCGTTGCGATCTATTTGCTTGAGTTGGAATCACTGGTGGCGGCCGCCGCTTGGCTTGGCTGCCCGATATGCCGATCCAGAAACGCCAGCAACTGTTTGTAGTAAGTCAGTCGATGATCTTCCAGATAAAAGCCGTGGCCTTCGTTGTCGAAATAAAGGGTCTCCACGGGCACACCAGCGGCGCGTAAGGCAGTTTCCATCTGCTTGCTGTGGGCAATCGGTGCGCGTCGATCTTCGCCGCCAGCGGCGAGGAATACGGGTGCCTTGATGTTGGCAGCGAGGTTGGGTGGCGACACTTCAGCCAGGGTCTCGGGTTCGCCGATCCATTCGCTCAAGTAGGTTTCGCCAGAGGCCGACTCGCGGATATCACCCCGGCTATGCATCTTGGCGAGGTCGTACACGCCGATGTAGCCGGATGCACAGCGATACAAGCTCGGCTCACGTGCGACACCCATCAAGGACGCATAGCCGCCGTAACTTGCCCCGTGTAGACAGATGCGTTGCGGGTCGGCGATGCCTTGTTCAATTGTCCATCGGGTCGCGTCGGTGACATCGTCCTGCATGGCGCGACCCCACTGCTGTTTGCCGGCGTCCGAGAACGCCTTGCCATAGTTGCCCGAACCACGAAAATTGACTTGCAGCACCGCGTAACCTGCGGCCGCCAGCAGCTGCACTTCGGGATCAAATCCCCAGCTGTCGTAGATATCAAACGGGCCGCCGTGGGGCATGACGATCATGGGCAACTGGCCCGCGGCGGCGCTGTGTGGTCGCGTCACATAACCGTGCAAGGGTGTGCCATCGCGGGCAACCAGTTGAATGGCTTGCGTCGCGCCCATCAGCTCCGGATCCAGCCATGAGCGACTGGTGATGAAATGGGCGGCCTGCAGGGTCTTGGTATCGAAGGTGTAGTAATCGCCCGGACTGCGATCACTCCAGACCCTCACCAGCGCCAAACCACCGTCTGCGCTGAGTGAGGTGATCTGGACCGCTTGTCCGGCGAATGCCTTCTCCAGGCTGCGGGTGAGCTTGGCTTCCGGCGCAGTGTCGTCGAAAAACGCAGTGTGGAAACGTTGGCCCATGAAGCTCGCGCCGACAGGGATGTTGGTGCCGGTGCGGTAAATGATTTCCTGCGGGTCGCTGATCGGATCGCTGAGTACGATGCGGCGCTTGGAGGTGGCCAAATCCAACTCGATGATCACGTCAGGACCTGCGGCTCGCGTGCTGTTCAAATACGCAAGACGATTGTCGGCGGAGAAACCAATCGGCGTTTCCACGCTGGCCTCGTCGCCCTTGCGGGTGATGTCTGTCCATTCCGCATCATCGTCCGCACGGTGATAGAGATGATTGATGCGATCGGCATTGAAGCCTGTCACCAAGCGCACGGCGCCACTGTTATCGGTGAAAAATTCGGCGTTGCGGATCGGCGCCACGCCAATGGTCTTGCGGCCACCGGAATAGACATCCATTCGCTCGACTTTGCGAAACGGATCGTCGATGAAGGGCTGGGTCGCTATCAGGATGTTGCGTTCGTCCTGCGGCAGCGAGTCGACCATGAATGCCGTTACCCGGTCGCCCTTCTTCTTCTCAAGCCGCGTAAACGTGCCCGACTGACGCGCGCGGAATCCGACCAGAATATCCGCGCGTGATCCATCGGCATCGATCCCCATCAGTTCACCCGTCAATTTCGGCAGGTCGCGTTGTCCAAAGCGCTCCGAGATCGACAGCACTACGCGCTCATCATTGGCCCACCAGAAATCCTCCACATGTTTGGCAGGCCCCAGGCTGATCTTGGCGGTGACGGACTGGTCCTTGGCGTTCAACACCACCAGCAGTGTCCGGTCTTCCAAAGGCACGCTGGCCGCGAAGTACTGGCCGCCTGGCGAAACCTTGAATGTGCCGAACGTGTCTTGCTTCAGAAAAGGTGTCGGATCGATCACCGCCGCCTCAACTGCGCTGTTCAAAAGCAGACTGAGGATGACGAAAGGCGCAAGGGCGAAGCGAAAAAGGTTCATTTAATCAATTATTTATGCATTGGAAGACGGGCGATCCGGGCGTTTGGGAACGTCGTCGCGGCCGGCAGTGTGGTTGCTAACGTGTGGCGCGTGCAATCACGGCGGCTGCTGGCACTTGCATTCGGTGGCAACGGTCGCCATGTCGGGAGGCTTGTGTTGACTGGACTGAGCCTTTCGTGACCGACTCCCTGCTGACCATTGCCGAAGCCCGCTTGTTACAGCCAACGGGGCTGACCGATGCGGCCTTGCAAACGGTGCTGGCAAGGCTGCTGGCGCCGGGTGTCGACTACGCTGATCTGTACTTCCAGCATTCTCGCCATGAGGCGTGGTCGATGGAGGATGGCATCGTCAAATCGGGTAGCCATTCCATTGAGCAAGGCGTGGGCGCACGCGCGGTCAGCGGTGAGAAGACCGGCTTCGCCTATTCCGACGAACTGCGTTTGCCCGCGTTGCTGGAGGCAGCCGGCGCAGCGCGAGCCATCGTCCGCAGTGGTAGCGACGGCACCGCCGCTCCTTTGCAGCGTCGGCCCGGCGCGGCCCTGTATCCACATGCCGATCCGGTCGCCAGTCTCGATAGTGAGACCAAGGTGCGCACCCTGCGCGAGATCGACGCCTATGTGCGCGACTGCGAGCCATCCGTGCAGCAAGTCACCCTGAGTCTCGCCGCCGTGCTCGATACGGTGCTGGTGATGCGCTCGGACGGCGTGGTGGCCGCCGATGTGCGGCCGCTGGTGCGCTTCAACATCAGCGTGATCCTGGAAAAGAACGGTCGCCGCGAGCAGGGTTATGCCGGCGGCGGTGGGCGCTTTGGTTATCTCGACTTGCTCGCCAATCGCCGGCTGTTCGCGATGGCGGATGAGGCGTTGCGGCAAGCGCGGGTCAATCTCGAAGCCATCGACGCGCCCGCCGGCAGCATGCCGGTGGTGCTGGGTCCGGGTTGGCCGGGCGTGTTGTTGCACGAGGCTGTTGGCCACGGCCTGGAAGGCGACTTCAACCGCAAAGGCACCTCGACCTATGCCGGACGCATGGGCGAGATGGTGGCCTCCAGCCTGTGCACCATCGTCGACGACGGCACCTTGGCAGGTCGCCGCGGTTCCCTCAGTGTGGACGACGAGGGCAATCCCAGCGACTGCACGCTGCTGATCGAAAACGGCCGTTTGGTGGGTTACATGCAGGACACCCAAAACGCGCGCTTGATGAATTCCGCGACCACCGGCAATGGCCGTCGCGAGAGCTTCGCGCATCTGCCGATGCCGCGCATGACCAATACCTACATGCGTGCGGGTGAAAGCGATCCGGCTGACATCATCAAGAGCGTGAAACGCGGCTTGTATGCGCCGGGTTTTGCCGGCGGGCAGGTGGACATCACCTCGGGCAAGTTCGTGTTTTCGGCCAGCGAGGCGTATTTGATCGAAGACGGCAAGATCACTGCGCCGGTCAAAGGCGCCACGCTGATTGGTAATGGACCGGAGGCGATGAGCCGAGTGTCGATGGTCGGTAACGATTTGGCGCTGGATACCGGTGTGGGCATCTGCGGCAAGGAGGGTCAATCGGTACCGGTGGGTGTCGGTCAGCCAACGCTGAAAATCGACAACATGACGGTGGGCGGAACCCGCGCGTGAAGTCCGTCGCGCACGCGGACTCAGGCTTTGTCGTGATCGCTTTCCAGCGCCTTCAGTTGTTTGAAGATTTCTCGAAACGCGTGTGGCGGGCGGTTGTGCAGGCGCTCCTCGCGGGCCGAACGAATCCATTGCCGCCACTGTTGCCGGTCAAGGTCGGGATGCGCATCAAACAGCTCACCCAGGGCACTGTCACCATCGGCCAGCAGACGCTCGCGATGTGCTTCGATGCGATGCAAGTCCGCGGTTTCGCGACGCGCTTGCGCGGTGTCGTGCTCCAACGCGCGTCGGATAGGTTCCAGTGCTTCTTCGTCCTCGCGCCGCATCAGCTTGGCCAGGTAGTGCAGCTGGCGTTTGTGGGCGACGTTGGAGGTGATGCGCTTGGTGTCGGCCACCGCCACGATCAAGCTGTCCGGCAGCGGCACCTTGGCCAGTTGCGAGGGTGTCAGCGCGACCAAACGTTCGGCCAAATCCAGAATGGCGTCCGCCTCCCGCTTTCGCTGGCTTCGGCTGGGGGCGAGGAACTCGCCGGTTTCTTCATCACGTCCGCGCATAGCGGGCAGAGGATACGTTGATGCTCGCAACTACCGCAAAGAAAAATTCGTCGGCTGATACGGGCGACGCCGCCAGCGAGCAGGAATCGAGCGAGCGCTTGGCCATGCTGAGCGGACTTGCCAGCGACGTATTGGCACGCTGCGCGCAGCGCGGCGCCCGCCAGGCCGAGGTCGGTGTGAGCGAGGACCGCGGGCTGGAAGTGAATGTCCGTCTGGATGAAGTCGAAACCTTGCAGTATCGACGCGATCGCGGCCTGTCCCTGACCGTGTACTTCGGCCAGCGCAAAGGCAGCGCCAGCACCGCTGATTTCGATGCCGACAGCATCGCCACCACCATCGAACAAGCCTGCGCGATCGCCCGTCACACCGAGGAAGACGACTGCGCGGGTCTGGCCGATGCGGCCTTGATGGCGCGCGAGGCGCGAGATCTCGATCTGTGGCATCCGTGGGCAATGGATGCCGATCATGCGGTCGAATTGGCGTTGCGCTGCGAGTCTGCCGGCCGCACTTTCGATCCGCGTATCGCCAATTCCGATGGTGCCAGCGTGTCGACGGGCAGCAGTTTGTCGGTGTACGCCAACAGCCACGGATTTGTTGGTGCGGAACGCAGCACGTCACATTCGATCAGTTGCTCCTTGATCGGTGGCAGCGGCGAAGGCATGCAACGTGATCATTGGTATGACGCCGCCTGCGCCGCGGGCGATCTGGCCAGCGCTGAACGCATTGGCGCGGAGGCCGCGCGACGTACCCTGGCCAGACTTGAACCACGTTCGTTGAAGACTGGCGACTACCCGGTGCTGTTTGCGGCGGAAGTGGCACGTTCCCTGATTGGCGGTCTGTTAGGCGCGGTGTCGGGTGGCGCGCAGTATCGACGGGCTTCGTTCTTGCTGGATGCGGTGGGACAGCGCGTGCTGCCGGCTGGCATCGATTTGATCGAGCGCCCGCATCTGCGTCGTGGTCATCGTTCGGCAGCGTTTGATGACGAGGGCGTGGCGACCATGGATCGACCCTTGGTCACTGACGGCGTATTGCAGCGCTACCTTCTGGGCAGTTATTCGGCGCGCAAACTCGGTTTGACCAGCACCGCCAATGCCGGCGGTGCGCACAATCTGGAGATCACTCTGGGCTCCGAGGGTTTGTCTGGACTGATTCGCGGCATGGGTCGGGGTTTGTTGGTGACCGAGTTGATGGGACAGGGCGCCAATACGCTGACCGGCGATTATTCGCGCGGTGCGGCTGGCTTCTGGGTCGAAAATGGCGAGATTGTGTATCCGGTGGATGAGTTGACCATCGCCGCCAATCTGCGCGACATGTTGCTGGGAATCGAGGCCATTGGTTGCGACATCGACACGCGCTCGTCCATTCGCTGTGGGTCGATCCTGGTCGGCAAGATGATGGTGGCGGGTGAGGGCGTATGAGTTTTGCGCTGGCTGGCGAAGTCAGCGGAAGCAGGGCGCAATAGGCGCAGCGCATTGCGCCGCTGGATGAAGTGATGCGAAGCGCGGAGCACGCCCGACCTGCATCAGCTTCGATCACGGCCTCGCGTCAACGCTTTGCTGTTGGCGCAATGCCCTTCGGTTATTGCGCCCTACGGGCCGCTCGTCTTTAGCTGAATCAAGTGCGCCACGAGTTCGTCACATCGCTCATGTGAACGCATCCTTGACATCACCGCGCTGGCGCAAGACAGTGGCGCGGCCCACACCCTCAAGGACCTGCGCGATGAACAACGACGAAACCATGGCCCCTCCGATGCCGCCGATGGCGAGCCCCAGCGCCGAAGAGAAGCAATGGGCCATGTTTGCCCATTTGTCGACGCTATCCGGCTTCATAATTCCGCTGGGCAGCTTGCTCGGACCCCTGATCATTTGGCAGATCAAGAAAAACGACATGCCGTTTGTGGATGACCAAGGCAAGGAAGCGCTGAATTTTCAGATCACGGTGTTCATCGCCGCGCTGATTTCCGGTGTGCTGACCATGGTGCTGATTGGTTTGCTGTTGCTGCCGGTGGTGGTGATCGGCTGGATCGTGTTGTCGATCATGGCCGGCATCAAGGCCAACAACGGCGAGACCTACCGCTATCCGTGGACGTTGCGTCTGATCAAGTAAAGGATCGGATCCAGCGCAATCGATTGCGCTGGATCCAGACAAGACCACCGAGACAACGCCCGGAACTCATCCGGGCGTTGTTGTTTGTGAGGCCGGTGGGTTGCTTTCGCCATGGGAGGGCCGCGCTGCGGTTGCTTTTGCGAACCCGACCAGAGCCCAGCAAACAGTGGAGTCGCGGGAGTGACTCCCACTAATGCCGGTCCCACAAAATTCCCGGATCGTAGGGTGCGTCTCGGACGCACCAATCGGTGCGGCACCAAGCCGGTGCGTCCGAGACGCACCCTACTCAGAGACGGTCGGCAACCTGCAGTCTCACTTCATGCGCGCCACGGTTAGCGTTGCCAAGGCTGCCAACGGCGTGGTGTCACCCTGCAGTTCGCCCAATGCCTGCTGCATCAACTGCGACTGTTCGGCCAATCGACGTCGTGCCAGCTCAATGCCAAGCATGCTGAAGTAGGTCGGTTTGTCGGCGGCAGCGTCCTTGCCTGCTGTCTTGCCCAAGTCGGCCGAGCTTGCTTCCACATCGAGCAAATCGTCGCGAATCTGAAATGCCAGCCCCAGCGCACTGGCAAAACGATGCAGGCTGGTAGCCACTGGCGGCTCGGCGTCAGCAGCCAATGACGCCAGCGCCGCGCAACTCTGAATCAACGCCCCGGTCTTGCGCGCGTGCATGGCAATCAATTGCTGCTCGTCGATGCGGTTGCCGACCGCGGCCAGGTCGAGGGCTTGGCCGCCTGCCATGCCAGCCGCACCCGCATCAATCGTGAGTCTGCGCACCATTGCCAGACAGCGTTCTGCGGCAACCGGCGCGCGCGTCAGCACTTCGAATGCCAAAGCCTGCAAGGCATCACCGGCCAAAATGGCAGTGGCTTCGTCGAAGGCGATATGCACGGTTGGTCGGCCACGGCGCAGGTCGTCATCGTCCATCGCCGGCAGATCGTCATGGATCAGCGAATAGGCGTGAATCAGTTCGACCGCAGCGGCGGCGGCATCCAGTTGTTCCTCTGCAATGCTCAGAGCATGTCCACTGGCGTATACCAGCAACGGCCGCAGTCGCTTGCCGGGGCTCAAAGCGGCGTAACGCATGGCTGCATGCAGGCGCTTGGGTTCCGACTCCAGCGCGGGCAGAACCTGCGCAAGGGTTGAATCCACCCGCGCGATCCAACTGCGCAGCAGGTCTGCAGTGGCCTCCGCGCTCAAGGCGAAGCGGCGAACGGCACGGCGCTGTCGGGGTCCAGCGGGTCAGTCAGCATGCGCACGCGCAGTTCGGCTTGTTCCAATGCGCCTTGGCAGTTGCGATACAGGGTCATGCCACGTTCGTAGGCTTGCAGCGATTCGTCCAAGGTCATTTCGCCGCGTTCCATCTTTTGCACCAGGGTATCCAGCTCATCCAGTGAGCGTTCGAAGTCGGCGACGGCGGTGGGTGGCTTGCTCATGGGCGAAGTTTGCGGCGCGAGGGGGTGAGGGTCAATTGCGCTTTACGGCGTGAAGCGGGGCCGGGGTCTGGGGGCTGTGCTCTGCAGGCGATGCACCCGCCTCGACGCGCTTGTCGCAGGTGCGGGCTTACACTCGCGCACATTGCGAAGCGTCTGATCTGCCCCAAGCTCTCACTCCTCCAGGATCATCCACAGGTATTCCGTGACCGCATCTGCCAGCAGCAACCCGTTCATTGCCGACCGCGCGATGTTGGTCGACTACATCGCATCCGGGGGACGACCGAAGGAGCAATGGCGGATCGGCACCGAGCACGAGAAGTTCGGTTTCCAGATCGATGACTTGCGCGCGCCGACCTACCATGGTGAGCGCGGCATCGAGACCTTGTTGCGTGGACTGACGCGGTTCGGTTGGCGGCCGGTGGAGGAGGGCGGCAAGATCATCGCCTTGCTCAAGGATGACGCCTCGGTGACCCTGGAACCGGCGGGTCAGCTGGAGCTTTCAGGCGGCATGCTGGAAACGATCCACCAGACCTGTTGCGAAGTATCCAGCCACTTGTTCGAAGTGAAATGCGTGGCCGATGAGCTGCGCCTCGGCTTCCTGGGCATGGGTTTTCAGCCCTTGTGGGCACGCGAGCAGATGCCTTGGATGCCCAAGGGTCGTTATCAGATCATGCGCGACTACATGCCCAAACGCGGCAGTCTGGGCCTCGACATGATGACGCGCACCTGTACCGTGCAGGTCAACCTCGACTTCCTTGACGAAGCCGACATGGTGCGCAAGTTTCGGGTTGCGCTGGCCTTGCAGCCGGTGGCCACGGCCTTGTTCGCGGATTCACCCTTCACCGAAGGCAAACCCAACGGTTACCTGAGTTATCGCTCGCACATTTGGACTGATACCGATCCCGATCGCACCGGCATGCTCGATTTCGTCTTTGATGAAGGATTCGGCTTCGAGCGCTACGTCGACTATGTGCTCGATGTGCCGATGTATTTCGTCTATCGCGACGGCCACTACATCGACGCCAGCGGACAGAGTTTCCGCGATTTCATGAACGGTCGATTGCCTGCACTTCCGGGTGAGTTGCCGACCATGAAGGACTGGGCCGATCACCTGACCACGGCGTTCCCGGAAGTGCGGCTGAAGAAGTATCTGGAGATGCGCGGTGCCGATGGAGGGCCGTGGAATCGACTGTGTGCCTTGCCCGCGTTCTGGACGGGTTTGTTATATGACGACGCGGCCTTGGATGCGGCTTGGGATCTGGTCAAGGATTTCAGCATGGCCGAACGCAACGCGTTGCGCGACGGCGTGCCAAAACATGCATTGAAGCTGCCATTTCGCGGTGCCAGCATGCGCGAGTTGGCGATGGAAGCACTGAAGATCGCCCAGGCGGGATTGAAACGTCGCGCGCGGCTGAACAAGTACGGTGGCGACGAAACCGTGTTCATCGAGCCGCTCATCGAGATGGCGCTGGCCAATGAAACCGCCGCCGAGCGCAAACTGGCGCTGTTTCATGGAGCCTGGCAAGGCCGTGTCGAACCTGTATTCCGCGAGTACATGTATTGAGGCTGGGGTGAATCAACCGCTGCAACGCGGAGGCGCAGAGGCACGCAGAGGAACGCAGAGAAGATCCAAGTAAATGCGAGTTATGCGTCGGCTGAATCATGCTCCCTGCGTTCCTCTGCGCCTCCGCGTTGAAGCTCTTGGATTTTTGCATGCCATCGGACTGCGTCGCGGATCCCAACCGCGTCAGTCGTGATTGCATAATCGGGCAAGTCCAACGTGTTGGAGTGCCGTGAGCGCAATAGCGGACATCGATGTAATCGTCGTCGGCGCCGGCGTGGTCGGCTTGGCCTGCGCACGAGCGCTGGTCAGTGCCGGTCGCAGCGTGTGGGTGCTGGAACGCGAAGAGCGTGCGGGCGAGGGCGTATCCAGCCGCAATTCCGGGGTCATTCACGCGGGCTTTTATTATCCGACTGGCTCACTGAAGGCGCGGCTATGTCTGCGCGGCCGCGATCTGCTCTACGCCTACTGCCAGCAGCGCGGCATTCCGCATCGACGCACTGGCAAGTGGGTGGTCGCGACGCGGGACGAGGAGATCCCCAAATTGCAGGCGTTGGCCGAATGCGGCGAACGCAACGGCCTGCTCGGGTTGCGTTTGCTGGACGCAGCTGAGATTCGTGCCGGCGAGCCGCAGCTTCGAGCGGTCGCCGCATTGGACTCGCCAGATTCCGGCATCGTCGATGTGGCCGAGCTGGTGATGGCGTTGATCGGCGAGATTGAGCGCGCGAGTGTGGATGGCAGTCGTGGTGAGGCGAGTCGGGTGATTTGCGATACCAGGGTCGCCGCGGTGAAGCGCGTGGATGGTCTGTTTCGAGTCGAAACCGGTAGCGGCGACAGCGTGACCGCGCGCACCGTGGTCAACGCCGCCGGCCTCGGCGCGATGGAGGTGGCATCGCATATCGAGGGGCTGGATGTCGCGCATGTTCCGAAGCTGTATTTTGGCGCTGGCCACTACTACACCGTGCGTGGGCGGGTGCCGTTCTCGCGCCTGATCTACCCGCTGCCCGAGCGTGGTGGACTCGGTGTGCATCTTGGGTTTGATCTGGGCGATCGCGCGCGCTTTGGCCCCGATCTGCGTTACCGCGAGGGCGTCGACTACACATTTGACGATGGCCAACGCGAGCACTTCGCCGCTGATGTGCGGCGGTGGTGGCCGACTTTGCAGACCGCGGATTTACAGCCCGATTTTGTCGGCGTGCGACCGAAGTTGGTCGGGCCGGGACAGCACAACCCGGACTTCGTGATTCAGGACGCCAAGGTGCATGGCGTCGCCGGCCTGATCAATCTGTTCGGCATCGAATCGCCGGGGCTCACCGCCAGTCTGGCGATTGGTGAAGAGGTGGCCGCGCGGCTGCAATGAACCAGCCCTGTCAAACGGGTCGTCTCGCGCTGCCGATTGAGCCTGACACCTCAATCCACCAGAATCCCCCATTCGAATTTGCAGGAGATGCGTTCCATGAAAACCCGCGCCGCCGTCGCCTGGGAAGCAGGTAAGCCGCTGCAGATCGAGGAGATTGACCTCGAAGGCCCACGCGCCGGCGAAGTGCTGGTGCGGATCGTCGCCACCGGTGTTTGCCATACCGACGCATTTACGCTGTCTGGCGACGATCCGGAAGGAATCTTCCCGGCGGTGCTCGGTCACGAAGGCGGTGGCATTGTCGAAGAAATCGGCGCAGGCGTGACCTCGGTCGCCGTCGGCGATCACGTCATTCCGCTGTATACCGCCGAATGTCGCACCTGTTCGTTCTGCACCAGTGGCAAGACCAATCTTTGCCAAGCGGTGCGCGCGACCCAGGGCAAAGGTCTGATGCCGGATTCGAGCAGCCGTTTTTCCAGGAACGGGCAGCCGATCTTTCACTACATGGGCACCAGCACGTTCTCCGAGTACACCGTGGTGCCGGAGATTTCGCTGGCTGTCATCAACAAGGCGGCGCCGCTGGAGAAGGTCTGTCTGCTCGGCTGTGGAGTCACCACCGGCATCGGCGCGGTACTCAATACGGCCAAGGTGACGCCGGGCTCGACGGTGGCCGTATTCGGCATCGGCGGCATTGGCTTGGCGGTGATTCAAGGTGCGGTGATGGCCAAGGCCGCGCGCATCATCGCCATCGATATCAATGCAGACAAATTCGCGCTGGCGCGGCAATTGGGCGCGACCGATTGCGTGAATCCGCGTGACCACGCCGGCATTCCGATTCAGCAGGTCATCGTCGATCTGACCAACGGCGGCGTCGACTACAGCTTCGAGTGCATCGGCAATGTCGACGTCATGCGCTCGGCGCTGGAGTGCTGCCACAAGGGCTGGGGCGAGAGCATCATCATCGGCGTCGCTGGTGCCGGTCAGGAAATCCGCACCCGGCCGTTCCAGTTGGTGACCGGCCGCGTCTGGCGTGGCTCAGCCTTCGGTGGTGTCAAAGGCCGCACCCAATTGCCCGGCATGGTCGAACAAGCCATGCGCGGCGAGATCGATCTCGACCCGTACATCACTCACACGATGGGCCTTGAGCGAATCAACGAAGCCTTCGATCTGATGCATGCAGGCAAGTCGATTCGCACGGTGATTCATTTCTGAGGACCGGTTAGGCGTAGGTGTCAACCCGCCAACCAAACCGCCTCGAATGTAGGGTGCGTCTCGGACGCACCCGCTTTGCCTCGACGCACCAGCTACCGCTGGACCGAGACACGGTGTGTTCGAGACTCGGTGCGTCCGAGACTCGGACGTCCGAGACGCACCCTACATTCCGCTCAGTTCAACACCACTCGAGTCGCCAAGCTCCCTTCCACCAGCAAGGCCTCGCCCTGCTCACGCCAATCCGCGAGCACGATGCGCTCGCATTGGCGTCCATCGACTTCGAATAAATGGTTTGCCGGTCGATGCGTGTGGCCATGAATCAATCGATCAATGCCGTATTGCGCCAGCATGGTCGCCACGCTGGCGGCGTCGACATCACCAATCACTGCATCCATGCCACGTTGATGATCCGCGCTGGCGCGGCGTGCCTGTTCTGCGTAGGCGCGACGAGCCTGCAAGGGCTGGGCCAAAAAGTTGGCCTGCCAGTGCGGATCTCGCACTTGGCTTCGGAATGCTTGGTAGGCCAAATCGCTCTTGCACAGTGCGTCACCATGACTGAGCAAGGTGGCGCGACCATCCAGCGAGATCACACACGGATCAGGCAGTCGGCGCATGCCACAGCGCGCGGCATAAGCGGCGCCGAGCAAGAAATCGCGATTGCCGCAGATGAAGCCCAGACGAACGCCCGAGT
>JBQTGY010000172.1:0-31943 GCA_052390415.1 Pseudomarimonas sp. | reverse complement strand
AGCAGATCGACCTGTTCGAGGCACTCAAGCTCCCAGCACCCGCGAAATCCAGCCTGTAGTGTCATTTTTCGCTGTCCGAGGACAGAGATATCAATGGTTTACGCGATTAGCTGCGGAACCCGGGGGGCTAGCGGCCGATCAGGCGCTTCGAGAATAGCTTGATCCGCCCGACCAGGCTGCCCGGGCGCAACGAAGGATCCAGACTATCCAGCGCCTTGCTCTCGTCGGCAGCAAGCTGTCGCGACAATTTGGTTTCCCATTCGCGCTTGATGCTGTCGCGCTGCAGCCGTGTCTTCAGCAGCCTGCGCAAATCTTCGTCGACGGCTTCCTGGGCAAAATTCAATTCGTCGCGCGCAATGAATCGCCCGAGGGCGTCACAAAACGCGGTGTCAAGTTGCTCAACACGAAAGTTCCGCGAGCTCTGCCCCAAGCCTTCGAAGTTGGTGAATAGCAGTCGAATCGCGCCGGACTCCTGATCGGCGCTGGCGGTCAGTGCCAACGGGATCTTGCCTTTGGCCTGTATTCGCGCTGCGATAATTTCGCCATTGGGATTCTTGCGCACATCGCTCAAGCCGCTGATCCGCAATTGTTGAAGGACGCTGATCAGGCTTTTGAGCCGCGTACCAGTCTCGCCTTGCAGCAACGGGCATTCGTCGCTGGCGATAATCGCCGAGAAGCTTAGTGCTATCTCATAGCTGGTTTTATTGGGTGCGCGACCGACCAGGGTATACACCGGCTCGACATAGGCGACCACGTCGCCATAACCGACCACGTTGTATACCACCCGTGCGCTTTTCTTCAGGTAGGTCAATTGCTCGGTGAGTTGCGTGAGGTAGCGCTCAAGCTCACGCATCGCTGGCTCGATGCGCTCGTTCCATTGCGCCTCGCGGGCACTCAACTCGGTGCGCCGCTGCTCCTCCTCGGCCCGGCGACGCTGCGCTTCCTCTTCTAGTTCGTCGAGCAGGCCCATGAGTCAGTCACTAATCGTCGCGGCAGAAGGTTCAACGCTCAACATACGTGCAGGCCCACGGAAGGGCAAGCAGCAGGTGGCGGCGCGCAACCGATTTCCGCTGTAGTTTCGCGGGCAGGTGGTTCTGGAGGCCGTGCATTTGGTATTTACTTAATACGAATGCCACTGCAATACTTGGGCACACCGGTGCCACCGGGAAACCCTTTGATTGGAGCAAGTGCTATGTCGATTGATCTGAGCCAAATGTCGCAGGCCGAACTTGCCGCCTTGATCGCCGCTGCCAGTGAGCAACAAAAACGCAAACAGCGCGAGCAGATCGGCGAAGTTCGTCGCAGTATCACCGCCATGGCCAAAGAAGCGGGCTATACCATCGAAGAATTGTTCGGCTTTTCAAAGCCTGCCGCTGATGTTCCCCGCAAGAAAGTCGAAGCCAAATACCGCAATACCAGCAATCCGACAGAAACTTGGTCCGGCCGGGGCAAACAGCCGCGGTGGATGGAGGCGGCCATTGCTGGCGGTAAAACCCGCGACGATTTCAAGATTTAAACAGAGTTTTACAAATAACGGAGAGGCTGGCGTGGTTTCCCGACCTTTGCAGACAAGCCAGCGGAGCAAGGTCATATGCTGCGCGTATGAACTGGCTCCGTTGCTGCAGCGTTGGCCAGACAGGATGCCGACCGGCGGTCAGCAAGGCGGGCCACACACCAGCTGAGGAAATGCGCTACAGATTTCGCCGCGCAGGAATCAAGAGGTTGCCGAATAGCAAACCTGCAACCAGGGATATCAGCAAGGCAATCAGCGCGAAGCCTGTATCCAAACTGAGAAGCACGTCACGCTCCAACGCGAAATTCAGGCTGCGAAATCCAACGCTGCCAGGCACCAACAAGATTATGCCCGGCACCCGAACCAGCGCACCGGGTCGATTGAAACTTCGCGCGTAAAGATTGGAGACTGCACCCACCACGATGCCAGCGATGAACACACCTGCTTCGCTGCCCAAGGCAGCGCCGGCATAACGGGTGGTCAAGTACCCCAGCCATGCGGACGCCATCACCAGCAAATAATCGCGGCGGTCAGCGCGGAACAACACTGCAAACGCATAAGAACCCACCAACAGCGCCACCCATTCAAGCATCATGGGCTGCGCGGCGGGCAATGGTTCCACGGCCACCCAGCCCAGCAAGTGTGCAATCTGGGTGCCCGCGACCGTTCCAAACGTCAGTTTTAGCAAGGTGGCCATCGCACCTGCAAAACGCGCCGTGCCTGAAACCAGATGCTGACTGGAAAGTTCGGAAACGGCGTTGGTAAGCGACAGGCCCGGCAACAACACGATCAACGCGGCCATCACCACCGATTGCACCGCCAGCGGCACCACGTAGTGCGCCACCGCCAATACCACCAAGGTGGCGACCATCGCCGACAAGGCGTCCAAGGCCTCGGCCAGGCGTGGTCGATCGGCCCCGAGCAAGGCCAAACCTCCGATCAGCCATCCCACGCAGGCAGCGGTGATGATCGCAGCCCAACCGGTATGCAGCAGGGTTGCCACGCTGGCCGATGTCAGACCAAAGCTGAACGCCATCAACCATCGGCCGCGTTGCCCAGGCGCTACATCCAACGCCTGCAAGGCACGCGAGCCTTCAGCGAGACCGATTTCGCCGCGCAATACACGTTCGGCAATGTCGTCGGCTTGGCAGAGCTTGCGCAGATCGATGTCGCCCGGTTGCAAGCGGATCACGCGCGTGGTTTCGACGCCGTCGCGCCCCGTGCGACCGTCGGCAAACGACAGCAGCAGGCCGGTGGGGTTCGACCACGGGTCGCAGACCAGCTGCAGGCGCGTGGAAACCGCACATATCGCGCCTTCCAGCCGTTGCGCCGTGGTGCCATAGGCGTGCAGACGGCGGGCCAGCTGGCAGACGAAATCGATGCGGTCGGCGAAGCTGGCGTCAGTCATGGGCAACGGCGCGGGTGCGCCTGAGCAGCGCGCGGGCGGGCAGCTTGCTACAAAACTTCCGAAGGGTCATCGGCATTGCCGAGTTGCGTTCAGCTGGCGGTCGCAGCCGCGGGTGTCTGAATCTGGCGAAAGGTGAGATTGATCCGCGCGCCGCAGGGTTTGGCGGTGCGCGGTACTGCGTGCTGATAGTGCGTTTGAGTATCGCCGCGCATGACCAGCAGGCTGCCATGGGTCAGCAGCAGCGCCAAGCGATTTCGCGGGAGGTTTCGATTGCGCAGCAAAAAGCGGCGACTGCTGCCGAGGCTAAGCGAAGCGATGATGGGCTGTGGGCCGAGTTCAGGCTCGTCGTCGGCGTGCCAACCCATACCGTCCGCACCGTTTCGATAACGATTGGCAAGCACGGAATTGAAGCGAGCCGAAACAGTGGCTTCGACGAGTTGCTTGACCCGCAACACGCTGCTCGGCCAAGGGCGCGGCTCGAAGCGGATACGCGAATAGGTGTAGCTGGCATCGCTATCGCCAATCCAGCAGCTCATGCGTGGCGCGGGCACATCACGGCCAAACAGACGGACGTGATGCTGTTCCCAGCGAATTTCCGCGTCGAGTTCGTCGAACGCAGTGCTGGCTGCGTCGAAAGCCAGAAACTCGGGATCAAAACAGAGCGAGGCTGACCGCAAGTCAATCCGGGACATTGCCATCTGAATGCCCTATCCGCCCAGTTCGGGTGCCTCGATCAACGCCGCCGCGACCTGCCCAAGCTCCAACAAACGCAGGTCACTGCCGGGTGGACCCACCAGCTGCAATCCGATTCCAGCGCCCAGGGGCAAACTCAGCGCTGGGCAACCGGCGATGCTCGCCAAGGCGGTGAAGTCGGCCAGGTTGGCTGGCTCAACGGCCGCCAATAACGGCGGCGGTACCGGCACGGTTGGCAACACGAGCACGTCGACCGAATCAAACAAACGGCGCATCGAAACAACGGCGGCATCTAGCAATCGATCCGCGCGCGCATAGTCGACCGCCGACTTTCCGGCGGCAAAAGCGAGCATCTGTCGCCGCTCGCTGGAAAGCTCGATCAGGTCTTCTGGATCCGACGCGGCCAGTCCCGCCTCCATCATCAACAACGCGGATCGGCGCAGACGCGGCAAGCCAAACTCGGTCAGCGCCACTTCACGACGCTCGCCGAGCAACGGTTGCAGGCGCTCCAACGCCGATCCAAATGCGGCAGTTATCACAGAATCGGCGCCCAAAGCCGCCAACTGCGAAGCCACGCCACTCTTCAATCGACTCGGCTCCCAATCCGGCAACGCCAGCGGCACGCGACGTCGACGCGAGCGCGGATCGGCGGGATCATGCGCGGCCAATACTTGCAGCAATACGTTCAGGTCATCCAACGAGCGCGTGATTGGCCCGACCACATCGAGCCGCGGCAAAGCCGGCCACAAGCCGCTGCAAGACACCTCGCCGAGTGTGGGCCGCAGCGCGTAGATGTCGCAAAACGCCGCGGGAATGCGCAATGACCCCATGGTGTCGCTACCCAGCGCTGCACTGCACAATCCGGCCGCCACTGCCACCGCTGATCCCGAAGACGACCCCCCCGATGCCTGCGCGGGCCGCTGCGGGTTGGGTACGTTGCCAAACGCCGCATTGCTGCCCATGGCACCGAGCGCGGCTTCATCGAGTGCGGTTTTGCCGAGAATGACGGCACCAGCCGCGCGCAATCGCGCCACCGCAAATGCATCCGCTGATGCACGATGTGAGCGACGCGACGCGAGACCCGCCGTTGTCGGCAAGCCCGCCACATCAAGATTGTCTTTGATCGCGATGGCCACCCCGTCGAGCCTGCCGACGGTGCTGCCTGCGTTTCGGCGAGTATCCGAGGCAGCCGCCGCTGAGCGCGCGCCCTCGGCATCGATACAGTAATACGCACGCCGATTGGGGTTTTCTGCTTCGATCGCGGCGAGGTAAACCTCGGTCAAGCGGGTGGCTGTGATCTCACCGCTGGCAAGCAGATGGAGTTGTCTGCACACCGAAGCGTGGCGCAGTTCGGAATCGTCGATGGCGGTCATCGGGGGAGTCTGAAGAGGAATTTGTAGACCGCATTATCCACAACCCGTGGCGGCAGCCGGCGCGACGTTTGCCGATGCCTATAATCACCTCTGACTCAACTGGGCAAATGAGCGCGCCATGAGCGAACGCGACTGCATGGAATACGACGTCGTGACCGTGGGTGCCGGCCCCGCCGGGCTGGCATTTGCGATCCGCCTCAAACAGGTAAAGCCCGAGCTGACCGTTTGCGTGATCGAGAAATCCTCGACCATCGGCGCGCACATTCTGTCCGGTGCGGTGATCGAACCGCAGCCCTTGGATCAGTTGTTGCCCGGTTGGCGCGAGACACCACCGCCGATTTGTGTGCCTGCCGCCCAGGACGAATTCTGGTTTCTGACCAAAACCGGCGGCTTCAAGTCGCCCATCGTGCCGCCGCAGATGAACAACCACGGCAACTTCATCGTCAGCCTGGGTGCGTTGTGCGCGTGGTTGGCACCGCAGGCCGAAGCCTTGGGTGTGGAGATCTACCCCGGTTTCGCCGCCGCCGAACCCTTGTTCAACGACGATGGATCGGTAGCCGGTGTGCGCATCGGCGACATGGGTGTGGCCAAGGACGGCAGTCACAAGCCGACTTACACCCAGGGCATCGACATCAAGGCCAAACTCACCGTGCTCTCGGAGGGGGCGCGTGGGCATTTGACCAAACAACTGGTCAAGCGATACGCGCTGGATGCCGAGTCCGATCCGCAGAGTTATTCGATCGGCATCAAGGAGCTGTGGCAGCTACCGGCGGGACGCGGCACGCCGGGCAAGATCGTCCATACCCTGGGCTGGCCGGCGGATACGCGCACTTACGGCGGCAGTTTTCTGTATCACCTGACCGGCGATCAGGTCGCGCTGGGTTATGTCTCCGGTCTCGACTATCGCGACCCGAAGTACCAGCCCTACGAAGCTTTTCAGCAATGGAAGCACCATCCGACCATCAAACCCTTGCTGGAAGGCGGCAGCATTCTCTCGGCCGGCGCGCGCGCCATCGTCAGCGGTGGTTGGCAGTCATTACCCAAGGTCGAAATGCCCGGTGCCTTGTTGATTGGTGACGCCGCTGGCCTGCTCAACGTACCCAAGATCAAGGGCACGCACCAGGCGATTCGTTCCGGCATCTTGGCGGCCGAACATTCTGCAGGCTCGCTCAGCCCGGTTGGCTGGGACGCAAAACTGCGCGGCTCGGTGGTGATGAGCGAGCTGAAGCGTGTGCGCAACATCAAGCCCAGTTTCAAGAAGGGTCTGTGGGTGGGCTTGCTGAACTCGGGTTGGGAAACCCTGACCGGGGGTGCTTCACCGTGGACCTGGCGCAACAAGCCGGACTACAACTCGTTAGCCAAACTCAGCGCCAACGAAACCCCCAAGCGTGATTATGTCGACCGAACGCTGGCGCCCCGCGACCGCCTGGCCGGCGTTTATTTCGCCGCCACCGAACACGACGAAGACCAGCCCGTCCACCTCAAGGTAGCCGATACCTCGATCTGCCTGACGAAGTGCACCGAGGAATACGGCAACCCCTGCGAACGTTTCTGTCCTGCGGGCGTGTACGAAATGGTCGGCACCGGCAACGAGCGCCGCCTGCAGATCAACGCCGCCAACTGCGTGCACTGCAAAACCTGCGACGTGAAGGACCCGTATCAGATCATTACCTGGGTGACGCCGGAGGGCGGTGCGGGGCCGAATTACGCGAATCTTTGACTGGGGACTGGGGGCTGGGGACTGGGGACTGAAGGATGCCATCGTGGGAGCGCCGGAAAGGCGCGATCCGGATCTACCCCGCAATATCAATCGCGCCTTCCGGCGCTCCCACATGAGCAAGTTTGTTGCCGCAACGCTTTTCCCGAGTCCCGAGTCCCGAGTCCCGAGTCCCGAGTCCCGAGTCCCGACCAGTCCCAAGTCCCCAGTTCCGAAAAAGCATGACCCGCATCTGCCTAGCCACCGCCATCGCTGCCACTGGTCTCGACGACGATCAAACGCCGCTGCTGGAGGCATTCGCGCGGCAAGGGGCGACGGCCGAGGTGCGAGCTTGGGATGATCCTACGGTGTCGTGGTCGCGTTATGCGGCGGTGCTGCTGCGTTCGACCTGGGATTACACCGAGCGTCACGCCGAGTTTCTGGCCTGGTGCGCGCAGGTGAGTGCGCTGGATGTGTTGCTGAACCCCCTGGACGTGGTCCGCTGGAGCAGCGACAAACACTACCTGGCGGATCTCGCGAAGTCGGGCGTGGCGATCATTCCGGCGCATTTTGCCGAGCCAGGAGGTGATCCCGAACTGTTGCCGCGCTTTGATGAATTCGTGATCAAACCGGCGATCGGCGCTGGCTCGCGCGACACGCACCGCTATCTGGCCAGCCAACGCGAGAATGCGATGGTGCACTCGCGGCGTTTGCTCGATGGTGGGCGCAGTGTGCTGTTGCAACCCTATCTGAGCGGCGTCGACAGCTATGGCGAGACCGGGATGATCTTCATCGACGGCCGCTATTCGCATGCGATCCGCAAAGGTCCATTGCTGAAACGCGACGGCGCAGCGACCAGCGACTTGTTCGCCACCGAGAACATCGGCCCGCGTATCGCCAGTGAGCCTGAGCACGCGCTGGCACAACAGGTGCTTGCCGCTCTGCCCTTCGAAACGCCGCTTTATGCGCGCATCGATCTGTTGCCGTCGGCCGATGGACCGAAGGTGCTTGAGCTTGAGCTGGTTGAACCTTCCTTGTTTTTTGCGACCGCGCCGGGAGCGGCGGATCGCCTGGCCGAAGCGACCTTGCGTCGAGTCGCGCGAATTCGACCCTAGCCCGGCTTGCAGCCTGCATCCGGGCGACGATAGCGAGCACCCTCATAACCGCTGGTTAGCGCCGGATCACACTTGGCGTCTTGGCGCAGCAGCGTCACTAGCCAATACTTGCGCGCTGTCCGTCATTGCCTTTCGCATGAGCCCCACCCAAGAACTCAGCCATCTCGATCGTCTGGAAGCCGAAAGTATCCACATCCTGCGCGAGTGCGCGGCCGAGTTTCGCAATCCGGTACTGATGTATTCGATTGGCAAGGACAGCTCGGTCTTGCTGCATTTGCTGCTGAAGGCGTTCTATCCGGCGCGGCCGCCGATGCCGTTGTTGCATGTGGATACCGGCTGGAAGTTTGCCGAGATGATCGGATTTCGAGATCGAAGGGTCGCCGAGACTGGCGTCGAATTGTGTGTGCACACCAATCCAGAGGGTGTGGCCGCAGGCATCGGGCCGATTTCGCACGGCGCCACGGTGCATACCGATGTGATGAAAACCCAGGCGCTCAAACAAGCCCTCGACAAACATGGCTTCGATTGCGCGATCGGTGGCGCGCGTCGCGACGAAGAAAAGTCGCGGGCCAAGGAGCGCATCTTTTCGTTCCGCAGCGCCGAACATCGCTGGGACCCGAAAAATCAGCGGCCCGAGCTTTGGAATCTGTACAACGCGCGGCTGAAGCCCAATGAGAGCGTGCGCGCGTTTCCATTGTCGAATTGGACCGAACTGGACATCTGGTTGTACATCTATCGCGAGCAGATCGCGGTGCCGGATCTGTACCTGGCCGCCGTCCGACCGGTGGTTGAACGCAACGGCGCGCTGATCATGGTCGACGATGCGCGCCTGCCATTGCGAGACGGCGAAACCCCGCAACACAAACGCGTGCGCTTTCGGACCCTGGGCTGCTACCCGCTCACCGGCGCGGTGGAATCCGACGCCGACAGCTTGGAGAAAGTGATCCAGGAAATGCTGGTCGCGCGCACGTCCGAGCGCCAAGGCCGGGTGATCGATCACGACCCGACGGCGTCGATGGAAAAGAAGAAGCAGGAAGGGTATTTCTGATGAACAGCACCCTTTCAGCCAATCAACCCAGCGCCATCGCCGCCTACCTGCGTCAACACGAAACCAAGTCGCTGCTGCGCTTCATCACCTGCGGCAGCGTCGATGATGGCAAGAGCACCCTGATTGGACGCCTGCTGCACGACTCGCAGCAACTCTTCGACGATCAATTGAGCGCGTTGTCGGGCGACAGCCGTCGTCATGGCACGCAGAATGGCGAGCTGGATTTTGCGCTGTTGGTGGATGGCCTTGCCGCCGAGCGCGAGCAGGGCATCACCATCGATGTCGCCTATCGGTTTTTTGCCACCGACAAACGCAAGTTCATCGTTGCGGATTGCCCCGGCCACGAGCAGTACACCCGCAACATGGCGACCGGTGCTTCCACGGCGGATCTGGCCGTGGTTTTGGTCGATGCCCGCAAGGGCTTGCTGACGCAAACCCGCCGGCACAGCTACATCTGCGCCTTGCTCGGCATTCGCCATGTGCTGCTGGCGGTCAACAAGATGGATCTGGTTGGCTACGATCAAGGCGTGTTCGAGACGATCAGCGCCGACTACCGTCAGCTGGCCTCGTTGCTGGGAATTGACAGCGTCGAATGCGTGCCTTTGTCGGCGCTGCGTGGCGAGAACCTCACCACCGCCTCCACTGCAATGAGTTGGTATCGCGGACCCAGTCTGCTGGGTTTGCTTGAATCCACCGATGTCAGCGTCAGCAGCAAGGGCGCTGATTTCCGCATGCCGGTGCAGTGGGTATGCCGGCCCAATCAGGACTTTCGTGGTTTTGCCGGCACCTTGGCGGCGGGCGAATTGAAGCCCGGCGACGGGGTGGTCGCCCTGCCGTCGGGTCGCCGCTCCACCGTTGCCCGCATCGTGACCGCCGATGGCGATCTGGCCACGGCGGTGCAAGGCCAGGCGGTGGTGGTCACACTCGATGACGAAGTCGATGTCAGTCGCGGCGATGTGTTGGCGGCAGCGAATGCGCCGCCCGAAGTCGCCGACCAGTTCGCGGCGCATCTGCTGTGGATGGCGGACGCGCCCTTGCTTCCCGGCCGAGGTTATTGGCTCAAGCTCGGCAGCCGCATGGTCAACGCCACTGTCACGGATATCCGCCATCGCATCGACGTCAATTCGCAGGAAGAAATTGCGGCGCGCGAACTAGCCTTGAATGAGGTCGCGGTCTGCCATCTGTCATTGGATCAGCCGATTGCTTTCAGTCCGTATGCCGACAACAAGCAACTGGGTGCCTTCATTCTGATTGATCGCGTTACCCAGGCCACGGTCGCCGCAGGAACGCTCGATTTCGCGCTGCGCCGTGCGGCAAATATCCATTGGCAACACGTCGATGTAGATCGCGCCGCACGCGCCGCGCTGAAGGCACAAACGCCGCGCTGCCTGTGGTTCACCGGCCTGTCGGGTTCGGGCAAATCGACTTTGGCCAACCTGGTCGAGAAACGTTTGCTGGCGCTGGGTCAGCACACGTATCTGCTGGACGGCGACAACGTTCGCCACGGGCTCAATCGCGACCTTGGTTTCACCGACGCCGACCGCGTCGAGAACATCCGCCGTGTTGCCGAAGTCAGTCGTTTGATGGTCGATGCGGGACTCATCGTGCTGGTGAGTTTCATCTCGCCGTTCCGCAGTGAGCGACAGATGGCGCGCGAGTTGTTCGGGCCCGGCGAGTTCATCGAAGTCTTTGTCGATACGCCACTAGAAGAATGCGAGCGCCGCGACGTCAAGGGACTGTATCGCAAGGCCCGCGCCGGCACCTTGCCCAACTTCACCGGCATCAGCGCGCCGTACGAAGCGCCGCTGACGCCGGAAGTACGGGTGCAGACGGTGCTCGAAGTGCCAGCCGATGCAGCGCAACGCATCGTCGATCAGTTGAGCTAACCGCCGACCGTCGCGCTTGCCCGCGGCGCGCAGTAGGCCTCGTAAAGCGCTTGCATGACCACAAGTGCAGGCCCGTCCACCAATGAGTAATAGATGGTTTGCGACTCGCGGCGAGTACGCACCAGCCCCAGCGTTCGCAACACACCCAGGTGTTGCGATAGCGCCGACATGCTCACGCCTTCCTGTTGCAACTCGCCCACCGAGGCCTCGCGCTCCACCAAACGACACATTGCCAGCAGACGCGCGGGGTGGGCCAGCGCTTTGAGCAGCGCGGCGGCAGCGTCCGCATGGGCCGCCATCGTCGTCGCGTCGGGTAGCTCACGCACGGAGACGGGCGTGGCATGCGGGGCTGATTTTCGTGCTTTCCGTGGAGCATCCTGAGATCGACTTGACATGTATTTTAGTTTTTCCTAAATTAGAGTCTTATCAATTATGCAGGAATTGACGCGCGATGAAGCCCTTGGTCGAATCTTTCCGCGATCCGCTGACGGCCACCTTCACTCACGTGGTGTACGACACACCCGGTGGCCACGCGGCAATCATTGATTCCGTGCTTGGTTATGACGGCCCGTCGGCCCGCACCAACACTGCGCTGGCCGACCAGTTGATTGCCTTCGTCCGCCAGCACAGGTTGAGCGTCGACTGGATCCTGGAAACCCATGCGCACGCCGACCACCTCAGTGCTGGCGCCTACTTGCGCGATCAGCTCGGCGGCAACCTCGCCATCGGTCGCGGCATCCTGGGTGTGCAGCGGCACTTCAAACAAGTCTTCAATCTTGGCGACGAATTCGCCGCCGATGGTCGTCAGTTCGATCATCTCTTCGATCCCGGCGAAGCCTTTTCCATCGGTGAATTGAGCGCCTACGCGCTGCCCACGCCGGGCCACACCGACGACAGCCTGACTTACGTGATTGGCGATGCGGCCTTCATCGGCGACACCCTGTTCGCGCCGGATACGGGCTCGGCCCGCTGCGACTTTCCGGGGGGTGATGCACAGAAACTGTATGCGTCGGTGCAGTCCATTCTTGCCTTGCCGGACCAGACCCGGGTTTTTCTGTGTCACGACTATCCGCCCGCGGGGCGAGAAGCTGCCGCAGAAACGTCCGTCGCTGCGCAGCGTGTTGGCAACAAACACCTGCACAGCGGCGTGACCCTCGCCGATTACGTCGCCCTGCGAGACGCGCGCGACGCGATCCTGCCGCAACCCCTGCTGATCTTGCCTGCGCTGCAGGTAAACATTCGCGGCGGGCGCTTGCCGGAGCCCGACCACAATGGCGTCAGTTTTCTGCGCCTGCCGCTGAATCAAATCGGCAGACCCGCATGAACACCTGGATGACCGCGTTCGCCGGTGGTGCCTTGATCGGCAGCGCCGCCACCTTGTTGCTTTGGCTCAACGGCCGCATCGCCGGAGTCAGCGGCGTGCTGAATGGCCTGTTGACTCCCAAGCGCAGCGACCTTACCTGGCGGATTCTGTTTCTGGGAGGTTTGATCGTCGGCGGCGGCACCTACCTCACGCTGGTGCCCGCCGCCTACGTGCCACGCAGCGAGTTTCCCCTGCCCGACTTGGTGTTGGCTGGACTGCTGGTGGGATTTGGCACCCGCATGGGCAATGGCTGCACCAGCGGCCACGGAGTGTGCGGACTCGGCCGACTCTCGTTGCGCTCGCTGTATGCCGTGCTCACGTTCATGGGCACGGCGATGGCCACAACCTTCGTGGTGCGACACGTGTTGAGCAGCTCATGACCCGCCAGCGGTTGACCGCGCTGGTTTCCGGCCTGCTGTTTGGCCTCGGCCTCGCGATGTCGGGTATGACTGACCCACAGCGTGTGCTCGGTTTCCTTGACGTGTTCGGCGACTTTGATCCGACCTTGTTGTTCGTGTTGAGTGCCGCCGTCACTGTCACGGCCGTCGCCTTTCGATTCGTGTTGCGACTGCCCAAGCCGTTGTTCGCGGACGCCTTCCAACTTCCGCGGGCCACCGCCGCGGACCGCCAATTGCTCGGCGGAGCAGCGATCTTTGGCATCGGTTGGGGAACCGCAGGTTACTGCCCGGGCCCCGCGCTCGCCGGACTGGGTGTGTTATCGGCCGAAGCCCTATGGTTTGTGCCTGCCATGATCGCGGGCAACCTGCTGCATCGCGCGTTCGGCGGACGTTGAGGGTTTATTGGATCAGAAGGAGCACCGCATGTTTCGCATCACACTGCTGCCGCTATTGATGGTCGCTACATCGGCATTGGCAGACGAGCCTTTGCAATCACCCGCCATGGCAGGCCTCGCCAATGTCGCGTTTCCCGCGCCCAACATCATCACGGCCGGTCGCCTTCAGGCAACCGACATAACCACCTTGGCCAACGCCGGCGTGCGCCATGTCATCGACCTGACCACCGAGGCCGAATCGCAAGACTTCGACGAAGCATGGGCGGTACAGCAAGCCGGTTTGCAGTATCACCGTTTGCCGATCAGCGGCGGCGGCGATCTGACCCAGGAAAACGTGACGCGGCTGGATCACCTGCTGCGCGAGATCGGCAGCGATGTTGTCCTGGTCCACTGCGCCAGCAGCAATCGGGTGGGTGCACTTGCTGCCCTGCGTGCGGGTTGGTTGCAAGGGCTTTCGGATGAGGCCGCCATCGTTGAAGGCAAACGCTGGGGTCTGGCGGGCTTGGAGCCTGCGGTTCGCGAGCGGCTGTTGGCACGCGACGCGGCCAAGCGAGCCGAGCCACCCCTGCCGTAAGCGCTGAACCCACCTCGCAGGCGGCGACGCCCCTGCAGTCGCCGTCGGGATCGCAGCAATCCGCCCAGAGCCGCATTCAGCTCTTCACCCGCAAGCCGCTATTATTGGACCCATTGCCGCCGGCAGGCGGCCTTGCCTTTTCAATCCGAGGAACGTTGCCGCGATGAAGATTCTGGTCGGTTTCAAGCGCGTGGTGGACTACAACGTGCGCATTCAGGTCAAACCCGACGGCTCGGGTGTCGTCACCGACGGCGTCAAGCTCTCCGCCAATCCGTTCGACGAAATCGCCTTGGAAGAAGCCTTGGCCCTGCGCGACAAAGGGGTGGCGACCGAGGTGATCGTGGCTACCATCGGCCCCGCCGACGCCGCCGCCCATTTGCGCAATGGTTTGGCGATGGGCGCCAATCGGGCCATTCATGTCGTCACCACGGATGCCGTGCAACCGCTGACCGCGGCGCGCGTCTTGCTCAAACTGGTGGAACGCGAATCGCCGAGCATCGTGCTGTTGGGTAAACAAGCGATCGATGACGACGCCAACCAGACCGGACAGATGCTGGCGACCTTGTGGGGTCGGCCGCAAGCAACGTTTGCCGGCAAGGTGGACGTGGCCGAAGGCAAGGCGACCGTTGCCCGCGAAGTGGATGCCGGCATGGAAACCCTGACCGTCGAACTGCCGGCGGTAATCACCACCGACCTGCGTCTGAACACGCCTCGTTTCATCAAGTTGCCGGACATCATGAAGGCCAAGAGCAAACCGCTGGAGACCATCCCATTGGCCGACCTGGGCGTGGAGCGTGGCGATTATTTGAACGTCAGCCATTACGCCGCGCCGCCCAAGCGCAGCAAGGGCGTGATGGTGAAAGACGCTGGCGAATTGGTCGCTGCCTTGAAGGCCAAGGGATTGTTGTAGTCCACCGCCCGCCATATTGAGCCCCTCTCCCGCCGGGAGAGGGGGTGGGGTGAGGGTACGGCATCGCCGAGAAACTCCCGCACCGCCGAACCCTCACCCCTGCCCCTCTCTCCTGATTCAATCAGGCAAGGGGAGAGGGGTTCCAAAGAGACCAGGAATCCATCATGAACAAGATTCTGATCATCGCCGAGCATCTCGACGGCAAACTCAACACTTCAGCGACCGCCAAGTGTGTGTCGGCCGCGCGCGCCATCGATGGCGCTGAGGTGCATGTGCTGGTGTTGGCCGCCGAACCCACGGCCATTGCGGCTGAGGCGGCGAACATCGCCGGCGTCAGCAAGGTGCTGACGGTGACCAACGCCGCCAATGCGCATCCCATCGCGCAGGTGTTGGCACCGCAGATTGCCGCCGTGGCCAGCGGCTACAGCCACGTGTTCGGGCCGTCAACGACGTTTGGCAAAGACCTGATGCCGTGTGTCGCCGCCCTGCTCGGCGTCGCCCAGGTCAGCGATCTGATGACGGTGAAATCCAGCCACAGCTTCACGCGTCCGATTTACGCCGGCAACGCGATCATCACGGTCAACGCGCCGGCCGACAAACCGGTGGTTGCCACCGTGCGCGTGGCTTCATGGCCGGCGGCAGGCACGGGCGGCAGCGCGTCCGTTGAGGCGGCCGCGGTCAATGTCGCGCTGCCGACGCACACACAATTCGTGTCACTCAAACAAGGCAAGAGTGACCGCCCCGACCTGCAAAGTGCCGGCCGCGTGGTATCGGGTGGCCGCGGTGTTGGCTCGGCCGAGAACTTCGCCATCATCTACGCCTTGGCCGACAAGTTGGGCGCAGGCGTGGGTGCCTCACGCGCCGCAGTTGACGCTGGCTACGTGCCTAATGACATGCAGGTCGGCCAGACCGGCAAGATCATCGCGCCGGAGTTGTATGTCGCCATCGGCATTTCCGGGGCCATTCAACACCTCACTGGCATCAAGGACGCCGGCACCATCGTGGCGATCAACAAGGATGCCGAAGCGCCGATATTCGAAATTGCCGACATCGGTTTGGTGGGCGATCTGTTCAAGTTGATACCTGAGTTGGAAGCGGCCCTGGCCTGAAATCACGCGCAATCCCTAACCCAGCCACTAGTGGACTGTAACGGACAAATCGAAAGTAGCTCGCTCGGTCTGGCCGCGCTGGACTTGCTCCTCACTCCGCCAATGGCTTTGGCTATTGGCCTCGCTCTGGAGCGGCGTCCATCACGCCCATCCCGTCGCAATCCCACTTCCGCTTCATCCGTTACAGCCCACTAGACTCCGTCGCCCTGTACCGAGAACCACAATTCATGTCCGTTTCCATGCACGCCGCGTCCGTTCCCGTGTTCACGCAAATGTTGAACAGCCTCGCCAACCTGCTTGCCAAGGCCGAGCAGCACGCCGCCGAGAAAAAGTTTGAGCCCGCAGTTCTGCTGCAATCGCGCCTGTTCCCGGACATGTTTCCGCTGATCCGGCAGGTGCAGATCGCCTGCGATTTCGCCAAGGGTGTCCCGGGTCGTTTGGCCGGTGTTGAGCTACCCGCGTACGCCGACGATGAGCAGACCTTTGCCGAGTTGCAGGCGCGTATCAGCAAGACGCTGGCCTTCATCGGCAGTCTCGATGCGGCCGCGTTCGAAGGCAGCGAACAACGTGCGATCGTGTTGCGTCCGGGCACACCGAAGGAGCGCACGCTGCAAGGTCAGGCCTATCTGTTTGCCTACGGCCTGCCGCAATTTTTCTTCCACATGACCACCGTCTATGCCTTGCTGCGTCACAACGGCGTGGTCGTGGGCAAGGGCGATTTCATGGGTGCTTACTGACGCTAACGCGACGGGGCGAAGCGCCCCATCGCATTAGCGTCAACACAAGGTGCTTCCTAACCCCTCCCCAACCCTCCCCGAACATCGGGGAGGGAGCCAAGCGAAAGCTCGATCGACACGACCGTGGTTCCTGAACCGTCGCGGGATGGCTCACTGACGCCGCCACGTATCATGTGGCATGACTGAATTCACCACGCTACCGCTGTCCGCGCCGCTGTTGCAGGCGCTGGACGCGCTCAAGTACACCACCATGACGCCGGTGCAGGCACAGTCGTTGCCGACGTTATTGGCCGGTCGCGACCTGATCGCACAAGCCCCCACCGGCAGCGGCAAGACCGTAGCTTTCGCGCTGGGGCTGCTGCAACGCATCGATCCCACACTCATCCGCGCGCAAGCGCTGGTGCTCTGCCCGACGCGCGAATTGGCCGATCAAGTCGGCAAGGAAATCCGCCGGCTGGCCGCCTGCATTCCCAACATCAAGCTGCTGTTGCTCTCGGGCGGTGTGTCATTGCGGCCGCAGCTGGCTTCGCTCGAGCAGCACGATCCGCACATCGTGGTCGGCACACCCGGCCGGGTGCAGGAGTTGATGCGCAAGAAAAACCTGCATCTGGGCGGCGTGCGCACCCTGGTGTTGGACGAGGCCGACCGCATGCTCGACATGGGGTTTGAGGAGGCCATCCGCGAGATCGCTGGCAAGACCCCGCCCGAGCGTCAGTCGCTGCTGTTCTCGGCGACGTTTCCCGATCCGATCCGGCGCATCGCACGCAACTTGCTGCGCAATCCGGCCGAAGTGACAGTGGCCGACGACGTGGCCGGCGGCACTCTCACCCAGCAGTTCTTTGAAGTCGACTTGAGCGCCAAACCCAATGCCTTGGCGCGCCTGCTGTTGCAGTTCTCGCCCGAGTCGAGCGTGGTGTTCTGCAATACGCGGCGGGATGTCGACGAAGTCGCGACCTCGCTGTCGTCGGCCGGATTTGCCGCTTTGCCACTGCACGGCGAAATGGAACAGCGCGACCGCGACGAGACCTTGCTGCGTTTCGCCAATCGCAGCTGTACGGTATTGGTGGCCAGCGATGTGGCCGCGCGCGGACTGGATATCGATGATCTCGCCGCCGTGATCAACTACGAACTGCCTACCGATCCCGATGTGTATCTGCACCGGATCGGACGCACCGCCCGCGCCGGACGCGACGGCTTGGCCTTGAGCCTGTGCACAGCGCGCGAAGTGCCGCGCGCGATCACACTGGAATCCTTGCACAACATGCGTTTGACGTGGTCGAAGATCGCGCCCGCATCCGCCGGCAAGACGCCGACCCTGCCGGCGATGGTGACCCTGCGCATCGACGCCGGTCGCAGCGAAAAAATGCGCCCAGGCGACATTCTGGGCGCGCTCACCGGCGATGCCGGATTGCCCGCTGCCTGCGTCGGCAAGATCGATGTCTACGCCACCCGCAGCTATGTGGCGATTCGCCGTGCGGAGTCGAACCAGGCGCTGGCCAAACTGCGCGCCGGCAAGGTCAAAGGGCGCTCGGTGCGGGTCACCCGCTTGTGAGCAAGCGCGTGCGGGTCGCCGACGTCATTCGCGATGCGGAGAAGACCGATCTGTGTGGCCGCTGCACGGCGGTGTGTTGTCGACTGACGGTGGTGTTGACGGCTGATGATCGCGTGCCGGCCCGATTCATCGCCGTGCAAACACAGGGTCCGGATCAACTGTTGAAGCTCGCCGATGGTTGGTGCGCCGCATTGGATCGAAGCAGCATGCGCTGCTCCATCTACGAACAACGCCCGCAAACCTGCCGCAAGTTCGCGATGGGCGGTGCTTACTGCATGGACGAGCGTCAACGTTGGGCGGGTCGACTGTTGCTGGGCAACCTGCCGGTGCCCGTGCTGACGCCGTTCAACGAGCCCTTGGATTCCGCTCAAACGCTGGTGCCAGCCGCGTAGCCGGAAGCCCAGGCCCACTGGAAGTTGTAACCGCCCAACCAGCCGGTGACGTCCACCACTTCGCCGATGAAATACAAACCCGGCACACTTTTCGACTGCATCGTCGTCGATGAAAGACCATCGGTATCGACGCCGCCCAAGGTGACTTCGGCGGTGCGATAACCCTCGGTACCGCTCGCGACCAGCGGCCAGCGTTGCAACAAATCAGCCGTTGCTGCGAGTTCGGGCGGGCTGTATTGACGCAGGGGTTTGCTGACCAGCCACTGCTCGCACAACCGCTGCGCAAAGCGTTTGGGCAGCAGTTCCGCCAACACCGTGCGCAGTTCGGCCGCCGGTCGCGCTCGGCGCAGCTCGGTCAGCAAGGCCAAGGCATCAGCACCCGGCAGCAAGTCGAGCAACAACGTTTCGCCCGGCTGCCAATATGACGAGATCTGCAGGATCGCCGGTCCGCTGACACCGCGATGCGTGATCAGCATCTGGTTGCTGAATTGTTTGACCTTGCCATGGACGGTGATCGGCAAGGCGACGCCGCTCAAATCCTGCAGGCGCTCGGAGTGCGTGCCACTCAAGGTAAGTGGCACCAGACCCGCACGGGTTGGCAACACCCGATGGCCGAATTGGCGCGCCACTTCATAACCGAAACCGCTCGCACCCATGCTGGGAATCGACAAGCCGCCGCAGGCGACCACCAACGCTGGCGCGCGAACTACACCTTGCTTTGTGTTTACCCTGAAACCATCGCCGTCGCGTTCAACGCCTGTAACGGCACAACTCACATCAATGCGCACGCCAGCGTCACTGCACTCATCCAGCAGCATCTTGACGATCTGTTTGGAGGACTCATCGCAAAACAGCTGGCCCAACTCTTTCTCGTGATACGCGATGCCATGGCGCTCGACCATGGCGATGAAGTCGGCGGGCTTGTATCGCGCAAGCGCCGATTTGCAGAAATGCGGATTGGCTGAAATGAATTGAGCGGGTGTGGTGCCGGTATTGGTGAAATTGCAGCGGCCACCGCCGGACATCAGGATTTTCTTGCCGACGCGATTGGCATGTTCGATGACATGAACACGTTTGCCGCGGTGGCCGGCGGTTTGGGCGCACATCAGGCCGGCTGCGCCGGCGCCGATGATGATTAGGTCGGGGTGTTCGCTCACGCTTGGCTGGTGTCCGTTTGCTTGTCATTTCGGCGAAAGCAGGGGGTTGGCCTTTGCTTCGTTCGCCTTAGTTTGGCTCTTCGCACGGTTTCGTCCACCTCAGCGGTGGCCGAGTCACTTTTCTTTGCTTCGCCAAAGAAAAGTAACCAAAAGAAAGGCGACCCCGATGTGGCGCTCGCGATGAAGCCGCGAGTTCGCGGCGGTTGGGAGGGGTTTTTGACAGTACATCCATGTACTGGCAAAAACGCACGCGCATCCATGCGCGCACCCCGTGCCGGGCCTGATCTCCCAACCGCCGCCGCCACAAAGGGGACCCCAAGAACCAGAGCAAAAGCCAAAGTGCGCAGCGTGAAAGTTGGCGGCGGTTGTTGCCGTTGCCGCTGCTGTTGTTGCTGTTGCTGTTGCTGTTGCTGTTGTTGCTGCTGTTGTTGCTGTTGTTGTTGTTGCTGTTGCCGCTGCTCCTGCCTTTGCTGTTGCTCTTGACCCACAGCCCCGTCATCGCGCCGAGCAGCGCAGCCGGGCTCGGGGGAAAGGCGCGCATGTTTGAGCACATGGATGTGCGAGTTCGCGCCGGCCCGAGACCGGCGAGCAGCGCAGGGTACGGCGTAGCCGCGCGATGCTCGGGTCGCCTTTCTTTTGGTTACTTTTCTTTGGCGAAACAAAGAAAAGTGACTCGGCGGCCGCTGAGGCCGACGAAACCTTGCGGGGAGCCAGCCAAAAGCGAGAGAAGCCGAACGCCAGCTCGCAAAGCTTCATTCTATTTCAGGCTATCGCAATGCCTTTATCCCGAGGCGCAAGTAAAAGATCAGTGCAAATGCAAACCAGAAGAATCCGGCAATCAGGGCGACGGAGAACGGAAAGTTGTGGCCACACATGACGCCGAACCATTGCCAAGGCGACGTGCAACCAAGCATCACACTGAACACCGCCGCCACCACCCCTGCGAGTGTTACCAACAGAAATTGGACATAGGGCTTACGCATTGAATTTAACCATTAGCCCGAGGTATTGAATTACAACTGTTCCGAACCCAGCTTCACTTGCTGGCCGCCTGCCGCAACACGGGCAACACCGTCACCGAGCCACCGTCATTCATCAACTGCAACTCCCCATCTTCGACCAAACACTGCAAGCGCATGGTGCGGCCCAACAGGGTGGTCAGCTGGGTAGCCGCATCCGCAGGCAATTCAAAAATCCGCAAGTTGGAGCACCGAGCAAGAGCAACAGCCTGCTTCTCCAGCCAGATCGAAAACGCGCGTCCGCCATAGCCAATCAAGACTACGTCGCGGGCGCGGCCACAGGCTTTTCTTAGTCTGGATTCGTCGGGTTGGCCGAGTTCTATCCATTGTTCGATTTCGCCAGACATTGACCTGCGCCAGAGGTCGGGTTCGTCGTCGCTGGAGAGGCCGCGACCGAACTCCAGGCGCTCGTCGGCGAACATGGCGAAGGCGAGCAGGCGGACCATCAGGCGTTCGTCGGTTTCCGATGGGTGCTGGGCCATCGTCAGCACGTGCGTGGCGTAGTAGTGACGGTCAAGGTCACTGACTTGCAGCTCGGCCTTGACCACGGTGGACTTGAGCGCCATGCGGGGTTCCAACAAAAACGGGCACACAGTGTAGTCGGCGCGCGCGTTGCGACGGGCGGCTCAAGCCAGAAGCTGGCGCAGGCGTTCGCCGGTGATGGCGTCGGCGGGATAGAAGGCTTCCAGCGCCAGCTCCGAGAGGGTGACTTCGGTCGGCGTGCCAAATACGGTGATGGTGCTGAACAAGGCGAGTTCGCCGAGAGGACTGCGCAGTCGCAGCAACATTGCCACGTCGGCCATCGGCTGATCTTCCACGTGTGCGCCGGCTTGCTCGGGCGGCAGCGGATAAGCCGAAAGTTCGTCCACGAGTTGTGCCAGCACTGGATCACCACTCGCCATCAGCAAGCGCCGCACGCGCTCCAGAATGTAGCGCCGCCATTGCGCCAGATTGATGATCTGCGGGGCAAGTCCGCGCGGATGCAGGCTGATGCGCAATACGTTGGCAGGCGCGACCAACAATTCGGGCGCTACGTTCGCCATCAGCCGTTCGGCGGGGCGATTGCAAAGCAGAAGGTTCCAGTGTCGATCGACCGCCAACGCGGGATACGGTGCGTGCGCGTGCAGTACCCGCAGCACTGCCTCGTGAGCCACGTGCAGGTTGGCGGAAGCCAGAGCGCTTTCCGCAAATTGCGGGGCATAACCACCCGCCAGCAGCAGTTGATTGCGTGCGCGCAGCGGCAGCTCCAGCAACTTGCCCAGGTGCAGGATCAACTCGCGGCTCGGCTGCGAACGGCCGGTCTCGACAAAGCTCAGATGCCGCGTCGAAATCTCTGCATCACCCGCCAGATCGAGTTGGCTCAAGCGGCGGCGTTGCCGCCATTCGCGGACCAGCTTGCCGACCGATGTGGGTGCGTTCATGGCCGCATCGTAACCACAGATCAGCGACCTGCCCATTACCTCGCAGGTAATCGACAGCGCTACGTCGCGCGCTCAGCCTGTGATTCCCTTCACTGTGGAGTTCGCCATGTCCAGTATCCAACCCTCACCGCTGTTGGCCTTCGGTTTGCGGCTCGATGGCGTGGGCAGTTTTGTCGCCGCCGCGCTCAGTCTGGCGATGGCACCGGTGCTGCAAGCAGCCGTTGGCACCAGCCTGTCGGCGGTGCAGGCGGTCGCCATGTTTACGCTGGTTTATGGCCTATTGATTGGCTACACGAGTACTCGCACCAGGCTGACAACATGGCTGGTGTGGGCGGTGGTGATCGGCAATGCCGGATGGGTGCTTGGCAGCGTGCTCCTCACCTATTCGAATTGGATCAGGCCGAATGGACTGGGTCAGGCCGTGCTGTTGGGACAGGCGACTCTGGTGGCGCTGTTTGTGGTGATTCAGTACTTGGGGCTGAAGCGTAGCTTGCGGCAGCACCGGGGGTCATCAGGACATGCGAACGTCGCCGCGACATCGAATTAATGACCGTAGGGGAGCAAGCTCCGCTGCTTGGTTTCCGGCCACGGTCAAGACTTCGCCCATTCATCGCCGAGTGTGCTCGGCGGCTGCTTCCATTTCCAAGCAAAGTCCGATGAACACTTCGCGTAACCAGTCCCACCGCCTGAGTCTGCTCACCCAGCTGTGTCTGCTGGGATCAGCGGCAATCCATCTCCTGCCATTGGCGGGCTTGCCCGGCGCCGCGGCATTGATGCGCCTGTATGGTTTGAGCGAGATCGACGCCGGTACCGAGCTCTTGCTGCAGCATCGCGCCTTGATGTTCGGGCTGATGGGTGGAGGCTTGCTTGCCGCCATTCGTTACCCACGTTGGCATCTGCCGATGGTCAGCATCGTGTTGCTCAGTGACCTGGGCTTCTTGCTGCTGTGTGCGCTGCATTGGCCACTGAACGACGCCTTGCAGCGAGTTGCGATGTTTGACGCGGCCTCGATCGTTTTCCTGCTGATCGCGGCGATCAGCTTGCAGCGCGCCAAGCGGTGATCGCGCGGCTACACTTGGGCGGCGTCCGCCTGATGCTGTCCGGCAGCGCAAGCTATCCACATCCACTTAACACAAACACGAGGCGACCATGAGCAAGGGCATGGACCAGAAGAAAACCGAGAAGAAGGCGCCGACCAAGACGCTGAAAGAAAAGCGTGCGGCGAAACAGGAAAAGAAAAAGAAGTGACGCCACCGGACGCTTCGGCCAGCATGGTCGAAGCGTCTGCTCTGTGCTGGCTCGCATGTTTATCCACAGATCAGGATTTGAACCGGCAGCGGCGCGTCGTTTGTGCCGCTTGCCAGGCATCAGCACCTACCTCGCCATCATCCGCTGATTACACGCAAGCTGAATGGGTTTCGGCGACCGCAAAAACCCCTGCCATTCGTTCAGTCGGGTCCACGCATTCTGCGCAGGCCAACGCAACCGGGTGCGCCCTACCGCGTTGTCCGACCCACCGCCGGCACCCTGCCGGCAAGCTAACGAGGTTTGAAGATGAACAGGTATCTATCGACGCCATTGATTCTTCTGTTGGGCGCTGCGGCGCTCAACGCAGCGGCGCAAGACCGGGGCTACGGCCGCGAACGCGGCGATAACGAGGCAAGGAACGAGCGTGCGGCGGCGCGTGAGGCCGGTCAAGGGCGAGCAGCTTCGTATGGTCAAGTGGAGCGAGGCGACAAGCGCGGCGAAGTGATCGCGCCGTCTTCGTATGGCCAATCACCGGCACCGGTGGTTCGTGATCAGCGCGGCGCCAACTATGGCGGGCGTCAGGACCCGGGCGTCAGTGGTTTTGGCGTGCAGGCCAATGGGCGACAGGATTATCGCGGCAATGATCGGGGTTACGACCGAGGTCGCGACAACAACGTGCGCCACGACAACAGTCGCGGCCGTGACAATCATTCGGGCAACCGAGGCTACAACAACGCCTACGGCAGTCAGGATTACCGCCGTGGTTTGCCGCGCACCGACCAGCGCTACGACCGTCGCGACAATCGCCACGACGGCTACCGCAACGATCGGCACCGCAATGACCGGCACCGGAACGACGGCTATCGGCATGGCAACCGCGGCAGCATCCATTGGCGCACGCCGCAATGGCGCGGCAGTTGGAATCACGGCTGGTCGGGCCATCGCTACCGTGCCCAAGCGCGTTACTACTATCCGCGCGGTTATGCACGCACGAGCTGGAGCATTGGCTACCGCTTGCCGTTGGTGTTCCTGGCCGCGAATTATTTCGTCGACTACGGCACTTACGGTCTGGCAGCGCCTCCTTACGGATGTCGCTGGTTGCGGGTCGACGGTGACCTGTTGCTGGTGGAGATCGATAGTGGCGAGATCGTGGACATCCTCTACGACTTCTATTACTAGCTGAGCCCAGCGTTTGCAGAACCGCGGCCGGTGCCAAAAGCACCGGCCGTTTTGTTTTTTGAGACCGGCTGCCAAGCCAGTTTGTTAAAACAAGTTACGGCCTACTGCGCTACCCTTGCTGCCTATTCCCGCTTCTAGTCGAGTTGATGGTCATGGCCACTCGCCTGCGCACTCGCTGCTTGCTGCTCCCGTTGTTTGCACTTGCCATGATCGCCAGCGCCGCCGCGCAAGTACCCGCTGCACTGATATTCCGCGGCGGTTTCGAGAATGACCTGGTCGGACCAGCCAACGACGCTGAAGCGGCCCGCTTTCTCGATCAAGCCACCTTCGGACCACGCACGCAGGACATCGCGCGCCTGCGCCAGCTCGGTTACCAAGCGTGGCTGGATGAACAATTTGCTGCCCCGATTTCGCTCGAAGTGCCTTATCTCGACTGGGTACGCACCCGACCACCTGGGCAAAACGGCGTTTACCAGCAGGCGCGTCTGGAAACCTGGCTGATCAATGCGGCGCAGTTGTTTGACCCGTCCAGCCCGTTGTTGACCCACAACGATCAACTGCGCCAGCGGATCGCCTTTGCGCTGTCGGAAATGCTGGTGGTTTCAGACCGTAACGCCGCGCTGCTGTTTCAGCAGTGGGGGCTCGCCAGCTACTACGACCTGCTGGCGCAGCACAGTTTCGGCAACTATCGGCAATTGCTGGAGGCGGTGACCAAGCACCCCGCGATGGGCACCTTCCTCAACATGTTGGGCAATCGCAAAGCAGATGCGACTCTCAACATCCGCCCCGACGAGAATTTCGCACGTGAAGTGCTGCAACTGTTCTCCATCGGCTTGCAGCAGCTGAACACCGATGGCACGCCAGTACTGGTCAACAACCAACCGGTGCCGACCTACACCCAGGCCACGGTGCGCGGCTTTGCGCACGTGTTCACCGGCTGGAATTTTGCGCATTGCACAGCGCAGAACTACGTCGGCTGTGGAACCGGCAATCCGTATGACCCACCCTGGCAACAACCCATGCAGGCGGTTGAGGCCTTTCACGACAACACCACCCCCAAGCAGTTGCTCACCTATCCGGGCGTGAGCTTGCCAGGCGGCCTGTTGGCCGCAGGCGGCAATGCACAAGCCGAGTTGACTGCGGCGATGGACAACATCTTCAACCATCCCAACGTCGGTCCGTTTGTCGCCCGCCATCTGATTCAACGTCTGGTCACCAGCAACCCGACACCCGCCTATGTGCAGCGCGTCGCCGCCCAGTTCAACAACAATGGACAAGGCGTGCGTGGCGACTTGCGCGCGGTGGTGCGCGCGGTGCTGCTGGACACAGAGGCGCGTTTCGGCCAGCAGGCCGCGCCGCAAACGTTTGGCAAGCTGCGCGAACCATTGCTGCGGTTGGTGCAACTGTGGCGACTGACTAGCGCACGCTCGGCCAACGGTCGCGTTTGGCTGATCACTCACCCGCACGTTGAATACGGACAAGCGCCATTGAGCGCGCCGTCGGTGTTCAACTTCTTCAAGCCCAACTTTGCGCAGCCGGGCGAGATTCGTGATGCTGGGCTGGTCTCGCCCGAGTTCCAGATCGCCACGGACTCACTGCTGGTATCCGCCCCCAATGACCTGTACTGGCGGATCTTCTACTTCTACGTCGGCAGCACTTACAGCTATGCGCAGGACGCCGATCAGGTCTTGATGGACTACGCGCCCTTGCGCGCGCTGGCGGCCAATCCCTCGCAGTTGGTCGAGCATTTGAACCTGCGCCTGCTCGGCGGCGGCATGTCGACCTTCATGCGCGACGTGATCGTGACCCGATTGCAAGCCTTGCCGATGACCGATGGCGGCCTGTTGCGGGTGCAACACGCGCTGTTTCTGGTCATCACGTCACCCGAATATTCGATCCAATAGGCGCCGGACCATGAACCTCGATCGTCGTGCGTTTTTGCGTCGTTCCATCGCCAGCGCCCTGGGTGGCGTTGGCGTCTATTCGGCGCTGGGCAATCTGCAACTGGTGGCCGCGGCCACCCGCTTGAACAAGGGCATTCCGGCCGACTATCGGGCGCTGGTGTGTGTGTTCCTGTTTGGTGGCAATGACAGCTTCAATACCGTGGTGCCCTACAGCGCACCGCATTACGGCGTGTACCAGGCGTCGCGGGCGGGGTTGGCGATCGCGCAATCGGCGGCGGCCAACTTGTCGCTGACCGCACTCGCCGCACAACCGGGTTTGCCCGGCGGGCTGCCTTCCGATGGCGCGAGTTACGGCCTGCATCCGGCGATGCCGGAGTTGCGGACGCTGTTCAACAATCAGCGCGCGGCGGTCATCGGCAATGTCGGTACCTTGATGGGGCCGATTACCCAAGCCGAGTATCAAGCCGGTACACGGCCGACCCCGCCACAACTGTTTTCGCATGACGATCAAGCGAACCTGTGGCAAACCTCGCGCCCGGACGACGTCAATGCCGACGGCTGGGGCGGTCGCATCGCCGACCTGCTGCACACCGATAATCCGAATCAGCAACTGCCGATGACGGTTTCGATTTCCGGCCAGAACCTGTTTCAGCGTGGCTCACAGATCGATCAGTACGTGATGAGCCCGGCCGGCGCACCGCCCATCGACTATCTGCAGATTTATCAGAACGAACTTGGCGTCAGTGCGTTCAATGCCTTGATGGCCAGCGGCACCCAGGCCCACATGTTCGAGCGCGCCTATGCGAGCGCGACGCGGCGCTCGATCTCCAGCTACCAGATGATCAATGCAGCGCTCAACGGGGTGACACAGCCGCTGGCGACGGTGTTTCCCAACACCACATTGGGCAATCAATTGCGCATGGTGGCGCGCATGATCCAGGTGCGTGAGGCCTTGGGCATGCGCCGACAGGTGTTCTATGTGGGCCTGGGTGGGTTCGATACCCACAATGATCAGCTCGAGACCCACACCGCCATCTTGAGCGACCTGTCGCAGTCGCTGGGCGCGTTTTATGCGGCGACCCAGGAGTTGACGCTGGCTGACAAGGTCACCACGTTCACCGCATCGGATTTTGGGCGCACGATCTCGATCAATTCCGATGGCACCGACCACGGCTGGGGCGGTCATCATTTTGTGGTTGGCGGCGCGGTGCGCGGTGGCCGTTTTTTCGGACAGATGAACTCGCTGGCACAGGCCAACAACCCCAATGATGCCGGCTATGGGCAGATCATCCCGACCACGTCGGTGGATCAATACGCGGCGACCTTGGCATCCTGGTTTGGCGTCGACAATGGTGCGCTCGGCGACATATTTCCGAGCCTGGGTGCTTACACGACGCCGAATCTGGGCTTCATGCAGGCGTGATTCGTTGGCGGCCGCGATGCCACCTGCGACCGCTAAACTGCGTTACCCGATTGACCGACGGTTTCCATGACTGATCCCATCCGCCTCGCCAAGCGCGTCATCGAACTGACCGGCTGCTCGCGTGCCGATGCGGATCGCTACATCGAAGGTGGCTGGGTGCAGGTGGACGGCGAGGTGGTGGAACTGCCGCAGTTCATGGTCACGACCGAGCAGGTCGTGATCGATCCAACGGCGGTGCTCAGCAATACCGAGCCGACGACCGTGCTGCTGCATCGTGATGTTGGCGAAGGCGGCAGCGGGGACGCGATATCGAGCGCCAATCATTGGCCCGAAGATGCCTCAGGCGTGCGCCTGTTACGCCGTCATCTCAACCATCTTTCGGTGGCGATGGATCTGGATCCCCAAGCCAGCGGCTTGTTGGTGTTGTGCCAGGAGGGTCCGAGCAAGCGCCGCCTGCAGGAGAACCGCAACAGCATCGAACAGGAATACGTGGTCGAGGTGAATGGCCAGATAACGGCTTATGGCTTGCAGCGCCTGAGCGTCGGCATGCGCCTGTCCAACCGCACCTTGCCACCATGCAAGGTCAGCTGGCAGAACGAAATCCGTCTGCGTTTTGCGATCAAGGCGGTGCAACCGGGACAGTTGCAGGAAATGTGCGCTGAAGTCGGCCTCACCACCGTCGCGATTCGGCGTATTCGTATTGGCAAGGTGCCGCTGGCCAAGATGCCGGTGGGGCAGTGGCGGTTTTTGCCGGTTGGCGAGACGTTCTAGGGCTGGCACCCGGAATTTCCTAGCACGTTGCAGCTACGCCTTCGCTTCGCTCGCTCCCCCAATCGCTAGCGCCTCGACCACCTCATCAAAATCGACACCTTCGGCAAGTTGGCCGATCAACGCGTCGGCCAAGCGCACGCCTTCGCCTACCGCGTGCGTCAACCCCGCGCTGCCTTCGCGCTTGAACCGAGCAATGTGCAAGCCCGCGTCTTTCGGTGACGCATAGCTGAGGCTTTGCATTAGCAAGCGACCATCGTCTGTGACCAGTTTGAAATAGAACAGACCATCCGCGTCGCGATATTGTTTGAACACAGGTGGCCGAATGACGTGCATCCGTGCTTCGGCCGATACCGTGACTCGCCCTTCGCCAGCCAGCGCAACCTGCATCAGCGGCCTTAGCCCCACTGCGTGACGAAGCTTGGTCAATAGCGGCACCGCCAGCGCACGCGCCTTGGTCGCGCCTTGCTGCAGGATAGCTTCGATCGCCGCGGGATCAGCGATCAGCTCCTCATAGCGCGCCCGCATCGGCGCCAGTTCGGCGTCCAGCCGCTCGAACAGGCGCTGCTTGGCCTCGCCCCAGCTGATGCCTGAGGCAAACGCCTCGCGCATGGATTCGGTCTCTTCCGCGCTGGCAAACGCGCGATACAGCTGGAAGACGTTGGAACTGTCGGCATCCTTGGCCTCACCGGGCAAACGACTGTCGGTGACGATGCCGAGCACCGCCTTTCGCAGCGAAGCGGCGCTGTCAAACAGGGCGATGGTGTTGTCGTAACTCTTGCTCATCTTGCGGCCATCCGTGCCCGGCAGGGTCGCCACGTGCTCCTCGACCGCCGCCTCGGGCAGCACGAAATGTTCGCCGTACAAATGATTGAAGCGCGCACCGATATCGCGCGCCATTTCGATGTGCTGGATCTGATCACGACCCACCGGCACCTTGTGCGCGTTGAACAGCAGAATGTCGGCCGCCATCAGCACCGGATACATGAACAGCCCGGCGGTGATGCCCGCATCCGCGTCTTCACCCTGCTCGCCATTACGATCCACCGCCGCCTTGTAGGCATGCGCACGATTGAGAAGGCCCTTGCTGGCGACGCAGGTGAGCAGCCAAGTGAGTTCGGGAATCTCTGGAATGTCACTCTGCCGATAAAACCAGACCGAGTCCGGATCCAGCCCGCAGGCCAACCACGCGGCGGCGATTTCCAAGGTCGAACGTTGCACCCGCGCCGGCTCGCCCACTTTGATGAGCGCGTGATAGTCGGCGAGGAAGTAGAACGACTCGACGCCCGGCTGGCGACTGGCCAATACAGCCGGGCGAATCGCGCCGACGTAGTTGCCGAGATGCGGGGTGCCGGAGGTGGTGATGCCAGTAAGGACGCGAACAACAGTCATGAGCTAAGCGGCAGATGAACGAAATGACTGCGCAGTTTACGCGAGCAGTTTGGGCTAACCCCGAAATGTCGCGACGTGCGTTTGTAATCAGCGAGCCTGATGCTCACAAGGAGATTCTGATGATTCGCGCATTCGCAGTATTGGCCGCCATGCTGATGACCAGCGTCGCTAGCGCGCGACAGGCGCCACAGGTGGATTTGTCGCTGCGTGATCTCGACAGCGGCGCGGTGTTGCCGGTGTACTGGAGCGATGGTCGTGCCCATGTGCCGGGCACACCGGGCCATCGTTACGCGGTGGTGCTGGAGAATCGCAGCGCCGAGCGCGTGTTGGCGGTGCTGTCTGTGGATGGTGTCAACGCGGTGACCGGTGAAACCGCCAATCCGGCGCAGTCAGGTTATGTGCTGGGCCCATGGCAACGCACTGAAGTCCGTGGCTGGCGCAAGGACCTGTCCAGCATCGCCGAGTTCGTGTTCACCGATCTGGGTGACAGTTATGCCGCACGCACACATCGTCCCGGCAACGTCGGCGTGATTGGTGTGGCGGTATTCAACGAGCGCCAGATCGTGCCGCGTTATGACCCGCCGCAGTACTTTGACGAGGATGGTTACCCCCGCGGTAATTACCCCGGCGGCGACTACAAGCGCGACGCTCGCCCGGCGGCGCCGAGTGCAGCGCCATCCGCACCGGCTCGCGAGGGCGAATTGGCCAGCAAGTCAGCCGCGCCACGCGCACGTCAGGAACTTGGCACCGGCCACGGCACACGCCGCTACGATCCGATTTCGCGCACTGAATTCGTACGTGCATCGAGCCAGCCCTCGCAGGTGACTTCGCTGTACTACGACGATACCGAGGCGCTGGTCGCGCGCGGCATCATCCATCGCCATCGCCACCCGGCGCGGCAGACGCCGCAGGCGTTTCCGACCAGCTTCGTGCCGGATCCGCCGCGCTGGCGTTGAGTGCCAAGCGGCGTTGATTTTCAAAGCAATACGTAATGCGCAGGCTGGGCCGCAAGGCCCAGCCTGTTTTTTTCAGCTACGCATCAAGGTCGATTTTCCGAACAGGCTTTCGACCAGATCGACAGCCAGCCGCGCGGTCTGGTTCTTGTTATCGAACGCCGGATTGAGTTCGAAGATATCCAGCGAGGCCAGACGGCCAGTGTCGGCGATCATCTCCATCACCAGCTGCGATTCGCGATAGTTGGGTCCGCCGCGCACCGTTGTGCCGACACCCGGCGCGATGGTCGGGTCGAGAAAGTCGACATCGAAACTGACGTGCAAGTGGGTGCTGTCATCGAGGCCTTCGAGGGCTTCTTCCATCACCCGCCGCATGCCGATCTCGTCGATGTAACGCATGTCATAGATGTCGAGGCCAGCTTCGTGCACCAACCGGCGTTCGCCCGGATCGACTGAGCGAATGCCGATTTGTCGGATCGAATCCGCGGCAATGGCCGGCGCGTCGCCGCCCAGGCGCACCAAAGCTTCCGGGCCGATGCCGCACAGACATGCGACTGGCATGCCATGGATATTGCCCGAGGGTGTCAATGCCGACGTATTGAAGTCGGCGTGTGCGTCCAGCCAGAGGATGCGCAGCTTGCGACCCTGCGCGCGGCAATACGCCGCCACCGCAGTGATTGATCCAACGCCGAGACAATGATCGCCACCGAGCAGAATTGGCAGCGTGCCGGCGTCAAGTTCGGCGCGCATCGCTTCCATCACCGCCCGATTCCACGCCACCACTTCGTCGAGATGCCGATAACCATCCACCGGCGGCAACCAGGGATTCAACGGTCCGCTGACGTTGCCGCGATCGATGACGGTGAGGCCGCGCTCTCGCAGGGCTTCGGCGATGCCAGCCACTCGCAATGCCTCCGGACCCATCGAGGCGCCGCGATGGCCGGCACCAATGTCAGTGGGCGCACCGATCAGGGCGATGGTTGGTTGCGATTGCATTGGCGTTCTCTCGTCGAGGGCGTAACGCCTGCGTCGCAACGCAAAGCGCCAACGCGCAACGAACCGCCATGGAGTTGGTGCCGACACCCGGATTCGAACTGGGGACCTACCGCTTACAAGGCGGTTGCTCTACCAACTGAGCTATGCCGGCGCAGCCGCAAATGATAACAACTGAAGTCACAAGTACCTAGCCAGGACATTTCATGAGGTCGCGTGAAAATGCCCGGAAACCTTTGCTGCAAGAGGGGTTCTGCCACATCACGCGGCGAACAGTCTGTCCGCCTGCATTTTCCCGCTGGCGCGGCCCTCGCTTGTTCTTTG
>JBQTGY010000171.1:0-12117 GCA_052390415.1 Pseudomarimonas sp. | reverse complement strand
GTTGCTCGCTGGCTCAGTACCAGCCGCCTTCAACGTCCTGGAAGTGGAGTGTCCAAGGTTCTTCAGCGAAGGGACCGTCACCGGCACCGGCGACGAAGATCCACTGGTTGATGTGATCGGGCGCGGCAAACGGGTTGTAGCCATCCTCGACGGTGGCGCTGCCGATCTGCTGCAACGCGGCGTTTTCGATCGTGTAGGTCACCTGGCCGGCGCTGTTGGACGTGATCGTGTAGCGATACCAGTTGCCATTGTTGAGGCCTTTGCTGACGTCGGGCTGGGGGCCAAACGGACCTGTGACTTCAGGAATCGACGGCTGACAGCTCGCGGCATACACGTGATTGCCGGTCGCATAAAAAGACTCGACTTGCGATTGTCCCGGACGATCAAACATGAAGTTGCCTTCGTACGACGGACCCCACCAGTCAACCAGGCAGCCACCGAACCGCCGTTCCGGATACGTTCCCCAATAAGTCGGCCAACCGTGCGGATCGGCATCCAGGGGAATTGCGTAGGTCGCGCCGATCGTGACACCTCGACCCGTCGCGGCGACTGGAGTCGATCCTTGCCTCACGATCTGCCCTCGCAACGCAACCGCAACATGTCCGGCTTTGCCAAAGAACCCATTGCCGTAGATCCAGAATGACATCCACTGCGTGTCAGCGCCCGGTGGACGCGGGCGTGTCACTTCGTAAATGTAATTGGGGTTGGAGCTGGAAATGCTGAAGCCTGCCGATTTCTGGGCGCTTGCGGATACCGCGACTAATGAGCCGATGACGGCGAAGGCGAGTGAGCTGAGTTTGGTCATTGCAGATCCCTATGTGATCGATGGGGGTTGGAAGCGTGGGTCAGAAGCGCGAACTGGTATTCAGCGGCGTCCGTCTGATAACTCCCAGTGCAGGGCGCGCATCGCTCAAGGACGGGTGAAATAGTTTCAGCGGCCCTTTTCTCGTTTGCCGGAGCGCGCCGCTTGTTCCGGCCCGCAAGCCATCTTGTGTGCGGTCGAACGATTTCGTGGCACGCCGCGAAAGCCGGCCGCCCTCACTCACTTTCAGCGCACGCGGCATCGACGAGGGCCGGTTGTTGCTCGCCTGGATGTCAGCCGGGGCCGCATCGATGGCAGCCCCTCTGCTCTGCTGCGCCCAATGGGTCACCTGCGAATGGCTGCCTTCGCCATTTTCGCGATGCATTTGAGTGACTGTTGTGGGTTTGTACTGTTGAAACTCGCCAACTCAATTTGGCGTGGCTTTCCCGCGTCTCAAACTCCAGCGAGAGTTCGCTTCCAGGTCTCTCGGAGGCCATCTCGGCACTGAAAAGCGACTGTCGCGAGTGCGACGCACGCGCGAGAACTCAGTTCCGGCGTTTTTCAACAGAAAAGGTCGTTCTCAGCCCGTCGGTAGCGATGGTTGAGCAATCACGCTCTGGTCGTTTGATCGATTTCAGCCGGTCGAGTGATGCTCGGTCTTCCGACGCCCACACTCACTCGGACCAGCAGGTGCTTCACCGACTCACGTTTTCAAACCCATCATGAAACGGCAAGGGTCGCGGTCCGCCTTGGCTATCACGACACGTCTGGCCGCCGGCGAGCAAGGTGATGTTGTCGAGTGCCCAGCCGCTGGCGGCGATACCGCCGTCGCTGGTGAAGCGGAAGCGGATGCGCGCGTTGGCGACGCCCGCCAGCTGCGGCAATGTCAGTTGCACGCGACGCCAGTTGGCTTCGCCATCGCAACGGAATACTTCGCTCCAGTTGGAGCCGCCGTTGGTGCTGATTTCGACGCGACCAAAATCAAACGTCGCTTCCGTCGTGCAACGCTGATCGAAACTCAATTCTGGCGAGGTGGCGCCGCTCATGTCCAAGCCGGCGCTGGTGAGGCTGGTGTTGAGATTGTTGGCGTAGTTGCCAGTGGCGCTCGGCAACCAGACTGCGCCTCCATCGACACCACCCGCACGGCGGGTCCATGGGGTCTGCGCGGTGAACGGGGAAGTGATCGCCAACTCAACCGGGTCCTGAACCAGGCCGCAGAGTCGATACAAGTCGACATCACGGGTCAAAGTCTGACCGCCCTGTCCGCTCACACCTGTTAGCACCACGGATTCATGCCCAGGCGATGAGTACTCGATGTCGTAGCTGCCAGCCGGCAGGCGACGGCTATACGCGCCGCTGCCGGGTTCGCTGGTGCTGAGATAGGTGCTGGCCCGCACGTTGGCGGCCAACGGTGTCAGCGTGCCGAACTGACGAACATTGCCTTGCACGTTCATCAAGTCTTGCGCGGCCAGAACATTGACGAAAACGGCGGCCGGGGGACCATCGTTGCCCGCCGCGTCGCGACCTTGCACCCAGAGCATGTGTCTGCCGGCAGTCAGGTTGCTGGTGTCGACACTTCGCGTCGCCTGCTCGACGCTGCTGTTGAAGGCGCCATCGCCAGCCAACATCGGCAAGGCGGTGGCCCCGACTTGCCACGGCGCGATGCCCAGATATGCCGACCCCGCCGCGATGGCTTGCGTGGGCGGCTGTGGGCCCGACTCGTCAAACAAGCCCTCGCGCTGGCGCAGATCATTGAGCGTTGCAGTGATTTGCACGGACTCACCAATCGCAGCCAGATCAGGTTCCGCTCGAACCGCGTACGCATCGGGCCCCAGAGGTAGCTGATAGCCAGCACGCGCAGCACGTAGTGCATACAACATCGCCGCCTTGTTCTGCGGATAGATGGTGTTTTCGAAACTGGCGCAGTCCTGAAAAAAGGCTGTTCCCAGTTCAAACGTAAACGCCGGCACACCGAGTTCACCATAGGCGAAGTCGTCGGTCGTGCCATCGGTGGGATACAGACCCACGGCGGCCTGCGGTGTGTAGGTATTGAACCAGGCCATGCGGCGGCCGAAGGCCTGCAATCCACTGGCGTTGGGCGCGGTCGTGTTGTTGAAGCCCCAGGGCCACAACACCAATCCCGAAAAACTGTGCACGTCAAAAAACACGCCTGGTGTATCCAGATCCGCGGCTGCGCTCAAAGGCGCCTCGCGGCGGTCCTCAAAGATGCTGCGGACGTAGGCAATGATCGCTTGAGTCTCCGGCTCAGACGCGGGCGATGGTCCGCGAAAGGTGCCTTCGCAAGCCACGCCACTGCTGCCGTCCCAATTGCCCCATTCGAATGGAAAATTGCGATTCAAATCGATGCCGGCGTTATTGCCTCCGCCGCAAAAATTGCTGTTGGTATTCTTGCGCCAGGACAGGCCTGTCTCGGCGCGTTTGCGGCCGTCCGGGTTGGATTGCAACAGGGCATGCACTTCGTGGTGGTCAAGCAACCAGGTGGCGTCCGCATCGACCCCGTAGCCCGCAATCAGCTGTTCGACAAAGCGGGTGTTGAACTCGGCAGGTGTGTATTCGCGTGCGTGCACCGAACTCATGATGAATAGCTTGGGCTTGGGACCAGCGATGTTGCGATTGGTCGCCCGCAGCACCTTGAGCTGATAGCCGCCGCTGCCGTTTTGCGCTTGCCAGCTGGGGCCGATATCGATGATTTCAGCCAAATTCGGTGCGGCAGCCACCATGCTTTGCATGCTGGACGCGGTCTCCTCGACGGTCCGATAACACGCAAATCCCGGGATGCTCTTCATGCCGACCCGCTCGGCAAACGCGAGACGCTGAATGGACTGGGTCGCCTCGACGTCGGTCTCGACCACAAACCCGGCCGCTTTCAGCGCGTTTCTCAACTCGGCATTGGCTTCGGTACGTAACAAGCCCTTGTCGCGATCAATCTGCGCATGCCCAAGCAGGTGGCTAACGGCACGCAGACTCGCTTCGTCATCGAACCAGGCGCGCACGACGACCTCGTCGTTGAGTGCTTGTGCAGCGGCGCCATTACTCAGCGCCAGCAGGACGACGAGACCAGTGCAACGCCACCGGGTCAATCGGGATGAAAGTACTTGCAGCATGAGAACAACAGCCTCTGTTCGGTAGCGCTTACTGGCTAACCGCTAACGATAGCGGATTCGCCGCTCGCTGGAGCAAATGACTTCCGCGATCATGCTGGCTTGGGATGCACTGCAGCGACCTGAACTCAGGACTGCGGTTGATCAAAATCAGCCAGCAATGCAGCGCGACGGGCGCGTTTCAGGGTGTGGGCGACGCGCATGCGGTCGTCGTCAATGCCGAACCCGAATTCAGCCCCTGCACGCACAGCCATGATCTGCTCCGGGCTGAACTCGAAACGCAAATACTGCAGGCCGTGAACGCTGCTGGATTGGGCAGGCGATGAAATCTGCTCGACCAGCGCGAAGCTTCGACCCAAGCCTTCCACTTCCGCGTAAATCTGTTGTTCGATGCCGATCAGCGCGACTCGATCAAGTGGGCGTTGCGGTTGCTCGACGTGCTGGAACCTCCGGGTGGCGATGAGATGGGTGCCACTTGGAATCAAGACGTTGTGCGCGTCCAGTTGGTGTTGGATCGCGACCGGATCGCCAGACCGAGAAGTCCACAACCACTCTTGCACGTAGTGCTGTGCGCTGAGTCCATCTTCGAACTGCAGAATGAGGTGCTCGCCAAGCGGCACGCTGCGGGCTTGCCGGTGCGTCAGCACACCTTGCCGAAATGCTTCACGCTCATCGGCACCTGCATCAACCGGGAGCAGGCCGGAGCACGCCGCGCGCGGCTCAATCCTCGTCATCCGTCTCGGCTCCGGTGGGCGCACTCGTCGGCAAGCGCATACAAAGCCGAAGTCCTTGCCCGGGTTTGCTGCTGGCTTCGATCTCGCCACCCAACTTTTGCACCACCAGGTTGTAAACGATGTTGAGGCCAAGCCCGGTGCCACCCTGATTGCGCTTGGTGGTGAAAAACGGATCGAAGATGCGCGCCAAGGTGGCCTGAGTCATGCCCTTGCCGTCGTCCTCGAACACGATTTCCACGCGGCTCGCGTCCAGTGGTCTGGCAATCACGCGCATGTGTCCGGTTTCTTCGGGATCGAATGCGTGCAGCAGCGAATTCTGAATCAGGTTGGTCAGCACCTGACCCAAGGCGCCGGGGAACGAGTCCAGTTCGATACCACTGGGACAGTCCACGCTCAAGGTGACCGGTCGGCGCTTCCAGCTCACGCGCAAGCTGTCGATCAATTCGCTGATCTGGGTCGCCAATTCAAACCGGCGGCGGCCATCCGACGTGCGGTCGACCGATACCTGCTTGAAGCTGCGAATCAGATGCGCAGCGCGCTCCAGATTGCGCTCGATCATGGCGCCGGCTTCGCGAGTTTCGAGAATGTAGGACTCGAGATCGCTGCGACTCAAGGAGTCGTTGGCCAATTGATTCTGCAAGATGCGGCTGCGCTCAGTGAGATGCGAACTGGCGGTCACCGCGACGCCCAAAGGCGTGTTGACTTCATGCGATACGCCGGCCACCAGTTGCCCGAGTGACGCCATCTTGTCGGCTTCCAACAGCTGCCTCTGGGTGGACTTGAGCTGCGCCAATGCGCGTTCGGCCGACTCCTTGGATTCGAGCAATTGCGAGGTTCGCTCGGTGACCTTGTGCTCGAGACGATCCGCATAGTCGAGTTGGGCGCTGCGCTGAACTTCCACGGCACGCCGCAGCCGCACCATGACCGCCACCGCAAACGCGATCGTGGTTCCGCCCGAGCCAATCTGCAGCACCAGGGCCAGAGATTGCAGGTCGGGCACGACGCCCAAGCGTTTGAGCAGATGGACAACGCCCAAGGCAAAAAAGCCGATGGTGGCGAGCAGGAATGACCACACCGGCCGACTCAGCATGGAGCCGCGCAAGGATGCGAACGACGACACCACGGTACCGGCGATGACACCCACCGCCGCCACTGTGTTGCCCAGCCACGGCGCCAGTGGGAACAACACAAACACCGTCAGCAACATTCCCATCACCGGTTGCACCAGCCAGCGATCCAGCCGTGGCACCAGGCTCGACAGGGTCATGTAGTCGCGAATGAACTGCAAAATCATCAAGGAAAAGACAGTTCCGGCAAAAGTGCCCAGGGCATTGCCCCAGGGGCGCAGATGCGCGGGCCATAGCAGATAGGCATAACCCTCGATGTGAAACTGATACAGAAAATTGCTCATCGCGAACGCGGCGAATACCAGATACAGGCGCTCGCGCAAGGCAAAGAACAAGGCCAGCACGTAGATGCCGATGGCCGTGGTGATGCCTGCCAGCAGGCCAAAGAACCAGTAGTCAATTCGATCAATTCCGGCCAGTTCCGAATCGGTCAGCAGGCGATAGTCAAACGAGAGCGCGGTATAAGTCTCGACACGGACTGCAATGCGTGTGGTCGAATGCGCGGGCAGTTGCAGGCGAATGATCGAATGCCGCGCGCGCACGTCTTCGGCCTCGCTGAATTGCGCGGGCAGGGGTGGCCCACCATCCAACTGGGTCTCGATGAGTGCGCGCTGCAGATGGGTGCTGCCACGCCACAGCACCAGCAAGCGTTCGACGCTGGTTGTACCGTTGTTGCGCAACTCCAGCTTCGCCCAGAACGGGTGCTTGGGATACCCAAGATTGGGTGGCGAGCGCGTATTGCTGACGCGCGCTTGATCGTGGCGACCGGCGAGTACGTCGGCGTAGGCAAAACTGCCGTCGCGATCTGCAAGCACCGTGAATTGGTCGCCGAGCAGCAGGTTGCCATTGGCCGCATCAATGTTCACGGGTGCAGCCGCCGCGTGCACACAGACCATGAACAGGCAGATTGCCAGCGTCGACCAGCAGCAAACGCGGGAAATCACGGCGCGCATGCTCACTCAGACCCTTGCCACGCGCTGTTTTCGCGCAATCGGCAGGGCAGCGCGATCGTCCGCACCCACCTGCAACAGTGGTCGCGACACGTCTCCCATCAGCGCTGCCAACTGACTCAGGAAGGCGCCCATCGCCGAACTGCGCCTCCAGACCATCGCGATGCGTCGGCTCGGCGCCCGCCCGGCGAACGGGATCAGATGAATCGCTTCCTGCACCGGAACCGGCGGCTGCACCGACAGCGCAGGCAAAAGCGTCATGCCGACATTGGCGGCCACCATCTGGCGTAGCGTCTCCAGGCTGGTGGCGCGAAAGCCGGCTTTCTCCATCGCGCCGGACAGATGACAGACATCCAGCGCTTGATCCCGCATGCAGTGGCCGTCTTCCAACAGCAGCAAACTCTCGCTGGCGATCTCATCGAGCTTGAGCTGCTTGCGCCGCGCTAACGGGTGCGAATGCGGCACTGCCAGCAGGAAGGGCTCCTCGAACAGCGGCTCGATGTGCAATTGACCATCGTGCACGGGCAGGGCCAACACCGCTGCATCGAGTCTGCCTTCGCGCAGCAACTTCAGCAGTGCGTCGGTTTTCTCTTCCACCAACAACAATTCGAGGCGCGGAAAGCGCTTGCGAATGGCCGGCACCACGTGCGGAAGCAGGTAGGGCGCCAACGTGGGAAACAGGCCCAGACGCATGCTGCCGGCCTCGGGATCCAGGGTGCGTCGCGCGGTTTCCTTCAACTGTTCCACTTCGGCGACGATGCGTTTGGCTCGATCGGCGATTTCCTGGCCCACCGCTGTCAACATCACCCGCCGCGGCGCGCGCTCGATCAGGGTGACACCCAACTCGTCCTCAAGTTTTTTTATCTGCGTGGATAGCGTCGGCTGACTGACAAAACTGGCCGCTGCGGCGCGACCAAAGTGTTTGTGGTTGGCGAGGGCGACAAGGTAGGTGAGGTCGCGCAGGTTCATGAGGGTGGGGTTCTGCGGGGCGCGGCCGCAGGATGCTGACTAGCAAATTCGTCTTCTCGGCGCAGGCCGGAATTCAGTTTTTCGCTTCTCTCGTTGCAGGGTCGTTTGTGGCACGGTTTCGTCCGTTCCGGGGCTTCGCCCCGGCCTTCGCTTCGCTCGGTCGGCGGCGGCCGAGTCAATTTTTCCTGCTTCGCCAAGAGAAGGTAACCAAACAGAAGGCGACCCCGATGTGGCGCTCGCGATGAAGCCGCGAGTTCGCGGTGGTTGGAAGGGGTTTTCGGTAGCGCATCCTGTGCTTTCGAAAACGTGCGCGCATCCATGCGCGCACCCCTTCGGGCCTTATCTCCCAACCACCGCCTCCACAAAGGGGACCCGACGGCAAAAGCGAAGGCAACCTCAAAGGCGTAAGCAACATCAAGAGCAACGCTTTGTCCGGGGTGAGATGCAGAGGAATCCAGAGGGGTTGCGCGACCAACCAGAACTTGCATGGAGCCAGGCAGTGGGCCGTAACCCGGCCGCGCAATTCGAGCGCGCCGACTGTTGGCACATATTCGCTGAGTGCTATTCATTGCGATCGCCTGATTGCAAAAAAGAAACCTAGCCTTTGGACGTTAGCAACATAGGTAGGGTCAATCAATCGATTCAGTGCAATTGAGTGCTGCAATGCAACAAGGCACGTGAAATCAATTCGCTTGAATGGTGAGAGTGAATCGTTGCGCTCGCAGGTACGGGATCTCCAGGCCCGCGGCTTCGAGCAAAGGCATTGCGTGACACAGATGCTCAAGCGCGCGAATCACACCCGCGTGGGTGATCCAGATGGAAGGCGTTGCTTGCTCGTTTGCGGCAGCGTGGACGCGTTGGATCAACCCAGCGAAAGACTCACCATTCGGTGGCGCGAATCGCACGGTGTCGGCGGCCCATGCATCCAGATCCTGGCGGCCAACCTGCTCCCAGGGCATGCCCTCCCAATCGCCAAAATGCATCTCCATCAAACGTGGATCGATCCGCAGCGGTTGTCTGGTCAGTTCCGCCAGCGGCCGCGCCAGACGCAGACAGCGCTGCAACGGGCTGCTCACTATCGGCAGCAATGGAAGGTGCTGCGCGAGCAGTGCGGCGTGATGGGCCGAGGCGTCGCTGCCCGGGTGCCAATCGGTGTGGCCGTAACAGAGCCCATGGGCGGCCTCGATTCGCGCATGGCGTACGGCCCAGATGTGGCTCACGCCGCTACGCCCACAGCAGTGGCAGGGCGACGAGGGCGCCGAGCAGGAATGCGATCTCGCCGAGTTGTTCGGCGCAGCCCAAGGTGTCGCCGGTGTAACCACCGATGCGTTGCCGGAACCAGCGACCGCAAAACAAATGAACCAAACCCACTCCGATCAAGCCCGCACTCATGGCAAGCCACAGCGGTGGCCAGAACCAGGTGATCACCAGCGCGGGCAGAACGGCGGTCAGTAAGGCGACAACCAGATCAAGGCCGGCAAGATCCTGCGCCACCGGTTTGGCTTTGCTGTCATCGAAGCGGACGTAACGCAGTCGCGCCATCAGGGTGACTGATCCGCCGCGCGCGGCGGGGTGCAAAGCGAGCAAAGCGAGACACGCCAACGACAGCGGAAGCGACGCCAGCAACACCCAGCGCAAACCAACGCCGAATGCCATCGCCACCGCGCCGTAGCTGCCGATGCGCGAGTCCTGCATGATCTCCAGCGCGCGCTCCTTCGGCACGCTGCCACCCAAAGCATCGAAGGTATCGGCGAGGCCGTCTTCGTGAAACGCGCCGGTCACCATGATGCTGACACCTAGCGCCAAACCGCTGGCAACAGGCATCGGTAGCCACTGACCACACAGCCACAACGATGCCGCGCTGATTGCTCCGACCAACAGCCCGACCAATGGAAAATAGCGTGCCGACTGACTGAGCCAGCGCGGATCGAATTGCTTGAATTGGGGCACTGGCAGGCGAGTGAAAAACTGCACGGCCACGGCAAACAGCCGCAACTGATGACGCACACGGCTCATCCGCGATCACTCACGCCAGCACTGTCAAAGGTGGCCATGTGCTCAAGCAAAGCACACGCCGCGCGCAGCAAGGGCAGAGCGAGAATGGCGCCACTGCCTTCGCCCAGGCGCAAATCCAGATCGAGCAAGGCGCGTACGCCCAATGCATCCAACCAACGCCGATGAGATGACTCGGCGGAGACATGCGCGAACACCGCGTAATCGAGTATCGCGGGCTCAATTCGTGCCGCCAATGCAGCCGCCGCGGTGGCGATGAATCCGTCGACCACAAACATGACGCGTCGTGCCGCGGCGGCAAGCATCGCGCCGGTCATTTGCCCGATCTCGAAGCCGCCAAACCGCGCCAACTGCATCCGTGCATCGACACTCGCCGGATAGAGCTTGACTGCTGCTGCCACCACATCGACCTTGCGAGCGAGTCCCGCATCGTCGACGCCGGTTCCGCGACCCACGCACTGCGACGCAGCGATGCCGGTAAGTGCGTGCATCAGTGCTGCCGCCGAAGTGCTGTTGCCTATGCCCATTTCGCCGAACACGAACACGTCGGCGTTGGCAAAACGAGCGACGGCAGCTGCGCCCAACGCCAAGCAACGCTCGGCATCATCGACGGACATGGCCGGACCAGCACGCAGATTGGCGGTGCCGCGAGCGACGCATTGGTCGAGCAGATCAGCATGCGCAGGCAGTTCGCTGACGACGCCGGCATTGACGACCGCAAGGCCCGCGCCAAACTCGCGCGCCAGCACCGAAATGGCGGCACCACCGGCCAGAAAGTTGGCCACCATCTGCGCCGTGACCGCTTGCGGATAGGGCGTCACGCTCTCGGCCACCACGCCATGGTCACCTGCAAACACGATGACCTGAGCGGATCGAACATGCGGTCGCGGGGTCTGTTGGATCAAGGCCAATTGCAAGGCCAGCGATTCGAGTCGGCCCAGCGAGCCGGGTGGCTTGGTCTTGGTATCCAGATCGGCGCGAACTTTACAGGCCAGATCACCGCTTCGATCAAGCGGGCTGATCGTGAAATTCAACATGTCACCGTGCGACCCAGGCCAGTGCGCTCGATCTCGCTGGCGATGTGCTGCAACAACGCAGGATCGGAATCGTCGTCGCAGCCGATCCGAAAGTGCACCTCGCCAGTGGGCGTGCGCGAAGAATGGATCGAACGCAGGTTGATCTGATGCATCTCCATCAGTGCCAGCAATGCGCGCAACGCGCCAGGTTGATCGTCGAGCAAGTGAATATCGAGCACGCGGCGGTCGTTGAGATCAGCCAACAAATAGCCAAGTCGCTCGAAGCCATGGTTGCCCTCGCGCAGCGCGCGCTCCCCGAAGAATGCGCGACCGCTCTCGAAAAACGCCGACCGGAAGCGTTCGCGACCCGCCTCATCACCCGCGCGCACGCAGTCACGCAGCGTCGTCAGTGCGAGCAGTAGTTTGTCGAGCATTGGCAACACCGCCGGGTTGCCGAACTGTATGTCCTCATAGATTGCCGGATTGCTCGCCAACACGCGGGCAGCGATGGTCATGTCCAGCTCGAATGACACGCTTCGATATGGCATCACATCGGATGGTTGGTTGACGTCCGGCGCGCAGTCTCGCAGCACGGCCGCTTGCGCCAGATGCACCGCATGCACCATGGCTTGCACCAGCGCCATCCGTTGGTCGTGCGCCTGTGCGCCGGCATGAACGCATTCGGCTTCCAATGCGCTCAACAGTTTTTCGACGAATCCGCGCCAACGCGTCAGGCGCGCTTCGCACACCACCATCACCCGCCCGCGCAAGGTCGGTGCGCGCGGAGGTGCGCACATCGGATGCAGGCCCACCACATCGGCCGTGGACTCGAGCATGGCTGCCACGGGCTCGCGTTTGATGGAGGTCACGTCCAGCCACAACTGTTCGCGCTCGCTGCCCGCGGCCAGCGCCACGTAGTGTGCAATCAATGCCGCCGTGTGCCTGATAGGTGCCGAAAAAATGAGCACATCGCTAGCGGCAATCAAGGAGACTTCCGACAAGTCCAGATCGCCCACCGGATCCCGCCCCACCACGCGCAACCCCATCCGCTCCCGAAAAAACCGCGTCAACCAACGCCCGTAAGCGCCCTGACTTCCAACGATGCCGATGACGGGAGATTCGATCATCGAGGAAGTTTAGCTTGGAGCCCAACTCTCACCGCGAATCATCCAGTGAGTTGCAAGCAGCAGCTCCTCTCCCTCCGGGAGACGGGTGGGGGTGAGAGTCCGGACTCGCGAACGATTTGAAGTTGGCGTGGTGTTGCCTTTCGTGCGCTGGGTTTGGAACGAGCGAGAATTTAGGCGTGGCCTCGTGGGGGGGGCCCCCCCCCCCCCGCCCACCCCCAAAGGGGGGGACAGGCCACACCACACCACCCACCAACACA
>JBQTGY010000170.1:0-11156 GCA_052390415.1 Pseudomarimonas sp. | reverse complement strand
GTGGGCTTGGCGCGCGCGCTGGATGAGTTGCTCCAACGTCGGCTCGCCTGAGATTCGTTTCGATTCGGTGGCGCGGTTGAAGGTCGCTTCGTCCACAGTTTCCGCGGCCGTGGGTTTGCTTGCGGCTTCCGCTTGCGAGGGTGTCGGGCGGCGTGCGGGTGCGCCCGCCTGCGCCTTCCGAGGCAATTCCTGTGCGCGTCCGCTCACCCGAAGTGACGCGTTTTCGGGCGGCATCGCATCCGCTTCCTGATCGCGCTTGGCGGCTTCAACGTCGGCTGGTGATGTACCCAATGCGGCTGGAGCATTCCGTTCACGTCGATCAGTGCCACGCGGGCTCGCCATTTCTGTGGCCGGTGCAGGAGCCGCCGCCACCGGTCCTGGTGTCGGCGGGAACGCGTCGGGCATCGGAGACGGCGCCGGCTCAGCGGGGCTATCAGGCATCGTCGGTACCGAAACCGGGGTGACCGCTGTGACCACCGGATTTGGGCGAGTCCCGTGTTCGGCGACAGGCGGTGCGGTCGGACGTGTTGGCGGCGTTGCCGGACCGAAGGCAGCAGGACTTGGAGCAGTTGAATGCGGGACCGTCTCGTCCAACAGGACGGGATAAGCTTGTTCTGGACTCGAAGTGGGATCGGAAGCCGTGTCCTCGTTCATGGTCTCGCCGGCAGCCGTGCTCCCCGCGCTGAGCGGGGTGTCGGCGTCTTGCTCGCGCTCACCCCGGGTGGACTTGGCGGCCGGAGGCTCAGGTGCTGGAGTGAGGCCACCTGCAGTTGCCGGTTGCGTGGTTTCGGCTGCCGTGGTGTCCGCTGGCTGGTCTTGCGTGGCAGCGCGCTCAGCTTCAGCTGCGGCCCGAGCCTCGACCGGTGCGGCGTGCGGACTCACAGTCGGAGTTTCCATGGGCGCGTGCTGCGCAGGCGAAATCGGCACAGCCAACTCTGTCGGTGCGAGCGTCACGCGCACGCCAACGCCCAGCGCGAGCACAGCCGCCAAGCTGGCGCCCCACACTGCGAACGGTCGTTTGCGCAATGCCGCTCGGGCTTCGGTGCGAATGCGCGCGTCGAGCGCCGGTGAGGGCGCGCTTTCGCCCAGCGCCCGCAGGCTTTCCGCAAGTGCCTGTTCCTCGGCATCCAATGCTGCATGCAATACGCGTGAGGTCGGGGCAGTCATGGCGCCATCCTCGCTTTCAAACGATCCAAGGCGTAGCGCAGCCGCGATTTCACCGTCTCGCGCCCCACTCCTGTGATCTCGCCGATGGTCTCCAGTGAAAGCTCCTGTTCCAAACGCAACTGCACGGCGATGCGTTGTTCATCCGGCAATTCTGCGAGTGCCAACTGCAGTCGTCGGCGGATTTCAAAGTCGGAAAGCACACGATCAGGCTGTTGCGAATCGTCATCAGCGGTGTACTCGAACACGGCGTCCGAATCCGCAACCGCAACCGGCCGACTGCTTGTTCGCCGGTACTGATCGATCAGCAAACGATGCGCAATCTGATACAACCAGGTGGTGAAGGCCGCCTCAGGCCGATAGCGCTCACGCGCCACGATCACTCTCGACCACACTTCCTGAAAGCACTCTTCGGCCAAGGCACGCTGGCTCAAACCGCGCAATAAAAAGCGGAACAACGGCCCACGATGACGGCCATAGAGCACGTCAAATGCCGCTGCACTGCCCGCTGCATAGGCCAACATCAGGTCTTCATCGCTACTTTCGGCTGCCATAAGCGCAAGCGTAGGGCACCGCACGCGCCACGGTAAGTCTTGAGCAAGGTGACAACACACAGCGAACGCCGGAAGCGATCATGGAAACAGTTGCCTGGACAGAACTGACCGATTAAACGCAGCGGCCACGTAGAAGGGGTTGCACACCGATGCTCATATTCGCGTTGCGGTTGATTCGCGCCGCCGCCGGCCTGTGCTTGAACCATGCTTGGACCCACCGCCTTGCTCGTCCATTTGAATCGGTCGACACCCAAACTGCTACATTTCCGCGATGACAAAACAGCCCGACGCGCCCCTGATCCTGCTGCGCAACGCCAACGTGTTCGCCCCCGAGTCACTCGGCCTCAAGCAACTGCTGACCGGTGGTGGACGGGTGCTGTGGATGGATGACGCGCGTGCGGATGCGCCGAGTGGCCTGCCGTTTGAAGTGATGGACCTTCAGGGGCAATCGCTTTTGCCCGGCTTGGTCGACGGCCACGTGCATGTGACCGGCGGCGGTGGTGAAGATGGGTTTTCCAGCCGTGTACCAGCGCTGCCGCTGTCGCGATACACCCGCGGCGGGGTGACCACGGTGATCGGTCTCTTGGGTACCGATGATTGCGCGCGCAGCCCACGCGAACTGGTCGCACATTTGCGCGGCTTGCGCGAAGAAGGCTTGAGCGCCTGGGGTTATTGCGGGGGTTATCACCTGCCTGCGGTCACCCTGACCGGCAGCATCCGCAGCGACATAACCTTTATCGATTGTCTGATTGGGGTAGGCGAGTTGGCGATCAGCGACCATCGCTCCAGCCAGCCCACCCTGGATGAACTGCTGCGGGTCGCGTCCGAGGCGCATGTCGCAGGACTGATGAGTGGCAAAGCCGGCATCGTGCATCTGCACCTTGGCGACGGCGAACGCGGCCTGGATCTGGTCCGGCGAGCGCTAGATCAAAGCGAACTGCCGCCGCGGGTGTTCAATCCCACCCATGTCAATCGACGTCGCGGATTATTTGAGGAGGCGTTGGACTTGGCGCGGCGCGGCTGCTGGGTCGATATCACCGCGTTTCCAGTGGCGGAAGACGAAGACGCCTGGACAGCGTCCGACGCCTTGGATCGTTATCTGCAAAGCGGCGCGCCTTTGGAACGCGTGAGCATCAGTTCGGATGCCGGCGGTTGCCTGCCGTGTTTTGATCAGGAAGGCCGAATCAGTCACATGGATATCGGTGCGCCGGGCGCCTTGTTGGACACGGTGCGGGAGTTGCTGCGGCGCGGTCGGCGACTGGAGGACGTGCTGCCGGCCTTCACCAGCAACCCCGCGCGCTTGCTGCGGCTGCGTCGCAAAGGCAGGATTGCGGTCGGCAACGACGCCGATCTGATCGGGCTGGATGACCAGCAGCGCTTGAGTCACGTCATGGCACGCGGTGTCTGGCACCTGCGCGACGGTGAATCGGTGCGCCGCGGTGCGTTCGAATCAGCGCCCGCAGCCGGTAATTTTCAAATAAACCAAGGACGGTAAACAATGCCGAGTCAACCCACGGACGGCACCCATCGCGGCTGGATCATTCCCATCGGCGGTGCCGAGGAGAAGGACAATGCGCCTGCGATCCTGGCGCGTTTTGTTGAACTCTGCGGCGGTGACCAAGCCGATATCGTGGTGATCCCGACGGCCAGTCGCATGGCTGACACGGGCTCCCGTTACGAAAGCATCTTTGGCGAACTCGGCGCAGGTCGCGTCGAGGCCATCGACTTCGATACCCGCCGCGATTGCGAAGAACGCAATCGCCTGGAACGCATCGAACGCGCCACCGGCATCTTTTTCACCGGCGGCAACCAACTGCGCATCACGACCTTGATAGGCGGCACCAACGTGGCGCGGCTGATTCGTCAGCGCAATGCGCAGGGTGTGCACATTGCAGGCACCAGCGCCGGCGCGGCGGTGCTTTCCGAGCACATGATCGCCTCCGGCGAAGAAGGCGGCTCGCCCATGGCCGGCAGTGTGCGTTTGGCGCCCGGCTTGGGACTTACCAATCGCTTCATCATCGATCAGCACTTTCGTCAGCGTGATCGGCTCGGCCGTCTGGCCACGGCCTTGGCCTACAACCCGTTTGCTGTCGGCATTGGATTGGACGAAGACACCGCCGCGTTCATTGGTCCGGACAATACTCTGGATGTGCTCGGCAGCGGCGCGGTCACCGTGATCGATGCGGCTGACCTCAAATTTTCTTCGATGGATCAAGTGGAAGAGGGCGAGCCGATTTGTCTGTTGGGATTGCGTGTGCACGTGTTGGTGGCGGGCGCAACGTTCAACCTGCATACACGGGAAGCAGCAGCAGGCTCATTGGCGCGACCCCGGCGCGGTTGAAGCGCCGCCAGCAAGCAGACACCGGGCAGTAACTTGGCCTTCGATGTGCTTGCCAACTCGAACTGCCGCCTTCGCGGAAATGGCGGGTCCTGCGTTGCCGCCAGAATGACTTTTGCCACTTGGCCAGTTTGCCCAAGCTGTTCATTCTGCGCGGCGGTGCGCGAGTCCGCGATGGACAAAGCATCGTCAGCCCCGCCGATTCAATCCAGACGATCACGGCGCGGAACCTAACATCAGCCCTGACCATCCATCGCCAATGCCATCGTCGAAAGCTGCCGCCCCCAATCGTCGCCGCAAGCACGTTCATGCTCGCTGCTCACTTCGGAGTCTGGCGACATTGGTTCTGTTCTGCTGGTTGCCACTTGTGCATGCCGTCACCATCGACGGCAATGTTGATGAGGCCGAATGGAAGGACGCCAAGCGCTTCGATGCCTTCGTTTCGGTGCAGCCGCTCACCGAAGCGCCGGCCCCGCAGGATCGTCGCGCCGAAGCTCTGGTGTTGTCGACGCCTGAAGGCATCGCGTTTGCGATCCGGGCCTGGCATCCTGCCGGGGTTGAACGGACCCGTACGCGCATTCCGAGGGACGGCAACACGGCAACAGATCGATTCAACGTGATGGTCGACTTCAATGCGGATGGGCGCGCCGGTTACGCTTTCACGCTCAGTGCCGCTGGTGACATCACCGACGAATCGATCACCAACGAGAATGTGTTCAGCTACGACTGGGACGCCTCGTGGTCACACGCGACGGCGGATTTCGATGGCGGTTACTCGGGCGAGTGGTTGATTCCTTGGTCGACTGCTCAGATGCGCGACAGCTCGGCGTCCACCCGCAACATCGGTGTCTACTTTGATCGGGTGATCGTCGCCACCGGCGAGCGGTTTGCCTACCCTGGCGCCAGTTTTACTCGACCACGTTTCTTGAGCGATTTTGCGCGCGTCGAAATCGAGCAGTACGCAGTCAATCAATTGGCGATCACACCCTATGTTTCGGCCATCAGTGATCTCAACAGCAGCGACAGCGATTTCAAGACGGGCGCGGACATCTTCTGGAAGCCCAGCGGCGATCATCAATTTGCGTTCACCATCAACCCGGATTTTGGCCAAGTCGAGAGCGACGATCTGGTCGTGAACTTCAGCGCGCTGGAGGACTTCTTCACCGACAAGCGTCCATTTTTCACCGACAACCAAGGCTACTTCGACCTGAGCCACAACCTCGGCACGCTTTTCTACACCCGCCGCGTCGGCGCGGCCCTGGATGATGGCAGCGGCAGCGCCGACATCAACGCGGCGATCAAGGGCACCGGTAGCTTCGGACAGTTTGGCTATGGCGTGTTCGCGGCCAACGAAGACGGCGCAGCCGGTCGCGACTCCGCCTTGGCACGCTTTACGTATGGCGGTGAAGGCTATCGGCTAGGTGTCAGTCGCAGCCGCGTCGAGCGCCCGTTTCTTGATCGTATTGCTGAAGTCACGTCACTTGACGCAACGTGGCAGCCCAGCGACGAGTGGTCGATTCGACCGCTGCTGATGCGCAGCGAAAGCACCACGGCAGGCTTCGAGCAGACAGGCAAGGCCGCGGGCGTTGCCGCCGATTGGGACGCACCTGGCCCATGGCGACAGCAGTACTTCGCGATCTACACCGACAACACCTTCGAGCTCAACGACCTCGGCTTTCAGTCGCGCAACGACTTCCGCTATTTCGAATGGGAGACCGGCTACCGGCAAGAACCCGAAGACCCGGCTTCCACCTATGCCAGCCATGACTACGAAGCCGAGTTGAGTTATCGCGAAAACACGGCAGGCGAGCGCCTGTTCGGCTCACTCGCCTTGTCACGCTACTCGCAACTTCGCGGCGGTGGTGACCAGTTCGCCTTCATGCGCTGGCGCGCGCCCTATGTCGATGATCGCTTGTCGCGTGGTAATGGCTCAGTGCCTTTCGTCGGTCGCGCGGGCGTGTTCTGGGAGGCTTCCACTCCGCGTCGTGGCAACGGCAAATTGGCGTGGTACTGGAATGTGGACGTGGTTCCCGAGGCGGTCGATGGGTATTCGGTGAGTGTTGGTGTGCAGCCTCGCTGGCACCTTTCGGATCGATTTGATGTCGACCTTGGGATTTACGTGAATCGCCGTCCTGATTGGTTGATCTGGCAGCAAGGTCGCGAGTTCGGCAGCTTTGCGTCCCAGCGGATGGATATTTTTTCGAATCTGAATTGGTTCATTGGCGAAAAGCAGGAATTGCGCGTCAAGCTGCAGGCACTCGCCATCGACGCCACGCTTGAACAGGCCCGACGTCTGGACGCAAACGGTCGATTGGTCGACAGCAACGCCGAAGTCGCCGACTTCACCCTGCGTAATCTCGGATTCCAGGTCCGCTACCGCTACAAACTGGCTGCACTTTCCGACATCTACGCCGTCTACAGCCGCGGCGGTTTTGCCGTTGACGAAGGCAGCGATCGTGGGCTGGGTGGCACGGTGGATGATGTTTTCAGCTTGCGGGATGACAATCAGTTTTTGGTGAAGGTGGCGTATCGATTTGAGAGGTGATGGGGGGCGGGTTGCGAACTTTGTTCGCTTGACTGTGAATTCGGCGCCAGCCGTAATTTGATTGCTGCTCGCCAATACGGCGAAGGCCAGAATCCAGCATCTCTCGTTTTGGGCTGGCTCGCCGCACTGTTTCGTCTGCCTCGGCGGCAGCCGAGGCGGACGATACCCTGCGACAAGCATGACTAGAGCGAGAGAAGCCGAAAGCCAGATTCCGACCTTCGTCAAATTGACGAACAAAACCCACCCCCACTCTGGCAGCCAGCCCCCACAACCCTTAGGCTTGACGACAGGCTCTTATCGCGGAGAACTCATGCGCATTCTTGAACGTTCGGTGTATGTCGGGCCGTCGCTGTATGCGCATTTTCCTGTCATACGACTATTGCTCGATCTGGCGGAGCTGGAGGCATGGCCGACGGGGCGATTGGGGCCGGAGTTTGTGGATGCGTTGGTGATTGCATTGCCCACCTTGGCCGAACATGGCTGCAGTTATCGCGAGCCGGGCGGGTTGATTCGGCGCATGAAGGAAGGCGAGGGCACGTGGTTGGGACACGTCTTCGAGCACGTCGCCATCGAGTTGCAGAACGTCGCTGGTGAAGACGTGACGTTTGGCAAGACGCGCAGTGTCGACGACAGGCCGGGCGTGTATTCAGTCATCTACGAATACAGCCAGAAGGATGAAGGCGTTGAGGCTGGTGAGTTGGCGCTGAAGCTGATTTGCTCCTTGTTGCCGGTAGCGATTCGTCCCTCGGGTACGGTGCCTGAGGGGTGGGAATGGCTGAGCGCGCGCGATGCGTTCATTCGGTTCGCGCAGCGGCGCGCGCTGGGGCCTTCCACTGCGTCGTTGGTCAAGGCTGCCGAGGACCGCAAGATTCCGTGGCTGCGACTTAATGAGCAGTCGCTGGTGCAATTGGGTCACGGCAAGTATCAGCAACGCATTCAGGCCACGATCACCGGCAAGACACCGCACATCGCGGTCGAGTTGGCTAGCGACAAGGAAGAAACCAACAAGATTCTTGGTTCGCTGGGACTGCCGGTGCCGCGGCAGGAATTGGTGCAGAGCGAGTCGAGCGCGATTCGCGCCGCACGTCGCATTGGCTTCCCAGTGGTCACCAAGCCCTACAACGGCAATCACGGGCGCGGCATTTCGATTTGTTTGCGCACCGATGAGGAAGTCGCCGACGGATTCAAAGTTGCACAGGAGATTTCTCGCTCCGTGATCGTCGAGACCTTCCTCGAGGGCGACGATCATCGTTTGCTGGTCGTCAATGGCGAACTCGTGGCCGCCACTCGACGCACACCCGGCCATGTCGTCGGTGACGGCGTCAGGACCATTGCCGAGCTGGTCGAGATCGTCAATCAGGACCCACGCCGTGGCGTCGGTCACGAAAAGGTGCTGACGCGACTGGTGCTCGATGCGCAGGCTGAGATGATGATGTCGCGGGTCGAGATGACGGCTGAGTCAGTGCCGGCGGTTGACCAGGTGGTGATGTTGCGCTCGACTGCCAATCTCTCGACTGGCGGTACGGCGACGGATGTCACCGACTTGATCCATCCCGACAACCGTGACATGGCGGAGCGCGCGATTCGCGCCATTGGTCTGGATGTCGGCGGCGTCGACTTCCTGAGCACCAACATCGGCGAGAGTTACAAGTCGATCGGTGGCGGCATCTGCGAAGTGAACGCAGCACCGGGCTTCCGCATGCACGTAGCGCCATCAGAAGGTCGACCGCGCGATGCCGCTGGACCCGTGATCGACATGTTGTTCCCGCCGGGTGCGCCGTCGCGCGTTCCGATTGCTGCGGTCACGGGAACCAACGGCAAGACCACCACCGCGCGCATGTTGGCGCACATCGCCAAGATGGCCGGCTTCACGCCCGGCCTCACCACCACCGATGGTGTCTACATCGATGGTCAACGTACGGTGGAAGGCGACATGACCGGGCCGGTGTCGGCGCGCATGGTGTTGGCCGATCCGCAAATCGATTTCGCGGTGCTGGAAACAGCGCGAGGTGGTCTGCTGCGTGCAGGCATGGGTGTGCCGCGTGTGGATGTCGGCGCGGTCATCAATGTGCAGTCCGATCATCTGGGCATGAAGGGTATCGACAGCCTTGAACAACTGGCCGAGATCAAACGCATCGTCATCGAGATCGCCGACGAATGCGCCGTGCTCAACGCGGATGATCCGAACGTGTTGAAGATGTCCGGCTACACGGACGCCAAGACCATCTGCTACGTCACCATGAATCCGCAACACGGCTTGGTTCGCGAACATATCCGTGCCGGTGGTCGCGCTTGTGCGCTTGAAGCTGGCGTCAACGGCCAGATGATCACGCTGTATGACAAGGGCAGTCATATTCCGCTGCTGTGGACACACCTGATTCCAGCCACGCTGGAAGGCAAGGCGCTGCACAACGTGCAGAACGCGATGGTGGCGGCGTCGATGGCGTTTTCGATGGGCATGAAGCTGGACGCGATCCGGCAAGGGCTGCGCACCTTCGACAGCACGTTCTTTCAGGCGCCCGGTCGCATGAACGTGTTCAACGAACATCCGTTCAAGGTGCTGTTCGACTATGGCCACAACGCTCATGCGGTGGGCGCAATGGCGGATTTGGCGCAGCGGCTCGACGTCGCCGGACGCCGGATCGTTGTGCTCGCCGGACCGGGTGATCGCCGCGACGAGGATCTGGAGGCCATTGCCGATGCGGTGGCGGGCCGCTTCGATCACTACATTTGCCGGCGCGATGATGCCTTGCGTGGCCGGGATGGCGACGAGGTGCCGAAGATTCAGAGCCGGCGACTGAAGGCCAAGGGCATCCTTGACGATGCAATTTCGGTCATCCCCGACGAACAAGACGCCATCGAGGCCGCGTTGCAGATGGGGCAGGCGGGTGATTTGGTGCTGATCTTCGCTGACGCATTGGTGCGATCGTGGAAACAGGTGATCAAGTTCCGGCCTGAAGGTGCACCGGAGCCCGCCGCGCAGCCCGCAGCGGTAGTGGCCGCTCCAGTGATGTCAGAAGCCTCGTTGTCAGAGCGGGCAACCATCGATCCGTTGGCAGGCTACGAAGGGTTGATCATCGATGAGCGCGGCGTGCGCCTTTCGCGTGAGAGCGAGGATTAGAGTCGTGCGCCCAACAGAAGTGAACTCATGAGAACGCGCGAAGACCTGGTGGAGCTCATGCTTGAAGCCCCTCTCCCGCTCGCGGGAGAGGGGTTGAGTAGAGGGGCTCCTGCGCTTCGGCACCATCCAGCCCACTCCCCCAGCCCCTCTCCCGCCAGCGGGAGAGGGAAGAAGTCGGGCGCTGCTATTCACTGCGCACCACGCTAGTGTCGGCTCACGGTCAGATTCAATCGACGCTACCGTTCGAGGACTCGCGCCGACTCACCGGGCCCTGCGTTTTCTTCCCGCGTTGCGGAGTAGTGCTGGAAGCAATACAGCCGTTGTCCGGCGCCGAAGAAGCCGGCTGGCGCACACGAGTGACGCGCATGCAATGTGCGCTGCAGTGGCCGGCTTCGAAGTTGGTCGTGCGTCGGCACAAGAATGCGGTATCGCTGGCGTTTCCCGCGCCTGTGGATGTGCTCTTCACCGCGACCGAAGTCAACGAATGGGCCTTGCTGGCCAGCATGGGTGTTGCCGCCCTGCACGCGCCGGGGTATCCCGCCAGTTGGGACGAAGCCGCCGCCGTCATAACACTGCGCGCGATGGAACGTGCAGAGCGACAACCGAACCTGGTCGCCGTGTTGAAGGCTGCCGCCGAGCGATGTGTGTCGACCCTGCTGGATGACGACACCTTGACCATCGGAGCAGGCCGCTATAGCCGAAGCTGGCCGCGTTGCGCGCCACCCCAGTTGGCCGACCTTGACTGGGAGCCACTTCGCAGCCTGCCCACCACCTTGGTCACCGGTTCCAACGGCAAGACCACCACCGTGCGCCTGATCGCCGCCATGCTGCGCGAGAATGGCCTGCGCTGTGGTCACAGTTGCACCGATGGGGTCATGATCGATGGCCAGCCGGTGGCATCTGGCGACTATTCCGGACCTGCCGGCGCGCGCACCGTGTTACGCGATCCGCGCGTGGAAGCCGCGGTGCTGGAAACCGCGCGCGGTGGTTTGCTCAGACGCGGTTTGGCTGTCGAACATGCGAGTGTGGCGGTCGTGACCAATGTCAGCGCCGACCATTTCGGTGAATACGGGATCGACGATCTGGCGGGACTGGCGGAAGCCAAATTGACCGTTGCCCGCGCGCTGGGGCCGGAAGGCACTTTGGTGGTGAATGCCGACGACCCGCACCTGGTCGCTCGTGCATCAACGCTGGGACAAGCGCTGGCGTGGTTTGCGCAAGATCTGGCGCACCCACAATTGCGCAGTCACCGCGAGCAGGGCGGCGCGATCTGTGGCGTGAAGGAAGGTCAGCTGGTATTGGCCAAATCCAGTCATGAATATCCGCTAGGCGAGGTTGCCCAATTGCCGCTGTGTGCCGGTGGCTTGGCGCTGTACAACATCGGCAATTGCGCCGCAGCTGCTTTGGCCGCGCATGCCCAAGGTGTTCCCGTCG
>JBQTGY010000169.1:0-59070 GCA_052390415.1 Pseudomarimonas sp. | reverse complement strand
AGCGGGCGCTCTGTATGCCTTTCCGGGTGTCGATCTGACCAAGGTGAAGGGCTTTGACGACCACGATTTCGCTCTCGATCTGCTGGAGAGCGAAGGTGTGTTGGTGGTGCCGGGCTCGAGCTTCAATGTCGCCTACCGCAATCACTTCCGGGTCACCTTGTTGCCACACGCCGACGAAATCCGCGAAGTATTCGCGCGCATTGATCGGGCGTTGCGCCGGCAAGTCGAGCGCAGCCACGCCGGACGTGTGCAGGCGGATGAACTGCCAAGCCGTCACGTCGCTTGATGACCCTGCTGCGAGCACTTTTCTTCGTGACCCTGACCAGCCTGTCGACTCACGCCACCACCGCCGAACTGCGTTATCTGGCGTTGGGCGATTCCTACACCATCGGCGAAGGGGTCGCGGAATCCGCACGCTGGCCGGTGGTCCTCGCCCAGCAACTACGCGCCGACGGCATCGCCCTGTCAACGCCGCGCATCATTGCGCAAACCGGCTGGACCACGGACGAACTGAGCGCCGCGATGGATGCCGCCGCGCCGCTGGGCGAGTGGGATTTCGTGAGCTTGCTGATTGGTGTCAACAACCAGTATCGCGGTCGCAGCGTGGAAGAGTTCCGCCGCGAGTTCAGCGCCTTGCTCACGCGTGCGATTCAATTGGCGCGCGGAAGAAGTGATCGTGTGCTGGTGCTGGCGATCCCAGACTGGGGCGTGACGCCTTTCGCTGAAGGACGCGACCGAAGCAAGATCGCGGCCGAACTAGACGATTACAACGCCGCCAAACGCGCAGTTTGTGCGAGCAAGGGCGTTGCATTCGTCGACATCAGCGCGTTAAGTCGCAAATTCGGCGGACAGCCGACGCATCTGGCAGCGGATGGATTACATCCAGGGCCAGCCCTGTACCTGGAATGGGCACGCGCCGCGCGCGCGGCGGCGCGCGAGCGATTGAGCCCGTAGGGTGCGTCTTGACGCACCATCGGCCTTGGTGCGCGAAGAGGCAACATCGGGGATTGGCGCAACATCTAAGCTTTGTGCGTCAAGACGCACCCTACAAGCTGTCGCCCGAGACCTGACTTTCGAACTCGGAGCGATACTTGACGGAAGCTCGTCAACTCGTGAGCCGCTGAAGCCGGTATGGACGCACATCCAGACTCCGGGCTGCGCCGCCAATCATTTCGCTGATCAGTCGACCGGTAACCGCAGACTGGGTCAGCCCCAAATGGCCATGTCCCGCAGCCAGATAAATGGCTTCACCCGGCAAACGGTCGATGATGGGCAATGAATCCGGCGTGCACGGTCGATAGCCTGCCCATTGACTGATCGGATCTCCCTGGATGCTGGGAAACAGCCGCGCCAACTCGGGCCGCAGGCGATGAATCAGCGGGTAGTGCGGATCGCTGTCGAGCCGGGTCAGTTCCTTGATGCTGGTCATGCGCACACCGCTCACCATCGGTGTGACCACCATGTACCGCTCGGCCCACAACGTTGGCCGCTGCACCGGCGCGGGGCGCGCGTTGAACATCAGGTGATAACCGCGCGCCGGCACGATCGGTAATTGCAATTTGAAGCCGGCCAGCAGACGCGCGCTCCACGCGCCGGCGCAGACCACCAACTTCTCGCAGTCGATGACGCCAGCATCCGCGCGCAATCGATATCCGTGCGGTGCCTGCAAAATCGTGTTTACGCTCAATGGCAACAGCGACACCTGCTGCGTCGCGAGATGGTTGGCCGCGCGTTGGCAGAATCCGCCCGGATCGCGCATCGCCAACGCAGCGGGTTGAAACGTTGCAACGTTGAAGCCCGCGCCCAACTGCGGCTCCAGTTCAGCAATTCCGGCGCGATCCAGCACCTCATGGCGCACCCCAAGCCGCAGCATCTGCGCGCGCTCAAATGCACCCGCGTTGAAGGTTTTCTCGTGTTCGTACACCTGCAGATATCCGCTGGTCGCGAGCAATTCGTCTGCGTCGATCGCAGCGGCCCAATCCAGCCACGCTTGCCGACTGGCATGGTTGATCGCATGCAAGGCATCGATGATCGGCAGCACGCGTTCGCTCTGCCCGTGGCGCACGAATTCCCACAACCAGCGCCAATACCCCGGCCGCTGTGGCTGATCCAGTTTCAGCGGCGCCAGTGGATCGGCCAGCATACGCAGCGCTTTCAGCACGATGCCCGGCGACGATTGCGGCATCACGTTGCCGACCGAGATCGAACCTGCGTTGCCAAATGACGTTTCGCCACCGGGTCCGCGTGGGTCGATCAGCAACACGCCATGGCCGCGCTGACGCAAATGGTGCGCGCAGGCCAATCCGACCAGACCCGCGCCCAGCACTGCCACTTCGGTGACATGTGTCTGCGCCGCCATCATCAGTCCTCGGCGCGAATCGGAAGGTCGAAACTTTGCACCGGCGCATCCGCCGCGCGCAGCGAGTAGTGCCACCACTCCAGTTCGTAGTTGGCAAATCCCTGTGCTTGCATCGCGGCCCGCAGCGTATGACGGTTGGAACGCTGGGCTGGAGTCACCGCCGGGCTGTCGGTGTTGGCTGAGGGATCAAAGAAGTCAAAAGGCGTGCCCATGTCCAGCGCCGCGCAATCGCTGCCATCGGCCGCGCATTGCAACACAGTCAGATCCACCGTATCAGCGCGGCTATGGCCCGACTGCTCGGCGATGTAGTCAGGCACCAGGGTCGATTTGTCCAGGTTCGGGTAGTACTGCTGCTTGCTCGATTGATCGCTCAGGTCACGCGCCCACCGCATGAAGTGCGCCACCGCACGACGCGGCCGATAACAATCGAAAATATGCAGACGCTGTTGTTTGGCGCGCAAGTCGTTTTCGACTCGTGCCAAGGCCTCGGCGACGGGTCGCAGCATAAAGCAGCGGTGTGCTTCGTAGCCGTCGATGCGTGTGCCTACGAAGTTGTCCGCGCCTGCGTAACGCATGTCGAGGCTGATGTGTGGGACCAGTGATTGGATATCGACCAGGCCTGCGTCATTGGGTGATTCCACGGGTTGCGCGGTCAAGCTGACAGACACCGGGAGCGCCATCGCCGCAGCGACTGTAATCATCGCTGTTAACTTGGCAATCGCTTGCATGCTTGAAGTTCTCACTGAATAAGCATGAATTTGTTGGAAAAGTGCTCAGAGGGTGCACGTTCGAATGCTGTGTAACATGCGTGCTGGCGCGCAAAAAGTCGACGCTGGTGAGATCGCTCGGACAGTCGTCGAACGGCCTACTCGCCGAGAGTTGATTTCCTTCTCCCCCCGGGAGAAGGACAGGCGATTCGTGCGACTTCCGAGAACCCAGTGACGTGATCGAATCCGCCCCCATTTTTCTCGCCGTTTTGTTGCTGCTGAGTGGCGGCTTCAGTGCCTTGGAAAGCGCCACCCGCTGGCCGATCTTCAAGATCCTGCCGCCCATCGTGCTGATCTACCTGAGCGTGACTGCGCTCGCCGTCGGCGGCGCGTGGCAAGTCAACGAACCGATCGCTCAGACGCAGACATTGCTGACCAAACAGCTGCTGCCGGCGCTGTTGTTCCTGCTGTTGGCGACCTGCGACCTGCGCGCGATCATCGCCTTGGGGCCACGCTTGTTGGCCGCATTTGCGTGCACCACGCTCAGCATCCTGCTGGCATTCGTGCTGGTTTACGTCTTGCTTGGGAGCCTGCTCGGCAGTGATGCGCCCTTGGCCTTGGCCAGTCTGAGCGGTGGCTGGATCGGTGGCACCGCCAATCTGTTGGCGGTAAAACAAGCGGTGGCGCTTCCCGATAGTGCCTTGACCCAAGTGCTGATCGCCGATGCCGTCTGCTACGCCGCGTGGGTGATGCTGCTGTTCGCTGCCGCGCCGCATGCACAACGATTCAATGCGTGGATCGGTGCGGAAGCACGTCAGCAACCGCCGGCCGCAACCGCTCCGGAACCTGGCAAACGCGTCGCGGACTCCGGCAGCATCCTGCTTTGGCTTGGCATGGCGCTGTTGATCGGTGCTGCGGCCACTTGGTTGGCAGCGAAACTGCCGCAGTCAGACATGCTGAGTGCCACCTCATGGACCTTGCTGCTGGTCACCGTCGCCGGTTTGATATGCGCACGCACGCCCTTGGCAAAACTCCCCGGCTCAGCGCCGCTGGGATCGGCCCTGTTGGCTGTGGTGGTAGCGGCCTTGGCATCGCAAAGCACGTTTGCCGGACTCGCCTCGGCACCGTTGTTCGTATTGGCGGGCTTCTGCATTCTCGCCGTGCATGCGGCGCTGATGCTGTTGTTGGCCAAGCTGTTTCGATTCGACTTGTTCGCCATCAGTGTGAGTTCACTGGCCAACATCGGCGGTGTTGCCTCCGCGCCCCTGCTCGCGGCATTGCATTCGCCGGCTTTGGCACCGGTCGGAGTGCTGCTGGCGATGCTCGGTTACGTGCTCGGCACCGGGCTGGGCATCGCACTGGCGCCGGTGCTGCAATCTGTGGGAATCGCCTTGGGATACCTGTGATGGTCAAACCTTCGCCCAGCCTGCCTTTGCCACGCCTGCCTTTACTGAGCACGACGTTGAGCTGGCTGCTGCTGGTGTGTTTGCTCGTCCCGGGAGCCGATGCGGCGCAGGCCGAGGTTCGGCTGCAAGTTGATCATCCGCTGAGCCTGCGCAGCGAGCAGCTCACTCCGGAGTTCTGGATACAGCGAGTCGACGATGCAGACGCCGTGCGCCTCGCCCCTGCCGAAATCGAGCGTCTGAATCAGTCGCTACGCGTGCGCGATCCATCGATACATCAGCTCGACACCTTCAAACATGCCGTGCCGATCAGCGAAGTGAAGTCGCGCATCTTGAAACTATCGGTTCCGCTGACCGCGCAGCGCTACTTGGCCAACGGCCAAGCCATCGCCGAATCGCTGCCCGCACAGCTCGCAGCCAGCCTCGCGCTGGACCAACTGGTTGAGCCGCACATGCCACGCTTCGGCCTGGTCGTGCAGCGTTCCTCGCTGCGCACCTATCCGACGCGCATGCCGCTGTACAAACAGCCCGGCGAAAGCGACCTCGACCGGTTGCAGGAATCCGCACTATTCCCCGGCGATCCTGTGGTGATCCTGCATCAATCCGCCGACCAACAATGGCTGTTCGTGATCTCCGAGCGTTACGCCGCGTGGATTGAGTCCGTCGCTGTCGCCATCGGTCCACGCGACAGCGTGCTGGCTTACGCCCGGCAAACGCCCGCGCTGACGGTGATTGACGCCAAAGCACACACCGTCAGCAGTCCCCACGCCGGCGCACTTTCCGAGCTGCGGCTGGAGATGGGCGTTCGAATTCCCTGGTTGCCGCAGTGGCCGCTCGATCAAGCGGTCAACGGCCAACTGCCGCTGGCGCATTGGGTGGTCGAGCTGCCGCAACGACAACCGGATGGTTCGCTGCGACTGGCGAACGCCTTGATTGCGCGCAGCGAACCCTTGGCTGAGGCACCACTTGCTTACACGTCCGCCAATGTCGTTCGCCAAGCGTTTCGATTTCTCGGTGAACGGTACGGCTGGGGTCACGACTTCAACGCCCGTGATTGCAGCGGTTTTGTGTCCGAGGTGTATCGCAGCATGGGAATACTGCTGCCGCGCAACACCGGCGATCAGGCGGCCAGCCCGGTGTTCGATGGGGTTGATCTGCGCGACGCGGGCAAGTCAGATCGCGAGTTGGCGTTGGCGAGTCTTGAAGTCGGCGATCTCATCCACATCCCCGGTCACGTGATGATGTTCATTGGCTTGATCGATGATCAGATCTGGCTGATCCACGATGCGCACAGCCTCAGCGTGCGTGACGCGCGAGGTGAAGTCGCCGTGGTGTTGGCAAACGGAGTGGTCGTCACTCCACTGCATGCCTTGCTGGCAAGCGACGGCACGCCGCTTGCGGATCACATCACCCGGATTCAGCGCATTCGGCCTGTACCCGCAGCTGCTGCCAACAGTCAACGCGAGCCGCGTTCATGAAGATCACCAAGGTCCGCCTGGGCGTGTTGCGCGTGCCACTGAAGACACCCTTCATCACCGCGCTGCGCAGCGTGCACGCGGTGGAAGACATCGTGGTGATGATTCACACCGACGATGGGCGTGTCGGTTACGGTGCAGCCGCGGCGACGGCGATCATCACCGGCGACACGCATGGCTCCATCATCGCCGCGATCCGCGCTCACATCGCGCCGCGTGTGCTGGGCGAGGACATTGCCGATCTCAATCACCTGACTCACGTCGTGCAGACCGCGCTGACCAGGAACAGCAGCGCCAAGGCCGCCGTGGAGATCGCCTTGTATGACCTGTGGGCGCAACGGCATGGCGCGCCGCTTTATCGAATGTTGGGCGGCGGCAAGCCGACGCTCTGCACCGACATCACCATCAGCGTCGACAGCGTGGAAAGGATGCTCGCCGACTGCGAGTCCGCGCTGGCGCGTGGCTTCGACGCGTTGAAGATCAAGGTGGGCAAGGACATCGCCCTCGATCTGCAGCGGATCACCGCGATCCACGCGGCGGTGGCAGGACGCGCGCGACTGCGTCTGGATGCCAATCAGGGCTGGACGCCCAAACAGGCCGTCTGGATATTGAATCGTCTGGAAAGCTCAGGGGTGGAACTGGAACTGGTCGAGCAACCGGTACCTGCCAGCGATCTGGCCGGTTTGCAATACGTGACCGAGCGCGTCAACACACCCGTCATGGCCGACGAAAGTGCGTTTGATGCCCTGCAAGTCATCGAGATCATCCAGCGCCGCGCCGCCGACATCATCAACATCAAGCTGATGAAATGTGGCGGCCTTTCGAACGCCATCCGGATAGCCGATATCGCCCAACTGCATGGCATCGAATGCATGATGGGCTGCATGCTGGAAGGCAGCATCGGCGTGGCTGCCGCCGCGCACCTTGCAGTGGCCAAAGCCCAGGTGATTACCCTGATTGATCTGGATGGACCCTCGCTGTGTTTGCTCGATCCGGTGCGCAGCGGGGTCGATTTCAACGATGCGCAGATCGCGATTGGCGACGCGCCTGGCTTGGGTGTTACCGCGATCGATGGGCTGGAACTGTTACCGGATTGAGCTTGGGACGATGACGATCAAAATTCACCACGACTTTGCCCGCCCGCTTCGCGGCACAGGTCCATGGAGGCTGAGTTCACGCATGCGCATGTGCCTGGCTGCTGCCCTGCTGAGCTTGGCAAATTGTTTCCCTGTCGGCGCTACCTCGGTCATGGTCTGGCCGGGATTTCAGTGGCAAGAGCGCCAACAATTGGTGACCGTGGTCAGCGCCAGCTGGGATGCGAGCACCGCCAGCCTGCAGCGTTTTGAGCGGCACGAGGGCAAGTGGCTGGCGATTGGCGACGCCGTGGCAGTCAACTTGGGTCGCAACGGCAGCGCGTGGGGACTCGGCCTGCATCCACCTCAGGTCGGCCTTCAAAAGCGCGAAGGCGACGGCCGCGCGCCGGCCGGCGTATTCGCGATTGGCTCCGCATTCGGCTACGCCGACAGCGCGACCACCGCATTGGATTATCTGCCGATGCAAGCCAGTCACGTCTGCGTCGACGTGCCGGCATCGCCCTTGTACAACCAGATTGTCGACACCCGCGAGGTGGGCGAAGCCGCGGTCGCAGGCAACACCGAACCGATGCGCCGCGATCTGCAGCAACCGGGCGATGACCTGTATCGACTGGGTTTCGTCATCGAGCACAACTCGCAGGCAGTCCCTACTGCCGGCAGCTGCATCTTCGCCCACGTGTGGCGCGGCCAAGGCGTGCCAACGGCAGGATGTACGGCCATGGATGCGGCCGCCCTGCAGGCCGCGCTCCAATGGCTGGATTCCAAGCGGCAACCGCGCTTCGTGTTGCTGCCGACCGCCCAGTACGAAGCGCTGCGGGCGCAGTGGGACTTGCCTTCCACGCAATAAGCACTCCAAGCCTGTGGAAGCCACTGTGGGAGCGGCGGAAGCCGCGAAGGCACTGCCGTGTTGCGAAGCGGAATCTGGGTGGCTTCCACCCTTGACCGCTTCACAGCCGCGCCTGCTTCTGCATTCGAGGGACGACCACACCCTCGCACTCACCGTCAACAAACCTTCATGCCACTGACACGCCACCGCGATCTGCGGCGAGCAACCTGCGTTCCCGGGTATCCACCCGGGAGCAACGCGCATGGGCAGCACCCGCAACACACTCGGGTTTCGCACGGTATTTGTCTCGGACGTGCATCTGGGCACAACCGATTGCCGAGCTGACTACCTGCTCGATTTTCTCCAGCGCACGCGCTGCGAGACCTTGTATCTGGTCGGCGACATCATCGATCTGGAAGCCTTGGCCAGGCGCAGCTATTGGCCGGCAAGTCATACGGCCGTGCTCGCCGAGCTGATCGCCATCGCCGAGCGAGGCACCCGCGTCATCTACATTCCCGGCAATCACGATTCGGCCATGCGCGGCTTGGTCGGCCAGACGTTGGCCGGCATTGAAGTTCGCTTGCACGCCGATCACATCGGTGCTGACGGCCGGCGCTACCGTGTCAGCCATGGCGACGAATTTGACGTCGCCCAGCTTGGCAAGCGCTGGTTGATGTGGGTCGGTGAGCGCGGCCACCGGCTGCTGTTGCTGGCCAACCGCAGTCTCAACGGCCTGCGCCGCCGCCTGCAAATGCCCTACTTGCCCCTATCCATCATCACCAAGTCGCGCCTCAGCGGAGCCCTTCACTACATCCGCAGCTTCGAATCAGCGGTGGCCGCAGCGGCCAGTGCAGGCGGCTACGAAGGCCACATCTGCGGGCACATCCACTTTGGTGGAGTGCGCCAGATCGGCAACGTCCTGTATCTCAATGACGGCGATTGGGTTGAACATTGCACCGCACTGACCGAAGACGCCTCGGGCGCGATGGAGTTGCTGCACTGGTGCGAACACGCCACCCGTCTTGGACGCGCCTCCAGCGAGCTGCTGTTGCCCTCATCAGCCGCAGCACTCGCCTTCGCATCGTGCTGCCTCTGGACCTGAGCAGGCTGAGACCGGCGGGATGACCAGGCCAACCGGAGAGTGACCGGGCAAGACTGTTCACTGTCGACTTGCTGCCTGTCCGCAGCCAGCGATCGCAGACCCAACCGGATTCGGTCAATTCGGCAACCCGCGTCAGCGAGCACCAAGACCAAGCAGATCGTCAAATACCGAGACTACGTCGGCATCGTCGATCTGTGCCAACCAGAACAGCGCTTCCTTGCGAAGTTCGCGCGACTCGCTTTTCTCCTCGACCAAGGCTCGCAGAATGGGTATCGCCCGCTCAGCAGGCAACTGTGAAGTCGCAAACACCGCCTTGCGGCGTACGTCCTCATCCGGATCGTTGCGCATGGCTTGGCGCAGAATCGCTTCGGCTTGCGGATCGGGTTTTTGCGCCAGCCAGAACAGCGCCTCGCTGCGTGTACTGGCGTGTGAATGATCGGTCGCGAGGGTGCGCAGCGCCGCGGGCGCTTCGGCGACGGGACTGATGCTCAAGGCGAATACCAATCGCCCAGCCGAACTACCGGTGGCGTCTTCGAGCAGGCGGCGCACCTCGCGGAAGCCGCGCTCGCCGCGTGCCTGGGCCAGCCAGAACACGGCGTCATCACGCACTTGTTTACGCCCAGTGGCCGCCATCCGCTCCAGCGCGACGTCGGCTGCGGTGCCGGCGTGTAATGCCAACGCGTGCAGGGCTTCGCTACGCTGACGGCGGCCATCGCCTTCAACGCGCTGAGCCAGCCATTCCACGCTCGCTTTGGTATCGACCTCGCCGATGTCGCGCACCTTCGCGGAGCCGGCGTCGACGGGGCATTGTTCGCCCACTGCCAGCACTCGACTCAACCCGTGCTCGCCACGTTGCAGCAATACCCGCAGCGATGCGCCAGCGGCCGCCATCGGTTGGTCGTCCGACGTGCCATAGCTGCCGGGTTTGTCTTGCAGGCGGCAGCCGCGCTTGCCGATCTGCTCGTTCTGCCATTCAAAACAGCAGGGCGCGCGCTGGCCGGGTTGCAGGGCGACGCGATATTCCAACCAATCTCCCTGCGGGAGCGCATCCAGCTGTGCTTGCAGCAAAGGCGCGGCAACGGCGTGCGAGAGGGACAACAATAGACTCATCGAAAGACTGAGTCGGGCGAACAGACGAGGCATGGGATTGCTCCTTGAGGATGCGGTGTGTGTGGGATACGAGCCCGGGATACTCAGGGCTTCAGCGCGGCATCGATCAATTCGATCGCGGCATCCGGGTCGGCTGCGGTGATGCTGTGCAGCAGCTGTCGACGCAGCTCGGGGTCGGTCTCCTTGCGATACAGTTGCAACATCGCCTCGCTGTCGTTGGCGATCATCAACCCCTCGATCACCGCGCGACGCACCTGCTCACTGGCATCCGGCCGATACAGTTCGACCAGCGTTGCCCCCGCTTGCCTGTCGCCGCCGATGCCGATGCTGCGAATGGCTTCGACTTGCAGTTCGGGGTCGGTTTCGCTGCGCGCCACGTCGATCAGCGCTTGCAGCTCGCCGGCGACGCCGTAGGCGTGCAAAAGCTGGCGGCGTTCTTCGCGTGGAAGCTGCGGGCCGTAAAGGGCTTTCAGGCGATCACCCTCGCCCATCGCGCCCAGACTGTTGAGCGCGTTGAGGCGCAATTCGGGGTTGGTTTCGGATTCGAACAAGGCCTGCACCAGGTCGCCACGTCCGCCGATCAGGAACGCCTCCATCACTGCCGTTTTGATCGCCGCGTCGTTGCTGCTCCGATACAGCGGCAACAAACGATCCAACGATTCCTTGCGGCCGCCAACCGCGATCATGCGCACCGCTTCCTGCTTGAGTTGTGGTGATGCATCGCCGGCCAGAATGCCGTCCAGCGCCGCGTCGGCGGCACTGGCATCCAACTGACTGAGCACGAACATCGCCCGACTCTTGACGTGATCACTGTGGTTGCCGGACAGCACTCGCAGCAGCAGCGGCACACCGCGCTCGCTGCCGCCTACCAGCAACGCATCCAGCGCCATCAAGGCGTCAGCATCGCGTCCGTCCACTGCGTCTTTGCGCGCCTTCTTTGAGCCCGCCTCATCCGACTTGGTTTGTGCAAGCGCAGCGGCGTCATCCAACCAAGCACTGTTGGGATAGGCCTGCCGCAAACGCGCGACTTCGCTCGCGGCCTCTTTGTTGCGGCCCGCCTGGCTCAGCGCGTAGGCCTGCCAATACATGGCGGCATCAGCAGGTTCGGTGGTGCTTGCCGCCAATTGTTTCTCCAGCGCTTTGAAGTGACGGATCGCGGCGTTCCAGTCACCCTTTTCCAGCGCCTCGTGGCCCTTCCAGTACACGGCTTGCGAGGCCTCGGCAGCAGGTGAGCCAGACTGTGCCGATGGCGCTGCTTGCAGATTGGGCGAGGCGAAGCCGAGCAGCAGGCCGCACAGTGACGCGGCCAAGGTGAGTCGAGAGATGTGCATGCGAGTGCTCCTGGGTGGGTGGACGCGCGAGGCCAATGGGCGGCGCGATCCTGAGGTGGGCTGAACGGTCATAGCGACTGCGTGCCGTCGCCGAGGTCGGGTTGCGCAACGTTTTGGCGTGCAAGCGCTGCGGCGGCGCGGGTTCGAAATGCCAGGTCGCGGCGACGGATCTCTTTGCCCAAGGCCGGGCTGATCACATCGCCTTCGCTGGCCAGCTCAATCAGCACCGGCTCCAGCTCGCGCAGAAACTGGCCCAGTGCCGGCTTGCCGGCGCGCTCGGCGGCGAGGGCATACAGGCGATTGCTGTCGAGCAGGTTCTTGGCAAGATTGGTTGCAGCGGCGCCGTCCTGCGGGCTGTTGCTGGCGACCAACATCGCCCGCTCGGCACGTTGCAAGTGGTTCGAAAGATAGGCCGCCAGCACCCGCGAGGAGGCATCGTCGGCCAGCAGATTTGCGCCAACCATGGCGGGGGCCGCGACAGTTGGCTCAGTCTGACGGCCGAGCAGATATCCCAGTGCCAGCGCTGCAGCCATCAACGAGGCAAAGACCAGCCGCGGCGCAGGGGGCACATCCATCCAACTCGTCAGGCGTCGCCACCGTGAGAGTTTCACCTTGCGTGGCGGCAGCGTCGGTTGCAGACGCGCCCAGACGCGCGCCTCAAGGTCAGCCGCGGGGTCGATGCTCGGCCAGTCGGCTGCAACGTGGGTGAGCGTCTCGCGCAGTGCCGCCAGCCGACCGCGCAGTGCGGCGTCGAACAACAATTCGTCTTCGATCTGCGCGAGACGCGCGGGTTCGAGACCATCGCGGTAATGGAACAGCAACAGATCGGCGTCGCTGATGATGTTCATGAGTCGCTCCTGATCGGTGCCAGCGCCAGACGCAGCTTGCGCACCGCGCGAAAGATGGCCTGTTTGCAGGCGTTGACGTTGCTGCCCAGCACGCTGGCGATTTCATCCAGCGGGTAGTGTTCGAAGTGGCGCAACACAAAGGCGCTGCGTTCGGCGACTGAAAGCGACTCCAGTTGCGTGGTCAGTTGCTGGCCAAACTGCATGCCGGCCGCGTGTTCAAACGGATCGCCGTCGAGCATGGGCGGCGTCTCGCTCGGCATGTCGTCGTCAAAATCATCCAACGGCAATTCCGGTCGGCGTTTGCGCAGGTGCGTCAGCGCCGCATTGACCGCGATGCGATGCAGCCAGGACCCGAACGCACTGCGTTGGTCGAAACGATCCAGCCCACGCCACGCGCTGAGAAAAGCATCTTGCAGCGCATCCTCGGCGCTGGCCGCGTCGCCGAGAATGCGCACGCACACGCAGAACAAGGGTCGTGTATGCGCCTGCACCAGCCGCCGAAACGCCTGTTGATCGCCAGCCCGGGCAGCTTGGATCGATTGGCTTTCATATTCGAGCATGGGCGGTTGGACGCAGGACGAAGGTGCTTGGTTAGCCGATCAACCGCTGCCGCGTGATTGCTGCTGATTCTGCGTGACCCAGGCAGCTAACCGGCCGGGCTCGAACACGCGCAGGCTCGCTTGGACCCGTCGCAGCTATTCTCGGGGCTTGGCGATGAAGCGCTAGACTCGTGGCTGGCAACAACTTCCCTCGGCAGGGGACGATGAGCAGCCCCGCAGGCGCAGAACCTTCTTCGCGACCCATCTCGGTCAGCATGCATTCGTGCGCGGATTGTCCGCTGAGGGCTTTGCCGTTGTTTCTGGATCACACCGCTGATGAGTTGCAGTTGGTGCAATCAATAAAACGTGGCAACGTGCGGCTCGGTCCGGATCAGACGTTGATCCACGAAGGGCAAAACGACACGCCGCTCTACACGCTGATGCGCGGCTGGGCATTTCGTTACAAAACCCTGCGCGATGGCCGCCGCCAGATCCTGAGCTTTCTGCTCGCAGGCGATTTCATCGGCGTGCAGCAGAAAATGGCAGACGCCGCGGCGCACGGCATCGAAACGCTGACCGAAGCAGTATTTTGCGTGTTCCAGCGCGACGCCCTGTGGGAGCTGCATCGGCGCTCGCCGAGCATGGGTTTCAACATCACCTGGCTGACCGCACACGAAGAATCATTGGTCGATGACACCTTGCTTTCGGTGGGCCGACGCAGCGCCGAGGAGCGCATCGCCACCTTGCTGATTCTGTTGTTCAAGCGTGCAGCAGCCTTGCAGGCAGATCGCGGTGCCGACGGCGTGGCGTTTCCGCTGACCCAACAGCACATCGCCGATGGCCTTGGGCTGTCGTTGGTGCACACCAACAAGACCCTGCGCAAGCTGGAAAAACGCGGCCTGCATTCGATCACAAATGGTCGTCTGTACTTGCGCGATGTGCGCGCCTTGGTGCGGCTTGCCGACCTGTACGGCGATGGCCGTCCACCCAATCGCCCGCTAATCTGAACGGCTGACTCGCGCGCCACGTGCGCTTATGTCTTTGTACACAGCTGGCGAATCGACGGCCGCTTAATTTGGGACCCGTCGTGGGGCGCACCGGACACGACCCTGCAGTCGTCGCTCAATTGCGGCGGCGCAGGCGGGGTGCAGTGCTCTTCGAGGTGCCCAGAGTGACCAGTGCCTGCCGTCCGCTCAGTGTCAATCATCTGCTGGCTGCGCTTTCTCCGCTCGACTTCGAGCAACTGCTGCCACACATGGAATGGGTGCCGCTGCGAGCCGGCACCACGTTGTACCAGGCCGGTGAGACGCTGCGTCACGTCTATTTTCCGGCAACCGCCGTGATCGCGCTGGTTTCAACGATGCGCAATGGTGCCGCCACCCAGGTCGCCGTGGTAGGCAATGAAGGCGTGGCCGGGGTGTGCGCCTTCATGGGTGGACGCGACGCGTTGTGCAGTAGCGTCGTGCTTGGCGCGGGCAGCGCATGGCGCATCAGCATTTCGGCGGTGGTCGAGCATGCCCGCAGCTGCGAAAAACTGATGCATGCCGTCATGGGCTATGTGCAGGCACTGTTCACCCAGATCGCACAGACATCGGCGTGCAATCGTCACCACGCCATCGAGCAGCAATTGTGCCGCTGGCTGCTGCTCAACCTCGACGGTCTGGGCGGCAGCGAGGTTCGAGCGACACAGGAACGAATCGCGCTGTTGCTGGGCGTGCGGCGCGAAGGTGTCACCACCGGCGCGGGCCGACTGCAACGCGCAGGGCTGATTCGTTATGGTCGCGGCCGCATCTCGGTACTTGACCGCAAGGGCCTGGAACAACGCAGTTGCGAGAGTTATGCAGTGATTCGACAAGCCAAACAGCGCTTGCTGGTGAAGCCAGGAAACGGCGCACACGCTGCGCTCACAGCGGGCGCAGCAAACATCCGCGAGGTTGAATTGGCGGCCTGAGCCATCGCGCGACCTTGCCAGAGCCAACCTGAGCATGCGCCTCCGTTGCTGGAGATTGCGTCGGGCAATTCAGCCAACGGCAGCGCTTGCCTGGCACAGGCGGCTGCCTGGCTCGAACGCATCCACCGCGCTCGCGAACTACACTACGCAGCTCGTCTCTGAATTCTGTGGAATGCCCATGTCGATTTCCCCTGCCCTGCATCAACGCATCGAAACCTTGCTCGCCGAACACCGCGTCGTGTTGTTCATGAAGGGATCGCCGGATGCGCCGCGTTGCGGCTTTTCGGCCAAGGCCGTCGGCATTCTGGGTGGCATGCTGGATCGTTATCACACCGTGGACGTGTTGGAAGATGCGGAGATTCGCGAAGGCATCAAGGTGTATGGCAGCTGGCCGACCATTCCGCAGTTGTATGTGGATGGCGAACTGGTCGGTGGCAGCGACATCATCGAGTCGATGCTGAATTCCGGCGATTTGCACGGCTTGTTCGGATTGCCCGCACCGGATCGCACCCCGCCGACCATCACCATCACACCCGCCGCGGCCGAGGCCATTCAACGCGCGATGAGCGATGTGGAGGACGGCATCGGCCTGCACATGAGCGTCGATGCGCGCTTCAACGCGCAGTTCCAGCTGAAGCCGATTGAAGGCGGCGAAGTGGTCGCCGAGGCAGCGGGCATCCGCCTCCACCTTGACCTCGCCAGTGCGCCGCGGGCGCAAGGCATCGAGATCGATTGGGTGGATGGTGTGCGCGGCAGCGGTTTGGCGATTCGCAATCCGAATGCACCGCCCGCCGTGCAGGATCTGGATGTCGGCAGCTTGAGCGAGCGAGTGGCCGCACGCAGCATCACCGTGATCGACGTGCGTGCGGAGTCAGCGCGTTTGGCACTGCCGTTTCCACTGCCGCACGAAGTGCTGGATGAAGACAGCCACGACCGCCTGGCCAAGTTGCCCGCCACCACGCCCTTGGCCTTCATTTGCGCCCGTGGCAACTCCAGCCGCCAAGCCGCCGAGCACTTTCGCGGACATGGTTTTCGCGACGTCTACAACGTCGAGGGCGGCATGGAGGCGTGGTTGAACCGTTCGGCCTGACGCGTCCCCACAATCGTTGACCGCGCGACCGGCGAATGGCGGATGACTTCCGCAAGGTTTTGGATTAGTTTGCTCGTGTAGGGTGTTGATTCGGTCATGGATTTCGATTACGCCTGACCGCGAAACCGGCGCCCTGTTCGACGACTGGGAGGTCCGACCAATGCGATACCTGATTGTCGTTGCCATGCTGGCGACGCTAACGGCGTGTGGTGGCAGCGCAGAAGACAAGTCTGTCGCTGCCTGCGAACAAGCTCTCAAGGAAAAGGCGCAAGGCAAGACCTACTCGGTCGACTTGGCAAAACTGAAAGCCAGCGCCAAAAGCACCACCGCAGGGGAAGTCAGCATCTCCGGCGAAGTGGTGTTTGACGTCGGCCTACCGCGTGAATCCAAACAAGGGCTGGAATGCACGACGCGGGTGGTTGAAGGCAAGTCCGAACCCGATGTGATCAGTTTTTCGTTGGTTTGGCAGTAGCAGCGGGGCTGGGTTTTGCAAAACCTGGATTAGATCAAGCGCAGCGGAGCAAGCTCCGCTCTACCAAAGCACGGTCATGTCATCTGCCAGTCTTGCTGTGGTAGAGCGGAGCTTGCTCCGCTGCCTTGTCACTCAATCATCAAACCGCAGATGTTTCACCGACTTGCCGTTGCGGCGAATCAGCTTCAGGGCTTCGATGCCGATGGTGATGTGCGATTCGACGAAGTTGTCGGTGACCTTGCGATCACTGGCCTCGGTCTTGATCCCTTCCGGCACCATCGGTTGATCGGACACCAGCAGCAGTGCGCCGGACGGAATGCTGTTGGCGAAACCGGCCGAGAAGATGGTGGCGGTTTCCATGTCGATGGCCATGCAACGCGTGCGCCGCAGATAGTCCTTGAAGTCTTCGTCATGCTCCCAGACGCGGCGGTTGGTGGTGTAAACCGTCCCGGTCCAATAGTCGTGTTCAAGATCGCGAATCATCGTCGACACCGCGCGTTGCAGCGAGAACGCCGGTAGCGCCGGCACCTCCGGCATCAAGTAGTCATTGGATGTGCCTTCGCCGCGCACGGCGGCAATCGGCAACACCAGATCACCCAGCTGATTCTTGCGCTTCAAGCCGCCGCACTTGCCGAGAAACAGCACGGCCTCCGGTGGCAGTGCGGAAAGCAGATCCATCATGGTGGCGGCATTGGCGCTGCCCATGCCGAAGTTGATCATGCTGATGCCGTCGATCGTGGCGCTCGGCATCGGCCGGTCGCGACCCACGATCGGCGCACCCGTCAGGCGGGCGAAGGTATCCAGATAGCCGCCGAAATTGGTCAGCAGGATGTGTTTTCCGAAGTCTTCCAAGGCCACTCCGGTGTAGCGCGGCAGCCAGTTGCTGACGATTTCCTGTTTGCTCTTCATTGCTCCGCGCTCGCTCCTCGTGAATGGGCTAAGTGTATGTGCTCAGGCCCTTGGGCCGCGCAACTGGAATGCTTCGATACGAATTCCCGAAATGGCAAGATCCAGCGGCTCCAGCGCAAACGCAAAATCTTCCGGCAGGTGCTCGGCGGCGCTGCGCGTGAGCAACACTTCTCCGGGCTTGGCAATGTCTTCGCCCAACTTGCAGGCGCGAATCACCGCGTCACCAAAAAAGTCCTCACCGTTGACCAGCAGGATGGGACCGTAGTCAATTCCGCAGCCAATGCGAATATCCAACTCATCGGGTGTGTGCACATTGGCTGCGGCCAATTCCGTGTTCAGCGCCTGCGCGGCATGCAGGGCCGCTTGCACATCGGCAAATACTGCAAAGCCGTTGTCCGCTTCGAATTTGATGATCGCCCCACTGTGCGCCTGCACGATGGGCGCGGCGGTCAGTTGCATGCGTCGCACCATCGACAGGTAATGGACGATGCCGTAGCGGCTGCTCAGGGACGAGAAGCCGGACATGTCAAACACCAGCACCGCTTGTTCGCTGCCGTAGGCCGACCAGAGTTCTGCCTCGATAGTCTGTCGTCGTGTTGCCTCAGGCTCCTGCGAGTACCTGAGCAGCAGGCCCTGAAATACTTCGTGGGCGTCAGATTGCATCGCAAGCCTCCATCAAGATTCACCGATACGCCTGCTTCACGCATTGCCTGCTGCGCGTTTTGCCTGAAGCGTCGACTGGCACTCACTCAAGCCGACCCGATTGTCCGCCGCCGTTGGCAAGGCTCGCAACGCATTGGCGCTGAATTCGTTCGCCATGCCGAACGGCCTTTTCCCTGCCGCCGATAAATCGCCTAGTCTTTGACCCCCGTTATCGCGAGCCACGTCATGCTGAAGCGCCCTCTGACCCTTGCCCTATCCCTGTCATTGCTGACGCCGCAGGCGTGGGCGGCCAAAGCCGAAGCGGACAAACCACCGGAGTGGAAGGTCGAATCCAGCCTGCCCGCGGAGAAATCGGTGCGCTTTTCGACGACCGAAGGCACCTGGATGAATCTGGATGTTTCGCCAGACGGCAAGACCGTGGTCTTCGACATGCTCGGCGATTTGTACTTGCTGCCGATCGAAGGTGGCAAAGCGCGCAACCTGACCAGCGGCCGCGCCTTTGACGTGCAGCCGCGCTTCTCGCCGGACGGCAAACACGTGGCGTTCACTTCGGATCGCGGTGGTGGCAACAACATCTGGCGGATCGGCGTCGATGGCAGCGATGCCACGCAAGTGAGCAAGGAAGATTTCCGCTTGCTCAACAATCCGGCGTGGACGCCGGATGGTCAATATCTGATCGCGCGCAAACATTTCAGCAGCGAACGTTCGCTGGGCGCCGGCGAGCAATGGCTGTACCACGTCAGTGGCGGCGACGGCCTGCAACTGACCAAGAAGAAGAACGACCAGCAGGATCAAGGCGAACCGGCCGTTTCTCCGGATGGCCGCTACCTGTACTTCTCCGAAGACATGAGTGGCGGGTCCACGTTCCAATACAACAAGAACCCGCATGCGCTGATCTACGCCATTCGCCGCCTCGACCGCGAAACCGGTGAGGTCATCGATCTGGTCAGCAGCAATGGCGGCGCGGTGCGGCCGCAGCCCTCACCCGACGGCAAGTCCCTGGCCTTCGTCAAACGGGTTCGCGAGAAGACCGTGCTGCATGTGCTGGATCTCGAATCCGGCGTTGCACGGCCGTTGTGGGACGGGCTCAACCACGACCAGCAAGAAGCATGGGCGATCTTCGGTTCCTATCCCAATTTCCAATGGCTGCCCGACGCGTCTGCGCTGGTGATCTGGGCGCAAGGTGGACTGTGGCGGATCGAGGCTGGCTCCGGTGAAGCCAAACCGATTCCATTCGAGGTCGATGTGGATCGTGCGGTAGCCAAACCACTGCGCTTCGAGCAGACCTTGCCCAGCGTTCAATTCACCGCGCAAATGGTGCGCGATTTCGCCACGTCGCCAGACGGCAAACTGGTGGTGTTCCATGCCGTGGGCCAGTTGTGGACACGTGCCCTGCCCAACGGCAAACCGCAACGCCTGACCACCGACGCCGCCAATTTCGAGTATCAACCCAGCTTCCGTCGCGACGGGCTCAAGCTGCTGTACACGCGTTGGAATGATCAGGACCTGGTGCGCGTGATCGAGCGCGATCTGGCCAGCGGCAGCGAGCGTGTGATTGATTTGCCCAAGGGCTACTACTACGGCCCGACGTACTCGCCGGATGGCAGCCAGATCGTATTGACCCGTGGCGGTGGCAGCGGCTTGACGGGCGGCGCATGGTCAGCGGATGCGGGTGTCTATGTGCTGCCCACAGCAGGCGGCAAGCCAAGGCGAATCGCCACCGGTGGCGGTGCGCCGCAATTCAATGCGGAAGGCACGCGCATCTTCTATTTCACCGGCGATGGTTTGGCGAAGAAGCTGATGAGCATCGGCTTGGCCGGCGAAGAGCCGCGCGAAGTCTTCAACCTGAAATATCCCAACCTGGTCAGCATCAGCCCGGACGGGCGCTGGGTGGCCTTCACCGAACTGTTCAATGCCTATGTCGCACCGCTGCCGCAGACCGGTGCCAGCATTGAATTGAGCAAGGACACCAAGGCAATCCCGGTCGCCCAGGTAAGTCGGGATGCGGGCTCCTACCTGCATTGGTCGGCGGACTCGCAAAGCCTGCATTGGGCGGTGGGTGATCGTTATTTCACCCGCGACCTGCAGGACACCTTTGCCTTCGTCGCCGGTGCGCCAAAAACCTTGCCCAGGCTTGAAGACGCCAAGGGCATCCCGCTTGGCCTGAGTCAGCCGGTGTACGCACCAGACGCCACGGTGGCTTTCACGGGTGCCCGCATCATCACCATGCGTGACAGCGAGAACACACAAGAGGTGATCGAAGACGGTGTGGTCTTGATCAAGGGCGACAGCATCGTCGCGGTGGGTGCCAGCGGCGACGTGCGTGTGCCCGATGGCAGCACCGTCATCGACGCCCGCGGCAAGACCATCATGCCCGGCATCGTCGATGCACACGCGCACGTCGCCCACTTCGGCGGCGGCGTCATTCCGCAGGCCAACTGGGCCTACTACGCCAATCTCGCCTTTGGCATCACCACGGCGCACGATCCGTCGGCGACCAACGAATTCGTGTTCTCGCAGGCGGAACTGGTGCGCGCCGGCCGCATGGTCGGACCGCGGGTGTTTTCCACCGGCACCATCCTCTACGGCGCTGATGGTGACTTCAAAGCGGTGGTCAATTCGTTGGAGGACGCGCGCTCGCACCTGCGCCGGATGAAGGCGCTGGGCGCGTTCTCGGTCAAGAGCTACAACCAGCCGCGTCGCGACCAACGCCAGCAAATCAACCAAGCCGCGCGCGAGCTGGAAATGCTGGTCGTCGAGGAAGGCGGCTCCACCTTCTTCCACAACATGAGCATGGTCATCGATGGTGTGACCGGCGTTGAGCACAACCTGCCGATTGCCCCGCTCTACAAAGACGTGATCCAGCTGATGGCAGGCACCGACGTGCGCAACACGCCAACCCTGGTGGTGAGCTATGGCGGCCTCTCGGGCGAACGCTGGTTCTATGCCCGCGACCGCGTCTGGGAAGACGCCAAACTCAATCGCTTCTTCCCGCGTGAAACGCTGGAAGGCATCGCCATCCGCCGCGAGACCGCACCCGACTGGGATTACTACCACATCGAAGTCGCCAAGGCGGTCAAACAACTGCGTGATGCAGGCGTGCGCATCCAGGTAGGTGGGCACGGACAAATGCAGGGCCTGGCGCCACATTGGGAAACCTGGATGTTGCATCAAGGTGGCTTCAGCCCGTTTGAAGCCCTGCGCGCAGCCACTTTCGATGGCGCGGACTATCTGGGTCTGGGCAAACAACTGGGATCACTGGAAGCCGGCAAACGGGCCGATCTGGTGGTGCTCAACAACAACCCATTGGAAGACATCCGCGCCACCGCCGACACCCACATGGTGATGGTCAACGGCCGCTTGTTCGACACCGCGACGATGGCCGAAGTGGGCGGCCTATCCGCACCCGCACCCGTGTTCCATTGGCAGCGGCAGCCGGCTGGGCACGCGTTTGGCATCGAGTACGGGCCTACGGCGGTTTGTCATTGTCCTAAGTCGGGGCATGGGCATTGAGAGGGCGCGGCGCGCCCGCTTGCGAAGTCGTCATTCCGGCGTGAGCCGGAATCCTGTTGCCGCCGGTCAGGCCACGTTGCCACGCCCAAACGCCATCGCCGGCGCCCAGCGATAACACATGGATCACCCGGCCCTCGCGGTGAATCAAAGCACCCGAGCAGCGCGCCTGCCGCGGCGTCAAACTTGGCAACGGCCAGACTGAGCGCCGATGGCTCAGTGGCGGGTATCCAGCGCCATCGCCAGGGCCAACCCGCCGAGGACAGATCCCATCAACAGGCGCTGGGTCACCAACCATCCAGGGCGCGCATTCAAGCGGCTGGCGATGCCACCAGCCAGCAATACAATGCAGGCATTGACGCTCATGCTGATGGTGATCTGCACTGCGCCCAGCACCAGCAACTGCGTCAACACGCTGCCCGCCGGGTCGATGAACTGCGGCAGCAGCGAGATGTAGAGCAACGCGGCCTTGGGATTCAGAAGATTGGTGGTGAAGCCCATGGCCAACTAGCGTCGGTGGCTGTCCGTTGGCAACTGACGAAGGTGCAGTGCCGACCGTCCGCTGGGTCGTAGCACCTGCCACGCCAGGTAAGCCAGATAGGCCGCACCAAGCAGGCGCAATCCATCATAGGTATAAGGCAAGGTCATCAGCAGCGCGGTCACGCCCAATGCCGCTGCGAACAGATAGACCAAAAACGCCATGCCCACACCCGCCAGCGAGATCAGCCCGGCGCGCGGTCCCTGGCAGACGGAACGCGACAGCAAATACAGCATGTTGGGACCGGGCGTCAGCACCATGCCCAGCGCGAGCAGGGCAAATGCAATGAGGGTGGCGGTGGGTGGCATGGGCGACGGATTCTCAACTCTTATTCTTGCTCCGCATCGAGAATACGCCGGCAATGATCACGATGAATACGACGACGACAGCTGCGGTTTCCATGGGTAGAACTCCTTTGGGGTGAGGGGGTGGGGTCGATGAGTCAAGCGCCGGGAATTCCAGCGATGACAGTGGTGAGTGATTGCCGGTAGTTGCTCAATGCGATCCGGCCGTTCGCAGTCAGATACAAGGTGGTCAGCGGTCGCTTGCCGCGAAACGACTTGACGCTCTCCACCAAGCCAGCGCTTTCGAGCTTGCCAAGATGACTCGACAAGTTGCCTTTGCTGAGTCCGCTCAGCGCTTCGACGAAGCCGAATTCGACTGACTCCGCCCCAGCCAATATGGAGAGGATCAGCAGCCTCGCTGGCTCATGAATCAATCGATCAATTTGCAGGACCGACGCGACATGCTGCTCCGCACTCATTCGCTGGCCTGCGCCGCTTGCATGAGACGTCGAAGCTCAGCGGCGAGTGCCGTGAACCGTTGATGGTCACGAATCCCGACCGCGATCAGCACCAGCGCTACAACCGGAAACAGCGCGGCGACACTCAACAGCGGATAACTCTGAACGATCATCGCCATTGCCGCCTGGCACAACAGGAACACGCCGATGACGAAGTCGAGTGGTGTCCTCAACGAGTGAAAAGTGGCCAGCGGCAACACCATGACCACCGCCAAGTACCCCACCGAAGCCAACTCCCATGCGCGTTCGCCAATGGGCTGACGTTCAGCGATGAAACACGCGGCGACGATCATGCACACCACTCCCGTGAATCCAACAAACAACCGGTGCCGGAGGACATCGGCGGACGTGATGAGTTCGGTGACGCGGCCAAAGCGCTGGTAGTAGTGGCGCGCCAGCATGTGTTTGGCCAGCAACCACAACAACGGCATACCGATCAAGGCGCATTGAACGACGGGCGATGCGGGCAACACACCACCCACCAGATAAGACGCGAGGCACGTCAATCCACCCAGGATCGCCGCCAAACCGCCAGCACTTTGCGAATAGCGGGAGTAATCGCGGGTTAACGCTTCGAGTCGCTCAAGGCTGGCAGGCAGTGGATTGGGGACGGGCATTCGCTTTGATACTCGACTATGTGCAAACTAGTTTGCAATGCAAACCATATGCCGTCAAGTGGGGCTTTCAGGGGCATCCCGGTTTGCCAACCTCACTCCGCCTTTACATCGCGTCGATATCGCCCAAGGCCTGGATCAAGCGTCTGGCACGCTTGTCTGGCCTGCCAACGGGGGCTTGAAAGCCGGCGTTGGCCAAACGGCGTTGTTCGCGAACGGCCAATCGTCGGCTGATTGATGCTTCATCTTCGCGGTACAGGGCTTGCGCCTGCGTCGCGGGGCCGCGGCGACCGCTGGGTTCAATCACTTCAATTTCAAACAACTCGTCAGCACGCTTCAGTTGCAGGCAATCACCCGCACGCAACAAGCGTGAGGGCTTGCAGGGTTGGCCGTTGATCTCGACACGGCCGCCTTCGATTGCCTGCTTGGCCAGCGAGCGCGTCTTGAAGAAGCGCGCTGCCCACAGCCAGATATCGACGCGGACAGAATGCGGGTCGAGGTCGCTCATGCGAACGGTGGTCGTTCAGCTCGATGCCGGCTTCAGGCGGCCGGGATACAGCTTGCGAATCTTCGCGACCTTGGGTGCCGACACGGCGGCGATATAAGACTGTGCCGGATTACGCGCTGCATAGTCCTGATGATACGCCTCGGCCGGATAGAACACAGTCAGCCGTTCCAACGTGGTCACGATGGGCGAACTGAACGCGGCTTCGTCTTCCAACTGATCGAGATAGGCACTGGCGACGTCGCGCTGGTCGTCGTCCGCGTAGAAAATCGCTGAGCGATATTGCCGACCTTGATCGTTGCCTTGGCGGTTGAGTTGGGTCGGGTCGTGCGCTGCCGACAGAAATACTTTCAGCAATTGGCCGAAACTGATCTTGGCCGGCTGATACTCGATGGCGATCGCCTCGGCGTGGTCCGTCGCGCCGCTGCAAACGTCCTTGTAGTTGGCGGTCTCGGGGCTGCCACCGGCGTAGCCGGAAACCACATCGAGCACGCCGTCCAGCTGCCGATACACCGCCTCGGTACACCAGAAGCAGCCACCGGCGAGCACCAGTTGGGCTGTTGGCAATGACGGGTCGACCTCGAGATCAATTTGCGGATCGGGAAAGCCGCTGACATCGGTGCTGAGGCTGGCGCCGCGCAGATCGCAAACGGTGTTCATGCGGTTGGATCCTTTCTTGATTATTGCAGGAGCGGCGGCCGCCGCCATGGGACGTGGGTTTGCGGACCATCGCTGCGATTGTCCCTTCTCCCCGTGCGCGGGGAGAAGGAGAAACCACGCGACAGGTGCCAAGCCTCGAGGTTGCTCAAGTCGAGTCTTGGGCGTCCAGGCATTGTTCGCTGTTCAACTTGGTTTATTGGCAGGCGCCGGGTGTCTCAGCCCGCCGTCAGCAAGCCGTTCATACGGGCAATGAAACCCGCCGGATCGTCTAACGCAGCGCCTTCCAGCAGCTGCGCCTGCTCCAGCAGCAACAAGGCCAACGCTTCGCTGCGCTCACCTTCCGGCTCGGCCTCGTATCGCTTCAGCAGCGCGTGGCTCGGATTGATTTCCAGCACCGGTTTTCCGCCCGGCGCGTCATGTCCCGCTGCCTTCAACAGACGCTGCATGTGCAGGGCCATGTCGTGCTCGGCAAGTACCAGACAGGAGGGCGAGGTGGTCAATCGTTCGGATACCCGCACGTCTTCCACCTTGTCACCCAACTGGGTTTTCAAGCGCTCAATGAGGCCCGCTGCCGCCTTCTTGATCTCTTCGCGCTGCGCTTTGTCGACCGGCTCGCCGAGCTTGTCGAGATCCAGCTCGCCCTTGGACACGTTGCGCAGCGACTTGCCGGCGTACTCGTGCAGGTAGCCCATCATCCATTCGTCGATGCGCTCGTGCATCAGCAACACTTCGACGCCGCGAGCCTTCAAGCCCTCCAGTTGCGGATTGTTGCGGGCAGCGTTCCAGCCGTCGGCGGTGATGTAGTAGATGGCCTCCTGCTCCGGCTTCATGCGCGCGATGTAGTCGTCCAGCGACACCAGCTCCTCGGCGTTCGTACTGCGCGTGGAAGCGACTCGCAGCAACTTGGCCAGACGCTCGCGATTGCCATGATCTTCGGCGATGCCTTCCTTGATGACGCTGCCGAAGGCTTTCCAGAATTCAGCGTACTTGTTGGCCTCGGTTTCGCCAGCCAGCTTGTCGAGCAGGTCCAGCACGCGGCGCGTCAGCGCGCTCTTCAATTTGTCGAGTTGGCGATTGCCTTGCAGCAATTCGCGGCTGACGTTCAACGGCAGGTCGTCGGAATCGACCACACCCCGCACGAAGCGCAGGTAGTTCGGCAACATCTGCTCGGCGGCGTCCATGATGAAAACGCGCTTGACGTACAGGCGCAGGCCTTTGCGCTCGTCACGATTCATCTGGAAATCGAACGGCGCTTTCGATGGCAGGAACAACAACGAAGTGAAGTTCTGATTGCCTTCGACGCGGTTGTGCGTCCAGCTCAATGCATCCGCGTAGTCGTGGCTGACGTGCTTGTAAAAGGCCTGGTATTCGGCATCTTCGATCTCGGCTTTGGGGCGAGTCCACAGTGCGGATGCCTGATTGACGTTCTCCATCTCCGCCGTCGGCTTGCCCTCGGCCAGCTTGGGCATGCGGATCGGAAACGCGATGTGATCAGACCACTGCTGCACCAGCGAACGCAGCTTCCACGCTTGCGCATAGTCCTTGGCGTCGTCCTTCAGATGCAGGGTGATGCGGGTGCCGCGGGCGAGGTCACTGACCGGCTCCAGGGTGTATTCGCCGCTGCCGTCGGACGCCCAGCGCCAACCTTCGCTTTCCCCCGCGCGGCGGGTTTCCACGGTCACCTTGTCGGCGGCGATGAAAGCCGAATAGAAGCCGACCCCGAACTGGCCGATCAGATTGGCGTCAGCCTTCTGTCCTTCCGACAATCGCGCGAGGAATTTCTTGGTGCCGGAGCTGGCGATGGTGCCAAGGTTGTCGATCAGTTCCTGCCGGTTCATGCCGATGCCGGTGTCAGTCACCACCAGCGTTCCGGCCTCGCCATCGACGGCCAGATCAATCACCAACTCGGATTGTTCGCCGTACAAGTCGGCATTCTGAAGCGCTTCGAAGCGCAGTTTGTCGCAGGCATCGGAGGCGTTGGAAATCAGCTCGCGCAAGAAGATGTCGCGGTTCGAATACAGCGAATGGATGACCAGATGCAGCACTTGCTGCACTTCGGCTTCGAACTTGAACGATTCAGCGGGGGCGTTGGCGACGGTGCTCATGGGCTGGCTCGAAAAGATTGGGTCAGCGCGACATGGGTGCGCGGAGCCCGTTTTCAAGTTTTGCCATCACGCGTTCGCGGATTGTTTACCGCCGCACATCAAACGCTTCGCTGCCGACAAAGGCGGCAACGTCGCTGGCGCTGACCAGATTGAAGTCACCCGGCACCGAGTGTTTCAAGCACGCGGCGGCAAATCCAAAATGCAGACTGTCGGCATCGTTCATGCCGGAATGCAGGCCGTGCAGGACACCGGCCGCAAACGCATCACCCCCACCGATGCGATCAACGATGGGCGTGATTTCGTAGGACGGCGTCACGTGCAGGGCACCATCGCGGGTGGCCAGCAACCCCGACAGAACGTGATGATCGACATTACGCTGCTCGCGGCGCGTGCTGGCGAAGTGCGTGAGATGAGGAAACGCGGCAAAGGCAGCTGCGGCCGCCGCGACGAAACGCGCCGGCGATGGCGCTTCAGGAAAGCGACGAGCAAGCACGATTTCCATGTCGCGATGGTCGGCAAACAGCACGTCGACTTCCTGCAACACCTGCCGCAACAAGTGCGCTGCGTCGCCATTCCATACCTGCCAGAGTTTGGCGCGAAAGTTTCCGTCGAAGGACACCGACAAGCCCGCCGCGCGCGCTGCACGCGCCACATGAATGGCATTCGCAGCGGCCGATGCACCCAGTGCGGGAGTCACCCCAGACAGGTGCAAACGCGCCGCGCCTGCGAAGCACGCTGACCAATCAATGGCGCCGTGATCGGCCAGCGCAAAGGCCGAATGAGCGCGGTCATACAGCACTTCAGAGGGCCGATGGATGGCGCCGGGCACAAGGAAGTACAGCCCCATGCGTCCATCACCCTGGACCACCGAACTCACATCGACGGCGTGCCGTCTCAGTTCTCCAACGGCTGCTTCGGCAAGGGCGTTGTTTGGCACCACACTGGCCATGCGCACGCTGTGCCCAAAGCGCGCCAAGGACACGGCCACATTGGCTTCCGCGCCACCAACGTGCACTTCCAGATGGGGCGATTGCAAAAGGAATTGCCGACCCGGCGCACTCAGGCGCAGCAGGAGTTCACCAAAACAGATAATCGCCTTGCTCATCGTGAACTCCTGGTTGCGTTGCATAGCGCTGGGGTCGGACAGATGCATCGGTTTCAACGCGATTGACCGCGTGTTTGACGGCGGGACGGATGCCATTGACACCGATGACAGGACACCGATCATGCCCGCCAGTGAAGTCGGATTGCACCTCTTTGATTCATGTTGCGGTGCAACATGTCAATTTGATGCCTGCCGCCTTGTCCAATTGCTTGCTTAGTTATTGATTTAATTGCTTTTATCTGTCGAGAACGAGACTAACAATCTGCTCACAAAATGTGCTTGTTGCTGCACCGCGGTGTTTGCTAGCCTTTTGTCCACCGGTGTCAGGAAGTCATTTTCGAGCCAATTGCTACCGGTGTCAAAAATCACACCTTCGATTCAGCCTGTCGCTGATCGATCATGTACAAGGGGAGGAGTTCACGTGAGCATTCGCGCCAATCGGCATCCAAACGCCAGCCTCGCTGCCCTGTCAGCAGCCATTCTGATCGCGCTTTACGCACCTGCCCAGGTCAGCGCGCAGTCCGCCAAGGTCGCCGACACAAGGTCGATCATCAGCACGGCCACCGCGGCGCAAGTCGACGCCAGCGAGGCGGACGAAGAAGAGCCAAAGGAACTGGAAACCGTCGTCGTCTCGTTCAAGGCCAGTCTGCAGAAAGCGCTGGATGAAAAGCGCGAATCGATCGGCCAGATCGACGCCATCGTTGCCGAAGACATCGGCAAGTTTCCTGATCTGAATCTGGCCGAATCTCTGCAACGCATTCCCGGCGTGGCGATCACCCGTGACGCCGGCGAAGGTCGCAACATCTCGGTGCGCGGCTTGGGTGCGGACTTTGCCCGCGTACGCATCAACGGCATGGAAGCGCTGACCACCACCGGTGGCACCGACAGCTCGGGCGGCGCCAACCGCGGCCGTGGTTTCGACTTCAACGTGTTTGCCTCGGAGCTGTTCAACAGCATCATCGTGCGCAAGTCATCCTCGGCCGCCGTCGAAGAAGGCTCGCTGGGTGCCACCGTCGATCTGCAGAGTGCGCGTCCATTCGACTTCGACGGCTTCACCTTGGTCACCGCCCTGCAGGGCAGCTACAACGACCTGTCGGAAGACACCAGCCCGCGTGGCGCGGCGTTGATCAGCAACACCTTCGCCGACGGCACGGTGGGCGCGCTCTTTTCGCTCGCCTATACCGACCGCTCCTTGATCGAGCAGGGCCACAGCACCGTGCGTTGGGACAACGGCACCAGCAGCGGCGGCTTCGCCGCGTCCTCGCCGTTTGCACCCGCGCGACTGGCGACCACGTTTCATCCTCGCATTCCGCGCTATGGCGTGCTTGAGCACGAGCAGGAGCGCCTCGGCATCACCGGCTCGCTGCAGTTCGAGCCCAGCGACCGGACGCTGATCTCGATCGATGCCATGTACGCGGGCTTCGACGCCAACCGCACCGAGAACTTCCTTGAAGCGGTGTCGTTCAGCCGCACCGGCAACGGCAAGCCGCAGACCATCGTGCGCGAAGGCGTGGTCGACAGTCGCGGCAATCTGGTCTACGGCTTGTTCGACAATGTCGACGTGCGTTCGGAGACGCGCTACGACGAGCTGGAAACCAAGTTTTCCCAACTGACGCTCAACTTCGGCCACGAGTTCAGCGACACCTTCCGCATCGATGCGCTGGCCGGCCGCTCCAAATCGGAGTTCGACAACCCGATCCAGACCACCCTCACGCTGGACCGCCACGACGTAGATGGCTACAGCTGGGACTACCGCGGCAACGACCGCACACCCGCTTTCAACTACGGCTTTGATGTTACCAATCCGGCCAACTGGTCCTTTGCCAACGGCTTGTCGGAGATTCGCCTGCGTCCACAGGGCGTGGACAACACCTTCTCGACGCTGGCGCTTGACGCCACCTGGGAAGCCAGTCACTCGTTTCGCCTGAAAGGTGGCGTTCTGTGGAAGGAATATGAGTTCAGCAGTTTCGAGGCTCGGCGCGCCTCCGAGACAGCGGTTCCCAACCTGCCGACGGGTGTCAGTCTGGCGACGCTGACCAGCATTTTTGGAACCAGTGGTCTTGGCGTTCCCGCTGGCACCGACACCCGCTGGCTGGTACCCGACATCGATGCCTTCAACGATCTCTTCAGCATCTACAGCAACAGCGGCACGTTTGCCCTGTCGCGCGATGTGGCCAGCGTGCGCGGTGCCAATCGCAGCGTGGAGGAACAGGATCGTGGCCTGTGGCTGCAGGGCGAGTTCGAGTCGGAGCTGATGGGCAAGCGATTGCTGGGCGACTTTGGTGTCCGCTACGTGCAGACCGAACAGGCCTCGACCGGCTTCGCGCTGGTCGGTACCCAGACCGTGGGCTTGACCGTCTCGCGCGAGTATTCCGACACCCTGCCCTCGCTGAACCTGGTGCTGGAAGCCAGCGATGATTTCCTGATCCGACTGGGCGCGGCCAAGGTGATGGCACGGCCAGGCTTGGGCAATCTCACGCCAGGCGTGACCGTTTCGGTCAGTGGCGGCAACCGCACGGTAAACGGTGGCGATCCGCTGCTCGAGCCGTTCCGTGCCAAGACGGTGGACCTGAGCTTCGAGTACTACTTCGCCGAACAATCGCTGCTGGCGCTGTCGTTCTTTTACAAGGACATCGACACCTTCGTGCAGACCTCGCGCGAAACCCGTCCGTTCAATACGTCGGGACTTCCGGAAAGCCTGCTGGCAGGCACCGGTGCGGTGGTCACCGATGATTTCCAGTTCAACATCCCCGTCAACACACCGGGCGGCGACCTGCAAGGCGTCGAATTCAGCTGGCAACAGCCTTTCACCTTCCTGCCGATTGCCGGCTTCGGTGCCATCTTCAACTACACCTACATCGAGTCACAGATCCAGTACGTCACCGCAGCCGGTGCCTCTTCGCTGCGCACCGATCTGCTGGGCTTGTCGAAGAATGCCTCCAACGTCACGCTCTACTACGAGGGAGAGCGATTTGGCGCGCGGGTCTCGAACGCGCGCCGAGCCGGCTATCTGACGACCGTGCCGGGCCGCAACAACAGCGATGTGGAAGGCACCAAGGGCACCAACCACGTTGACTTCTCGGCCTCGTGGAAATGGAGCGATCGGCTGGAGTTCACGCTGGAAGGTCTGAACCTGACCGACGAGCCGACTGACCAGTGGGTGGATTCGGTGGGTGATCGCTCCTCGGTGTTCCACAACACTGGCCGTGAGGTCATGGTTGGCCTGCGCTACAAGCTCTAACGAAGAGGATGCTGCCTCGGCACGCGCCGGGGCAGCGGACCCGCATGCTCAGTTTTCCACCATTCCATCGCACCGTGGGTGCGAGGGCCGGCTTGTTGCTGCTGTCAGATGAGGCCGTGCAGCGGAAGCTGAAGAGCAGCGCCGCAGGAGCGGCGCCCTCCGAAGCACGCTTCGCGCCGACGTGTTCGGCTGCGCCGCACAGGAGGGCCGCGCTCCCGCGCGGCTGCTCTCGACTCGCTCGCTCAGCGCAACGGCTCGCGACGTGGCAAGGGCTTGAGCGGCTCCATGGTCGCCAGGTCCCAGTCCTCGGCAATGAATGCCTGGCGGGTTTCGACGTGGTTCGGATAACCACCCACTTCCTGCTCACTGTCGATGATCTTGCCGCGACCTTCGATGGTATCGGCGACGATGCGGCGATCTATATCGTCGCGGTCCCAGGGCCGCGCACCGGCATTGGCGATGACGGCATCCTGAACTTCAGTCGAAGGCAGGAGCTTGACGCCGAATGGCAACGCCGGCGCGGTGGCCATGGGCTCCAGACGGAGCGGCGTGGTGGTGTAGCGGCCCCACTGCGGCAGCGGATTACCGATGCGGTCCACCGCGATGTTGTCCTCACTGTAGATATCGACCTCACCGGAGCCACCCAGCATGAAAAAGGCCAACGGCGTCTCGGTCGATGGTCCGGCACGCAACACATTGCCGCGCATCACCACTTCGCCTTTGGAATAGGGATGTCCCAGCCACTCTTCGGCGATCAGGTTGTAATGCACACCGCGCTGACCGGGGTTGTAGATCAGGTTGTTGATGACCTGGCCTTGCGCGCCGCCCTTGAACATCGGGTTGCGCTCGTAGTTGTGCGCGTAGAGGTTGCCGATGATCAGCACTTGATTGACGTGATCGTGAATCAACGAGCCCTTCGAGTGTTCGCCTTTGGCGTGGGTGGCATTGGCGAGACCTTCGGCCAGCAGGTTGTTGCTGAAGGTGATCCGATGCGATGCGGCCGCGCGCCACTCGGCTTCACTCTCGCCCGCAAAACGGGTGCTGGAAGCGGACAGGTTTTCATCCGTGGCCCAGGTCAGCGAGCAGTGATCGACGATCACGTCGCGCGCACCACGCAGGGTGGTGATCGCATCGAAATCGACGCCACCCCGTTTGCCAACACCCGCCTCGCCGGGCCGCACGCGGATATGGCGGATCACTACGTCATGGGTGGCGATGGTGACCCCGCCGCGAATCAAGGTGATGCCAGGCATTGGCGCGGTTTGGCCGGCGATGGTGAGGTAGGGTTCCACGATGCGCAGCTCGCTCGCGCCGAGATCGATCACGCCGCCTACTTCAAACACGATGATGCGCGGGCCACTCATGGCCACCGCCGCCGCCAGCGATCCTGGGCCACTGGCAGCCAAGGTGGTCACGCGCAGGATCTGGCCACCACGCCCGCCAGGCGTGTGCGCTGCCCAACCTGTTGCTTCCGGAAACGCGGGAATGGGCGGAACTGGACTGAGCGCCCAGACGTGATGGGAAATCGCGAGCGCCAACGCGGAAACCATGCTGCGTGCGGCAATCGACGGGCGGCGCTTGATCGACATGGACTTTCCTCCATTGAGTGGAATGTGTACCCCCGACCTGCTCCATCGAGACGCGGGGATGGTATAAATGACACCGGTTACCTTTATACGACTTTTGGTCAGCGAAAGGCCAATCGTTGCCTGCCAACAGCCGCCCACAGGAGATCAGCTTGAGCATCGAACCTGCCCACGGCAACGGCATGCAGGCGTCTTCTTCGCCGGCCATGACGATCACAACCGCCACATGCATCGCTGATGCCTTCGTGACGGCACGGCTGCAGGGCCGCGCGCTGACCGATTTTCCAGGACCGATTCCGGCTGACTTGGCGGCGGGATATGCCTGCCAGGACCTTGCCATCGCGCGTTGGCCGGATCGATTGGTGGGCTGGAAGGTCGGTTACATCGCGCCGGCCAAACGTGACGCCAGCGGCGATGATCGGGTGACCGGGCCGGTATTCGGCAACGCTTTGTGGCCGGATGCGATGGGCACCTGCAACGAGTTTCCGATCTTCATCGGTGGTTTTGCGGCGGTCGAAGCCGAGTATGTGTTTCGACTTGCGGCGGATGCACCGCCTCACCAGACCGAATGGACCGCCGAGGAAGCGGCCGCCTTGGTGGGCGCATTGCATATTGGCGTCGAGACTGCGGGCAGCCCCCTGGCCACGATCAATGTGCTCGGCCCCAGCGTGGTAGCGGCCGACTTCGGCAACAACGCCGGACTTATTCTGGGTGCACAGATCGTGGATTGGCAGAGTTTTGCCGCCAGCGAATTGATCTGTGAAACCCGCATCAATGGCATCGGCGTAGGCACCGGCGGCGCGGCCAGTATTGCCGGCGGCCTGCTCGGCGCACTGGCGTTTGCGTTGGGCCGCTGCGCACGGCGTGGGCACGCGCTGCGCGCCGGTTGTCTGGTGACCACGGGTGCCGCCACCGGCATCCACGACATTCGCCTGGGGGACACCGCCTGCATCGATTTTGGCCGCTGGGGCAGCATTCAATGTCGGCCGGTGGCGGCACAGTCCCGGGTTGCAACAAGCAGCGAGGTCAGCGCAGCCATCGCGGGGGCAAACAGCCGATGAAACGTCGCGATCTCTTGCTCGCTGCGGCTGCGGCACCCGCGTTGTTATTGGCAGGTCAATCACACGCGGCGAGTACGCTCACCGCCACCGACGTGCATCCGGTGGACTATCCCACCGTGGCAGCGGTGAAGTGGATCGGCGAACAGTTGCAGCAGGCCACCGGTGGCCGCCTGCAAATCCGCCAATACCACTCGGGCCAATTGGGTCGCGAGGCCGACGCCATCGACATGGCGCGGTTTGGCGCCATCGATCTCACCCGCGTATATACCGGCGCGCTCAACAACAGTTTTCCGCTCACGATTTCGCTGTGCCTGCCGTATCTGTTCGAGTCAGTCGCTCACCTGCGGCGCGCATTGGACGGTGATGTTGGCCGCCGCGTGCTGGCAGGTTTTGCCGAGCGCGAGCTGGTCGGACTGGCCATCTACGACTGCGGCCCGCGCTGTTTCTACAACTCGCACCGGCCTGTGCAAACGCCGTCTGACTTGACCGGACTCAAGTTGCGTGTGCCTGCTTCCGACATCTTCTTGCAGATGCTGCGGTTGTGCGGGGCCAATCCCACCCCGCTCGACTATGGCGCGTCGTACTCCGCGCTGGAAACGCGCCTGATCGATGGCGCCGAAAACAACATTCGCAGCTTCCATTCCAGCCGCCATTTCGAGGCCGCGAAATACTGGTCGCAAAGCGAACACAGCTATGCGCCGGATGTGTTGCTGATGTCGCGCCGTCGTTTCGACCAGCTCAGCGCCAGCGATCAGGAATTGTTGCGCGAACTCGCCACCCGCTCGGTGGGCGTGATGCGTGAGCGTTGGCAAGCCGGTGAAGCGGTGGCACGCACCGCGATCACTGCCGCTGGCGTGCACCAGAACGCGGTGGATACCGACGCATTTCGACAGGCCGTACTACCGGTGATCACCCGCTACCGCGCGATTCCAGCAATCGATGCGCTGTTTCTCGCCATTCGTGAACTCGCTTGAGCGCCGCTTGATGAACGCCCCTCTCGATGCCACACCTTCGGCCACACCCGGCCTGCTCGATACCGTCGCCAAGGCTTCGATAGTCATCGCCAGCAGCGCCCTGCTCGGCTTGGTCACCGTACAGAGCTGGCAAGTGTTTGCGCGCTATGTACTCAACGATTCGCCGAGCTGGACTGAACCGGTGACCCTGGTCTTGCTCAGCACACTATTGAGTTTTGCGGCCGCTGCGGGTGTGCATCAAGGCGCGCACTTCACCTTTTCGCTGCTTGTGCAACGCGCCAGCGCAGGCGTCCAGCGCCTTATCGCGGCCCTCAATCACGGCGTCGTCATCTGCATCGGCCTGGCCTTGGCGGTCGGTGCGAGCACGCTGTTCATCGATGGCCTCGGCATTCGCATGGCGGGTGCGCCGATTCCACAGAGCACGGCTTATGGACCGCTGGCCGTCGGCGGACTGCTGACTGCGATATTCGCGTTCGGACAACTGTGGCGAACGATTGTCCAGCCGGCGAAGGAGGCTCGCTGACATGGAAATCGCCCTGCTGTTCGGAGTGTTCGCGCTGCTGCTGGCCCTCGGCTCACCGGTGGCATTCGCCCTCGCCGCCGCCTCGTTGGCCACCTTGCTGGTGCTGGATCTGCCGGCCATCGTGCTGGTGCAGCAGATGGCCGCGGGCGCGGGTTCTGCCTCACTGATCGCCATCCCGTTGTTCATCCTCGCCGGCGAGTTGATGATGCGGGGTGGCATCTCCGAGCGACTGATTGCATTGGCCAGCGCCCTCGTCGGCCATCTGCGCGGCGGCCTCGGCCAGGTCAGCGTGTTGTCGTCGCTGTTCTTCGGTGGAGTATCGGGATCGGCCATCGCCGATGTGTCGGCGGTCGGCGGCACCATGATTCCGCAAATGGTCAAACGCGGCTTTGATACGGACTTTGCCGTCAATGTCAGCGTCACCGCCGCCTTGGTCGCCTTGTTGGTGCCGCCTTCGCATAACTTGATCCTGTTCTCTGCCGCCGCCGGTGGTGGCATTTCGATTGCGGATCTGTTTGCCGCTGGCATCATTCCGGCGCTGTTGATGACGCTGTCGCTGATGATTACCGGCTGGTTGATCGCACGCCGTCGCGGTTATGCGGTGGAAGTGTTTCCGGGCCTGCGTGCGGTCGCGGTGCGACTGATTGCTGCCCTGCCGGGGCTGCTGCTGGTGGCACTGATCTTTTTCGGCATCCGTGCCGGTGTGTTCACTGCGATTGAAAGCGCGGCCATCGCGGTGTTGTATGCCTTGTTGGTGACCAGCCTCGTCTATCGCGTGTTGCGCTGGAAAGAGTTTGTCGGTGCCGTCGCTGCCGCGGCCCGCACGACGGGAGTGATCTTGCTGGTGATCGCCGCCGCCTCCGTGTTTGGCTGGTTGCTTGCCTACCTGCAGGTCCCCGCCGCCACTGTTGCCGCCCTGAACAGCATCGCGGATGACAAGTTCAGCGTGCTGCTGATGATCGTCGTGGTCCTGCTGATGTTGGGCACCTTCATGGATCTGGCGCCGATGATCCTGATCTGCACGCCGATCTTCCTGCCGGTGGCACGCGCGTATGGCATCGATCCGGTGCATTTCGGCGTGGTCCTGATTCTGGCGGGGGGCATTGGCCTGGTCACACCGCCGGTGGGCTCGGTGCTGTTTGTGGGCGCAGCGATTGGCAAGATCGAAGTTTCACAAACCCTGCGCAGCATCTGGCCGTTCTGGCTGGCGGCGCTGGTGGTGTTGCTGCTGGTGACTTTCATTCCAGCCTTGTCGTTGTGGTTGCCGGCGGCGTTCCGGTGATGCCGGCCCGGCCAACCGCAGGTCAGTACCCTTCTCCCTCCGGGATCGAGGTCGTATCGAGCGACCGAGGATGGCGCGCAGCGCCGGATAAGGGTTCGGGGTCGGCTGGGTGTCAACAGGCAGCTCCGAACCCTCACCCCTCTCCCGACGGGAGAGGGGGTGTTCGCTGCGATGTCACGGTCGCGGACGGCGGTTAGACTGGCTACATGATGAAAGCCGTCAAACCCAAGACCACCGCGTCGCCGCGCGCCGCACGCGCCAGCCAACCCACGTCAACCACGGTGGCAGTCACGCCAGTGGAAGCACCCAACGACGGTGCGCACGCGATTGAAGCCGCCATGCTCAAGCGCAGCGGCAAGGGCACCATCAACGACGTCGCGCGACTTGCTGGCGTTTCCAAGAAAACCGTCTCGCGGGTCATCAACGATTCGCCCTTGGTGCGACCCGACACCCGCGATCACGTGCTGGCCCTGATGCAGCAGATGGGTTACGCGCCCGATCCGCAAGCTCGCGGCCTGGCGTTTCGGCGCTCGTTCCTGATTGGCCTGGTTTACGACAATCCCACCGCGCAGTACATCGTCAACATGCAGTACGGCGCATTGGATGCGCTGCGTGACTCCGGATTCGAGCTGGTCGTGCATCCCTGCGATAGCAAGCGCGAGGGTTATATCGATGGCATCAAACGCTTCGCCCAGAAGCAGAAGCTGTGGGGTCTGATCCTGATACCGCGTGTTTCCGAAGATCAGGCGTTGGCTGATGCGCTGAAGGAAATCGGCTGTCGCTACGTGCGTATCGCCTCGATTCCCATCGACGAACCCTCGCGCATGTTGCTCACGCATGACCGCTTGGCCGGCGCGGAAGTCGCCAACTATCTGGAATCACTCGGCCATCGCCGGTTCGGCTTGATCACTGGCCCCAATCGTTACCGCTCATCCATCGAGCGTGGCGGTGGTTTTGTCGAAGGACTGGCGCGGCGTGGCATCAGCCTGCCGGCGGACTGCATCTACGAAGGTGGCTATACGTTCGAGTCAGGCGTCGCCGGAGCCGAACGTTTACTCACCCGCACCCCGCGCCCCACCGCGATATTTGCCTGCAATGACGAAATGGCTGCCGGCGTCTACAAAGCCGCCTTGCGCATGGGCCTGAGCATTCCGGCCGACCTGTCCGTCGCCGGTTACGACGACAGTCCGCTCGCCTCACAACTCTGGCCGGCTCTGTCGACGATTCACTTGCCAATCCGCGACCTCGGCCGACAAGCCGCCAGCATGCTGATGAGCAACGAACCGCCGCTGCGCTCACGCCAGCCGCAACTGCTGACGGTCACGCCGCACCTGATCGTTCGCGATTCCTGCCAACCACCGAGAGCTTAGAGCCCTTCTGCTTGTCCATTGTCCGACTCTTGATTCAATGACACCGGTTAACTAACTCTGCCAAACCGATCACTTCGAAAGCCATGGCTCTTACCAAAAGCCCCAAAACCTGAAGCTCGTCATCCCCGCGCAGGCGGGGATCCAGTGCTCCAGCAATGTCCCACACAACCGCTCGTCCACTGGATTCCCGCCTGCGCGGGAATGACGGTTCTGGGAGGTTCCATGGAAGCTGTTGTGACGCGATGGCTGCCGTTCCAACGCTACCCGTTTTTGATTTCAACCCTTCTCTTTTGCCATCAGCGGAGACACCTCCCATGTTCCACAAGACCTGCCACGCCGCCCATCCCGACTCCATGATCGACGCCAGCAACGAACAACTGCGTGAGCGTTTCCTGCTCACCGGCCTGTTCGTCGATGACGCGCTGCGTCTTTCCCATTCGCACTACGAGCGCTTCGTGATCGGCGGTGCCACGCCGATCAACGCACCTTTGTCCCTGCCTGTGCAACAAGCGCCGCCCTCGGCCGCTGGAAAGCCGTTTCTGGAGCGGCGCGAACTCGGTGTGGTCAATGTCGGCGGCGGCACCGGTGTGGTCGCAGTGGATGGCGTCAATTACGCCCTGGCACCGCGCGATGGCCTGTACGTGCCGATGGGTAGCGAGAGCGTGGTGTTCTCGTCTGCCGATGCGGCTCAACCGGCACGCTTTTACCTGGCCTCGGCACCGGCGCACGCGCGCTTCGAAGTCGTCCACATCGCGGTCGCCGACGCGGTGCCGTTGGCGCGTGGTTCGCGTGAAACCTGCAACGAGCGGGTCATCTATCAGTACATCGTGCCGGCTACCTGTCGCTCCTGCCAGCTGCTATTGGGGCTCACCGAACTGAGCACCGGCAGCGTCTGGAACACCATGCCGCCGCACCTGCATGACCGCCGCTCGGAGGTGTATTTCTACTTCGGCCTGGGCAACGACGAACGCGTCTTCCACTTCATGGGTGAACCCGACGCGACCCGCCACATCGTGGTCGCCAACCATGAGGCCGTGGTGTCGCCACCGTGGTCGATCCACATGGGCGCGGGCACGCGCAGTTACGGCTTCATCTGGGCGATGGCCGGCGAGAATCTGGATTACACCGACATGCAGGTGCTCGACATCTGCCAACTGGCCTGAGCCCGCCATGAGCACCGATCTGTTCCGACTGGACGGCCGCACGGCGATGGTTACCGGTGCCAATACCGGGCTCGGCCAGGCCATCGCGATTGCGCTGGCCGAAGCCGGTGCCAACATCGTTGCCTTGGGTCGGCAAGCACCCGATGCCACCGCCGCAGCCGTCAAAGCCGCGGGCCGCGAGTTGTTGTGGATTGAAGCCACGCTCGACAACGGCGCACCCTTCGCCGATTGGGTGGCGCAAGCCAGCGCGCGCTTCGGCAGCATTCACATCCTCGTCAACAACGCCGGCAGCATTCGCCGCGCAGCGGCACTCGATTTCACCGAAGAAGATTGGGACGCGGTGATGGGTGTGAATCTGAAGTCGGCGTTCTTTCTCTCGCAAGCCTTCGCGCGGCCACTCATCCTGGCGGGCAAGCCCGGCAAGATCATCAACATCGTCTCGATGCTGAGTTTCCAGGGCGGCATCCGTGTCGCCAGTTACACCGCCAGCAAATCCGGCCTGCTCGGCATCACCCGCCTGCTCGCCAACGAATGGGCGAGTCAGGGGATCAACGTCAACGCCATCGCCCCCGGTTACTTCGAAACCAACAACACCGCCGCCCTGCGCGCCGACCAGGACCGCAACAGCGCCATCCTCGCCCGCATCCCCGCCGGCCACTGGGGCAACCCCAGCGACCTCGGCGGTGCCGCGGTGTTTCTGGCTTCAGACGCGGCGAGTTATGTGCATGGCGCCGTGCTGCCGGTGGATGGCGGGTGGTTGGCGCGATGAGCAATCAGCGATCAGGCGAAGCTCTTGGCCCGCACATTTCACGAGGTCGCGCCAGTTTTGCGGCGAGTCACGGCCCCGCCTCCTCCGCTGCATCACGCGCAGGGCCGCGCTCCAGCACTTCCAGCACCGGCTCGGCCCACGGGCCTTCGACGCGGTAGAGGGTGCGGTTGATTTGCTTGAAGGGCCGTTGCAAGACGGCTTGGGCGACGGCGCCGATGGCGGCACCGGCGGGGCCGGCGGCGAGGGCTCCGACCACGGGTAGCACGCTGCCGGTGCGGGGCAGCACTTCCATGGTTTGGGTGTAGTCCTGCGCGCGCAGTCCGGTGCGGCCGCGGATGCGGATTTCGGCGGCGGGCGAATCGATGGTGAGGTCGTCGGTGACCGCATTGCCATCGGCGAACACGAAGCTGCCGGTGATCTTGTTGAAAGCAAGCCCGGAGCGGAAGAAGTCGCTGAAGTCCAGTGACAAACGGCGTGGAATTTCGGTCAGCGAGAACAGTCCCAACAAGCGTCCGGCACCCGGATTGACCTGTGGCACGCGACCCTGCCCCACACTGATTTCCAGTCCGCCGTCGACATTCTGCATCGCGAACGCGGCGGGTGGTCCGGGCCAGCTGGCGCGCAGTTTTGCAAAGGTCTGACCGCCTTCGATCAGCTCGCTGAAGCCCAGCGCCTTGAGCATTCCACCGAGTTCGCTGGCAGTAAATTCGATCTCGAAGTTGGATCGACTGATGCCATCAACGCGGGTCCAGTCGCCACGTCCGAACAGCTGCAGAGCCGATGACTTGCTCTCGAACAGGTCCACACGCATGCCGCCATTCTGTGGGAACGTCTCCAAGCGGGTTTCGCCCAGATTCGCCTCGCCCATGTGCAGCTCCTGTACCCACAGATGAAACGCTGGCACGGCGCCTGGGTCGATCAGATCGGTGATGGCGCTGTTGCTTTGTACACTCGGCCAATGCAAGCGCGCCAGGCGCGCCGTGATGCCGCGGGTGATGCGCTCGGCCGGTGCAGGCACCTCAATTTCGCCGTCCAATGCCGGCCCCGCGAAGCGCAGCCGAAGCTCACCTGCTGCCGGCCTATCCATGCGCACTCGGGTCTCGGCAAAACTGCGGTCGAGCATGTCGAGCACGCCGGCAAACAGGTCAACGTCGACCACCACACCTTCCCCGGTCGCACTGCTGGCCGCCATTGCGGCCCACGCCGAGGCATCGATCACCGGCACCTGGCCGACCACGCGCAAACCACGCGTCGGCGCCAATACCTCGTCCGATTCTCCAAACGCGGCGACGCCATTGAAACTGGCTTCCTCGCCCAGCTGCCCATACAGCCGCAGCAGGCTGCCGAGGTGCAGGTCCAAGGCCATTGGCGCATCCACTCCCGTGGGTGCAAACGTCGCCAAGGCGCGCAATGGCAGGCGCACGCTGGCCGCCTTGCTCAAGGGTGCAGGCAGACTCAAGGTAGTGCCGACCAGGTCAGAGCGAATGCTGAGTTGGGCTGCACCCAGCGGACGAATCACGGCGACGGTCGCACTGTCACCCGGTGCCGCAGCGGAAGTCGCTGCGCCGCTGTCTGCCTGCGCATCATTGGCGTGGACAGCGGCGGCAGTTGGGCCGTCGGCCTGGCTGTCGATTGGCAACGAAGCCAACGGCAGCGCCACCGCGATCCGCCAGTCCGAGGTCCCCTCCATATGCGGTTTCAGCCAGCTCAAACCGGGCTGAAAATCCAGCAAGGTGTCGACACTCAGGCGCCCTTGCAGGGAGCTTTCCACTGCGTTCTGTGGCTTTTCCGTATGACTGCCCAAGGCGATCGCAAAACGCGCCGGTTGGCCGGAATACAGCACCTCGATGGCATCGGCATCCAGACCACGTTCGGAGAAACGCAGCTCGCCTTGCGCCGCATCCAGCGCGATGCCCCAGCGCGAGTCGCGCAGATCCGCTTCGCTCAGCTGTGCGGTGCCGCGCATGGAAAACGCGCCCAAACGTTTGGCCAAGGGAATATCCAGACTCAGCGCCACCGCCGCTTCGCCGCCGACGCTGATGGCGTCAAAGCTGTCCGCGTACTTCTTCTGCAACGGGCTGCTGCGCAACAGGTTCATCAGGTCGGCGCCACTGCCGCCGCCGCTGATGTCCAGCAGCAGGCGAGGTTCCTTGGTCGAGGCAATGCCACCCACGGCGCGCTGCACGTGATTGCCCAGCAGCTCCGAGGCCACATCGACGCCGATGCTGCGATTGAGGAAGGTCGCGCGACCATTCAAATTGGTTGCGATGGGCCAGTCCGGCAGATAGCGGACACTGACATCGGCGACCTCCGCTTCGGCAATCAAACGACCCTCGTTGCCGGCGAATGGCCAATGGTCGAGGTCACCGGTCAGCAGCAGATGCCCACTCAGCAAGCGGCCGTCGAGCAGACTTTCATCCAGCCACTTCACGGCAGTGGGCGGCATTCGATGCAACATCCAGAAGCGCTTGGCGGCGACGATGGGGCCTTCAAACACCACGGCTCGCAAATCGCTGCTCGGACGCTTGCCATCGAAGGTCAGGGAGCCGGCGACATCAAAAGCGAAATCGCTGCCACGCGCGGTCAGCTGGTCGGTGGCAAGTTGCCAATAGGCGTCGGGCTTCAACAAATCTACGGTTCCGGCCAAGGCCATCGGCAAGGGTTCGCGCAATGCCACCGGCCATTCGATGACGAAGTTGGGGCTGGTGATGTGTGCGGCCAGCTGTTGGTCCTGCCATTGCACCGTCGCGGACAAACCGCTGAAGCCTGGCCGCTCGCCCACCTGGGTGGCTCCCAACTCGTGCAATCGCGCATCCAGACGCTGCAATGTGTCGTCCTGGAACTCCGCACGCAGCGATTCGATGCGGCCGCGCGCTGCCGCTTCGCGCAAGCGATCCACCAGCTGCATTTCGGCGGTTGAGCTGGGCGGCAGCAGCGCGATCAGGTCGGATATCTCCACCGCACCGGCCTCGATGTGCCGGCTTGCACCTTGCTGGGCGGCGCGAATCCAGGCGCCATCGTCGGCATCGATACCCGCCTTCCAACCGTCGGGCGTGCGTGCAAATCGCCCGCGCATGGGGGACGGAGTAATGGCTGCAGGCGCGCTGACCCGCGGCAGCACGGGCGTCGTGAGGCTCGCAGCGACAGGCCTTGACAGTTGCGCCTGCGCAGGCTCGTTCGACGCGGACTGAGTCACCTTTGCCAGCGGCTGCGCCAGCGTCAGCGAAAGGGCGCGTGTATCGAATTCACCGGCCACGATCTCACCGGCATCGATATCGAGCCACACTTCGGTGGACAAGGTGCCGGCACGGATGGCCAGCCCTTTGGCGGCGATACCCGCCGCCCATGCGGCGAGATCCAACTGCTCGGCTTGCACATACAGGCGACCGCGCTCGTGCGCGGTTTCGATGTCGCCATTGATACGCAAAGGCAACAACCCATCGGCATACGCGGCAGCGGCAAACTGCAGGCGTCCGCCCTGCGCGCGCAGCCGCGCATCCAGACGCGGCAGCAACCACGACTGCCCACTGGCCGCATCTTCAACGGTCAGCGTGGCGTGCTCGATAAGCAACTCGCCCAAACCATCCAACTGACTGAGTTCGAACGGCGTGGACTGACGCACGATTCCGTGCAAACGCCAACGACCGTCGGGATCACGCTCGAGCGTCAAGTCCAGATCGTCCAGTTGCAGCGATGCCAGCGGCCTGCCGGGCAACAAGCCTGCATACAGGTCAACACGCAACGCCGCTCGGCCGATGCTGAGTTGCTCATCGCCGGCGCCAATGGTGAAGCCGGAAAGGTCGAGCAATGGACCGTTGCGTTCCCAGCGTGCAGTGAGCGCGCTGATCGCGACTGGCCGCCCAACGCGTTGACTGATCCACGCTGCCACCGCTTGCGGGTCGCGCTCCAGCAGCGGCAACAATTGGCTGATCGTTGCCACCAGCAGCCCAGCAACAATGATCAGGCTGGCCGCGCCATAACCAACCAGACGGCGCAGGCGCTGCAAGCGTCGACGCGCTGGCCGAACGGCGGGGCTCATGCGCCCATCACCCGTGCGTAGTGGCAGTTACAGAAGCACAACGTCGTACTGCTCCTGCTGGTATTGCTCATCGGCCTGCAAGCGAATCGATTTGCCGATGAATTCTTCCAACTCGGCGACCGCAGCCGATTCTTCATCGAGGATCTTGGCGACCACTTTCGGCGACGCCAGCACCAGCAATTTCTGCGCTTCGAATTGGCGCACGGCGCGGGTGATCTCGCGAAAGATCTCGTAACACACGGTCTCGGCCGACTTCACCGTGCCGCGGCCATTGCACTGGGTGCAGGGCTCGCACAATTGGCGCTCCAGACTTTCGGTGGTGCGCTTGCGCGTCATCTCCACCAGGCCCAGCGGCGAGAAGTCGTAGGTCGTCGTCTTCGCATGATCACGCGCCAGCGCCTTCTCCAGTTGGCGCAGCACCTGCCGACGATGCTCGGCATCGGTCATGTCGATGAAATCGATGATGATGATGCCGCCAAGATTGCGCAGTCGCAGTTGCCGCGCCACCGCTTGCGCGGCTTCCAGATTGGTCCGGTACACGGTGTCTTCGAGATTGCGGTGGCCCAGAAATGCGCCGGTATTGACGTCGACCGTGGTCATCGCCTCGGTTTGATCAATGACGATGGAGCCACCCGATTTCAGCGGCACGTCACACTGCAAAGCCTTCTGGATTTCATCCTCGACGCCGAACAAGTCAAAGATTGGCCGCTCACCGGGATAGTGCTCCAGTCGGTCCACCAGGTCCGGCATGAATCGGCTCACGAACTGAACCATGCGCTCCCACGTTTCGCGTGAGTCGACCCGCACTTTTTCGACGTCGGCGCGCATCAAATCACGCATGGCGCGCAGCGGCAAAGACAAGTCCTCATACACGCAGCCACCTACCGCCACCGTCGCCACGGCGTCTTGAATGGCTTGCCACGCCAAGCCCAGATACGCCACGTCTTCGAGCAAGGACTCGCCGGCTTGACCGTCGGCGTTGGTCCGCACGATATAACCCAGCGGGTTTTCGCCCAGTGCACCTGCCAGGACTGCCTTCAAGCGCGCGCGCTCTGCTTCGTCTTCGATCCGTACCGACACGCCCAACACCTTGGCGTAGGGCAGCAAGACCATGAATCGCGAGGGAATACTGAGCTGGGTAGTGAGTCGCGCACCCTTGCTGCCAATCGGGTCCTTGACCACCTGCACGATCACGTCCTGACCATCGCGAACCAGTTCGTGGATCGGCGGCGTTGGCGGCGCGCTTCCATTGGTTTCCTCACTGTCGCCATTTACGGCAGCCACCAGTGGCAAGGCGCGCACGATATCGGAGGCATGCAGGAATGCCGCGCGCTGCAATCCGACATCAACGAACGCCGCCTGCATGCCCGGCATCACCCGCAGCACGCGGCCCTTGTAGATGTTGCCTACATACCCGCGCTTCGAGGCTCGCTCAAGCTGGACCTCTTGCAACATGCCATTTTCGACGACCGCCACGCGGGTTTCGCGTGGGGTCACGTTGATCAGGATTTCTTCGGACACGAGAGATGTTCATTTCAAAAGAGAAAAGTGGCTGGGGCCGGGTAACACGCCGAAGTCGCGCAAAAGCTGCGCGGTCTCAAACAGCGGCAAACCCATCACCCCGGAATAACTACCAGACAAGTGTTCAATAAAGGCGGCTGCTGCGCCCTGAATGGCGTAGCCGCCAGCCTTGCCAAAAGGTTCAGCCGTAGCGACATAGGCAGCAATCTGCGCCGGTGTGAGTGCCGCGAACGTGACCTCGGAGACTTGCACCATCTGCACCTCGCGACCGGCGCTGAGCACGCATACGGCGGAGACCACGCGATGCGTGCGCCCCGCCAATCGCCTCAGCATGCGGGCGGCGTCATCGGCGTCGCCGGGCTTGCCGAACACTTCATCATCGAGCACCACCTCGGTATCTGCACCCAAAACCACCGCGCCGGGCGACGCCATCACCTTCAACAATCCTGCCCCGGCTTTTTCGCGTGCCACGCGCCGACCATAGTCGAGTGCCGCCTCGCCTGCCTCACGGCATTCGACGATTTCGACGTTGAGCACACCAAAGCGCAGCCCAAGTTGTTCCAACAACTGGGCTCGGCGCGGCGATTGCGAAGCGAGATAGAGCATCGGCAGAGCTTAGCAGCGCGTGGGCCATGCCCTGCGGCCGAGCAATGCTCCGACATTAGACCGACAATGCCGCCGATAGGGTGTACACCTATCCGATGGATTTCGATGCCATCCACTTCCACTCGTCGCGACATTCGCTGCATGCCCAGCCCGTGGGTGCAAATCCCCGCAGCGAACAGATTGAGCCGGACGAATCCCGCGGTTGAACCGAAATGCGTGTCAGCGGTCTCCTTGAACGGCATGCACGTCAGCAGCCGTTGCGCGGTCGCCTGCCCCACCCAGTATCAGGAGAGCCACATGATTCAGCGCCAACCTTTTCGCTTGCGCTTGCTGCAAACCGCAGTTGCTGGTTTTTTTGCGCTGCTGCTATCAGCCCCCACCATTGCCGCAACGCCGCAAGTGGGCAGTTTGCCGCCCGCTTTTGCCGGCCTCGATGCCGACCACAAACCCGTTCGATTTGATCCGACCACGCTTGAAAAGCCGGCACTGATTTTTTTTTGGGCAACGTGGTGCGGATTCTGCAAGGCATTGATGCCACCGCTGCAGGCACTGATCGAAGAGGTCGGCGCACACAAGCTCGATGTATACGCCGTGGATATGATGGAACCTGCAGACGCCGATCCGGTCGCGGTGCTCACGCAGTTGAGCCCCAGCATGACCTTGGTGCGCGATGGCGACGCCATTGGCAAGCAGTACGGCGTGATGGGCACGCCCAAACTGTATCTGGTGGGCAGTGACGGCAAGCTGCTGTACGCACGTCCAGACGGCGCATCCGCCGAGTCGGTGCGCGCAAGCGTGCTCGCACTACTGGCTGCTCCCGCCAAGTAGACCGAATCAGGGCACCAGCACCACCTTGCCCACCGTGCGCCCACTCTCGACGTGGGCCATGGCGGCGAGTGCTTCACTCAGGGGATAGCGGCGCTCGATGACGACTTCGAGGTGGTCGGCATCCACCAGCTCGACCAACTTGGCCAAACCGGCGCCATCCGGACGCATGAACAGGTAGCGATACTCGACATCGCGCGAACGGGCGAGTGCGCGTTCGCGCCATGTCAGCAGGGTCAACACCCAAGCCAAGGCGGGCGGACCGCCCCATTCGCGCATGACCTGCGGCGTTGGCAAGGCGGCAATCGAGATCACGCGTCCGCCCACGCGAGTGTGTTTGATCGTGCGTCGCAGCACTTCGCCACCCAGCGTGTCCAGGGCAACGTCCACCGGTTCGATCCGTTGCTCGAACTTCTGGCTGTGATGGTCGACCACCAGGTCAGCGCCCCAGCCGATACAGCGCGCGCGATTGCGCGAGCTGGCGGTCGTACTCACCTTGGCGCCCTTCCAACGCCCCAGCTGCAAGGCCAGATGGCCGACGCCACCGGCACCCGCGTGCACCAGCAGGTGTTGCCCCGCCTCCAGCCGGCCATACTCGAACAATGCCTGCCACGCGGTCAGTCCCGCCAGCGGCAATCCGGCGGCATCGACCAAGTCGATGCTGGCAGGTGCCAATGCGGCATCGGATTGCGCCACCAGCGCCCGCTCGGCGAAAGCGCCGATGCGATCTTTGCCGAGACGCGCTACGACCTGATCGCCAGGCTTGAAGTTGCGCACTGCACTGCCAACCGCCAACACCGTGCCCGACAGGTCATTCCCAAGCACCGCCGGAAAGCTCAGCGCCATCAGCGATTTGAGCTTGCCTTGGCGAATCTTGAAATCGACCGGATTGATGCTGGCACCGGCGACTTGCACCAATAGATCCAACGGGCCCGGCACCGGCTCGGGCAACTCGCCGAGCACCAACTTCTCCGGGCCACCATAACCAGTGAGGTACGCAGCGCGCATCGATAATCTCCTCAGCGAGTAACCGGAGTGGTCCCAGGATCATCCGACAAAGCTTGCAGATTTCATCGAAACGCAAGCCCGGCACCGATACTGAGCTGAGACAATAGCAAGACCCTCATTTCCGACCTTGCAACCAGTTCCGATGACCCAGGCACCACCGAGCGATCACCCGCAACCATGGCGCGTTGCCAACGACGTCGCGCCCACGCCGTTGCCCGCCATCGACCGCGAAGCATTTGCCGCCGATGTGCAGGCTTTGCGCGCGCAGTTGGTCGCCGAGCTTGGCCAGGCCGATATCGACCACCTGCGCAAGATGGAGCGCTGGGGACGCGTGTGCAGCGCCATCGGCTATGCCACCGCGTGGATCGCGCCCAATCCCATCAGCGCCCTGCTGATCGGCCTGGGCAATTCGGCGCGCTGGACGATGGTCACGCATCACGTGATGCATCGCGGTTATGACCGCGTGCCTGGCGTTGCTGAGTGCCACACCAGTGCGCGTTATGCACGCGGCTGGCGTCGATTTCTTGACTGGCCGGACTGGATCCACCCGCAGGCCTGGGCGCACGAGCACAACCAGCTGCATCACTTTCATACCGGTGAATTGGCCGACCCCGACCTGGTCGAACACAACGCCTGGCTGCTGCGCTTGCGGGCCACGCCACGACCGCTGAAGTGGCTGCTGATCGTGCTGTTGATGGCGACCTGGAAGTTCAGCTATTACGCGCCCAACACGTTTTGGGCGTGGCGCGAGCAGTTGCGCGCACGTCGCGCCGAGCAACCCGCGCGCGCCGCCGCCGACATGGCCAATGCGTGGCGGGTGCTGTATCCCGGCGAGCGGCTGCTGCTGCCGATCACCCCACGCGCCCTGCACTTCTGGCTGCGTTGTGTGCTGCCCTATGCGGCGCTGCGCTTCGGTGTCGTGCCTGCACTGTTCCTGCCGCTTGGTAGCTGGGCCTGGGCGGCGGTGTTGATCAATTCCTTGCTGGCCGAACTCGTCACCAATGTGCACGCGTTTTTCATCATCGTGCCCAACCATGCGGGCGACGACGTGTATCGCTTCGACGATCATTTCAAGGATCGCGGCGACTTTGCCCTGCGCCAGGTTGCCGGCTCGGTGAACTACACCGGCGGCAGCGATCTGGCTGACTTCATGCAGGGTTATCTCAATTACCAGATCGAGCATCACGTCTGGCCCGACCTGCCGATGTTGAAGTATCGCGAGGCAGCGCCGAGGCTGCAGGCCATTTGCGCCCGCCACGGCGTGCCTTACATCAAGGAAAGCGTGTTTCGCCGCTTCGGCAAGCTGTGGTCTGTGATGACCGGCGACACCGACATGCGGCGCGCGCCAGCCGGCGATGCGCGCCCCTCGACCGCTTGGCCCCATCAAAGCACCGTTGATCCGACACCTGTCTGAGCGACGTTGAAAATGTGATGCAGGCGCTGAACTTGCGTTGACGTGGCGCGCTGGCTCTGCCGCATACTTCGCGCATGTCGACGCTGCGATCGCCAGGGTCAGTTGCCATACACGGAGTAGGTCGCTTGCACCGTGTATGGCAGCTGGCCTTGCTTGCGTGGCTACTGTGCTTTCTGGCGACCCAGCCACGGGCAGAAACGCTGACTGCGCACGCCGAATTTGCCTCGCAACCCGCCGCCGTTCGTGCCCTGCGGGCAACCATGGATCGCTCCACTTCCGACCTGCGTGACCAGGCCGAGGCGATGCGCGAGTCCGCCACGGACCCGACCACGCGCGCATGGGCGACCTTGGCATTGATCGAGTTCGAGACCGAACTTGAGCACGAGGAAACAACGTTCGCCCTGCTCGATGAACTCGACCAGACCAGCGCCCAGATCGGCAAGCCCGACCTGCGTTTTGCCGCGTTGACGGCGATGGCGGTGGTCAACACGCACCGCAATCGACTGGATCGCGCGCAAGCCGCACTGCAACAGATGCGCACCCAGCTTGCGGAGCTGCCCAATCCGGAATGGCAAACCCTGCTCGATCACAACGAAGGCGTGCTGCAACGCAAACTGGGCCAGTTCGAAGATGCGCTGAAATCGTTCGGGGCCGCCGCACAACGCTTGCGTGAGTCGCATGGCGGCGTCTGGTTGGCGCACGAATTGAATTCGATCGGCATGTTGCATGGCCGCACGGGCCGCTTCAGCGACGCGGTGATCGTACACAAGGAGGCGCTGGAACTGGCTCGCGCCGGTGCCGACAAGGCTGAAATCGCGCGCAGCCTGCGTTTGCTGGGCGTGCTGTATCGCAACCTCGACGATGAAGAGCGCGGCACCGAATATCTGCGCGAGGCGCTGACGCAGATCCAGCGCCGCAATCGTCGCGAAGCCATCATCCTGACGGCTGAACTGGGCATCTCGCTGATGAACATGGAGCGCTTCGATGAAGCTGCCGTGTTCATCGAACAAGCGGTGACCATGGCCGAGGAATCCGGCAACGCGCCGAACAAGGTCAATGCCTACAGCCGCATGGCCGACCTTGAGTTGGTACGCGGTCACTGGGAAGAAGCCAAACGCTGGGTCGATCGCGCCTGGCTGGAATACGACCGTGTGGCGGTGCGTGATCAGGTGCTGCTGGGCCTGAGCCGCGTGCGCGTCTACAGCGCGCGGGGCGCAACCGCAGAAACCCTGCAGGACGCCCGCAAGACCCTGCAAGCCGCGCGCAAACTGGGTGATCGCATCCTTGAGCGAGCGGCGCTGGATGTGGTGGCCGAACTCGAACTGGGTCTGGGCGACGCCACCAGTGCCTACGTCACCCGCAAAGCGCACCAGAAGCTGGACAAGGAGTTGGCGATGGACGTCGCCGGCCGTCGCATCGCCGTGTTGGAAGCGATCCGAGAAAAGGAGAAGTCGCGCATTGAGCGACAACTGCTGACCAAAGAGAGCCAGATCAAGGACCTGCTGCTCACACGTCAGCGCTACTTCGGCGTCGCCCTGATCAGCGGCATGATCGCGCTGATCGCAGTGCTGACCTTGCTCTACTTTCGCGTGCGCACCATGCGGCGTGCCAATGCCGAGCTGCGCACCAATCGGGACCAGCTGGCGCAATTGCACGCCGCCCTGCTGAAAACCAGCGAACGGCTGGAGCACATGGCAACGACCGACGCGCTGACCGGCATCGACAACCGCCGCGCCATGCTCGGCCACATCGAACGCGCCTGGCATCGTGGCCGTGCCGATGGCGCGGCCTGCCTGATCCTGGTGGATCTCGACCACTTCAAACAGATCAATGATCGCCATGGCCACATGGCCGGTGATGCCGTGCTGCGCGGCAGCGCAGCGCGCATGCGCGATGCCCTGCCCGAGCGCGCCAAGTTGGGCCGCTGGGGTGGCGAAGAGTTCATCATCATTGTCGAGTTTGCCGACGAAGCCGAAGCGCTCAGGATCGCCGAAGACGCGCGCATCAGCCTGGCCCATCCGTTCGAGTTCAACGATGTGCCCATTCCGTGCAGCGGCAGCTTTGGCGTGGCCATGATCAGTCTCGAACTGCTGAGCAACACCGACGAATGGATCGCCGCCGCGGATCGCGCCCTGTATCGCGCCAAACGCGAAGGCCGCAATCGCGTGCAATTGGCCAGTCCAAATGCCGCCGATGATCTGAGCTTGCGGACGCGGGCGACCGATTAACCCGGACATTTCGTGAGGTCGCCTGGAGGGCGCCGCTCCTGCGGCGCTGCTGTTGGTTCTGAACGACTCGACAAATGGCAGCCGCCAGGCAGCGCGGCCCACCAAGTTCGGGACCGGCTAACGCAAACCAGACGTCATCGCCGGCCTTGCGAAGCTCCTGCTACTCGCGCTCCGGAAAACGCGGCGGATCCGATAGCGGCATGATTGCGACCGGGCCGCGTCGCCACGGGGCGGTCGGCGAAGCGGCATGAAAAGCATCGGTACGCACCGTGCCGATTCGCCCGCCCGCAAACGTGAGCCCCACCGTGCCCCCCGCCGCAACTACCGGCGGCACGAATGCGCAATCGGGGCAGGCGCCTCGATAACTCTGCATGCTCAAGTCAACGCTGGCTTGATTGTTGCCAACACCGAGCACCCAGCGCGGTTGATTGGCAGCGTCGTAAAAATACAGGCCAGCGCTGAGCAGGTCGCCAGCGGTGAACAGACTCAAACCCCAGCCGGGCTCGTTGGCATCAAACCAGACACCACTTTTTTCCGGAGCGGCCAAGACCGGCGCGTCGAACAAGGTCTGCATGGGCTCGGTACCGCTGCGTGTACCCAACCGCCAATTGAAACTCGAGCGTTTGGACTCGGAAAAGTTCATGGTCAGCTCCCCCACCGTGCTGGCGACCGCGTTGCCGCCAGCCGGATTCCACACGTAACGTTGCAGTTCCGCCCGCCATGGGTTGCTGAATGGAGCGACGGCCAAATACCAGGTCGGCTCGCCGGCATCGTCATAGGTGTACCAGGTGACGGCCAAGGTGGCGCCAATCAACTGCACGTCCAGGCCGTGGCCGGTACGACCGGGGTTGAACCAGAGTCCGGTCGCTGGCAACAAGCTGGTCGACGTCTCGTCGGCGGGATTGGAGCCCTGTTTGATTTCGACGCGATTCGCGATGCCATCGCCATCACGATCAATCCCCAGGCGCCGGCCCAGACCCGCCGGCACCGCGGTCCAGGTCTGCGGACTGGTTGCGCTGGCCATGCCGCGCAACAGGCCAGTCTGCAATGAGCCGCTACCGTCGTCGCTCAGCATCTGTTCGCTGACGCGGTCATAGGCATATCCGGCATCGCCAGCGCGAACAATCAGGTCGATCTTGCCGCTGCGGACCAACGTCAACAGGGTGTCGAACGAAGCCGGGGCCGCGCCCGCGGCAAGCGTGAACTGATGTCCCACGGCGGCATGGCTGTCACGCGAGACGGGTGGCGTGCCGACCTGCGGCGGGGCGACCACCGGCGCCGGAAACTCGGAGCCCGAAAATGCCAGCATCAGGGCAACCAGGTCAGCCAGATCCTGATCCGAACGCACGCCAAACACGTTGGCCGAAAGAAAGCGCGCGATCGAATCGACCGAGCCGTCGTGGAGAAAGCCAAAACCCGCGTTGTTCTCCAACTGACTGACGTCAAATCCGACCTTTTCGTACTGGTTGCGCAGCTGCGGTGTCTTGATCGAAATGTTGGTGGAGCCATCGGTGCTGACGATGCCCAGATGGTTTTCGCCCATCGGCCCATGCGCCATCACCGTACCACCCACTGGCAGGCCCAACTGCGGCAGCAGGAGTGGCGCATTGCTGGCCATGCCGGTGGGCAAGGTGTGGCAGCTGGAACACTGGAACGGCGGATCGAGCAGATTGCTGGTGTAAAGCTGCAAGCCGCGCTGCGCATTGCCAACACCGAGCGGCAAGCCGGCCATCGCGAAGCGTCCACTGGTGTGATGACCTTCCAGCGACAGCGCCGTGGGCAACGTATTGTCGAGCGCGCGGAACGGATTGGGCGGAAACACGATGCTGGCGAGGAAATCCTCAAACGCCTGCATCTCATTGGCGGTGAGCTGACGGTGATTGCCCAGCAAACCTTCGAACGCCGGATTGAAAGCCTCGATGCCCTCGCGGTCACCGCGCCAGTGATGCGGCTCGTGGCCGATGATGTCCTGCAAGGTCTGTGTCGTCATCGGCCCCTTCATCGAATGAAAGGCGGTACATGGGCGAATCGCTTGCGTCACGCAGTTCTGATTGAAGGCTTTCGACGGCTGCGAGGGATCGCCCAGATCCCATGCAAGGCGATCCATGCGGGCATCGACGTGACAGGAACCGCAGGCCGCCTGGCCCAGACCCGAGGTCAGCTGGGTGTCGTAAAGCAAGGCCCGACCATTGCGGATCGCCGCGGGGAGTGGGTTGAAAGCGGAGCGTTCGGCGACAACCGCGGACGCCACGACGTCAATCGTCGACAGCGAGGCTTCAAAGTGATTCCACACGTATAGACGGCCACGTGTTTCATCCAGCGCCAGACCGACGGGACCCTCGCCCACCTTGATCGGGGATCCCATGCGCTGACCGCTGGCATTGATGGCTACCACGTTGTTCGAGCCCAGCCCTGCTACCCAGGCCCGTTGCCCATCACGCTGCCAGACCACAGCACGCGGATCGCCGATGGACTCGCTGCGCTGCGAGGTCGGCAGGGTAGTGACCGCGTAGGTGAGGTGTGGGTTGAGATCGCGAATCACCGCCGCCGGTGTGCTCCCCGTCGCATCCACCGTGGCCAGATTCACCCGCACGAAGTGGCTGTTCACATTGGGCTCGAAGCGGACTTCGTTCAGCGCGTCGGTGCCAACCACCGTCAGCTGCCCGTTGACGGGGTTGACCGCCATTGCCATCACCATGTTCATCAGCCCACGGGCATAACGCACCTCCAGCGTTTGACTGTCGATGATCGCCACGTCTCGATCCGGCAGATCCCAGCCCGGCCGCCGACCCGACGCAGCAGCATCAACACCGCTGACAAAGCGCGTCCAGTCGGACCCATTGTCATCGCGCCAACGACCACCGCCGTCCTTCTTCACGATCAGGCCCACCGCCGGCGGCGCTGGCCCGGCAATGCGCGGCGGATCAAACACGCTGCCGGCATTGGGCGGCGGATTGACGCCCCCATAAGGCCCGCGTTGATCGCTGACGACGTTCGGCACACCCACCGAAATTCCCATCAGCCCGCCGCCCAGCAAGGTGCTGGCATTGCCTGACTCGAAAATCGCGACATACACCTGACGGCCATCGGCACTCACAGCCAGTGCACGCGGATCTTCACCGTTGATCGTGATGCGCTGCGGCGTGCCGGGGTCGGCTGCGTCAAACACCAGGACCCGATTGACCTGCGAACAACTGACGAATGCTCGCCCTTGTGCGAACACCACATCAAACGGCTCATCGTCGGTAGCCAAGGTGTCCCGCACCCGCCGCGCGGCCACGTCAACGATGCTGACCGAATCAGAAATATGGTTGACCACCCACAACTCGGCATCATTGCGAAACTTCACCGCCACCGGATCCACACCCACCACGACGTGACCGGCAGCGACCGCTGCCCCACTGCTGATATCGAACAACTGCACCCGTTGATCTGCGGTATGCGCCACGGCCAACAACCGGCCGTCAGGACTGATATCCAGCGCCCGGATCGGATGGTTTTCCCAATTGACGAAGGGGACTTCGGCGGCGCCGGTGAATGACGCAAGGGTCAGGAGGGTGGCGAGCGCGGTGCGGAGCATGGCGAGTCCGGGGGTGTGGTTCGGCACGACTGCCGTTTGGGGGAGTTTACGCAGTGGGGGGATGGTGGTTGACACTGGATGGGTGGTTGCCGAGTCGTCGGCTCACGATTTTGGCGTTGATTTCGGCCAATTTCGGAATCCAGGCTTCGCTCGCTTGTTGATGACACTTCGCACGGTTTCGTCCGCCTAAGGCGGCGGCCGAGCGCAGCGAAGGCCGGGGCGAAGCCCCGGAAGCCGACGAAACCGTGCGCAGAGCCATCAACAAGCGAGAAAGCGAGTGAAGCGAGAAAGCGAAATAATCACCAGTCGCCAAGGCGGGCGAACCCGCCAACACAAACGTCACCCAGCGTATTTATCCGTCGCCACCACCAATGCCGCCGCATTCCCGACCTCAAACGCCGAGTGCCCCGCATCCGGCACCACCACCAACTCCGACGTCGGCCAGGCCGCATGCAGGTCGAATGCGCTTTGCACCGGGCAGACCACGTCATAGCGGCCATGCACGATGGTGCCGGGAATGTCGCGCAGGCGGGTGGCGTTGCGCAGCAGTTGATCGTCGGTGTCCAGAAAGCCGCCGTTGACGAAGTAATGGCTCTCGATGCGGGCGAAGGCGAGGGCAAATTCGGCGTCTTCGTGGGCGTCGATGAACGCTTTGTCGGGGCGCAGCAAGCTGGTCGATGCTTCCCATACCGACCACGCGCGCGCCGCCGCCAGGCGCACTGCTGCATCCTCACAGGTAAGTCGGCGGTGATAGGCGGAAATCAGATCCGCGTGTTCAACCAGCGGGATCGCGGCCAGGTAGGCCGCCCACGCATCGGGGAACAGTCGCGAAGCGCCCTCCTGATAGAACCACTCCAGTTCCCAACGGCGCAGCATGAAGATGCCGCGCAGGACCATATCCAACACATGCTCAGGATGGGTTTGTGCGTAGGCCAAAGCCAGGGTCGAGCCCCAGGAACCACCGAACACCTGCCAGCGGTCCACGCCCAGATGCAGGCGCAGCTTCTCGATGTCGGCCACCAGATCCCAGGTGGTGTTGTCCTGCAAATCCGCGTGCGGCGTAGACCGCCCTGCTCCGCGCTGATCAAACAAGATGATTCGATAACGTTCGGGGTCGTGGAAGCGGCGCATCTTCGGGCTGCAGCCACCACCGGGCCCGCCGTGCAGGATAACGGCAGGTTTGCCGTCCGGATTGCCGCACTGCTCGTAATGCAAGGTATGCCGGTCCGACACCGCCAGAGTTCCCGAATCAAACGGGGCAAGCTCGGGATAGAGAGATCGCATCGACGGGCCTTGTTGTGGCGGTTGACCGGGTCGCCAGTCTAGCGGGTGACGATGTCAGGATTCAGTGCGCGCCGGCAGGTGCGGCTCTCGAATCAGAGCCGGCGACCGCTCACTTGACCCGACAAAAGCAACTCGATCGCCACTGCTGCGTCAGCGACATTGACTGTTTGCCCGCTGATGGTCTCGGCGTAGACAAAGGATTCGCCGAGACGAACGATCAAATAGGCAAGGGTATCCAGCGCGATGGGGGGCGACAGTTCGCCGCGCTCGACTTCGGTCACCAGCAAATCGCGCACTGCGGCGATGGTACGGGCCTGCACCGGGCTGGCCTTCGAGGTCAGCAAGCGCAACGCGTACTCGGCATCCTGAGCGATGAAGCGCCGCAACGGTGCGAAGTCGAGAATGGCGCGGATAACCCGTTCACAGACCCGTGCAATGCGCGCGGCGCCGCGCAATCGCAGACCGCTGTCGGCACGTTGCATGGTCGGCTCGCACAGCGACCAGAGTATTTCCGCCAACAACAGTTCGCGGCTGCCGACCCAGCGAAACAGGGTCGCGCGGCTCACGCCAAGCTCACTCGCCAGGGCACCAATATCGATTCTCTCGCCAGCCAGCCAACGACCGCGCGCCAGCCGAAACGCATCGACAGGTGTCGCCTTGGTCGCTAGCGGACTGCGCAATTCGCGGCTCAGCCGCGTGCCTGTGGTTGTTTCACTCATATGCCCAGTCTAGCCACACTTGCCGCTTGACTCCAGATGCGTCATTCAGACTAAATGACGCATTGCCACTGGAGTCAGCCGAATGCGCCACACGCCCCTGATCGACCGTCGCCACCTCGATTTCGCTTTGTACGAGCTGCTGGACGTGGCCGCGCTCACCGCCTATCCACGTTTTGCCGAGCACAGCCGCGAGACCTTCGAGGCGGTCACCGAGACCGCGCACAAGGTGGCGATGGAGACCTTTTATCCGCACAACCGCCTGAGTGATCTCAACGAGCCGCACATGGTGGAAGGCAAGGTCGTGCTGATTCCGGAAGTCGTGGCCGGCGTGCAGGCTTTCATTGACGCGGGCTTCATGGCGATTCTTGCCGATGCCGAGGATGGCGGCATGCAGCTGCCGTTCGTGATGGCAGCGGTCTGCGATGGTCTGTTCGCGTCGGCCAATCTGGGCACCTCGGCATATCCGATGCTGGCGCGCGCGGCGGCCAATCTGCTGGCGGTGTATGCGACAGCTGATCAGAAACAACGCTGGATGCGGCCGATCATCGATGGCCGTTATTTCGGCACCATGTGCCTGTCCGAACCGCAGGCCGGCTCCTCGTTGGCCGACATCAAGACCAGCGCCAAAGCGCAGGCCGACGGCAGCTATCGCCTGACTGGTGCGAAGATGTGGATCAGCGCAGGTGACCACGAACTGGGTGAGAACATCGTGCATCTGGTGCTGGCGCGGATCGAAGGTGCGCCGGCGGGTGTGCGCGGCATCAGCCTGTTCATCGTGCCGCGGTGGCGAGTGAATGCCGACGGCAGCCGCGGCGCACGCAACGACGTTCGGCTGGCTGGGCTGAATCACAAGATGGGCCAGCGCGGCAGCGTCAACACATTCCTGAAATTTGGCGAAAGTGACGACTGTTACGCCGAATTGGTCGGCGAGCCACATCGCGGCCTCGGCTACATGTTCCACATGATGAATGAGGAACGTATCGGGGTTGGTATCGGCGCGATCCAGCAAGGCTATGTCGGCTATCTGTACTCGTTGCAATACGCCCGCGAACGTCGCCAGGGTCGGCACCCGGATCAGAAAGATCCGACCGCCGCATCAGTGGCCATCATCGAGCACGCCGATGTGCGCCGCATGCTGTTGGCGCAGCGTGCCTACGTGGAAGGTTCGCACTTGCTCAGCATGCTGGCGGCTACCCTGGTCGACCATGCGCATGCGCCTGACGAGGCGGTCCAGAAGGACAGTGAACAACTGCTCGATCTGCTGACGCCCATCGTCAAGGCCTGGTCGTCGGATTGGTGCCTCAAAGCCAACGAATTGGCGGTGCAGGTGCTTGGCGGCTACGGTTACACCCGCGAGTATCCGGTCGAGCAGTGTTATCGCGACAACCGCATCAACCCGATTCACGAAGGCACCAATGGCATCCAGGCATTGGACCTGTTGGGCCGCAAGGTCATGCAGGACGGCGGTGTCGCCCTGCGCTCGCTGTTCGCGCGAATCGAGGCGTGCTGTGCAGCCGCTTCCGAACACGACGAGTTGGCTTCGATGGCGAGCGACCTGCGCGCCGCCATGGCTCAGGTCGGCAAGGCGACGGTCGTTGCCGGCAAGCGCATGGCCGCTGGCGAGGTGCGGCCCACATTGGCGAATGCGCAGTACTACATGAGTGCCCTCGGCCACGTCACCATCGGCTGGATGTGGCTGTGGCAGGGGCTGGCTGCAACCCGCGCCCTGCCCTCCGCCGCCCCTCACGACGCGGATTTCTACCAAGGCAAGATCCACACCTGCCGCTGGTTCTTCGCCGTCGAACTGCCGCAGGTCGCGCATTGGTCGCAACTGGTCAGCACGCTTGAACCCAGCGCGTATGCGATGCGGGAGGAGTGGTACTAGCGTAGTGCTTCGTAATCAGAAGGCCTTATCCGCGAGTGGATTTGCGTGACTGGCAGGGCGCGACGACGAAACATGGCAGCGCTATGACTGGTCGTCGCTGATCACAAATTGTTCGGCAGTAAACACCGTCGTCGCTTTCGCTTTGCCGGATTTGTCGTGCAGCGGGTCGGGCTTGGCGGTGTGCTTGCCTTGATCGGCAAACCGTTCGTCGCGCTGACGCATCTGAGCATCGGCGATCAAGGTATCGACATCGCGAGTGGCAAGTGCAGCGAGG
>JBQTGY010000168.1:0-22574 GCA_052390415.1 Pseudomarimonas sp. | reverse complement strand
AAAGCCAAAGCCAAAGCCAACCCCAAAGCCAAAGCCAAAGCCAAAGCCAAAGCCAAAGCCAAAGCCAAAGCCAAAGCCAAAGCCAAAGCCAAAGCCAAAGCCAAAGCCAAAGCACTGAGGCTGGTGGCAAACCGCTTTTGGGTTGCTGTTGCTGTTGCTCCTGACCTTGGGCCCCGTCATCGCGCCGAGCAGCGCAGCCGGGCTCGGGGGAAAGGCGCGAATGTTCGAGCACATGGATGTGCGAGTCCGCGCCGGCCCGAGACCGGCGAGCAGCGCAGGGTACGGCGCAAAGCGCCGCGCGATGCTCGGGTCGCCTTTCTTTTGGTTACTTTTCTTTGGCGATTCAAAGAAAAGTGACTCGGCGGCCGCTGAGGCCGACGAAACCGTGCGACAAGCAAACTAAAGCGGGTGAAGCCAAAAGCTGGATTCCGGCCTACGCCGGAATGACGAGCGAAAGCCGGATTCCGGCCTGCGCCGGAAAGACGAGTGAAACGCTGGACTCCGGCCCACGCCGGAACAACGAACAACGACCAACCACCGGGTGGTCAAGCCCAAAACACGTGCAGACACACAAGCCAGAAAAATCCCTCCCCTACGCCGAACTCCACTGCCTCTCCAACTTCTCGTTCGGGCGCGGTGCTTCCAGTGCGGCGGAGCTTTTCGAGCGCGCCAAGCAAGTCGGCTACCGGGCCTTGGCGATCACCGACGAGTGCTCGTTGGCGGGCATCGTGCGGGCGTTGGAGGCGTCGCGTGCCAGTGGGGTGGCCTTGATCGTGGGGGCTGAGTTTGTGGTGCGTGCTGATCCGCCACACACTGGCAAGGTGCGCGCTGGCGCTGAGGATGAGCATCTCAAACTGGTCCTGCTGGTGACCAACATCGACGGCTATGGTCGTCTCTGCCGGTTGATCACGCAGGCGCGGCGGCGTTCGGCGAAGGGTGAGTATCGTATTCATCGGGCTGATTTCGAAGGCGATACCCATGGCCTGCTGGCGCTTTGGTCACCCAGTGAAAGTGCTCTCCACCGCGCCGACATAGGCACTCGCGATGGCCGCTGGCTGGCAACGTGTTTTCCAGAGCGTGCGTGGTTGGCGGTCGAGCTGCATCGGGGTGTCGATGACAGCTCGCGATTGCGGCAATTGCTTGATTTGGCCTCGCGGTTGCCACTGCCCGCAGTAGCCAGCGGTGACGTGCATATGCATGTGCGACGGCGGCGCGCATTGCAGGATCTGCTGACCGCGATTCGCCATCGCACCTCGGTTGCCCAGGCTGGCGAGCGTCTGTTTGCCAACGGCGAGCGACACCTGCGCAGCGTGCAGGCGCTCACCGCCATGTATCCCGCTGAATTGTTGAGTGAAAGCCTGCGGATTGCCGAACGTTGCCAGTTCGATTTCTCTCAATTGCGTTACGAATACCCGCACGAACTGGTGCCCGTTGGCCACAACGCCGACAGTTGGCTGCGTGAGCTCAGCACTATTGGTTCGGCTTGGCGTTGGCCAGGTGGTGTGTCTGAGCGCGCGGCCAAACAGATCGAATACGAGTTGGCGCTGATCGCCGAGCTGGGTTACGCCTCGTATTTTCTGACCGTGCACGACATCGTCCGCTTTGCGCGCAGCCGCGGCATCCTGTGCCAAGGCCGTGGCTCGGCGGCCAATTCGGCGGTGTGTTTTGCGCTGGGTGTCACCGAAGTCGATCCCGCCCGCGCCAACCTGCTGTTCGAGCGTTTCATCAGTCGCGAACGCAACGAGCCGCCGGATATCGACATCGACTTCGAGCACGAGCGCCGCGAGGAAGTCATTCAGTACATCTACGGCCGTTATGGGCGTGAGCGTGCCGCCTTGGCAGCGACCGTCATTTGTTATCGCAGCAAGAGCGCGGTGCGTGATGTTGCGCGGGCGCTGGGTTTGCCTGGCGATCAGCTCGATCAACTCAGTCGCACGGTCAGCGGCTGGAGTGAGGAAGCGCCATCCCCTGAGCGTTTGCGTGAGCGCGGATTTGATCCTGACAGCCCGGCCATGCGTCGCTTGGTCATCCTGGTCGGCGAGCTGCTCGGCATGCCGCGCCATCTGTCACAGCACGTCGGCGGCTTCGTGATCGCCGAGCAGCCGCTGCATACCTTGGTGCCGGTTGAAAACGCAGCGATGCCGGATCGCACCATCATCCAGTGGGACAAGGACGACCTCGACACCCTCGGCTTGCTCAAGGTCGACTGCCTCGCGCTCGGCATGCTGACTTGCGTGCGCAAATGCCTCGATCTGCTGCGCGCGCAACGTGGTCGCGATCTCACTCCGGCGACGATTCCGGCCGAAGATCCGGCGACCTACGCGATGATCCAGCGTGCCGACACGGTAGGTGTATTCCAGATCGAATCACGCGCGCAGATGGCGATGTTGCCACGGCTCAAACCTGCGACGTTTTATGACCTCGTCATCGAAGTCGCCATCGTCCGGCCCGGCCCGATTCAAGGAAAAATGGTGCATCCCTACCTGCGTCGACGGCAGGGCTTGGAGCCCGTTGTGTATCCGTCGGAAGAACTGAAAGCGGTGTTTGAACGCACCCTCGGCGTGCCGTTGTTTCAAGAACAAGTGATGCAGTTGGCGATGGTCGCCGCGGGTTATTCGGCGGGTGAAGCCGATGATCTACGCCGCTCCATGGCGGCATGGAAACGCCGCGGCGGGCTTGAACATCATCGCCTGCGCATCTTGAGTGGCATGGCCAAACGCGGTTATCCCGTCGAATTTGCCGAACAGGTCTTCGAGCAGATCAAGGGCTTTGGCAGCTACGGCTTTCCCGAGAGCCACGCCGCCAGTTTTGCGCTGATTACCTACGTCTCTTGCTGGCTGAAATGCCACGAGCCCGCCGCGTTTGCTTGCGCTTTGCTCAACTCGCTACCGATGGGCTTTTATTCGGCGAGTCAAATCGTCCAGGACGTGCGTCGTCACGGAGTAAAGGTTCTGCCCATTGATGTGCGGATCAGTGATCTTGCCTGCACGCTGGAGTCGCCAAGCGATCCCAAACAACAACCGGCCATCCGGCTTGGTTTGCAGCAGCTGCGAGGGCTGGCGGACAGCGTCGTCGAGCGCATCGTCAGCGCTCGCCATGAACGAGCCTTCGTCGATGTCGCTGACCTCTGCACGCGCGCCGAGCTTGATCGTGGCACGCAGGACAAACTGGCCGAGGCGGGCGCTTTGCGTGGTCTGGTCGGGCACCGCCATCGCGCGCGTTGGACGGTCAGCGGAGTCGAAGCGCAGTTGCCCTTGTTTGGCCGTGAATCAGCCGTTGAGGAACGCATCAGCATTGCGCCGCCCACGGCCAGTGAAGACACCCGCGCCGATTACGCCAGCACCGGTCTCACCCTCGGCCGGCATCCCTTGTCCTTGATCCGCGCCCAGCTCAAGTCACGGCGATGCCGTCGTTCCAGCGAACTCGCCACGCTTGCCCACGGTACGTCGACCCGCACTGCTGGTCTCGTCACCATGCGTCAGCGTCCGGCGACTGCCAGCGGCGTCACCTTTGTCACTTTGGAAGACGAAGACGGCATGACCAATGTCGTCGTGTGGCGAGATCTCGGTCAGCGCCAGCGGCGGGTATTGGTGGAGTCGAGTCTGCTCGCGGTAGTGGGCCGCATCGAGACGGCCGATGGCGTCCGCCACCTGATCGCGCAGCGACTGGAGGATCTCAGCGAACTGCTGGATGGGATGGATACGCGGAGTCGGGATTTTCGGTGAAGTTGGACGATGCGCCAAACCTTGGAGGGCCGCGCTCCCGCGCGGCTGCTGTTGAAAATTCAACGGGCCCCAACAGCAGCGCCGCAGGAGCGGCGCCCTGCAAAGAGCAGATGTCCAATCCGGGCTGGTGATGCGAGCAGCCAAGGAGGGCCGCGCTCCCGCGCGGCTGCTGTTGAAAATTCAACGGGCCCCAACAGCAGCGCCGCAGGAGCGGCGCCCTCCAATCCAAGCTCAGCGGTCGCCAATCCAATCCAGGCGATTCATCTCGCCTTGGAACGGCCAATCCTCTGATTTGGAAACCAACCCGGCACGCACAGGGTTGTTGCGAACGTATTCCCATTTTTCGGCATAGGAGTCCTGCCGCCGCAGCTGCCGGTCCCAATACTCCCGCTGCCAGAGATTACCGCTCTCATCACTCAAGGATCGGGTTGTCAAAGAGCGCCAGAACGCCATCCATTTCCCGAGCGAAGTGTCACAAGACTTGGGCGCGCAGAACAAATGGATGTGATCCGGCATTACGACATAGCGACCTACTTGCCACGCATTTGCAGCCTGCCACGCAAGGCGCAATGCCGCGTGGATCGTGTCTCGTGCCAGGCAGGGTCGCCGATTCTTGGTGCAGCAAGTAATGAAAACCAATGGGCTTTCGTGATTGGAATCCGGAAACCAATGCACCGGTCGCCTTCGGAATGCGGGTTCTTTCATGCACCAAGGCTACATGACGAGGATTTGTCTCGGAGGGCCGCGCTCCCGCGCGGCTGCTGTTGAAAATTCAACGGGCCCCAACAGCAGCGCCGCAGGAGCGGCGCCCTCCAAAGAGCAGATGTCCAATCCGGGCTGGTGATGCGAGCAGCCAAGGAGGGCCGCGCTCCCGCGCGGCTGCTGTTGCGGCTCGATGCAAGCCGATTGCGGCTCAAAGCACGCCTACTTCCGCGGCCAATGCCGAATGATCACCGCTTCGATGTCATCGGCCGGCACAAACCCGAAGATCTGCGCGTAAAACGACAGCTCCGCTTCCTGAGCGCGGATGATGTTCGCTGCCTGCCGAAAACCGTGCTGCTCGCCGGCAAATTCAATGTAGGCGTGGGGAACGCCGCGCTCCTCCAGCGCAGCCACGATTTTCTGTGACTGTTCCGGAGGCACGATCTTGTCTTCGCTGCCTTGCATGGTGAGCAAAGGCTCCCGAAAGCCATCGAGGTGGTAGATCGGTGAGCGTGAGCGGTACAACTCAGGATCTGGCTTGCCGATCAGGGAGACGTCGTATTGGCTCTCGAACTTGTGGCTGGTTGCCGCCAAGGCGGCGATGTCGGAGACGCCAAACAGGTTGGTGCCGGCCTTGAAGCGATCGTGAAATGCGAGGGCGGCGAGGGCAGTGAAGCCGCCCGCACTGCCGCCGCGAATCGCCACCTTGTCGGCATCGACCAGACCTTCCGCCACCAGGTAGTCCACAGCGGCGATGGCGTCGTTGACATCGACCACGCCCCACTGACCGAGCAGGCGCTCGCGGTAAGCGCGGCCGAACGTGGTCGAACCGCCATAGTTCACGTCAACCACGGCAAACCCTCGGCTGGTCCAGAACTGCCGGGACAGGTTCAGGGTGGCCTTGGAAACGGATGTCGGGCCACCGTGGATGGTCACGATCAGCGGTGGTTTGTTGCGTTCGGGAGCACGTTGCGAGGGATGGGTCGGTGGATAAAACCACGCATGCGTCTCACCGCTGGGCGAAGGAAAGCGGATCGCCCGCGGCACCGACAGATACGCTGCGTCCACCGTCAATGGTGAAGGTCGATGCAGCACACGGTGCTGGCCGGTGGTGGTATCGATCTCGATCAAGGCGCCGGTGTCGGTCGCTGAATACGCCAGCGCGACCGCGCGCGTTGCGTCCAGCCAAGCCACCTCACCAAAGGCTTGAAACGGCAGATCCAGCGCGCGGTACTGGCCATTGCCATCGACGATGCCAAGCTCATCGACGGCCGCTTGACTGGTGCGCGCCAGCAGCGCGCCGGCAGCGTTCTGCTGATAACTCTGCCCACCCAGCTGCCACAACGGTCCCGCCCACTCGCGCGCCATCGGCGCCACCGCGACCGGCTTGCCGTCTTGCCAACGGTGCAGATTCCAGTAATCGTCGAAGTCGGCCACGGCAAACAAATCGCCATTGCTGCCGAAGCTCGGCTCCAAAGCGGCCACATGCGCATCGTCGACCAAGGTCGTCGTCGAACGCGGCACGCCGGCGTCAAGCTGAGCCAACTTCAGGCGCGTGCGATCCCACGGCATGGCGGGATGGTCCCACTCGATCCAAGCCAGCTGTTTGCCATCGGCGGATATCCGCGGATAAGCGACGAAGTCCGGTCCGGTGACCAACACGGTTCCGGCATCTTCCACACCCAAACGCGGCAGAGGCAGGGCGACGATCTCATTGCGCTCCTCGCTGTTCTCGGCAACCGTAGCGGGACGGTGATCTTCGCGCACCCACAACATTCGGCGGTTGGCGGCATCGAACGCGCCGTCGGCGTATTGGAATCCGCTCGGCGTGATGGCAAAAGGTGTTTGTCCATGCGCCTGAAAGTACAGGCGCTGATCGCGGAAGTTGGCAAACACAACACCATCATCCAGCAGCAAATACGAGTTGCCGCCGTATTCATGGACGCGGGAGCGGACGTTGAAATCGGCTGGGGTGATCTGGGTGAGATTGCCGCCGGCAAGCTGCATCAACACCTGTCGACCACCCTCAGACGGTCGACTTTCGCGCCAGAAAATTGAGTCCTCATGCACGCTCAGATCGCTCATGCCAACGCCGGATTCGGCAAGGTCGGCAGCAGTGATCGGACTGCTCCAACTGCCATAGGGTGCGGCGCTTGGCGATTCGGTCATGGGTGCTCGGTTGGCGGTCGAAGTGCAGGACGCAAGCGTGATCACGGCCAAGCCGGTCAAGCAAGCGGCAGCGAGGGTTTTCATCGGCGATAGCCTGATCAATGCGAGGCCGGTACTTTGCCAGAGCGCGACGCGAACTGTCCGTGGCAATGCACACGCATGGCGGTGCCTCAGGGTGGCATCGGAACCGCCAGCATCAGTTCGGTCGAATACGTTTCGATGCGCGCGATCGCGAGCGTGCCGTCCGACGCCACGGCGATGCTGGCGCGCATGACATCGGGAAAACGATCCGTGTCTTGCCGCTGCGGCTCGCCGTCCGGCAACGGTTGTCGCCAAAGCGCACCATCGAACGCAAACCACAGCGCATCGTCGACCACTGCGAACGCCTCACCCGTGACATCGAGTTTGGCGATCTCGCGGCTCTGCTGCGGCGTATCCAGCGGTGCCAGTCGCAGTTGCGTTTGCCCAGGCGCTCGCCACACCAGCCAACGCGAATTGGCGCGAAAGGTCGCCACTGGCCCGATGTCGATCACGCTGGTGGCGGCAGTCGCATGCAAACGCTGCTCAAGACGATATTCACTCTCGGTGCCGCGCCGGTACAGCAGACGATCACCGACATCGATGCCACCGAAGGCGTCTTCGATGTCATCGCTGAGCGGCGTCACGCTGCCGTTGTCGAGATGATAGCGATACAAGGCGGTACGGCTGCCCGCATAGGCGGTTAGCAACAGCGATTTCCCATCGGTGGAATAACTTGGCCGCACCCAACGTTTGCGCGGGTCCAACCGCAGCGCGGTGGTCTCACCGCTGGCGCGATCCACCAGGATGATGGCCTCGCTGTCGCCACGATTGCTGACCAAGGCCAGTTGTTGGCCATCCGGTGAAAACGCTGGGTTGGACTCGAAACGATTGGAGCTGGCGATCGCGCGCCATTCCTGGTCGTTGACGCCGCGCAGCCAGACTTCGCCGTCAAAACTCGTTTGCATCCACACCACCGCGCCATCGGCAGCCACGTCCAGCGCGCTGGCGCCGCGCCCGCCCAGCAACTCCGGCGTGTGTCCGGGACGCAGTCGATGCACGGCGCGATACAAGGTGAGATCGCCAGCCACCAACAGACTGTTGCCGTCAAATGCGTGCGAATACACCGGCTCGGGCCGCGCCAGCAGCGCGCGCCGTTCGCGCATCTGCGGCCAATCGCTGAGCCAAAGTTGGCGCTCGCCGCTATGCAGCGTGGCATACGCCAACTGGCGGCCGTCTGCGGACAGCTGCGGATCCACCTGTGCGCTTTCGGCGAGGCTCGGCTCGGTGAGTCGAGTGATCTTGCCGCTGCGGCGATCAAGCCGTGCCAGTCCCGGCGCATGGCGCGTCGCATCCAGCGGGTCGGCCGTCAACAACAAGGCCTCGCCGTCGTCCAGCCATTGCAAACCACCATGGGCAGTATTCGAACACTCCGCCAACCGGCTGGCCTGACCATCGAGCACTGCCACCCGCCAGATTTCGCAACGTTCGGCGGGCCAGTGCAACACGGCGATCTCGCTGCCATCAGGCGATGGTTGGGGCATGCGTAACCTGCCAGGGGTCGACCACAACACACGCTCCGCGAGCCCATCTCGATCCACCATCAGCAACTCGCTGGCCGTTCCGGTCGCACCGCGTCGCACGTAGACGATGCGTCCCAAGGGATCAAATTGCGGATCCAGTTCGAGGCGGTCGTCGGCACTCAATGCCCGTGCGGTCAGCAAGTTCACTTTCAGCTCTGCTTGCGGCGCGGGCCACCACGCGCGTACGGCCAGCACCAGGCAGATCACGATCAGCGTGGCCAGCGCCGACAGCAAAATGGAATGCGGTCGGGATCGGGGCGAACAGAACGGCGTCGATACGGTAGGGGCGGCGGTCGCTGGCGGCTGAACTGCTTCGGCTTCGTCGAGCGCGCGCGTCTCGATGGCCGGCTGCAGTGGAGCTACCGTCGCTATCAACCGGTAACCGCCCTTGGCCAAGGTCTGGATATAACGCGGTTCGCGGGCATCGTCGGACAGTACCGCGCGCAGTTCGGCGATGGCGCGCGACAGCACCTCGTCGTTGACCATGCGCCGACTCCACACCTCGTCGATCAATTGCTCACGACTGACTACCGCGCCCGGTTCACGCAGCAAGCGTCGCAACAAGCGATCCAGAAGCGGCTTCAGTTGGCGCTCGTCCTCATTTCGCCTGAGCAGGCGCAACTCGGGACGGTAAGTCCATTCGCCGAGCTGAAGCTGTTCGGGGAGCGAGGAATCCGTGCTGGCCATGCCTACATGCTAGCCGCCAGAGAGCAAAAACACCGAAGAAGGGGAAAAAAGGAGGACTTCCAAAGCGCCGGCGAAGGTGCGCACCGGGTCGACTGCCGAGACTGGCCGCTCCATCCGGACGAGATACGAACATGCGCAAACCCGCCTTGCTTTCCGCCGTGCTGTTGGCCGCCACTGCGATCACCGACGTCGCCAGCGCCCAAACCGCGTGCAGCCATCACCTGCTGGTCAGCGGCTATTTCTCCAACAACATAGCCATCTTTGATGCCTGCAGCGGCGCGTTTCTGCGCAACCTCGACAACGCCAACCTGATCCGCGGCCCGCAGGCCGTGCGCCTGAACAGTGATGGCAGGCTGTACGTGGTCAGCGAAGGTAACGACCGTATCCTGCGGTATGACGCCACGACCTACGAGTACGTCGATACCTTTGCCCAGCTGAGTGCCAATTTCGATCCCACCGGCCTCGACATCGGACCCGACGACGACGTCTATGTCGGCAGCTATGGCACCAGCAGCGTGGTGCGCCTGAACGGCCAAACCGGCGCCCAGGTCTCCACCGTGTTGCCCTCCAACACCAATCTGCGTGGCGTCGACAACGGGCTGGGCTTCGGCCCCGACGGCCTGCTCTACGTGCCCGGCTACGATTCCGACAGTGTGGCGCGAGTCAACACCAGCACGGGCGCGGTACAGGCGAGCTTCGTGACCGAAGGCGCCGGTGGCCTCGAGGAGACCCGCGGCATCCTGTTTGAGCCAGGTGGTCAGACCTTTCTGGTCAGTGGGGAAGGCAGCGGCGCGATCTATCGCTTCCGCACCAGTGACGGCAGTCTGGTGCAAACCTTGATCACCAATTTGTTGCGGCCCACCGGCATGTTGATCGCGCCAGATGGCAGTCTGCTGGTATTGGCGGGGCCGGCGCGGGTTTCGCGGTTCAATCGCGAGACCGGTGCGCCGCTGGGCACCTTGCTTACTGCCGGCACTTCGGGAGTCAACGGCGGCACCTTTCTGACCTTGGTGCCGAATCCGACCTTGACGGTCGACGCCACTCAGATTGGAACGCAGTACTGGATTGCCGGTGCCGGCAACGCGCAAGCCCGCCGGCTCGACGTTGAGTTGAACAGCAGCACCGGTACGGAGTTCGGCGCCAATTTCAATCCTGCCGACATAGTGACCAAACGCTGGGGCAGCATGTCCATGCAGTTTCAAGCCTGCGACCGCGCCGTGTTCAGCTATGACTCGACTGGCACCAACAGCGCCAATTTTGGCAGCGCCAATTACGAAGTGACACGCATCGTCGACTCCGAGGCCACCGTCGCCTGCCGCACTGCTGGATTCGCTCAGGTCAGCGGTTTCGGATGGATGTCCGGCACCTGGTTCAACACCCAGCGCAGTGGCGAAGGCCTGACCATTGAAGTGTCGGCCACCGGGACCGTGGTTGCCGGGTTCTTCACCCACTTGCCGCAGGGCTTTTAGAGCTTCAGTTGATGCGGTGCCTGCGTCAGCGCCTGCGGCCTGACGCGGGCCGACTGTTTCTTGCTTCGATGCTCCACCAACCAGCGTTGTTCGGTTGGATGCAGAGGGAGTCATCGATCAAGGGCGAGCGCGAAGCGCCCCGATCAGCGCTATCAGGGCGGCAAGCCACCCAGCGCCACCTTGAATCCATAGCGGGAATGGGATGGGCGGGAGGAGGAGGCGGAATGGGCGACGAACGTTCGTAGGGCGGGCCTTGGCCCGCCGACTGGAAGATGGCGTCGAGAACCTCGTTAGCCGGGCCACCTGTGTCATTCCGGTCTGATCCATGCTTTGCTTGCAACAAGGGGAGCGCGCATGACCACCAGCACCACCAACCGCCCATTCGGTTACTGGACCGCGACCGCGTTGATCATGGGCGGGATGATCGGGTCGGGCATTTTTCTGTTGCCGGTGGCGCTGGCGCCGTATGGCTGGACCGGGGTGCTGGCGTGGATCATCAGTATTGCGGGAGCGCTGTGCATTGGCTACGCGGTTGCCCGGCTGACCCAATCGATGCCGCAGGAATCCGGCGTTGTCGCCACCACCGGCGTGCTGCTCGGGCCGATGGCAGCGGCGTTGGTCGGCTGGAGTTATTGGGTATCGGTATGGGCCGCCGTGGCCGCCATCGCGGTGGCGGCAACCAGTTATCTGAGTGTGTTCGTGCCGGCGCTGAATGCGACACCTTTGCGCGGTGCACTGACCTCGGTCGCGATTCTGTGGGCGCTGACCGGACTCAATCTGGCGGGTGCCGTTGTGGTCGGCCGCTTTCAGGTGCTGACCACGGTATTGAAGTTGCTGCCGCTGTTGGTCGTCGCGGTGATCCTGATGGTGATCGTGCCTACTGGCGAGGCACCGCTGCCGCCCTTGCCCACGCTGGACGTTGGGCTGACTGGCCTGTTTGCCGCCGTCACCCTGACCTTGTTTCCAATGCTCGGATTTGAATGCGCAGGCATGGCCGCGGGACGCGTGCGTGATCCCGCACGTACGGTGATGCGGGCGACGATGGTGGGTACGTTGCTGACCGGGCTGATTTACATCGTGGTGTGCTCCGGCATTGCCTTGACCTTGCCAAAAGAAACGCTGGTGGTTTCCAACGCGCCCTTTGAGCTGTTCGTGCAGACCTGGGCGGGTGCCAATGCTGGCCTCGCCATCGCCGCGTTCGCTGCCATCGCTGCCATCGGGGCGCTGAATGGTTGGGTGCTGATGCAGGGCGAGGTCCCGCTGGGCATGGCGCGGGCGGGCATGTTGCCGGCCTGGTTCCACCGCACTGGCGCGCGTGATGTACCCATCGGCGTGCTGGTGATGTCTTCGATCCTGGCCAGCGTGTTGGTGCTGTCGAATTCGAGCCCCACCCTCGGCGGCGTGTTCACCTTTCTGGTCTTGGTGACCACATCGTCGTCGTTGTGGCTGTACGCCGCCGTTTGCCTCGCTGCCTTGAGTCGCCGTATCGCCGTGCCGGCAGCGCTCGCTGGGTTGATCTATGCCTTCATCGCGATGTGGGGCGCGGGTGTCGAAGCCAGCGGGTTGAGTTTTTTGCTGATGCTGACGGTGCTGCCTTTGTATTGGCTGCGCGGGAAGGGTGTCTCGCAGCCGGCGACGTAACGGGCGCAATCGGAATCCACTGACGAGACGCGGCAAATCCGGAGCGTCAACCATGCGGATGGCGCAGTTCATGCAAGCCCAGTCTGCATGGACACTGGCCTCACCCCTGAATTGCAGCCGACGCTGCTGCCGCCGACTTGGCGGGCCGAACTCGATCTATGTTTCGTGCGGAGCGCCGAAGGCACGCGTTTGGCGTCGGGTTGGCACGTCGGCCCCTTGCGCGTGCAGCGTTTGTTGTATCCGGAAGGCCGCGATTGCGCACACGTCTTGTTGTTGCATCCGCCGGGCGGAATTGCCGGCGGTGATGCGCTGGACATCCGCTTGCAACTGGATTGCGGCGTGCAGGTGTTGGCAACCACGCCGGGCGCAAGCAAGTGGTATCACGGTGGACGCGCAGCGGCACGCCAAGCGCTGCAGCTGAATGTGGGCAACGATGCCTGTCTCGAATGGTTGCCGCAGGAAGGCATCCTGTTTGATGGCGCACGGGTGCAGCAGCGCACCTCGATTCATCTGCAAGCGCGAGCGGCGATGTTCGGCTGGGACATCGTGCAACTCGGTCGTTTGGCCGCGGGCGAGGCGTGGACGTCTGGTCACTGGTCGCAGTCGCTGCAACTCCATCGCGAGGGCCAGTTGTGTTGGTTGGAACAAGCCGAGCTTGCTGCTGACGCTCGATTGCGCGAATCGCCCTTGGGCCTTGCTGGTCGTTCGGTATTCGCGACCGCGTGGGCAAGTTCACCAGCGATGGATGCGGCGCAGGCCGAGGTGTTGGAGCTTGCCCGCACTGTTGCGGTGCAGCATTCCCCGAATGGCGGCGACGCGTCCTTGGTTTTCGGCGTCACTTGGTTGCCGGCACCCGCCAACCTGTTGGTGTTGCGGATTTTGGGATCGGATTGTGCGTTGGTGCGGGAATTGCTGGAGGCGGTGTGGAGTGCATTGCGGCCATGGTTGGCCGGTCGCCCTGCACATTCACCCCGCATCTGGAGCACCTGATGGCAAACCACCTGACATCAAGTTGGCTGAAAGCAGCAGGCCTGTGGAACTGAGCCCACGCGAGAAGGACAAATTGCTGCTGTTCACCGCCGCGCTGGTGGCCGAACGGCGGCGTGCGCGCGGCCTGAAACTCAACTACCCCGAGGCAGTGGCGTTAATCAGCGCCGCGATCCTGGAGGGCGCGCGTGACGGCCAAAGTGTTGCGGAGTTGATGCACTACGGCACCACCGTGCTCGGCCGCGATGACGTGATGGTTGGCATCGCCGACTTGATTCCCGACATTCAGGTCGAAGCAACCTTCCCTGATGGAACCAAGTTGGTGACGGTGCATGCGCCGCTGGGCTGAGCCATTGGTCAAAACCGCATTGCTCAACACCGATCTTATGAGTTTCGTCCCTCTGAACCCGATCACCTGCATTTGAATACCGGATATCGCTGATGCATCCGATCCGACACCTCGCCACGCTCTTGACCTTGCTGGTTTTGCCGATGCACGTCTCGGCACACGCCGGACATGGCTGGGAGGGTCTCTCGCATGAATCGCAACACCTGCTCAGCGCCCTCGTGGCAGTGCTGGCGGTCGCTGCTATCGCTACGCTGTTTGGCGTCCGCAAATGGTGGCGATCGCGGCTCCACTTACGGTCGCAGCCGCAGCAGCGGACAGATGTGAAGCTTGCGCCTGACGCTCCATCAGGTGCGCCCGCCAAGTCGCCATGTGCATTGAACTGAAGCGCTCAGCCACGTGGGCCAAATGGCCATGACGCGTCCCAGTCCCGGCGAATATTTCATCGAGCCCGGCGAGATCGAGCTGAACGTCGGTCGCGAGCGGGTCACGCTGGTGGTGGCCAATCGCGGCGACCGTCCTATCCAGGTCGGTTCGCACTTCCACTTCTTCGAGACCAACGCGGCGCTGCATTTTGATCGTGCGACCGCGCGCGGCTTCCGACTTGATATCGCGGCCGGCACCGCCGTGCGCTTCGAGCCCGGCCAATCGCGCAGGGTCGAACTGGTCGCGCTCTCTGGCAGCCGAATTGTCTACGGTTTTGCCGGCCAGATCATGGGATCGTTGTGATGGTTGGCTCCAATCAAATGAAACGCAACGGGCACTCACACGCATGACCCGCATCAGTCGGCAAGCGTATGCGGAGATATTTGGCCCCACGGTCGGTGATCGCGTGCGCTTGGCCGATACCGATCTGATCATCGAGGTCGAGCGCGACTTCACCGTCTACGGCGAAGAAGTGAAATTCGGCGGCGGCAAAGTCATTCGCGATGGCATGGGGCAAAGCCAGCGTTTGAGTGCGGACTGCGCAGATACCGTCATCACCAATGCGCTGATCGTCGACCACTGGGGCATCGTCAAGGCCGATGTCGGACTCAAGAATGGCCGTATTGCCGGCATCGGCAAGGCCGGCAATCCCGATATCCAGCCAGGCGTCAGCATCGTGATCGGGCCTGGCACCGAAATCATCGCCGGCGAAGGCTTGATCCTGACCGCCGGCGTGATCGACTCACATATTCACTTCATCTGCCCGCAGCAGATCGAAGAAGCGCTGATGGCAGGCACCACCACCATGCTTGGCGGCGGCACCGGTCCTGCGACCGGCACCAATGCCACCACCTGTACGCCGGGGCCGTGGCATCTGCAACGCATGTTGGAAGCAGCCGAAGCCTTCCCGATGAATCTCGGATTTCTCGGCAAGGGTAATGCCAGTGTGCCGGGCGGATTGTTCGAGCAAATCGAAGCGGGCGCGATCGGACTGAAACTGCACGAAGACTGGGGCACCACGCCGGCGGCCATCGACTGCGCGCTGAGCGTGGCGGATGCCACCGACACCCAGGTCGCCATTCACACCGATACCTTGAACGAATCCGGCTTCGTTGAAGTCACCTTGGCGGCGATCAAGGGCCGCACGATTCACACGTATCACACGGAAGGCGCGGGCGGCGGCCACTCGCCCGACATCATCAAGGCGGCGTCGCTGCCAAACGTGCTGCCGTCGTCAACCAATCCGACCCGACCGTTCACCATCAACACGCTCGACGAACATCTCGACATGCTGATGGTCTGTCATCACCTCGATCCCGGCATCGCCGAAGACGTGGCCTTTGCCGAGAGTCGCATTCGTCGCGAAACCATCGCCGCCGAAGACATCCTGCACGACCTTGGCGCCTTCTCGATGATCGCCTCGGATTCACAAGCGATGGGCCGCGTCGGCGAGGTCATCATTCGCACCTTCCAGACTGCCCACAAGATGAAACAACAGCGCGGCGCGTTGCCGCAGGACAGCTCCCGCAACGACAACTTCCGGGTCAAACGTTATCTGGCCAAGGTCACCATCAATCCCGCCATCACGCATGGCATCGCGCATGAAGTCGGCTCGGTGGAGGTTGGCAAATGGGCGGATCTGGTGCTGTGGAAGCCGGCGTTCTTCGCGGTCAAACCGGCACTGATCCTGAAGGGCGGCAGCATCGCGGCCGCGCCCATGGGCGATCCGAACGCATCGATTCCCACGCCGCAACCGGTTCACTATCGACCGATGTTTGCCGCCTACGGACGATCACTCACCCGCAGTTCGCTGACCTTCGTCTCAAAGGCGGCGCTGGACAACGGCATCGGTGACCAACTCGGTCTGCAAAAGCCCTTGGTGGCTGTGCGCAACTGCCGCGCCATCAGCAAGGCTGACATGATCCACAACCAAGCCACACCGGATATCCAGGTCGATCCGCAAACCTATGTCGTGGTCGCCGATGGTGAGCCGTTATGGTGCGAGCCCGCGCGTGAGCTGCCGATGGCGCAGCGGTATTTCTTGTTTTGAATCCGAAGAGGCGTGCGTCCCGTGCCTTGCGCTGAACGTGTCCACAGGACACCAGGATCGCAAGCACCTTGTTGCAACCGCACTGGAAAGTTGCCGATCTTCCTCAACTATTCTGCGTACCCCCACGAGATCAAGCGCGATGACTCTGTTGTTACTTCAAGCCACTCACGCGCCGAGTCAGTCCTCGGCACTGCCTGAACCGCTCTATCTGACTTTCGACCAACGCAAACGCAGCCGTTTGCGAATGAGCCTGGCCGATGGCCGTGAGCTGGCCTGGGCTTTGTCGGCTGGGCAGACGCTGCACCCCGGCGACCGCCTCAGCGCAGCAAGCGGCGAGGGTTTTGAAGTGCGCGCACGTACCGAACCCTTGCTGCGCATCACCGCCTCCAGCCCGCAGGCAATGGCGCGTGCGGCGTATCACTTGGGCAATCGCCACGTCACCGTTGAAGTGGGCACGGCGTGGTTGGCTATCGAACCCGATGCAGTGTTGCAGGACATGCTGCTGCAGTTGGGCGTTGCCGTCACCGCGGTGGAAGCCGCGTTTGTGCCCGAGACCGGTGCCTACGGCGGCGGCCACAAACATGGCCACGATGAGACCTTCGCGGCGGATTACGAGCTGTCGCAGCAGCTGTTTGCGATGCGTCATCCGCAGCACGGCGCATCGACAGAAACCGCAGAGGAAGCGTCGGCAGTGGAACAGTCCGACGGCCATCACTCACACCAGGACCTGCATGCCTCGGGTGCCGATCATTCCCACAGTCATCCGCATCCCGTGCACGGTTCGCCCATGTTGACTGCGTTCGTCCCATTCTGTGCACCGCAGGTGCCAGTGATCGCCGATCACCACGCCAGTCGCACCGCCACGCTCAAACGGCAACTCGCGGACGATCATCTTGATTGATGCCACCTCACTGTCGGGTCTGTTGCAGTTGTCCTCGGCGACCCTGCCGGTCGGTGCTTTCAGTCATTCCCTGGGCATGGAAGCGGCGTTTGCTGGCGGGCTGATCCACGACGCGGCGGCAGCCGAAGCATGGATTGCCGACTACGTGAGCGAAGTCTGGCTGTATGGAGAAGCGCCGTTGTGGTGCGCGTTGTTTGCTGCGTGGGAAGGAACCGATGATGTCGCTGTGAACGAATGGAACACGCGGCTGCTGGTCAGTCGGGAAACCAGCGAATTGCGGATGGAATGTGAGCAGACTGGACGTTCGTTGCGACAGTGGTTGTTGGCATTGCCGAATGTCGAAGGATTGAACGAGCTGCAACGTGAGCTGTTGCGCGGACTTGACCCGCTCGCTTACGGCAGCGTGCATGCCCTGTCCGCGCGATGCCTGGGTCTGGATCGAGCTGGCGGGCTGCATGCGCTGGTCTGGAGCCTGCTCGAGAATCTGGTGATGGCCGCCATCAAGCTGGTGCCGCTGGGACAAACCGCAGGTCAGAGCATGTTGCGTCGGCTGGCCTTGCGGGTGCCCGCGTGGGTCGCCGAAGCATCGACCATTCCTGCTGCTGAAACTCGCAACTTCAGCCCGATGCTGGCGATCCTGTCGTCGCGCCACGAAACCCAGTACAGCCGGCTGTTTCGCTCATGATCGCCCTTTGAAAACAGCGCCAAGGCCCATGTCCAATTCGCAACGAACCAAATCGCTTCCACCCCTGCGCGTAGGCGTCGGCGGGCCCGTCGGCTCCGGCAAGACAACCTTGCTGGAGATGCTGTGCAAAGCCATGCGTGATCGCTACGATCTGGTCGTCATCACCAACGACATCTACACCAAGGAAGACCAGCGCCTGTTGACCGTCGCCGGTGCTTTGCCACCGGAACGCATCATGGGCGTGGAAACCGGCGGTTGCCCGCACACCGCGATTCGTGAAGATGCCTCGATCAATCTCGATGCCATCGAGCGCATGCTCAAGCAGTTCCCGGACGCCGATATCGTGTTCGTCGAATCTGGAGGCGACAATCTGGCCGCCACGTTTTCGCCCGAGCTGTCTGATCTGACGATCTATGTGATCGACGTCGCCGGTGGCGAGAAGGTGCCACGCAAGGGCGGTCCCGGCATCACCCGTTCTGACGTGTTGGTCATCAACAAGACCGACCTCGCGCCCTATGTAGGTGCCTCACTGCAGGTGATGCGCGAAGACACCCAGCGCATGCGCGGCGACAAGCCCTTCGTGATGACTGATCTGCGACGGCAAGAAGGGTTGGCCGAGGTGATAAGGTTCATCGAAACACAAGGATTGCTGCTTGCTTAGGTAACGCCATGATCGATGTATTGTCACTGTGTGCGGCATATCCGGAGCGCCGGTTCGCCAAGGGCGAGATCTTGCTCGAAGAGGCGGTGCGAACGGATCGACTGTACGTGCTGAAAAGCGGCGGTTTCGACGTCGTGCGCGGTGGTGTGGCGTTTGTGCACATCGGTCTGCCCGGCGCCTTTCTGGGCGAGATTTCTGCGGTGCTCGAAGGTGCGCCTTCAGCGACATTGGTCGCAAGCGAAGACAGCTGCGTCTACGTCATCGACAACGCCTCCGCAGAAGTTCGCGCGCGGCCGGAGTTGACCTTGGCGGTGGCGCAGGTATTGGCGCGGAGGCTATTGGCTGTGACCGGTTACCTGGTCGACATCAAGCGCCAATACGCCGGCACGGGCACCCACTTGGCATTGATGGACAAGGTGCTGGCGGAGCTGGCTTCGCAGGACGGTGCTGAACAAGCGACCGCAGCCGAAAAGCTGGGCTCCGAACGGCCGGATGTGCCGGACTATTGAGTCTCACGATCAAGCCGCTTGAGTCGATAGCAAACACTCCTCGACGCCATCGGTAGTCACCCAGCGCGCGTGCCCAGCAGCGAAGTCGATCTCCACTCGCGCCGGCACATTGCCGGACTGGCGCCCCGCGTTGAACAGCCAGGTTTCACCGATTCGTTCGTGCCACGAACCGTCCATTTGAAACGGCGCTTCGTGAATGTGCCCGCACAGCACGGCTGTGGGTGCGTGTCGCGCGATGAGTTCCGGCAACAAGGCATCGCCATAGTGGCGCTTGCCGGTCCAGCTCAATTTTCCTTGTGGCGGCGCGTGATACAGCCACACCCAACGCGCCCCGCGCTGCACCGACGCGGAATCCAATAACGCAGACACCGATTTGCGACCCGCCGGACCATCCCACCATGGGCACACCGTGATCAGCGTATCGCCCAGCAGCACCGAATCGCCATCCACCGCCAGCGCTGCGCTGCGACATTCCTGCACCCAGCTCGCGTACTTTTCACCGGCTGGGTCGCGCGCGTTCAGATCGTGATTGCCCGAGCAGACGAACAACGGACGCTGCTCGGAAATGGCACTCAAGCTGGCCCGAATCGCCTTGATCTGGATGTACGCAGGCACCGGCTGGCCACCATCGATGTGATCGCCCGCAATGGCTACTGCATCAAACCCGCTGGCCGCCTGCATCAGCCAGTCGTACAACGGTAAACGGTAGTGCAGATCCGATGTCAGCAGCAGGCGCATGGGCGGATGATCGCTCGATCAATTCGGGTCGAGAATACTCTGGCGGCAACGGCGTCGCGCTCGTTTCTGCTCGCTGTTCATCAGTTCGCCATCGGTTCGTTTCTGACTGCGTCCATCGGAATCCACCTTCCCCGAGTCCAATGTAGAGTTGATCCGTCACTACCAAGGAGGCTCCCGTGGTCCACGAAATGTTCGCTTACCTGTGCGTGTCCGACGGCAACGCCGCCATCGCCTTCTACACCGACATTTTCGGCGCGAAGGAGTTGTTTCGACTGACCGAGCCAAGTGGCCGACTTGGTCATGCGGAACTCGCCATCGGCGGTTCGGTACTGATGATTTGCGATGAGTTTCCCGAGTACGGCATCAATTGCCCCAACGTATTGGGGGGCACGCCGGTGTCGATCCATCTGCATGTCGACAATGCCGACACCATGATCGAACGCGCGGTCGCAGCCGGAGCCACCTTGGAACGGCCAGCAAGTGACGCGTTTTACGGTGAGCGTGGCGGAGTGTTCCGCGACCCCTGGGGCCATCGCTGGAACATCGGCCACAGCATCGAGAAAGTCACGCCGGAAGAGATGCAACGCCGTTATACCGAAATGATGAACGCCCCCAGCGAAGGCGCTTGAGGGATCGCAGATGCCGTCAAGCAAGCGCAGCAGAGCTTCAACGCGGAGGGGCAGAGTTGCGCAGAATTCAACGAATTGTTGGCCCGGTGCGTGACACTCGATCATCCCGATCCTCTGCGTTCCTCTCCGCCTCCGCGTTGAACACGTTTGCTTTTCCGCAACACGCACGAATCCAGTTCGCATCGCAACCTGAGAGTGACTGCGGCAAGCAGTGTGCCGACCGTCACATTTTTGCTCTTGTTTACGGATGAAAATCCGGCTCAGGCAGCCCGCGGATGATCGCCATGCACGCGAACCTGTTGTTTGGAAGGTGCTTGTACGCACGGACCTGCTTGCGACTGCTGGTTGTTTGCTGGTTGTTGCCGAGCACAGCGTGGGCGCAGTCCTTCTTCCGTTCCGGCTTCGAGGCCAGTGTCGACCTGCAGGCGGCACCGCAGGTACGCGTTATTCGCGATGATCGGGTGGCGACGCTGGAGCTTGATTACGACGCCGACAACGCTTGGGGCCAGTGGTGGACGATGTCCGGCAGCGGGCGTGAGGACGCGGGTTTTCTGGTCACGTGGTGGCCGCTGGCCACATCCGCCGCGAAGACCGACAGTCTGCAATTGCACAGTGGCGTGGGTGCGGCGAGTGGCTGCATCGGTTGTCTGGGCGAGTGTGGCGCGATCAGTGCGAGCGGTGCCAACAACAAGTCATTCAGCGCTACCCAGCCCGGCGCGCGCTGGTTGGTCACCGGCAATCGACGTGTGCAGATACAGCCTTTGCCGAATGGTGTGCCGCATCAAGTGCGGGTGGAGCGGATCAATGCGTTGGGCGAAATCACCAGTTTGCCGCGCATGCTGACCTTCGACGGCGGGGATGGCAGTCGCGTGGCCGCGCTGCGTACCAGCATGACCTACTTCGACGATTTCAATCTGCCCATGGGTGCGGCCGACGAAAAACTCTGGAACAACGCCACCGTCACCTCAACCGACGCTCGCTTCAACCTGTTCTTCATCAACGATCAGTTTCACGCCCACACCTTGAATGGCACGCGGGTCGACAACACCGGTGACAAGTCGCAGACCGCGCAACGCTTCCGCAAACCGATGCGGATCGAAACTGGCGTGCGCCGACGCATCGTGTTTGATATGGATAGTCCCTTGAGCCCACGATCGGTCTGGTATCTGGATCTCAATCCGATCAAGACCGACCTGACCGGACACGCTGACTTCTTCGACGAAGAAGGGGCGAAAGGTCTGCCCGCCGGCGTGCTGCGTTTTCGCTCGCAGTTCCAGACCTTCAGCGTCAGCCTGATCGGCATGGACGGGGCCTCGCACCGAATTGCATCCGTCGACATGGAGTCGCTCGGCCGACAGGCCGTTTCCAACGTCCGCCGCAGCTTCGAAGCGCGCGTCGGCACCGACGGTGTGGAAGTGCTGATTGATGGTCGGCAAGTGATCAATGCGAGCTTCGCGCCACACACCTTGAGCGCTGGCGACTACGAGCCGCTATGGGTGGGCTTCGGCTACAACACGCCCAAGGACGGTGTGCCGTATTTCCTCCTGCATTGGGACAATTTTGGTTTTGACGGTCCGGTGGTCGAGCCGCGCCACGTGCACAACTACGTCACCCGGATTGCAGGCACCGATTACCGGAAGGCCAATCGAAGCAGCGCCGCGTTTCCGCAATTCACGGTGGCCGTGCCCGATGATCTGCGTCCCACGCAGATCGGTGCCATCGCCGAGGCGTGGCTGGTATTCACCTATCAGATGGGTGATTACTCCGGATTTGCACTGGCACCCGGAGACCATGTGCGCGTCAACGGCAATACCAATATCGTGCTGCCGCCAAGGCCCAATAACAGCGTTCCCCACGTTCCCGACCTGCTGGCCTGGGGCATGCCGCACACCGTGCGAGTGAAGCTCGGCGACATCGCCCATGCGGGATTCTCGCCCCTCCGCGTAGGCAACAACGACTTTCAGTTCTTCGCCGAAAACACCGGCATTCTCAACGTGCATGTCGAGGTGTTTTATCCGCCCGGCAGCGCACCGACATACACGCCCCCAGCGGCGATCCATCATTTTCCGATGCACGGCGAATTGCCACGCACCGGCCCACCGGCGCGATTTACCCGCATCGGCAACGTCGGCATTGGCAACCAACATTTGATCGGCGCCGATCCACGCGCGCGCATTCCGGTGGTCGGCGATGTCGCGCTCAACATCGAAGTGGGCAATCGAAGCTGGGCCGACTGGGCATCCGAGCTGATGGTGTTTCCGATTGCCAGTACCGAAGTCTGGTCCAGCGGCGGCACCCAAGGCATCGCCAAGGTCGAAGTTTTCCTGCGCTCTTCGGGTGGTGGCGTCGAGCCGGGCGCCCGCGTCATCGAACTCAACACCGCCCGCGATGCTCCGGCACCGCAAGGTCGCTACCTGCTCAACTTCGATTCTCGTAGCGTGGCGAATGGCGACTACGACCTGTTCGTGCAAGCGACTTCGCCGACCGGGCTGAAGAGTCATCCCAGTTATGGCAACGAGGTGGAGCTATTCGGGGCTGGCGGATTGGCGGGGGCGTATTACCCGATTTTGATTCGGGTGCAGAATTGATTGTTGGTTTCTGTTTTTGGCTTCACTCGCTTTCTGGTGGCACCCTAGTGATCAACTAAC
>JBQTGY010000167.1:0-22156 GCA_052390415.1 Pseudomarimonas sp. | reverse complement strand
GCCCTCGCTTGTTCTTTGCGGCAATCGCTGCGTTGCTTCTCGCCGCAATGGGCCCACCATTCCGGCTCGTCGCGCCTTGCGCTTGCCGCAAAGCCCTGCGCGATCATCCACGCCCCCTCATGAAATGTCCGGGCTAGGCACTTTCCTGGCGCGGAAGGGCTGATCGCCAGCGACATCAACCCCAGTGCGAAATCCAACCTTCATCACACCAATGCCGCAAATGGGCGAGCGCCACTGCGGGCACGACATCGACGGCATGCCATTCGAGCAACAATTCGCACAGTCCAGCGAAGTCGCCGCCGCGCAGGCTGTGGTCGATGCTTGCGCATTCATCGGCAGCCAGTGAGGCATAACGACTTATGCGTTCGGCATCGCGCCACAGCGCCCACTGGGCGACGCGAGCCGTGGTGACCGAGGGTGGTGTCTGCCCGGCTTTGATGGCCGCCCATATTTCGACGCTGTTGCAGGTCGCGCGATGCAGTTTCAGGCTCGGGTGAAAACGCGGGCGCAGACTTGGCCACTGTTCCGGCGGCAGCTCCAGCAGCTGCTGCCAACTGGCGCGCGGCGCGTCGGCGGCATCGAAGCTGTCGAGCAAGCGACGCTCGAATTCGGCCAGCTCAGCCAACTGCGGGTGCTCTGCAAATTCCTGTGCGTGGGCGAGATAGTGCGGCAGCCCGGCACCGAAATCGCGCAGGGAACGATGCCGCGACGGATATGCCGCGATGTAACCACGGCACGCACGCTGCCATTGGGCGTCGCCCAGGTAACTGCCGAGCACCGGATGATCGTTGTCCAGGGCTTCGATCAAGCGTGCGGTATAGGCATGGGTATAAATGCCCAAACCCACATGCTTCGGCATGCGGCCGCCAGCGATGTGCGCATCAAAGGTGTTACCAGGGAGTTCGCCATCCGGTCCTGCACCAGCCACGGCATCATCGGCCCTTGAGCCTAACAACTCAGCCATGAAAAGTTGCTGCAAATCTGCCAGGGTCGGAGCCGAGGTTGGGTCGCACGGTTGTACGTTCATGCGTCGACGGCGGCATGCTGGGTTCGAAGGTCAGGCGTCGTGGAGCAGCGGGTCTCGGCACCTGTTGCGCTCTTGCATGCGGCGCGCACCCGATCCAGCTCGGCCAGCAATTCAGCCAGCGGCGGCAAGTGATCGTCGCGCTCGATCATGGTGCTGACCAGGCCGAAGCGTCGAATGGCCGCTGTGTACAGCGACCACACGGCATCGGCTACCGGATGATCGTGGGTATCGATGCAGTAGTTGCCGTAGTCGCTGTGCCCGGCCAGATGCATCTGCCAGACGCGATCCGCAGGAATTCCCTGCAAATATTCCTGTGGGTCAAAGCCGTGATTGCGGGCGCTGACCTGAATATTGTTGATGTCGAGCAAGAGGCGGCAACCGCTGCGGGTTGCGACCGCCGCGACAAACTCCCACTCCGGCATTTCCGATTGTTTGAACTCGACGTAGCTGCTCAAGTTTTCCAGCAGGATTTCACGACCGAGGAACTCCTGCACCTGTTGCACTCGACTCACCACGTGGGCGATGGCGTATTCGCTGTAAGGGAGTGGCAACAAGTCGTGGCTGTTGATGCCTCCGACGCCGGTCCAGCACAGATGGTCGGAAATCCACGCCGGCTCGATGGCACGTGCGAGTTGGCGCAGGCCGCGCAGATAATCAATGTCCAACGGATCAGTGCTGCCGATGGACATCGAAACCCCGTGCATCACGATCGGATAACGCGCACGAATCTGCTCCAGATAGTGGCGCGGCTTGCCGCCGGCCACCATGAAGTTTTCCGAGGTGATCTCGAACCAATCGACTGATGGTCGATTGTTCAAAATTTCCCCGAAATACTGGGTGCGCAGACCCAGCCCAAAACCCAGCCACGGCCTGCACTCCGGTACTTGCGCACGGAAGTGGTTGCCAGTCGATGTCAGGCCAGTCAGCACGATGGGCTTGTCTTGAATCAGCCAGTCTTGCCGCCGATGTTGCTGCAGGTCGCCGCTGGCAGCGCAACAAAACCCTGGCCCTTGCAGGCGCCGTGGCCTTTGCATTCATTGCTGGCGGTCTTGCAATCGTTGTGGCCCTTGCAGGTGTTCACGCCGAAACAGTGAATCTGCTCGCTCGCGGCGATCTGCACGCTCTTGCCGGCGTCGATCACGCTGCCGCCCATGTCACCGCAGGCAGTTGCCGTGGCCACCACAAACCCCTGGCCCTTGCAGGCACCGTGGCCTTTGCACTCGTTGGCGGCAGTCTTGCAGTCGTTGTGACCCTTGCACTGGTTGAGACCTGAACAATGCACCAGATCAACTGTGGCTGCCGCCGCCGGGCCTGCTGCGGATGCTTGGGTCGGGGCCAGACTGGCCGCCATCAACGCCAGCGCAACGCTCGAAAAACCGGGGATCAGATTCGTTTTCATCAGAACTCTCCTGCAAGGTGGATAGGTATGTGCGAGTGGGCGGAAGACGCTCCGTTGCAACGCATCGAATGGATCAAACCTCCAGCGATGCGTGGCGGCGGATCATCGGCTCGCAGGAGAGAGTTCGGCCGTCATCGAAAAAGGTTACGGCGGCCATCTCCGCGCCGACGACACCAGGCGATTCTCAGCGCCGTGCGTAACCGATCCATGCAAACAAATGACCAGCCAGCAGGCCACTCAACAATGCGAGAACGGCTACCGCACCCAGGTGCCAGATCAGCACCATCAACGCGCTTTCCCCGTGGTGAAACATGCTCACACCCGCCGCAGAAAGTGCGGCGGCACTCAGGCCGGCCAGCACCGCGGCCGGTGCCGGTCTGACCACGCCGGCATGCCGCACCATCAGCAGCAACACGAAACCCAGCGGCACACTGGTGAAGGTGATGGCCCACGCGCATTCCCAACTTCCGCTTTGCATAACCCAGGCTGCCGTTCCCACACGCAGAAGCTCGCCCATGCAACCCGCCGCAATGCCGGCCAGCCACACCAGTGCCGCTGGCAACGGCAACCACGCCCACGAAGGTGAGCGTCCCGGCACGCTGATCTGGAACAAGGCAAACGCAGCCAGGCTGCCAGTCAACACACTGCCCAGCCACTCCAGTGCCAGATCCGGCGTGGTCAATCGCGCCAACCAGTCGGGATTCAGTCCGTGATAGACGACGATGGCGGCCACCATCAGCGAGGCCAAAACCAGCCATTGCAGGGTTCGCCGCAGCGGCGAAGCGAGGCGAGTCACCGGTTGCGCGCGCGATGCCAGTTGCTCGATCAGACGATTCGTCTCCGCGTCGCTTTCCGGTCCAGCCGGGTGGCCAACGGCAGGCACCTGGTTTGAGGAAGGTTTATCAATCATGGATGTGCTCCGCTTTGTTCAGCAGGTGGCGCAGCGCCTTCAGCGCGCGGTGACAGGCAACCTTGAGAGAACCGATGCTCTGATCGCTCATGGCAGCGGCTTCGAGCAGTGAAAGTTCACTCAATCGAAGCAGCTGGATGGCTTCCCGTTGGCGTGTCGGCAGGGCGTCGATGGCTTGCCTAAGGCTGCTTGCCTCACCTGAACTGACAAGGGCATCGAACGGGCTGGGTGAGGCTCGACGAAAGTCGTCTGTTGACATGTCTGACGATGCATCGACATCGGCCGCAAGTCCGGCTCCGGTCTCATGCCGCAGGCGATGGGTGCGTCGGCGCAGAAGGTCGATGCAGCGACGGCTGGCAATGGTGCTCAGCCATGGCTTGAACGGGCGACCGCGTTCATAGGTGTGGCGAATGCCATGCACGATCATCAGGATGTCTTGCAGCGCATCCTCGGCATCGTCGCCACGCCCCAGATACCGTCGCGTGATCGCCCGCAGGTAAGGGGTCAGCGCGCGCAACAAGCGGTGATAGGCAACCCGATCCCCGTCCTGTGCAGCGAGCATGAGCTGACCCCAGTCGGCATCGCTGGCTTGTTCGTCCGGGATCTCGTCTTGCTTGGGTGGCATAGGTGCCGGATCGGCGCTGGAGGCTCTGGGGAACGCAACTACCGTTGTCATGATGCGTCAGCCTTGGACTCGAATGGCGTGAGCGGCACCGTGGCGGCGCGCAGGGGTGCGCGCGCAGATGGCCCACACCGAGAGCATTCGTTTCAGGCGGCGATGGGTTACGCGCGGCAGAGAGTGCAGAGGACCATCCTGCCTCTCCTCGACGTCCTCTGCGCTTCCACAGAGAGACTTTGCCGCATCTGCCGGGGCATCAACTCGTGTCAGCTATCCCGCAGCGCCTGCATCGGGCTGACGCTCGCAGCCCGTTGTGCCGGAATCCAGCAAGCAAACAAGCCCACCGCGCCGACCAAAAGCAGCACACCGAGCAAGCTCACTGGGTCCAGGGGATTGACTTCGAACAAGTGGATTTGCAACTGGTGTCCAAGCAGCACCACCATCACGGTGCCAACGATCAGGCCGAGCGTGAGCAACCGCCCACCTTCCGCCAGCACCCACCGCAGAATGGCCGAGCGTCCCGCACCCAATGCCATGCGCACGCCAATTTCGCTGCTGCGCTGGGCGACCGCGTGACCGAGCACGCCGTAGATTCCGATCACGCTCAAGGCTAATGCGACGCCAGCGAACAGCAGCAACAAGGCCATCGGTGTGCGTCGGCTGGTGAGCGAGGAATCCACGCGATCACTCAGGGATTGCACATCCCAGATCGGCTGCTCGGGATCGATCTTGGCCACCGCAGCGCGCAATTGTTCGGCTAGCTGAGCGGGCGCCAGCTGCGACTTGACCACGATGCGAAAGATGCGCGGCGGGTTTTGTTGAATCGGCAGGTAGAAGGTCGGGCTGGCGGCTTGTTCGGACAGCTGTTGGGTCTTGATCGACTGCACCACGCCGACTACCGTCAGCCAATGCGTCGCACCGTCGACGCCGGCGGTGCCGATGCGTTGGCCCAGCGGATCGCGATCAGCAAACGAACGCTGTGCCAAGGCATGGTCGATGATGACCACGGGCGCAGCATCGGCACTGTCGCTGGCGCTGAACCCACGACCGCGCAGCAACGGAATCTGCAAGGTGCGGAAATAATCGTGATCGGCGATCTGGATGTTGCCGATGACGCCACTGTCGGCACCGGTCTGTTGGCCTTCCACAAAATACGGCACGGAGCCATAGTCGCTGGAGAACGGCAGTTGCCCCACGGCGCCTGCTGACGTCACTCCCGGCAGCTCGCGTATCGCGGTCATGACCTGCTGATTGAAGCGGCGGGTATCGGCGAGGTCGCGATAGCGTTCGCGAGACAGATTCAAGCTGACGGTGAGCACGCCATCGCTGCTGAAGCCCGGACTGACCTGCTGCAAACGCCACACGCTGTGCGCCAGCAAGCCGGTGCCGCCCAACAGGGCGACCGCAAGACTGATCTGCAGCACCACCAGGGCACGACGCGGTAGCCGTGCCGCGTGGCTACCGACGCTGCCACGGCCACCGCCGTGCAGCGACTCAAGCTCACCTTTGCGACCGAGTGCAAGCAGCGGCAGACAAGCAAACAGCAGCGCGCTCAGCATCGCCGCGGCCACGGCAAAGCCCAACACCGGCAGCGAGATGCCGATGACAAAACCCTGCTCGGCGCCATCCAGTCGAAGCCAGCGGATCAGCCCGATGCCGGCATAAGCCACCAGAATGCCAAGCATGCCTCCCGCACCCGCCAACACGCTGCCTTCTACCAGCAGTTGCCGCGCGATGCGCAGACGACTGGCGCCGAGTGCCATGCGCACACCGAGTTCGTGACGTCGTGCGGAAAACCGCATCAGCAGCAGGTTGGCGACGTTGGCGCAAGCAATCAGCAGCAGCAGAAATACGGCGGCCTGCAGCATCCACAAGGTGGCTCCCACATCGCCAACCAACTGCGCGTGCAAGTTTCGCGCACGGCCCGTGAAGCCGCCGCTGCTCACTGATTCCGCAAAATTGGGCGCTTTGGTACTGCCCGCGAAACGTCGCACGTTGTTGACGACGATGGCGTCGAACTGGGCGTTCAGTTGTTCGATGGAGGCATCTGCCTTGAGTCGGCCAATTGACTGCGCGAACTCAAAGCCGCGCATCGCATCCGACTGCTGTTTTTCGGTCCAGGCAAACGGCACCCACAGCGCAATTTCGCGCCGCGGAAAGGCGAACGATGCCGGCATCACACCCACCACGCGGTAGTTCTGACCACTTATGCGCAGGTCACGGCCGACCATGTCTGGATCGGCGGCGAACTGGTTGCGCCACAGCGCATGACTGAGCAGAACCACGCGCTCAGAACCGAGCACGCCTTCGGACTCAGTGAAGGTGCGTCCCAACGCGGCTTGCACACCCAGTGTCGTGAACAGCGATGGCGAAGCGGCGATGCCGGCGACCCGCATTGGCGCGCCTTGTTCAACCAGATCGTAGCTGTAGTCGTAGTAGATCGCGCTGTCTTCCAGCGCAGTCGCGTGCTGCCGACGATCCAGGTAATCGGGCACCGTGTTGCCGGAGTCGTCAACGCCGCGCTTCGGATACGTGTTGTGGATGTAAACCAGACGCTCGCTATCTGGATACGGCAGCGGCCGCAACAAACGTCCCTCGATGGCCGAGAACACCGCAGTGTTGGCGCCGATCGCCAGGGCCAGGGTGGCGATCACCGCCAATGCAAATCCGGGCCGCGTCAGCAGCATGCGGATGCTCAGGCGGAGATCGAGCAGGAGTGAGGCGAGCCACGAGTTCAAGGCAGTCTTGGCCGGAAGCGAACGAGACACTGCCAATGTAGCTTGGATGCGGGCACGCTGTGCCGGAATCCTCGGGAACATGGTGGGGTTCCCCGGATTCCGCTGCGCTGCATCGGGGCGACGCACTCCGATAGTTTGGTTGAAGCAGTTGTAGGAGCTGCGGAAGCCGGCCCTACTCGGTGGTTTCCACAGGCGCGATCGCGCGGGCGGTTTCCGGGGTGATCTTCATGATCGAATGGCGCAGCTCGCGGCTCAGGATGATCTTGGCGTCGCGCGCCCAGTCATCGATGCGCTGGTCGTAAATCAGCTTGCCGGCATCGTCGACGCGGATGAGTTTCTCTTCCCGCAACTTGACGATGAAACCGCGGAACAGCGATTTGTCGAAGAATTCCGGCGCCGCTTGCGAATATAACAAGGACAGCCGTTGCGCGGTGAGGTGGCAGAGCGTTTCCAGTTCGCCCGAGCTGATCCGGCCGGGGCCGTTCTTCACCAGGATCGAGACCGCGATGTAATAACGCTCGAACGCCTGCTGCAGGCCATGCGCGAGGGCGCGCAGCTGGAACACTTCGTCCGTCTGCCCCGGGCCACGCTGCAGATAGCCACTGGTGGTATCAAACGTGAACAGGCCGCGCGCGACCAAGGCATCGATGACCGCCTCGATGCGTTGGCCAAACTCAGCTTCCGTCCACGGCAGAAACAGCTCGGCGCGAATGTAGGGGTAGATCAGCTGACCCAAACGGACCACGCCGGCGCGACTCATGCGCCGATTGCTTTGAAAACAGCACGCCACCCAACTGGCGGCAGCAAACAGATGGACCACGTTGTTGCGGTAATAGGCCTGCAACTCGCCGTTGGCCCCTTCAAATCCGAGCACATCACCCAGCGGATGCGCAGTGCGTTTGAGCACGTGCACCTGCTCGCCGTAGGCAATGATCTTGGTCGCCGGCAAGTCGGTGACAGTCACTCGATTCGAATAGCTGACATCACGCAGCAGGCCACGATACAGATCGATCAAGGCCAACAAATCTGCCTCGGCCATGGCGTGTTTGGGCGTGGCGAGCAGGCACAGTGCCAGCAGATTGATGGGATTGACGTCGGCCGCGCCGTTGATGGCGACTTGAATGCGGGTGGCTAGATCGTCAACCGCGTCACCCAACCACAGCGGCTTTTGTGTGGGATCGCTGCTGCGCCAATCGGCCGCATGCACGTCCAGCACATCGTCCAGTTTGATCGGCTCGCCAAAGCTCACCGCAACCTTGCCGTAACGATGCCGCAGCACACCGAACACGCCCACGATCAGCCCGAACAGCGACTCCTTTTCCTTCGGTCGGCCCGACAGCTCGGCCAGGTAACTCTTGCCCTCCATCAGCTTTTCGTAGCCGATGTAAACCGGCTGAAAGATCACCGGACGGCGGTTCTGGCGCAGGTAAGCCCGCAGAGTGATGGCCAGCATGCCGGCCTTCGGCGCCAGCAAACGACCGGTACGTGAGCGCCCACCTTCAATGAAATATTCGATCGACACACCACTGGCGATGAGGCTGACCACGTACTCGCTGAAAACCGCCGAATACAAAGGATTGGATTTGAAACTGCGGCGCAGGAAAAACGCCCCGCCGCGACGCAGAATCGGCCCCACCAGCGGCAGATTGAGATTGACGCCAGCGGCGATGTGCGGCGGCACGATGCCGTTCTGATACAGCAGGTACGACAACAGCAAGTAGTCGATATGACTGCGATGCGAGGGCACGTAAATCACTTCGTGGCCCGGCGCAATCTGCTTCAAGGTGTCCAGATGGTGGACGGTGACGCCGTCGTAAATCTTGTTCCAGAACGCGGTGAGTGCAAACGAGGCAGACCGCACGGCGGGATGCGAATAGTCCGCCGCGATTTCCATCGCGATGCTGCGTGCCTTGTCATGCGCGCGCTCATAGGTCGAGTTGTCGCGTTTGGCCTGATCGGCAATGCTGCTGCGCACCGGCTCGGCGTCCAGCACCGCGTTCACCAGGATGCGTCGATGCGAAAGGTCCGGGCCGATGACCGCCGTGCGCACGCGCCGAAAGTGCGCACGCAGCACGCGCGAGAGTTTGCGCACACGTCGCTCGGGCGGCAGACCCTCGGCGAGAGTCGCGCGTAATGACAGCGGCTGCGAAAACTGCACGATGGTGTTGCGACCGTTCAGCAAAACCGCCAACAGGCGCCGAAAGCGGCCGACCAAGGTCCAGTTTTCCGAGAACAACACGCGGAACCAGCCGCTTTGTCGATCCGGCGCGCGGCCAACGAATATCGATACCGGCACCAGCTGCACATCGAGATCGGGCTGCGCATTCAGTGCCGCCAGCAAGGTCGCCAGGCCTTCCGAATGGGTCTTGCTGCGCGGCCGCCGCAACCAGAAGCCTTGCCGGCGGGAGAGCGCAAAGAACGAGCGCGCTTTGCCCCCCAGATCGCCACCGACCATCGGCAACAAGGGCGATGGCAAGCCGGCTTCCTGGCAGGCTTGCTCAAGGATCAGCGCGTTGGACAGGCCGTAGCGCTCGACCACGTAACAGACCGGCAGCTTGATATCGACCACGGCCTCGGCCGGGCGTGATGGTTCAAGGCGAATCGCCAGCCACGGCCGGGCGAGTTTGCCCATCACGCGAAAGAACAGCGATGGGCGCGGTGGAGTGACGGCGGAGGTTTCCATGACGGAATTATCAGCGCGTGCGACCCGCGATACGCGGGCCGCACGTCATGCTTTGGCAGGTGGACCGATCAGTCGGCCTTGGCCGGTGCTTCCACGGCTTCGTCATCTGCTACTGCTTCGCCATCCGCTGCCACCTCGCCTTCGCCCACCGCTTCGGCATCGTCTTGCTCGGGAAACTCCTCGGCGTCGTCAGCAATGGCCGGCGGCGCGGCGGCGTCAGCGGCGCGATCACGCGCGATCTTGGCCAAGGTGTCCTTGCCGTACCAGCGCCCTTCCTGGCGAACCATGTCGGTTTCCACTTTCAGCGGTTGGTCGAAGAACGTGTACTCGACGCTGATCCGCGCCGCATCCGCTTCTTCACTGATCACGCTGGCCTGCACGCTGCCCAGCGCGTCATTGATCTTGAGGCCATACAACGCCAACACATCCTTGACCGTGGCCGAAATGATCGAGGCCTTGCCCGCGGCCTGTTCGAAGGTCAGCGCCTGCGCGTCATCAATGGTCTTCAACTCCAGCGCACGCGCGCCGGCGACCAGACGACCGATGGCTTGCCCGGCCAGCTTGCGATCCGCAAAATTCACCGATCCGAGCCACGTGACCACGCCATTCAGCATCTGCGTGACCTGCTGCTTCTGGTCCGCACTCATGGTCTTGTCTTCTTGCAACCACTGCTGCGCGTAACCATTGCCCATCGCCACAAACATCGGCAGCTGAGCAGCCATTTCGGTTTCGTACTTGACCAGCATCGGCTCCAGCTCAGCCAACAGAGTGGCTTCCGCATTGTCGGCGGTGAGCTTGGCCATGTTGTCGGCGAACTCGGCGCGATCCGCTTCCGATGGCTTTTCGGCGCGACTCTTTTCGTAATCAGACTTGAGCTCGTCGAAAACCACCGGCGGCACAGCGGCCTGCAAGGCACCCAGCAGATTGTCGGCTTTCAGGTCGGCGGCAATGCGCTCGGTAACCTCAGCCGGATCGTCGCTCTCCAGGGTTTTGGAATCGGCGACTTCGGAGGTATCGGGTTGGCAAGCCGCAAGCAGCAGACCCAGCAGAGCAATGGCAGTGAGTCGGAACGATGAGCGCATGGGAAGTCCGCGTTGAGGAGAAGAATGCGGCGCGGACTCTAGCAGATCACTGCTTAAAAGCTTGTCGGACGAGATTCAAACCATCGAATCCGGAAGCCCCAAAAGAAAACGGGAGGCGTCCTGCCTCCCGGGATAACGGTCCGATTCCCGGACCTGACGTTGCAGACTCTGATACGGCGGTCTCGCTACGTCCTACACGTTCGTCGTTCTGTTTGCTCGTTAACTCACTGGGCTACTCGTCAACTATCGCCACCATGAAGGGGCTGGTCACTCTGAGGGACCGGTGTCAAGGTTACCTGCAACACATTGCTAATGCAACACCTTAGATGATGCGCTTCAAGTCATTGATTATATTGTATCAACGCTGCTTCAATCTCGGCGCGCATCGCGAATGCGGCCGCACGCGGATCGGCCGCCGCACGAATTGGCCGGCCAACGACGATGTGATCGGCACCCGCCGCAATGGCTTCGCCCGCCGACAACGTGCGCTTTTGATCGTCCAGGCCCCGTTCGCTCAAGGCGCGGATGCCAGGGCAGACGATCAGAAAGTCATCGCTGGTGGCAGCACGAATGGCCGCCGCTTCAAGCCCCGAGGCAATCACGCCGTCGCAACCGGATGCACGCGCGCCGAGCGCGCGATCCAGCACCGCTTGCGCGGGCGACTGCAACACGCCTTGAGCGCGCAGATCGACGGCGTCCATCGACGTCAAAACGGTCACCGCCAACAGTCGAATGTCGCCCTTCACTTCACTCGCAGCCCTCAACATCGCGGCATAACTGTGCAGCGTGCAGAAGCGCACTGGCCATTGCGTCAAGCGGCGTACCGCTGCCGCAACGGTGGCGGGAACATCGTGAAACTTGAGGTCGACGAAGACCGCCTTGTCGCGCGCCGCCAGCAACTCCAGCACCCGGAAGTACTCGCCGGTGGCGAGCAGTTCCATGCCGATCTTGTAGAAGCCCACAGCGTCATCGAGGCTATCGATCCAGCGCTTTGCGGCAGAAAAGCTGTCGACATCGAGGGCGAATATCAGGCGCTCGTGCAGCGGGATCGGGGCTGGGTCCCGATGCATGTCAGCGCTGCTCACCGCTCAATCCGTGCGCAGGTTGCGGCGCACGCAGGCGCGTCGATCAGCGGCCACTTCTTCAGGCGAGCAGCCTGTCGAAAGCGCGCGCTCCCAATCCCCATAGGTCGGATTGGGCAACATGAACCAGCGCTCACCCCACCATCCGAGGTTGGCGGTCATGGCTTGTTGGCGACCTGCAGGATCGCTCGGTGGATCGACAAAATCGCCCAACTGATCGCCCAGCATCAACAGCACGCGATGCCGCGCACCCACCCACGCGCGACGCGCGCTCTTGGGCACCGCCGATGCACGGGGATCGCCTTTCAACAGCAGATTGCTGTGATCGGCCAGCAGCGGAAATCCCAATGCCAGCAGGTTGTCAGCGGTAGCACTCTGCTCAGCCGCATGGTTGCGATTGGTCACGTAGTAGACGGTCACGCCGCGCGACGCCGCGTAACCGGCAAATTCAAGCGCTCCCGGCAAGGCCAGCGCCCGCCGTTCGTTGCTCCAGGCCTGCCAACGCTCGCTGCTGAAGTCGATGTCATCGCGCACACCTCGGGCCTGAAACGCGCTGTTGTCGAGCATGGTTTCATCAACGTCGACAATGATCGCTGGTGGCAACGACTCGAAGCCGCTGCCAATCGCGCGCTCTGTGGGTGGCAACGCATCCCAGTCGGGGCTGGCCAAGGCCAGGTCCAGCTGTCTGCGCGCCTGCGCAAAGCCGCCACGCATGTTCGCCTGATATTCAGCCGAAGCCTGCATCCACAAAGTGGCGTGCAGGTTGTCGTGGGCAGGCGCCAGGGTGACTGCCGCCGGTTCGGGCGCGCGCACCGACTGGCTGGCGCATGCCGACAACAGCAGGCAGGTCAGAAGCAGGCCCAACAAGCGTGACGGGCGCGAGGAATGACGAACGATCATTGAGGCTGGCCTCGGGTTTGCCTGGAAGGCGGCGAGTCTACACCGGCAAAACGTCGCGTCCGCGTCAGAGGCTGTCATCCGGGACCACGCCAAAGCAGCCGAGCAAGTTCGCCCACTGCGCTTGCAACACCCATTGCAACTACTCGCGCAACATGTCCGCTATGGCGCTCAGCCGATCCTTGGTGCGCATCGCCACGGCTTCGACGTGTTGGGCTTTGTCGGCGCCATCGCGCAGCAGGTCGTCTGCCGGCAGTTCGGCGAAGAAGCGACTCGGCAACAAGCGTTGCAATGATCCGAACCGACGCGCCAGCCGCGAATAGCTCAGGGTCAGGGTGGCGCGAGCGCGGGTGATGCCCACGTACAACAAACGTCGTTCCTCATCCAGACGACCTTCTTCGACGCTGGCTTCGTGCGGCAGCAAGCCGTCCTCCACACCCACGACGAAGACGTGCTCGAACTCCAGGCCTTTGGCGGCGTGCATGCTCATCAAGCGCACCGCATTGCCGGGCTCGCCACGGTCCGCATGACTCAGCAACGCCAACTGCGCTGCCAAGCCCGCCGGCCCTGCCCCACGCGCGCCTTCCAGCCAACCGGCGAGATCGTCCAGATTCGCCCGCCGACGCGCGAACGACGCCTCGTCGCGACACTCCGCGCGCAAGGCATTCAACAGACCGCTGCGTTCGACCGTGGCACGACACAGTTCGGCCGGCGTCGCCTCTCGCCCCAATGCGTGCAGGCTTTCCACGATGTTGCCGAATTCCGCCAAGCCCGCTGCCGCACGCGCTGGCAGCAAGCGCAGCAGCCCCATGCTGGTGGCGGCGCGTGACAAGGGCAGATGTGCCTGTCGCGCCAACTCAGCCAGCTTGGCCAAGGACGCGCTACCCACTTCGCGTTTGGGCGCCGCGATAGCGCGCAAGAACGCCGCATCATCATCCGGATTCGCCAGCACCCGTAACCACGCGAGTGCGTCCTTGACCTCACCGCGATCCAGAAACGCGGTGCCGCCGGTCAGGTGATACGGAATCGACAACAGCTGCAGTGCCTTCTCCAATGGCCGCGACTGATGATTTCCTCGAAACAGCACCGCGAAATCACTCCACAACGCACGCCGTGCATGGCGCAGGAAGCTGATCTCGGCGGCCACACGTTCGGCCTCGTGTTCGGCCTCGCGGCACTCCCAGACGCGGATCGGCTCGCCTTCGGCATGATCGCTCCAGAGCTTCTTGACGTGCTCGTGTGGATTGTTGGCAATGAGTGCATTGGCGGCACGCAGAATGCGTCGCGAGCAGCGGTAGTTCTGCTCCAGCGCGATGACTTTCAAGGTCGGATAGTCGCGACCCAGCTGCTGCAGATTTTCCGGATTGGCACCACGCCACGCATAGATCGACTGATCGTCATCGCCGACGCAGGTCAAGGCGCCACGCGGACCGGCCAACAGCGTCAAAAATCGATACTGGGCGATGTTGGTGTCTTGATATTCGTCTACCAACAGATACCGAAAGCGCTCGCGCCACGCGCCCGCGCATTCGGGATTGGCGCCAAGTATCTCCGCCGGCAGCCGAATCAGATCGTCGAAATCGACCGCGTTGAATGCAGCGAGGCGCGCCTGATATTCGGCGTAAGCGGCAGCGGCTTCGCGCTCGCGCGGGCTGCTGGCGACTTCAGCGGCTTGTTCCGGAGTGAGTCCCTGATTCTTCGCCTGCGAGATCAAGCCGCGCAGCGCATCCACCGCATCGGCCTTGGCGCCTTTGGGCAGGAACTCGCGCAGCAAGCCGCTGCTGTCATCCGTATCAAAGATCGAAAAGCCACGCCGTAATCCTGCCGCCTCAGCCTCGATCTGCAGGAAGCGCAAGCCCAGCGAGTGGAAGGTGCTGACCGTCAAGGCCTCGGCTACGTCGGCCTTCACCCTGCCCGCGACCCGTTGGCGCATTTCGCGCGCGGCCTTGTTGGTGAAGGTGATCGCAGCGATCTTGGTGGGCGCGATGCCGCCTTGGGCAACCAGGTAGACGATCTTCTCGACGATCACGCGCGTCTTGCCGCTGCCAGCGCCGGCCAGCACCAGCAGCGGGCCGGCGTTGTAGCGCACGGCTTCCAGTTGTGGCGAGTTCAGATCAGACATCGGGTTGAACGGGCACCACGGCGCGAGGGGCCGGCATTCTCGCACCAGTCAGCGTGTTTGCGGTCTGGACGGAAGGAGACAGAGGTGGCCGGAGGTTAGACTTCGCCCATGGCCAAGCTCTATTTCTACTACTCGGCGATGAATGCCGGGAAGACCACCACCCTGCTGCAAAGCGCGCACAACTATCGTGAGCGCGGCATGCGCACCTTGATCCTCACGCCCCAACTGGATGATCGCAGCGGCGTCGGCGTGGTCGCCTCACGCATTGGTTTACGTGCCGATGGACGGATATTCCTTGCCACTGACGACATTGAAGCTTTGGTGAGGGACGACATCCGCGCGCATGGCGCCCTGCATTGTGTGCTGGTCGATGAAGCCCAGTTCCTGAGTAAACAGCAGGTGTGGCAATTGAGCGAGGTTGTCGATCAGCTGAATGTGCCGGTGCTGGCATTTGGCTTGCGCACCGATTTTCGTGGTGAGTTGTTCGAAGGCAGCCAGTACCTGCTGGCGTGGGCGGATTCGTTTTCCGAGATCAAGACCATTTGTCACAGCGGCAAGAAGGCGACGATGGTGGTGCGGGTCGACGACAATGGGCGGGCAGTGACCGCCGGACCGCAGGTCGAGATCGGTGGCAACGAGCGCTACGTATCGGTGAGTCGCGCCGAATTCAAGAAGATCACTGCCGGCAGCGGTCAGATCGAGTTGGCGCAACCACAACTGGCGCTGCAATGAGCACGCCATCGCAAACAGGCCTCGGCGGCGTCCTCAGCCGTAACCGGGGCGATTCGATTTAACTGATTAATAACGCAGTGGCAGCACCCGCACCGTTACGCTGACGCACAGTTGCTGGCGTGCTTCTAGCGGTTGCGTGGTCTCGATCCTCCCCTTGCGCCAGCCAATCCGGCTGGCGCTTTCGTCTGCACAGGTGCTTTTCTCGTCCGATGTATCTCGACTACTACGGCCTCAAGGAACCGCCGTTCTCGATCACTCCGGATCCGCGTTTCGTGTTTCTCAGCGAGCGCCATCGGGATGCGCTCGCGCACCTGTTGTATGGCATCGGTCAAGGCGGCGGCGGCGGTTTTGTGCAACTCACCGGCGAAGTCGGAACCGGCAAGACCACGCTGTGCCGGCTATTGCTGGAGCAACTTCCGGAGAACACGCGCATTGCGCTGGTACTGAATCCGCGGTTGTCGCCGATTGAATTGCTGGAGACCATCGGCGAGGAATTGAAGCTCGATCTGGCTGGCCGTCGTGGCAGTCTGAAAGGCCTGGTCGACGTGCTCAATGCCTACTTGCTGGATGCCTATGCGCAGGGTCTGCGCGTGGTGTTGATCATCGATGAGGCGCAAAACCTGTCGGCCGAAGCACTGGAGCAAGTGCGCCTGTTGACCAACCTGGAGACGCCCACACAAAAACTGTTGCAGATCATCTTGTTGGGACAGCCGGAACTGCGTGACCTGTTGGCCCGCGATGATCTGCGGCAGTTGGCGCAGCGGATTACCGCGCGCTACCACCTGACGCCGCTGACTGCCGATGAGACCGACGCCTACGTGCGTCACCGTCTCAGCGTCGCCGGTTGTGCGCGATTGCCGTTCACCAAGCTGGCACTGCGCCGCTTGCACGACCACGCCGGCGGCGTGCCGCGCTTGATCAACATCATCGCCGATCGTTCGCTGGTGGCCGGCTACGCAAAAACGCTGAACCAGATCGGAGAACGCGAGGTGGATGCCGCCGCGGCCGAAGCCTTGCCGCCCGCCAGGCGCCGCATTCCGGCAATCCGCTCGACGTGGTTGGCGGCTGCCGCCCTGATTGCAGTCATCGCGTTGCTGGTGCTGGTTCCGCGTGGGCGCGAGGCAACACCCGCTGCCATCGAGCCCACGATTGCCGACCCGGCGGCAACCAACAACCCGGGGTCAAAGACCAATGATCCGGTCGATCCGGCCCTGCTGGAAGCGCACATCGCCGATTCTGCGCAATCCAACCTGGCCGCCTGGAATCAGTTGTTGTCGCTGTGGACGCTACGCGCCGAGGAGGCCGATGTTCGCACCGCCGAGCGTTGCCCGCTGGTACTCACCACAGGCGTCTATTGCCTGCGCGGCTCGGGCAGTTTGAGCAAGCTGGCCACCTTGCGGCGGCCCGTGATTCTGCGTTTGGCAGCGCGCGAGCGCGAGGCCTGGGGCGTGTTGCTGGGCCTCAGCGATCTGCGTGCGCGCATCGCCATTGCCGGCGAGACTTTCGACATCAGGCGCGGCCATCTGGAGCAGGTCTGGCTGGGTGAGTTCTATGCCGTCTGGCGCGCGCCCGCCTTCGTCAACATGCCGATCCGCCGCGGTGATAGCGGCGCCTCCGCCGATTGGCTACGCGAGGTCCTGCAGCGGCGCGACCTGTTGCGCAGCGACGTCCTCGGTCCGGCCTATTTTGATACCGCAATGGAGGCCGGCGTGCGCCGCCTGCAATCCGCGCACGGTTTGGTACCCGATGGCATCGTGGGCCCGGAAACCTTGCTCGCCTTGACCGCCGAAGAGCGCGGCGGGCCACGGCTGCGGCGGACCCTGCAGTGATCACGGTCGAGTTTGCACTGACCGCCCCCGGCGCGGCCATGTCTGCGGTGCTCAGCCCATGTCGCTGATACTTGAAGCGCTGCGAAAGTCGGAAGCCGAGCGCCAGATGGGTCGTGCGCCTGGTCTGCTCACACCCATGTCGATGGGTCCAGTGGAGCCTTCGCGCCGCCGTTGGTGGTGGGTTGGTTTGGTAATCGCGTTGGTCGTGATTGCGATTGCGTTGGCGTGGTGGTTAGGGCGCAACGGGCAGTTGGGCGCCAACGAGGCAGCGCCAGCCGTCGTTGCCAGCGCGGCCGCTCCCACGCCTCGTCAGCTGCCTGCGGTCGTTGCGGCGCCCAATGACACGCAGCCGGCGGCTGCAACCCCGATCACCACGCCGCCTGCCGCGACGCGCCCAATGCCGGCGGCGGGACCTGCGGACTTCCCCTCCGACCCCGATTTTGAGTCCACCGAGCGCGAATCGCTGCCGTTGCCAGCGCCGGTCAGCACCCCGCCGCCCACCCCAACTGCGCCGGTCACCACAACACAACCTCCGGCGGCAATCACCGCTGTCGCGTCAACACCAGCATCAGCAACCGCGCCCAAGCCGGCCCCGATCGAGCCACCGGCAATTGCGGTAGCTGACGTCCCGGCCACCACGCCGCTCAGTGCATTGAGTGAAGCCGAGCGTGCTGGACTGCCGCCACTGCGTTTGAACATGCACGTGTTCAATGCCGAGCCGTCGCGACGCTTCGTGATGATTGATGGGAAACGGCACGCCGAAGGCGATCCGTTGGCAGCCGAGGTGAAGCTTGTCGAAATCCGCCGCGAAGGGGCGGTGGTCGATATCCGCGGTCGCCTGATTCTGATCCAGCGGCCCTGAAAAGCCGCAATTCCCATGTTCGTTGACGTTCCGGATCGACGAAAGCAGCCGGCGGCGTGGGTGGCACCGCTGCTGGTGGTCGTGTCGATGCTTACCTTCGTGTGGCTGGCGACCCAGGACAGCGATCCGCGGATGCTGTTCTTGCGCCGCTGGGGCGCCGTGCCGGAAACCTTGTTCCCCAGCGCCGCGCCTTTCGCGGGTTTGCTGGATGGCCGACTGCTGACGCTGTTGAGCGCGCTGTTCATTCATGCCGACTGGTTGCACCTGGTCGGCAACATGCTGTTCCTTGTCATCTTTGGTTTGCCCGCCGAGCGCGCGCTGGGTCCGTGGCGATTTCTGCTGTTGTTCCTGATCGGCGGCGCCTTGGCCAATCTGGCACCGGTGGTGCTGCTGGAAAGCACACGCTCCGTGATCATCGGTGCCTCGGGAGCGATCTCGGCCTTGATCGGCGCCTATCTCGCCCTGTTCCCACGCGCCAAGCTTGGATTTGTATTGCCGCTGGGATTGTTTCTGGAGTTCGTGCGTACTCCGGCGCCGGTCATGATCGGCGTCTGGGCGCTGCTGCAGCTGGTGTTCAGCTTCGTCGGCCCCGGCTTCGGTGCCGTGGCGTGGTCGGCCCACCTGGCCGGATTTCTGATTGGTTTGTTGATTGGCCTGCTCGCACGTCCGGCCATCGCGAAGCGTTTGCGCAACAGCCGCAGTTAGTCCCGCTCGTCATTCCGGCACGCGCCGCAAAATATCCAGCCACACTGGTTGCTCGATTGAGCTGAAAAGCGGTTTGCTGCGTCGTATGCGGACAGCCGATGAATAACAGGCCACAATTCGATTCATGGCCCAGCGCACGCTCTACAAAATCACTTTTCACAACGCCGGCAAGGTCTACGAACTGTATGCCCGGCACGTCGCCAGCAGCAGTCTGTGGGGTTATACGGAAGTCGCTGAACTGGTCTGGGACGGCGGCGACAGCCTGGTCATCGATCCCACGGAAGAACGCTTGCGCGACGAGTTCGGGCAGACGCGCAAATTGCACTTGCCGATGCAGTCGGTCATTCGCGTTGAAGAAGTGGAGCGCAAAGGCCAGCTCGCCATTCGTGATGTAGCCACCGGCGAACGTGTGGTGACACCGTTTCCGTTGCCGGCGAAGCCTAGATGAAGCAGATCCAGTTCCAGCTCCAGAAGAGCAGGAAACCCGGCTGTTCCGGACCTGGAACTACAAACGGGAACTCGCTCTAACGCGGCGGCGGTATCACCACCAGAAACCGCGCGCCGCCCAACTCCGGCGACTGACTCACTTCCAGCTCACCACGATACGCGCGCACGATGTCCTGCACGATGGCCAGGCCAATGCCATGGCCGTGCACACGTTCGTCGCCGCGTACGCCGCGTTGCAGCAGACTCTCGATCCGATCAGGCGGAATTCCGGGGCCATCATCTTCGACCGAAATCCGCAATGCGCGGCCGCCATTGGGTCGATCCACCCGCAACAGCACGCGCTGTTTGGCCCACTTGAAGGCGTTCTCCAACAGGTTGCCGAGCAACTCCATCAAGTCACCCTGTTCGCCATGAAAGCGCGCACTGGGTTCGATCTCGAACTCGCATAACACGCCGCGCTCGGCATAGACCTTTTCCAGGCCCTCGACGATGCCCTCGGCATTCGATTCGATCGGCAACGGCGCGGCAAATCGTTGATGGCCTGACGTTGCTGCCCGCGACAACTGATAGGCAACAATCTCGTCCATGCGTTGCACCTGGGCGCGCACTTCATCGCGCAGCTCAGCCTCGTCGTTATCGCCTTCCAGGCGCGTGCGCAGCACCGCCAGCGGCGTCTTCAGACTGTGCGCCAGATCGCCCAGCGTGTTGCGGTAGCGGGTCAGATGATCGCGCTCGCTCTCAATAAAGGCGTTGAGGTTGTCGGTGAGTGGGCGCAGCTCGCGTGGATAATTGCCGTCCAGCTGATCGCTGGCGCCGCGCTCGACCTTGGCCAGATCGCGCTCGACGCGGCGCAGCGGATTCAAGCTCCAACGCGCGACCCACACCTGCAATACAAGCAGGAGCAGTCCGGCACCACCCAGATACACCCACAGGGTGCGTCGGAAGACCCGAATCTGGCGGTCGGCGACCTCGGTGGTTTCACCAATGAAGACCGAGAAGGTGACCGAATCCTCGGCGCTCACTTCCCAGGCAACGCCAATTCCAAAGCGGTAAATCGGGCCGACCGGACTTTCCAACGGGCCCACGAATTCGGATTCGCCGGGCCGTAATGGGTCCCTGAATGGCAAATTGCGACCAATGGTCGAACCGGACTCCCAGCGGAAGGCCTCGCCATCGATGGCTGCATACAAACCGCTACTGCCCGGCTGCTCGAAGCGCGGCTCGGGCGATTCCGCCGGCGGTATCAAGGCCTTGCCGCGGGTCACGTCGGTACCCGCGAGATAGGCGTAGGCGTAGGTCTGCAGGCGCTCGCGCACGCCTGATAGCACGGCGTCGGCAAACGCCTGATCGAGGGCATAACCCGTCAAACCAAGAAATGCGAACAGACCGATGCTGGCGGCAATCAGCTGCCGTGCTTGCAGTGAAACCGAACGCCCAGCCATGGCTTCAGCTGGCTCGTTTCAGCGGATCAAGCCGACCAAGCGGCGCGAGCACTCACTCGTTGCGCGGAATGGCAAACCGGTAACCACGGCCACGAACGGTTTCAATGGGCTTCAAGTTGCCTTCCGGATCGAGCTTCTTGCGCAAGCGGCCTATGAACACTTCCAGCACGTTGGAGTCGCGGTCGAAATCCTGCTGATAGATATGCTCGGTGAGATCGGCTTTGGAGACCAGCTCGCCCGCGTGCAGCATCAAGTACTCGAGCACTTTGTATTCGTAGCTGGTGAGGTCAACCGCCCCACCATCCGAAGACACCGTTTGCGCAGCCAGATCCAGGCGAATGGGACCGCATTCGAGCTGCGGTTTGCTCCAACCCGCCGCACGCCGAAGCAGCGCGTTCAAACGCGCCAGCAATTCTTCGATGTGGAAGGGCTTTACCAGGTAATCGTCGGCACCTGCTTTCAAGCCTTCCACCTTGTCTTGCCAGCTGGAGCGCGCGGTCAGAATCAGGATAGGAAAGCTCTTCTGCTCACCGCGCAACAAACGCACCAACTCCATGCCGGACAACTTGGGCAGACCAAGATCGATGACAGCGACATCGAACGGCATTTCACGTCCGAGGTAAAGCCCTTCTTCGCCATCGCTGGCGGCGTCGACCGCAAAACCCTCGCGGCGCAGACGCGCGGTCAGGGTTTCGCGCAGCGGTGCTTCATCTTCAACCAGAAGGATACGCATCCGATCAGAACTCCACGGGTTTGGTTATTGGCAGCTGCGGGGATGCTAAGCGATCAGCGCTCATCGCGCGCGGGTTCGCTCGGAATTTGCGGTGGTGGCGCGGACTCACGCATGTTCGGGCGCAGATCACCCTGCATGCCACGCATTTCACGCGGCGGCTGGGAGAACTCCCGCATGCGCAGATGCGAGTCATCCTGAAAGTTTCGCATTTCGCGCGGCGGCGGAGGGGCGTCGCGCATGCGTTGCCGCGGGTCGCCTTGCATCGTCGGCATGTCGCGCAACAAGGGCGCGGATTCGCGCCGGCGCTGCCGCGGGTCGTCCTGCATGACGCGAATACGCCCTTCCGGTGTCAACACCTTCATCCGGTAAATCTCGCGATTGCCGCGCTGAATCGGTCGCACCTGCAAAACACGCCCGCCGGTCTCGCTCTCGATGCGTCGCACCGACTCGGGCATTTGTTCGCGGCGGTCCTCATCCAACGGTGCCGCCCACGCCGGCCAAGCGACGCAAAGCGCCACAAAAGTCAGCAATGGAAGCGGGAGGGTGCGCATGGGGTACGGAATCTTAACGTTCGGCGCTGGATGTGCAAGCCCAGCAGCGGCGAAAGCGGTGCCTCGTGTTACGCAGGTCAATGCGAGAACCGCAGTCTGGTCGGCAGGCGGTGAATCCGTTCTGAATTCGTTATGCCGAGTCCGACGCCCCGCTGAACACCTGCGTCGCGGCCTAGCCCGGACATTTCATGAGGTCGCGAGAAAACGCCCGAACTTCGTTGGTGCGCCTCGTCAAAAGTGATGAATCTCAAAATGACAAAGTGTTCGCTGCGTTTTCCCGCTGGCACGATGCTCAC
>JBQTGY010000166.1:0-2095 GCA_052390415.1 Pseudomarimonas sp. | reverse complement strand
GCCGTCTCCCGGCACCCCCGCAGGGGAGAGGCTTGCGAACTCGACCGCAAAGGCATCCGCGCTTCGATCGGGATCTTGGGCCAGGCACGGCGCCAACGCACATCCGAGCGCGGCGACAACAGTGATTCGCATTGAGTACTGTCCCGCTCCGAGTCGCATGCAAGCTGGCCTTTCGCGGGTTTTCAGCAGCCGGCGTAGGTTGACGACGTGATGACTTCCCGGGAAAGCGCACGGCCCGTTCCGCCGATTGAAGTGATATGGAAACCACACTTCTTCGTCGGGAGCACGGGCCGTGTTGAGCGTCAGGGTAGCCGGCGACTTCCTGGAAGTCACGCTCAGCGCACAAGCCGCGTTCTCGAAGCGCTCCTGGCCGTTCGTCATGGCGATGGCGGTGCCCTGGATCCTGTGCGCGGGCCAGCGCTCGATCCGTCGCGTCTCCTCGATGTGCAGCCTGCCCCGGAGCGCCTCGGCGTACTACCGTTTCCTGTCCGAGGGCAAGTGGCGACCGCTGGTGCTCTTCCGCTGTCTGTTCGAGCTGATCGTTCGCACGTTCCACATTCAGGAACTGACGCTGGTGCTGGACGACACGTTGTGCCCGAAGTGGGGACGCCGGATCCACGGCACGAGCAACTTCTTCGACCACGTGCACCGTCCGCGCCCGGGCTACATCTGGGGCCACAACTGGGTGGTGTTGGCTGTTGTCGTCCGAGCAGGCAAGCGGCTCTCGGTCGCGCTGCCCTTCTGGATCGGGCTCTACCGTGCTCAGAAGGAGTGCCCCGCCGAGCAGTTCCGCACCCGACATCAGATGGCGGTCTCGGCCCTGACCATGGTTCGAGCCTTGTTTCCCGGTCCGATTCGTCTCCTGGCCGACGGTGCGTACTGCAATCACTCTCTCGTCGGGCGACTCACCGGGCTGGAAATCGAACTCGTCAGCCGTCTGCGTACGGATGCAGCCTTGCGTGCAGTCGACCCGCCGCGACGTGCCAAGGCTTGTCACGGGCGCAAGCCCAAGCATGGCCGCCCGCTCGGCAAGCTCAGCGCGCTGGCGCGCTGCCGGTCGGCTTTCCATCTCGAGCGCGTCTCGATCTACGGCAAGCAAGTCACCCTCCTGGTGCGGGAGTTCGAAGCCTACTGGCCGGCGCTCAAGCGCGCGATCAAAGTAGTCATCACACAGGATCCGAAGCGGCCGAAGCGGCGGGCGTACCTCGTCACGACCGATCTCCGGCTCTGCGCGACGCAGGTCGTGGAGTCGTTCGCGCAACGCTGGACGATCGAACAGCTCTTCAGCGTGGCCAAGAACCACATGGGCCTGGACACGGCCGAGGTCCGGAAGGAGCGCTCGGTGCTGCGTCACGCGACACTCTGCATGGCGCTGATCACCTGGACGCAAGTCTGGGCGTATCGCGTACGGCCCCTCACGTGGGCCCGGTCCTTCGCGCAGAAACTCGCGTGGCTACGGGCAGAATCGGTCGCCAGCATCGTTTTCGCGGCGGGCCCTCGCGCCAGGGGCTCACGACGAATGGCAAGGGGGCTCGGAGAGCTCTTCACGTCCGCTACGTCAGCTGCATGAAACCCGCGAAAGGCCAGATCCACACTAAAGCAGGAGTGGCTGAAGGCTGGAGAGTGTGTAGAGCTGCTGGATGGGCCCAAGGTAATCGGTGTTGGTGTCATAGTGGCTTCAAATCGTTCGTCCTGAATCTGCACCGCAGCGAAGCACGCGTCCACCCGCCCCATGCCGTCGTAACCCGCGCCCGGTTGCCGTACCGCCCAGGCCGCCCTATGCACCCGCTCGCCAATCGGTTAGAAGAGTAGCCACAACCCATCGCGGCCATAAGTCCAAGTCGAAGTCCGAGCGGCCGCTCTTTCAGGAGCAACACGCTTGGACTCTCTCACGATCCGCCGCGTCCCCATCGACAGCCTCCACCAGGACCCCGCGAACACCCGCCTCCACGACGAGCGCAACCTCGCGGTGATCAAGGCGAGCCTGACCCGCTTCGGCCAGCAGACGCCGATTGTGGTCGACGAGCGCAACGTCATCCGCAAGGGCAACGGCACGCTCCAGGCGGCCAAGGCGCTGGGCTGGACCGAGATCGAC
>JBQTGY010000165.1:0-7842 GCA_052390415.1 Pseudomarimonas sp. | reverse complement strand
TGGGCCCACCATTCCGACTCGGCGCGCCTTGCGCTGGCCGCAAATCCGCTCGGGGCAACAGCCCCGCGTAGCGGCGAAGCCGCCGAACGTGATCACTCGCGCCCCCTCATGAAATGTCCGGGCTAGTTGATCGGATACACCTGCGCCTCATCGATCTTCTCGCCGACGACATCCGCGCCGGGCGGCGGAACAAACCGGAAAGTGTCGGCTTTGAAGTCGGGGTTGCGGGTCCAATCGCTGAACACGATCTCGGTGCGTTGGCCTAACGAATCCACCAACACCATGCGGCTCAAGTCCGCGCCATCGAATCCGATGCGCGCTTCCGAGAACGCGCCTTCGGCTTGACGTGGCGTCAGTTGCACCCAGTCGAGACCTTCGCTTGCGCCCATGTCCTTGGTCTTGAATTGACGCTCCAACTCTGCCGGGTCAATCAGCACGGCGAGTGGGCTGCTTTGCTCTTCCAGCGCCTGTTTGCGGACAGTGACCTGCTCCAGATCAGGATCAAAGATCCAGACATGATCGCCGTCGGCAACGATGAGCTGAGGAAACGGGGTTTGATATTCCCAGCGGAACAGGCGTGGCAATGCCAGCGCGATGCGGCCTTGTGACTGTTCGCGCTCACCGCCGCGGTCGTCAAATACGGTTTGCTCGAACGCGCCTTCCAAGCCTTTCAAGTCCTTGCTGAAGCGGTTGAGGACTTCGACGGAGGCGGCGCTGGCGGTCCCGAAAGAGGCGACGATCAGCACCAGCAGGGTGAGCGTGCAACCGTGAATCGACATGGGATGACCTTGGATGAAAAACCGCCGCAAGTTTGCGGGTTCAGTGCTGAATGGAGTTAAGCGGGTTTGCATTGAGTGCATGTGGGAGCGCCGGAAGGCGCGATCTCATCCAGCGGCGTAAAGCATCGCGCCTTCCGGCGCTCCCACAAGGGCCGAGAACTAAAAATATCGGGATACTTTCCCTACCGCGACGGCGGCGGCGGCGCGATGACCTTGCGATCCCCATTGTGCTCAGGCCCAGTGACGATGCCGGCCGCCTCCATTGCTTCAATCAACCTGGCCGCGCGGTTGTAGCCAATCTTCAGCCGCCGCTGCACGCCGGAGATGGACGCGCGACGCGACTCGGTGACGATGGCCACGGCCTGGTCGTACAACACGTCGGATTCGTCGCCACCACCACCGGGTTCGGGCAACCCACCCGCACCGATCACCTGCCCGTCCGCCAGCATCTGCACTTCTTCCAATACGCCGTCGAAGTATTGCGGCCCACCGCTGGACTGGCGCAGGTGCTGGACGACGCGGTGCACTTCTTCGTCGCTCACAAACGCACCGTGCACACGTTCGGGCATGGCGGTGCCGGGCGGCATGTACAGCATGTCGCCGTGGCCGAGCAGTGTTTCTGCGCCGGATTGATCGAGAATCGTACGTGAGTCGATCTTGGAGCTGACCTGAAAGGCGATGCGGGTCGGGATATTCGCCTTGATCAGACCGGTGATGACATCCACGGATGGGCGCTGCGTGGCGAGAATCAAATGGATGCCGGCGGCACGCGCCTTCTGTGCCAAGCGGGCGATCAGTTCTTCGACCTTCTTGCCGACGATCATCATCATGTCGGCGAACTCGTCGATGATGACGACGAGATACGGCAGGGTCTCCAACTCGCGCGGCGCTTCGTCCAGTGCGGGATTCGGCACAAACAGTGGATCCAGCAGCGGATGGCCGGCGTCGGCGGCGTCTTTCACCTTGCGGTTGAAGCCGGCCAGGTTGCGCACGCCGACCATCGACAACAGCTTGTAGCGGCGTTCCATTTCGGCCACGCACCAACGCAAGCCGTTGGCTGCCTCCTTCATGTCGGTGACCACCGGCGCCAACAGATGCGGGATGCCTTCGTAAACTGACAACTCCAGCATCTTCGGATCGATCATCAGCATCCGCACGTCTTCGGCGGTGGCCTTGTACAGCAACGACAACACCATCGCGTTGAGCGCGACCGACTTGCCAGAGCCGGTGGTGCCGGCAACCAGCAAATGCGGCATGCGACCCAGATCGACCACCGTGGGTCGCCCGCCGATGTCCTTGCCCAATGCCAGCGCCAACGGGCTGTTGACCTTGTCGTATTCCTTGGAGCGCAGGATTTCCGACAGGAAGATCATTTCCCGGTTGGCATTGGGAATTTCCATGCCGATCACCGACTTGCCCGGAATCACATCGACTACGCGCACTGATTTCACGCTCAAGCCGCGCGCGATGTCCTTGTCCAACGAGGAAATCTGACTGCCTTTGACGCCCGCGGCGGGCTCCATTTCAAAGCGGGTGATGACCGGACCCGGATACACACCGACCACCTGCGCCTCGATGCGGAAATCCTTCAGCTTGAACTCGATCTGCCGCGACAGCGTCGCCAGGGCTTCCTCCGAATAGCCTTTGGGTTGCGACTTGGGATCGTCCAGCAATGAGAGCGGCGGCAACGCGCTGGAGGTCGACACGCTTTGGAACAGCGGAATCTGCTGCTCGCGTTGCGCGCGTTCGCTGCGCTCCGGCGGTGGTAACTGCGGCTCGATGCGCACCGGTTCGCGTTTGGCGCGTTTGACGGTTTCTTCGCGGCGGCCTTCTTCGCGTTCGGCCCGCACCACGCGCGCACTACGCCATTCTTCGGCCTTGTGCTGACTGCGCCCCAACAAACCGCCCAAGGCCAACAAACCCGCGCCGATGCGGTCCATCAACGCAAACCACGACAGCCCGGTGGCCAGCGTGATCGACACCAGCATCAGCACGAACAAGAACAGACTTGCGCCCATGTAACCGAAGGCGCGACTCAGAGTGCCGCCGATCCACTGCCCCAGCAGCCCACCCGAGTGCGCCGGCAATGCCGCGCCAAAGTCGCTCAACTGCAAGCTGCACAGCCCAGCCGTGGCGATCACGAATCCGACGCAGCCCAACAGACGAAGCGCCGGCGTCAGCGCGCCGTCGGCATTCACCGCGCGACCGCGCAACGACACCCACGCCATCAAGCCGCCAAGTGCGGGCACCGCATAGGCTGCCAAGCCGCAAAACGCCAATAAAAGGTCGGCGAACCAGGCACCGAACAGTCCGCCGAAATTGTTCACGCCACCGGTGACGCTGCCTGAGTGCGACCAACTGGGATCGTCGGCGCTGTAACTCAGCAGGCAGGCCAGCAGATAGATCAACACCGGCACCAGCAGCAGGACCAGACTCTCCCACCACATGCGACGGCTCGCCGTGGGTGCCACCATTTTGCGTACGTCCGACTGCGCCAAGTGCGATTGCCTAATCAGGATTGACTTCATGAAGCCGCGTTTAGTGGCTGATTATATGGGGTTATCGGGTTGGGCACTTTTTCTGGTTTTGATGCTCGTCCGTGTACGAACACAGACACCGCATGTGCCGACCTTGAATCGGACCCATGGACCCCGCATCCTGACCACCTTCGATCCTTCGCAATTCGCGACGTGCACTTGCCTTCTCCCTCCGGGAGAAGGTGGCGCGCAGCGCCGGATGAGGGTACGAGTCCGCCCCGAGTCCCGAACCCTCACCCCAACCCCTCTCCCGAAGGGAGCGGGGCTTGAACAGGACGCGCTGCGGTCACCCATGCACCTTTGCCTAACAACCAACTCAGATCACGCCACCCATGAGCACAACCAAACACTGCCACCTGTTGATCCTCGGTTCCGGCCCGGCCGGTTACGCCGCCGCCGTATATGCTGCGCGCGCCAATCTGAAGCCTGTACTGGTCACTGGCATGCAGCAAGGCGGCCAGCTGATGACGACGACCGAAGTGGACAACTGGCCCGGCGATGCGCACGGCCTGATGGGGCCGGATTTGATGGCGCGCATGCAGGCGCACGCGGAACGCTTCGAAACCGAGATCATCTTTGATCACATCAACGAGGTAGATCTCTCCAAACGGCCGTTCAAGCTCAAGGGCGACAACGGCGAATACAGCGCTGACGCCTTGATTATCGCCACCGGCGCGACCGCCAAGTATTTGGGCATCGAATCCGAACAGCGCTTCATGGGCAAGGGCGTTTCCGCCTGCGCCACCTGCGACGGGTTCTTCTTTCGTGATCAGGAGGTCGCGGTGATCGGCGGTGGCAATACCGCAGTGGAAGAAGCGCTGTATCTGTCCAACATCGCCAAGAAGGTCACTTTGGTGCACCGCCGTGACCGTTTGCGCGCGGAAAAAATCATGCAGGACAAATTGTTCGCAAAGGTCGAGAGCGGCAAGATCGACCTCATTTGGGAACACGCCGTCGACGAAGTGCTCGGCGATGAGACTGGCGTCACCGGCATGCGCGTGCGTTCGCTGAAGGACAACAGCAGTCGTGAAATTCCGCTGCAGGGTTTCTTCGTCGCCATCGGCCACACGCCCAATACCAGCCTGTTCGAGGGCCAGTTGGAGATGAAGAACGGATACATTCGGATCCGCTCCGGTATCGATGGAGATGCCACGGCGACCTCGGTGCCAGGCGTGTTCGCGGCCGGCGATGTGGCCGATCAGATTTACCGACAGGCCGTCACTTCAGCGGGCTTTGGCTGCATGGCGGCGCTGGATGCGGAGCGGTTTCTGGATGTGCAAGGCGGGCGCTGAACGGCGAGCAATCAAGGGTGGCTGATGATTGCCGCAACTGGCTTGTCATCCCCGCGCAGGCGGGGATCCAGTGCCCAATAACTCCGGACGTGGCTTCTGCGCCATTGGATTCCCGCTTTCGCGGGAATGACGGCTGAGCAGGATTGCCAGCGGCCGACTGCCACCCGCAGTTCAGGAAGCACATTTTGCGCACGCAGCCAAGGGCAAACTCGTGGAATGATCCAAGCCCAGTTCGTGCCACAAATCGCCGAGATAGATTCTTTTCAGTGGGACGCCCTGCGCCCCGATGACAACCCGTTTCTGAGTCACGCCTTTCTACTCGGGCTTGAACAACACGGATGCCTGACACCCCGCAATGGTTGGCGGCCACATCATCTGGTTTTGCGCGAGGATGCACGCGTTGTCGCCGTTGCACCCTGTTACCTCAAGGCCAATTCGCACGGCGAATTTGTGTTCGATCATGCCTGGGCCGATGCGTACTGGCGCAATGGCATTGACTACTACCCCAAATTGCTGTGCGCGGTGCCCTATTCGCCAGTGACTGGCCCACGACTGTTGACCGGACTTATCGACGTTCCGCAATTGCGAGAAGCGGCAATGCTCGCCATGCAGGAAGAAGTGCAGCGTCGTCAATGGTCATCTGCGCACATCACCTTTGACCAGTCCAGCACTGATGCACGCGGTTGGCTTGAGCGATTCGACTGGCAGTTTCATTGGCGAGCACCCGCCGCTTGCGAAAAATCGTGGCGACACTTCGATGACTTTCTCGACGCGCTCACTGCCAAGAAGCGCAAGAACATCCGTCAGGAACGCGCGCAGGTCGCGCGTGCCGGCGTGCGTTTTCGGCAGGTGACTGGTTCGCAAGCCAGTGACGCCGACTTGGCCGCGATCTTCGATTTTTATCTGGCCACATTCGCCGAGAAGGGCAACTTGCCGGTGCTGACATTGGCTTTCCTGCGCCACCTCGCGCAGACCATCCCAGAGCAACTCCTGTTGATCCTGGCTGAACGACATGGCCAAGCCATTGCCGGCGCACTGCTGCTGCGCTCCAGCACGACCTTGTACGGGCGTTATTGGGGCTGTTCGGAGGCGCTTCCCGGCCTGCATTTCGAAACCTGCTATTACCAAGGCATCGACTATTGCCTTGCCAATGGACTCACACTTTTCGAGCCTGGCGCGCAAGGCGAACACAAGCTGGCGCGTGGTTTCCTGCCCAGTCGCACGCGCTCCCTGCACCACATCGCCGATCCGCGTTTCCGTGCGGCCATCAAAGATTCACTGGAACGTGAAGCGCAGTGGCAACACTCGTATCGCGACCAACTGATGCAGCATTCGCCGTATCGCGTCGACGCAGTTGCGTCTGCGGCTCGGGGCTCGGGACTGGGGACTGATGACACGCGGAATCTGCCATAAAGCGTCAATGCCGATATTCCTGCCTCAACTTGATCGGGCTGACGACGCAACATTCCCCCCGTGTCATCGGGCGCTCTGCGATCCCAACGGGTTGTTGGCGTTTGGCGGCGATTTGTCGTCGACGCGGCTGCTGAACGCATACCGCAACGGCATCTTTCCCTGGTACTCCGAGGGCGAGCCGATCCTGTGGTGGTCGCCGGACCCACGCATGGTGATTGCGCCAACCGACCTGCACCTGAGTCGACGTTTGCTTCGATCCCTGGCGCGGTGCGATTGGCAGATTCGCGCGGACTTTTGCTTCGAGCAGGTGATCGACGTCTGCGCCAGCGTGCCACGCCATGGTCGTGTGGGCACCTGGATTACCGCCGAGATGCGCGATGCGTACGTGGCCTTGCATCGACTGGGTCATGCACACAGTATCGAAGTGATCGATGGCGATGGCCGCCTGGTTGGCGGGCTGTACGGCGTGGCGATCGGGCGGATTTTTTTCGGCGAAAGCATGTTCAGTTTGCACAGCGGCGGCTCGCAAGTCGCCATCGCTGGCCTGTGTCGTCGACTCACCGAATGGAACTACGCCTTGCTGGATGGCCAAGTCGAATCCGCGCATCTGGCGACCTTGGGATTTCGCCCGCAACCGCGCGCCACTTTCGTCGCGATTTGCGCCAAAGCCTGCGCTGAGCCTGAACCAGCAGCCCTATGGCACTCGCGTTTCGATCATATCCATGCTCAGGAGCTCGCCTGAAAACTGACGCGGCGCCACATGCGTGGCACAATTCGCGGCTTGATCGACGCGGCCGCACTCAAAGTCCGCGCGTTTGCAAGCCCCGGCTGCCAACCAACACCGCTCATAAGACGTAAAGAATGTCCAAAGACGACTCAATTGAAATGGAAGGCACGGTGCAAGAGACCCTGCCCAACACCATGTTTCGCGTGATCCTGGAAAACGGCCACGTCGTAACCGCCCACATCTCCGGCCGCATGCGCAAGAACTACATCCGCATCCTCACCGGCGACAAGGTCAAGGTGGAAATGACGCCTTACGACCTGACCAAGGGTCGGATTACTTATCGGATGAAGTGAGTCAAGAGCCGGGACTGGGGACTCGGGACTGAGGTGCACAGACCAAGTCCTTGGCGTCGACTGACAGACTTTGACCCCAGCGCAATCGCTGCCTATTGGGGCAGGCTCTTGCTACTCGATTTCCGGTCGCGACACGTGCGATTTTAGCCTTGGACATTCAGGCATACTCGAATCGCTATGCCAACAGTCCTTCGCATCGCTGCTTATCGTTTCTTCTTCTACGCGAACGAGAACGGCGAGCCGCGGCACATTCACATCCAGCGCGAAAAATTGCTGGCAAAGTTCTGGCTTAAGCCAGTGTCGCTGGCGAGCAGTGTCGGGTTCCCTGCCCAAGAGCTAAGTAAGCTTCGTGGCATGGTCGAAGCCAATCAACAGGCTCTAGTGGAGGCTTGGGATGAATTCTTTGGTGCTTAACTTCGCGCCACGTGCCATGGCGGTTGAGTGTTCGGACGACGAATTGCGGGTCTCTCTGACGGACGGTCGATGGATATCTGTTCCCATCGTCTGGTTCCCGCGCCTCGCTCAAGCTACTTCATCTGAGCGAGCGAATTACGAGTTGCTGGGCGATGGTCAAGGTATTCACTGGCCCAGCGTTGACGAAGATATTTCTGTTGTTGGTCTCATTACCGGGCAACCCTCTGTCGAGCTCCTAGCAACCAGTAGCTCGGATGCGGGCTGAAGCTCGAAAACCGTGGTCGGGTGCCCGACGCAAATGCGACAACCGACCTGAACCCTGACTCG
>JBQTGY010000164.1:0-9610 GCA_052390415.1 Pseudomarimonas sp. | reverse complement strand
TCTGGCCGCGCTGGACTTGCTCCTCACTCCGCCAATAGCTTTGGCTATTGGCCTCGCTCCGGAGCGGCGTCCATCACGCCCATCCCGTCGCGATCCCACTTCCGCTTCATCCGTTACAGCCCACTAGGGTCAGTCGGTCGCTTCAGACCACTCGCGGGCAAGCAGTCCAAACACCATCGAGTGCTGGATCTCGCTGGTGGTGCAAAAGCGCTCGCGAAGTAGACCTTCGGACTGGAAGCCAAGCGCACGCAAAAGCTTCTCCGAGCTGAGGTTGCGCGGCTCGATGTCCGCTTCGACGCGATGCAAATGCAGGCTGCCAAATGCCCACCCCAAGGCCAGAGAAACCGCCTCGCGTGCGAGCCCGTTGCCTTGCCGTGCCGGTGAGAGCGCATAGCCGATGCCGGCACGCAAATGCTGCGGCTGCAAGTCGTAAAGCGTGCAGGTGCCAATCATCGAATCATCAATCCGATCAGCGATGATCCAGTTGAGCAATTCTCGCTTGACGAAGCCGTCGATGATGTTCTGGATGTAGGCGATGGCCTCATTTCGCTCGATCATTGGATCGCGACTCCAGTAACGCATGACCTCGGGATCGGAAAACAGCGCGAACAGCGGATCGATGTCCTCCGCTTGCGGTGCCCGCAATCGCACCCGCTCGCCTTCCAGCCACGGTAGCCCGTCCAGCACGGACAGGTGCTCTTGAATACGTTTGCTACGGTGGGCAAGTGTCGTCATTGGCATCCGAAAGATCAGTAGTGGTGTGCTAGCGTGACGCACAGGCTGACAGTCATCGCGAATGGCCACCGCCGAGTCAAGAAAGTTCGGTCCGCTGTGACCGTGAGCAAGAGCGATGTGCTTCCTATCCCCTCCCCAACCCTCCCCGAACATCGGGGAGGGAGCAAATAGCCAGAACACTCCCACTTCATTGCCTTGCAGACACGATTATGAATACGCCGATGCGCCGCACCAAGATTCTCGCCACGTTGGGCCCCGCATCGGATCCACCGGGCGTGATCGACGCACTCATCAGCGCTGGCGTGAATGTCGTGCGCCTGAACTTTTCCCATGGCAACGTCGATCAACATGCACAACGTGTTGCCAGCGTTCGCAACGCGGCGGCGCGGGTGGGACGCGAAGTGGGCATCCTCGCTGATCTGCAAGGTCCGAAAATTCGCATTGAGAAGTTTGCCAACGACAAGGTGCTGCTGACTGCCGGACAGACCTTTGTGCTTGACTGTCGGGACGGCGCGCCGGAAGGCGATAACACCCGCGTCGCCTGCAGCTATCTCGGCCTGCCCAACGACGTCAATGCCGGTGACACCTTGTTGCTCGACGACGGCTTGATTGCGTTGCGAGTGGATGCCGTGGTTGATGTCGAGATTCACACCACCGTGCTCACCGACGGTGCCTTGTCCAATCGCAAAGGCTTGAACCGACTCGGCGGCGGTTTGTCGTTGGGTGCGTTGACTGATAAAGATCGCCAAGACATTCGGCATGCGGCGGCATTGGGCGTCGACTTCATGGCGGTGAGCTTTTGTCGCAACGCCGAGGACATGCACGAGGCAAGGCGACTGGCGCGGGAAGCGGGCAGCGACGCCTACATGGTCTCCAAGATCGAGCGTGCCGAAGCAATTGAAAATCTCGGCGAAATCATCGACGCGTCCGACGTGGTGATGGTGGCGCGCGGCGATCTGGGCGTAGAAATTGGTGACGCCGAATTGCCAGGCTTGCAGAAGAAGATCATTCGCGAATCGCTGGAGCGCAATCGCGTGGTGATCACCGCCACGCAGATGTTGCAGTCGATGGTCGACAACCCCATTCCGACCCGCGCCGAAGTGCTGGATGTGGCCAACGCGGTGATCGATGGCACCGACGCGGTGATGTTGTCTGCAGAGTCGGCTTCAGGCCTTTATCCGGTCAAGGCGGTCGAAGCGATGACCCGCATCTGCCTCGGTGCCGAGCGCCAATTCGATCACGATACCGACTTCGAAACTGCCAAGCGTGGGCTCAGCAAAACCGACGAGGCCATCGCCATGGCCGCGATGTTCCTGACCGAACACATCAAGGTTCGAGCCATCGTGGCGATGACCGAGTCCGGCGGTACGGCCTGCTTTCTGACGCGCTTTCGTTCGCCCGCCGCCATCTATGGATTGTCGCGTCACGCACCGGCGCGGCGCCGTATGGCCTTGATGCGCGACGTGGTGCCGGTGGACTTCGACTCGCGCGGACTTGCTCCGCGCAAGGCGGCACGCGAGGCGGTGCGGCACCTGTTTCAGCTAGGGTTATTGGCTGAGGAAGATCGGGTCATCATCACCAGCGGCGACCACATGGAACAGCATGGCTCGACCAATACGCTGCGCCTGTTGAAGGTCGCCAAGGGCGGCGTAGCGGAAGGCTTGGGCGAGTTCTAGGATCGAAATTCCGGTGTTCACATGAACGCGATGGCGGCGGGCCTGACCTGCCCGACTTGATCCTCGCGCAACAACCGGGCTACACTTTCGCTCTTTCCTGTCCAGAAGACGCCTATGGTTGGCGTTGTGGGCGATTCGATCAGGATGCAGCGTAATGAAGGCCAATATTCACCCGAAGTACTCCCCGGTTGTCTTCCAGGACCTGTCCTCGGATTTCAAGTTCCTGACGCAGTCGACCCTGGGTAGCAAAGAAACCGTGACCTGGTCGGATGGCGAAACCTATCCGCTGATCAAGGTGGAAGTATCCTCTGCTTCGCACCCGTTCTACACCGGCAAGCACAAGATCATGGATACCGGCGGCCGCGTCGACAAGTTCCGTCGTCGCTACGCGCAAAAGTAATGCGCGGCGGTAAATCGCACGGGTTTGCGACGATGCGAGTTTTCTGCTGATACCGCGTCTCTGTTGAATTGATGCCGCAAACGGCCCGGATTTCCGGGCCGTTTGCATTTCTGGGCTGCGCATTTTCTGATCGTTTTGGCCGCGCTCCGGTGCGAGCCCTGTGTGATAATTCCTCCGCCAAAATGCCCGGAACCGCCAAGTGGCGGACCGGACAATCCCGGAGGTGCTGCGGCAACGTTGGCGGCTCTGGTCCTGTTCCCGCGTCTTTCGCCAAGGAGTTCGCCGTGACCGCCAGCAAAACCGTCTTACTGACCGATTCCGCCGCAGGCAAGAACACCGAAATGCCGGTGGTCACGGGTGCCATGGGCGCGCCCGCCATCGACATCGGCAAGTTGTACAAGGACACCGGCCACTTCACCTTTGACCCGGGCTTTGTGTCCACCGCAAGTTGCCGCTCCGCGATCACCTATATCGATGGCGATGAGGGCGTATTGCTGTACCGCGGCTACCCGATCGAACAACTCGCCAAACATTCCAGCTTCCTTGAAGTCGCCTATTTGTTGATCAATGGGCAACTGCCCAGCGCCAAAGAATTCGAAGGGTTCTCGCACGAGGTCACCCATCACACGATGATGCATGAGGCCCTGAAGTCGTTCTTGAACGGTTTCCGCCACGACGCGCATCCGATGGCCATGCTGTGTGGAATGATTGGTTCGTTGGCGGCGTTCTACCACGACAATCTCGACATGGATGACGCCGAGCAGCGTCGCCTGGCGGCGATCCGCTTGATCGCCAAAGTGCCCACCATTGCCGCCGCCTGTTATCGCTACTCGATCGGTTGGCCGAGCCGTTATCCACGCAACAATCTTGAGTACGTCGATCGCTTCCTGCACATGATGTTCGAGGTGCCGAGCGAGCCACTGAAGCTGCCGCCGGTTGCGGCCAAAGCGCTGGATTTGCTCTTCATCCTGCACGCCGACCATGAACAGAACGCGTCGACTTCGACCGTGCGACTGGTCGGTTCGACCGGTGCTAATCCGTACGCCTGTGTGGCCGCGGGCATCGCCGCCTTGTGGGGCCCCGCGCACGGCGGTGCCAATGAAGCCGTGCTCAAGATGCTGGAAGAAATCGGTACCGTCGACCAGGTCGGCAAAGCGGTGGAGAAGGCCAAGGACAAGAACTCCGGATTCCGCCTGATGGGCTTCGGTCACCGCGTCTACAAGAACTTCGACCCGCGCGCGACCATCATTCGCGAGATGTGCCACCAGGTGTTAGACGAACTCGGTGTGCAAGATCCGCTGCTTGATGTTGCTATGAAGTTGGAAGAAGCGGCGCTGAAGGATGACTACTTCGTGCAGCGCAAGTTGTATCCGAATGTCGATTTCTACAGCGGCATCATCTACAAGGCGCTACGCATTCCGACCGAGATGTTCACGGTGATGTTCGCCATCGCACGCACCGCCGGCTGGGTCGCACATTGGCTTGAGCAACAAAGCGATCCAGATGGAAAAATTGGTCGCCCACGGCAGATCTACACCGGCGCAACGCCGCGCGATTACGTGGATTTGAGCAATCGCTAAAGTCCTCCGAAACGACACAGGTTGACCCGGCGACTGGATTGATCGCCGGGCGCGCCCGAGCCTTCAATGGTTGAGGTGTTGTTTCTACAGCCCTCCCGGATTCCGCAGCACCCTGGTCCTGCCGCGGCCCTAGGGGCTGCTTGCGCGATTGGCTCAGGAATTTTCCGATAACAGGCGCTGGACCTCGTCGAGGCTGGCGCGACGCATGGGCGCTTCTGCCTGCGTCCCGCGCGGGTCCTGGTGGCTTGCTGCCAACGGCACCACGGTCAGCCTGAAGCTCGCGCTAACATTGGCAAACGTGAGCAGGGGACACTCGATGGCGTGGGTGGGTCCCAAGCGCAGTCGCTGCGACTTGCTGACGTAAGGAATGCCTCGCTCGCTGAGGAAGTGCAACACCGACTCGGCATCGTCGCTGTAAACGTGCAAGCTGATGGGTGTGCCTTCGTCGGCAGATCCGTCAAGGACCGGGCCAACCAGTCGTGGCCGAAACGACTGCAACGCCCGCATGGCTTCGACAGCGGCAATGCGCAGCGCAGTCAATGCCTGTGGTTGCGAAGAGGATCGGAACAAGCGCTGATAGCGGCGCAGTGCGTCGTCGATCTCGTCATCCTTGGGCAAGGTTGATTGAATCCGAATGTTGTAGCGCTCAGCGAGCTTTCGTCGCGCTGCGGCAAACGACTCAAATCCTGATTCTGCAATCAGCTTGGCGGCTTCATTGGCGAGAGCGAGTCGCCCTTCGTTGGAGCCGCCGCCCGCTTGCCTTGTTCTTGCCTTCACCTTGCAACTGTCCTCGTCCAAACGGTCGACGCCGGTGGTGAGACCGCCGCCAGCGCGATCAGAAGATATCAAATGCCTCGCGCTCGTCGGCCGTCACTTGCTGTTCGGCTTGACGCTCGATTCGATGGATATCTTCGGACTTGAATATCTCCGCAATTGCTCCCTCGGTACCCGGTGGAACCAGGCGCCCGCTGCTGGGGTTGATAAGCGCGGTCACGATCCCCTCGGGCAAGGCCGGCAATTGCTCAGGCTGTCCTTCCAGCGCCGTGCGCATGAAGTCAATCCATATGGGTAGCGCTGCTAACGAAGCGAACTCGCGATTGCCGAGCGGGCTGAAATCATCCATGCCAACCCAGGCGGTGACCACCAGATGTCCACCGAATCCGGAAAACCAGACATCGCGATGATCGTTGGTCGTGCCGGTCTTGCCACCGATGTCGGCGCGACCCAGCACGCCCGCGGCACGTCCTGTTCCGCGCTTGACCACATCTCGAAGCAGCGAATGCACCAGATAGGCCGTGCGCGCATCAATGGCGCGAGGCGCAAGGGTCGTCGCCGGCGCGTCCTCGGCCACTACCGCGGGCTCCGGAGCAGCCGGCGGCGGCGACGTCACCGGGCCCAGGTCAAATGCCTCACCGCTGTCCGCACCACCAGCGCTGGATGTGCCAGCCCGCTGTGTGCATGAGGAACATGCAGTTTCTGGAACCGCTTGAAACAGCAGGGCGCCGTCGCGGTCCTGGATGCGATCAATAAACCATGGAGTGATTCGATAGCCCCCGTTCGCGAACACGGCGTAGCCACGAGCCATCGCTATCGGTGGCGCGGAGTTCGCACCCAGCGCGAGTGACAGATTGGCGGGCAAGGATTCCGGCGCAAATCCGAATTGCTCGATGTAGCGTCGGGCAAATCCAATCCCGACCGCATCCAATACGCGCACGGAGACAAGGTTGCGCGAGGTGACCATCGCTTCTCGCAAGCGCATCGGTCCGGCAAACGTCTGATTGTCGTTCTGTGGCCGCCAACTTTTGCCGGCGCCGGTGTCGTTGAAAACCACTGGGGCGTCGAGAACGATCGAGGCCGGAGTGAATCCGCGCTCAAACGCCGAGGCATAGACGAACGGTTTGAAACTCGAGCCGGGCTGCCGCTGCGACATTGTCGCTCGATTGAACTTGTTCAGCGAAAAACTGAAGCCGCCGGTGAGTGCTCTCACCGCACCCGTCTCATGGTCCAACGCCACGACGGATGCCTGCGCCCGCGGCAGCTGAGCCAAGCTCCAGACACCGGCTTCATCGCGCGCGAGGCGCACCACGTCACCCCGGCTGAGCACGTCGGCTATCTTGACGACCGCAGGGCCGCGCGAATTCTCGGACAGATACGTACGCGCCCACGTCATTCCCGCCAATGGAAGCTCGATCATCTCGGTGGCACTTGTGGCCACGGTGGCCGTTTCTTCGCCCACGGCGAGAACGACGCCCGGAATGAGGCCGCCAATGACTTGCCGATCACGCAAAGCCGAGATCCACGCCTCGGACGTGTCCGTTTCGGCAAGCACTATCTTGGCTTCCGCACCGCGCCAGCCATGCCGCTGGTCGTAATTGATCAAGCCTGTGCGGGTAGCGGTATTCGCCGCTTCCTGCAGCCGCCCGTCAAGGGTGGTGCGGACACGGTAACCGTTGGTCAGGGCGACATCACCAAATCGTTCGACCGCCTCCAACCTGACCAGCTCCGCCACCCAGGGCGCGTCGACCTCAACCGGAGGCTCATGCGGCTTGGCCAGATCGGGCGCCGCCAATGCCGCAGCGTACGTCGCCTCGTCGATGAACTCATTTTCGCGCATTCGCTCGAGGACATAATTGCGCCGGAGCAGGGCACGTGTCGGATTCACGACCGGATTGCCACTGGAAGGGAACTTGGGGATCGAGGCGAGCATCGCGGCCTCCTCCAAAGTAAGCTGATCCAGCGTTTTGCCGTAATAGAACTCGGCAGCGGCCGCCACACCGTAGGCACGACTTCCAAAAAAACCCTTATTCAAATACAGCGCGAGAATCTCATCCTTGGACAGCTCGCCCTCCATTTTCAGAGCGAGAAAAATCTCCGTGAGCTTGCGGGTATAGGAGTATTCCGGGCTGAGAAAGAACTGCCTTGCCACCTGTTGCGTGATGGTGCTTCCGCCGGGTACGCGTCGATCACTGGTCGTCGCCAGCAACCAGATAGCGCGCGAGATTCCCCGCCAATCAATTCCCGGATGGGTATAGAAGTGCGCGTCCTCAGCGGCAATGAAGGCTAGGCGGACGTGATCCGGAACCTCTGCAATGGTCACCGGATAGCGTCGGGTTTCGCCAAACTGCGCCATCAGCTTGTCGTCGGCCGTAAACACCACCAACGGGATCTGCAAGCGAACATCACGCAGGCTCTCAACCGAGGGCAAGGTCGGCCAGATCAACCAATAAAGCACCGCCAAGCCGCTGATGCCCATGACCCCAAAAAACAAGCCCGCCAACAGTGCCAGCTTAAGCAGCCGTCTTACCAACGTCATGAAGCTTTCCTGTGGCAAAGCGATCGATATCGAGCTTCAAGTATAGAGTCAGGCCCGGCAAATGCTGATGCCATCGCTGGCACGCCGCAGGCGTAGTGAGGCAGACTGTGACATGCATCACTCTTTGAAAGCTGGCTCACCGACGCAGATTGAACACTGACTGTTGCCTTTTCATTCGCAACAGGTATTTAATGTAGCAGCGTAGTAAGTGCTCGTAAGAGCCCGTGGGAAGGGGAGAAACCGTGGGACTTTTCGCAAACAGCAAGGCGCCTTTGATCGGTGTGGACGTCAGTTCCACTGCCGTGAAGTTGCTCCAGCTCAGTCAGACCGGTGGCCGCTACCGCGTAGAGCACTATGCGGTCGAGCCTTTACCGCCCAATGCGGTGGTCGAGAAGAACATCGTCGAGGTCGAGGCGGTCGGTGAGGCGATCAAGCGCGCTCTGGCAAGATCCGGGGCGCGAACCAAATTCGCCGCCGCAGCGGTATCGGGATCAGCAGTGATCACGAAGCTGATTCCCATGCCCGCGTCGATCAGCGGAGACGAGATGGAAGATCAGATTCAAGTCGATGCGGCGCAATACATTCCGTATCCGATTGAGGAAGTCAGTCTCGACTTCGAGTTGCTTGGGCCGATCAAAGACAATCCGGACATGGTGCATGTCCTGTTGGCAGCATCCCGAACAGAAAACGTGGACGTTCGTGTCGCCGCTCTGGACATCGGCGGGTTGACTGCAAAAGTCATCGATGTCGAAGCCTTCGCCATGGAGAACGCGTTCAAGTTGATCGCTGATCAGCTGTCGGCGTCGCAAGATGCGCTGATCGCTCTGGTCGATGTTGGCGCAACGATGACCACGCTGAATGTGTTGCGCAGCAAGCGCAGCATCTATACCCGCGAACAGGTTTTCGGCGGTCGCCAACTGACCGATGAAGTCATGCGCCGCTATGGGCTCAGCTATGAAGAGGCCGGCTTGGCGAAACGCCAGGGCGGACTTCCCGAGAGCTACGAAATCGAAGTGCTGGAGCCGTTCAAAGAGGCAATGGTCCAGCAGGTCAGTCGCTTGCTGCAATTCTTCTACGCGGGCAGTGAATTCAACCGGGTTGATCAGGTCGTGCTGGCCGGCGGCTGTGCGTCCATCACCGGTATCGCCCAGATGGTGGAAGAGCAGCTCGGCATCACCACCATCGTGGCCAATCCGCTCGCAAGCATGTCGCTTTCGAACAAGGTGCAAGCGCAGTCGCTCGCTCAGGATGCTCCGGCGCTGATGATTGCCTGCGGCCTCGCCATGAGGAGCTTCGACTAATGGCCAAGATTAATTTATTGCCTTGGCGCCAAGCTCGCCGACAGGAACGGCAGAAAGGCTTCTATGCGCTTTTGGGGATGAGTGCGGCAGCTGGGCTTGTGGTCGCCTTTGCCGTGATCAGCTATTTCGACGGCAAGATTGACAACCAAAATAACCGCAATCAGCTCCTGAAAACGGAGATTACTGCGCTTGAAGCCTAGATCAAGGAGATTGAGTCGCTGGAAGCGCAGCGCGATGATCTGCTTCGCCGCAAGCAAGTCATTGAAGAGTTGCAAGCCAGTCGATCGCAGATGGTGCATTTGTTTGACGAGTTGGTTCGAACCATTCCTGATGGTGTCAAGCTCAATTCGATCAAGCAGGTCGGGCAACAACTCACACTGTCCGGCATCGCCCAATCCAATGCTCGGGTATCTTCATATATGCGCGCATTGCAACAGTCTGGCTGGGTCACCAGTCCTGACTTGAGCATCATCGAGGCGAAAGGTGATGACCGCAGTATGCCGTTCCAGTTCGACCTTAAAGTCATGCTGACCCAGCCAAAGCCAGAGGGGTCAGAGAACACTGAAGCGGCGGCCGTTGCGCAGGAAGGAGTGAAGCCATGAAAA
>JBQTGY010000163.1:0-36927 GCA_052390415.1 Pseudomarimonas sp. | reverse complement strand
GGACCGTCCGTTCCACGCACGTTTCGACGGATGGCCTTATACCGCACCAGCAACAAGGCATTTCCACGCGACCTCAGGAAAGGTCCGGGCTAGGGCCGATCTTGATCCGCGGGTTGTGGAAATGCGTGCGGGCGGGTCGATGACCTCGCGGCCGACCTACGCCTTACCCCGCTCCAACAACGTCTGCGCCACCTTGTCGCGCAGATACGCGGGCTCCAGCTGATCCGCACTGATGGCCTCGCCGCGAGCGAAGGCGGCCAGGCCCAGGCGGGCGACGGCGCTGGCGTGTGGCAGTGCTTCCGAGTCGCAGCGCAACGAGCGACTGGCCAACTCATTTCGCAACGCACCGTCCACGGCGGCAAAGCCGCTGCCGACGGCAATCCAGTGCTCGCCGGTGGGTAGCAGCAAGGGCATCGAGGGTATGTGCAAACGTTCATGGTCAAGCGCCACCGGCAGACCATTGGCATCCATGCGAAAGGCGCCGACATAGACCTCACCCATGCGTGCATCGATGGCAGCCAGCACGTTTTGATCAGGCGCGCCCTGGGCTTCAACGGCCAACGCGGCAAGCGTGGAGATCGACAAGACCGGCCGATCCAGCGCCATGGCGATGCCCTGCACTACCGCCACCGCGAGCCGCACGCCGGTGAACGCACCAGGTCCGCGACCCACCGCGATGGCGTCGATCTGGCGTTTGCCGATGCCAGCAGTCGCGAGCAATTCGTCGATCCACGGCAACACCAGTTCGGCATGCCGACGCGGGGCGATTTCATAGCGTTCGAACAAGTGGCCGTCGACGCTGAGGGCGACGCTGCAGGCCTCGGTGGCGGTTTCTATGGCGAGCAGGTTCATGGCTGGAATGCGTGTTCAAGTGACATGGTGCTTCCGGCTGGAGCGTGCAAAAACTCAACCACCTCACACAACTCACGAGTACGTTTGAAGGGCGGCAGGCTGTCGATGAAAACGCGACCGTAGGGTTTGCTGACCAGGCGCGTATCGCAGAGCACCAACACGCCGCGATCAGCATGCGTGCGAATCAAACGACCTGCGCCTTGTTTGAGCGCGATCACCGCGCTCGGCAACTGCCAATCAAAAAATGGATTGCCACCGCGTCGGCGCAATGCGTCGAGGCGTGCTTCCAACACCGGATCGTCGGGCGCGGCGAACGGCAGTTTGTCGATGGCCACGACGGTGAGCGCTTCGCCGGCTACATCCACGCCTTCCCAAAAACTGGCGGCACCCAACAACACGCCATTGCCGGATTGCCGAAACGCATCCAGCAAGGCCGAACGCGGCAAGGTGCCTTGCACGAACAATGGGAAAGGGGTGCGTCCCGCTAGATCAGCAGCGGCTTGCCGCAAGGCCCGATGCGAGGTGAACAGCAGAAAGGCACGGCCGACGGATGCTTCCAGCACCGGCAACAGCACCTCAATCAGCGCTTGACCGAAGTCGCGACTGGCGGGCTCGGGCAGGCCCTTGGGCAAGTAGGCCAAGGCCTGGTGCGGGAAGTCGAAGGGACTTGGTTCGAGCAGGGTGGCAGGCTCGGTCGGTCGCTGCGCGACGACGCCCGCTGCGCGGGCTGCGCCTTCACTTCGCCGCTCTGCGGCTCGTTCGGTCAGGCCCATCTGTTCGGCAAAGTGGTCGAAGCGACCGCCGACCGCCAAGGTCGCCGAGGTGAATATCCACGCCGCGCCGGATTGTTCGCGGTAGGCACGCAGCTGGGTGGCGACGTCGAGCGGGGTTTCGCTCAAGACGAAACCGCGACCGCTGAGTTCATACCAACGCACCGCTGCGGTCACGTCGTCATCCGCACTTGCGGGCTTGGCGTCATCAGCGAATTGCCGCATGCGACGCAGCGATTCGTTCGCCCGCTCGGCGCAGGCCTTGAAGCCAGGACTGCGCTCGGCATTGGCAGCCAATACCCTACCCAACTCGGCCAAAGCTTCGACCAAGGGTCCCAACGCGGTGGCGGCATCGGCGTTCGCCAACAAACGACTCAGCGCGGCGCGACCGGGCAAGCTATCCATTGCCAGGCGGAACTCGCGCAGACGCTGCTCGATCATCTGCGCGGGTGCTTGCACCGACGCCAAGGCTCCCGCCACACCGGCACATTCAGACAGCGCATCGCGGCCCAGATCGCTGAGCTGCCGGCCCGACACGCTGACACTGAAAAACTGCGAGGCCAGCTCGGGCAATTGATGCGCTTCGTCCAATACAAAGGCGTGTGCGCCGGGCAGGATCTCGCCAAAACCTTCCTGTCGCAGCGCCATGTCGGCGAACAGCAAGTGGTGGTTGACGATCACCACGTCCGCCTCTTGCGCCGCTTGCCGCGCGCGAACTACGAAACATTCTGCATACATCGGGCAATCGCTGCCCAGACAGTTCTCGGCGGTGGAGGTGACCTGCGGCCACAGCATCGAGTCTTCCGCGATCGCGTCCAATTCACTGATGTCGCCGCGCTCCGATCGCCCCGCCCAGGCGCGAATCTGGGTCAGTTCGGCCAGGTGATAACGCGCGGTGAAGCGGCCTTCGGCAATCGTCTGTTCAAGCCGATAGCGACACAGGTAGTTGGAGCGGCCTTTCAACAAGGCAGTCGACAGGCGCGCGCCCAGGGCTTCACGAACGCGTGGCAGATCGCGGTGATACAGCTGATCCTGCAGCGCGCGCGTTCCCGTCGACAGGATCACGCGCTGGCCAGATAAAAGCGCCGGCACCAGATACGCATAGGTCTTGCCGGTGCCGGTGCCGGCTTCTGCGATCAGGTGCTGATTTGACTGCATGGCATTGGCGACGGCCGCAGCCATGCGCGACTGCGCTGGCCGCGTCACAAAACCATCGATGGCCTGCGCCAAGGCACCGCCATCTGCCAACGCGGCGGTACTTTTGCTGGCTAGGGACATGCGGGAGCAGTGGAAGCGTCGTTCCCGCGAAGGCACCGTGCTGTCAGGGGAAACTTGGCGTCACGCTTGCGAAACCGAACAAAGAAACGTCGTTCCCGCGAAGGCCGGAACCCGGTGACTTGAAGGCCGCAAGGCGCTGGGCCCCCGCCTTCGCGGGGGCGACAAGATTTTGTATCAGGCACTCGCGATCACCCCTTGTCTGCATAGCATTCGGCGAACGATTGCCCCTTACCGCAATGCGTCTGCGCGGGGATGACAGCAATCACATCCGCACCGGCGGTGGCGTGGCGCAGCGCTGCGCCTGTTCGCCCGCCTTGCCGGCGGCGGCCGCGTTGCCACGCAATTCACGCGCCAAGCGTACGGTCGCCCAGCTGCGACGACACAACGGGCCCAGCTTCGGCCCCAATTCATAAGCACGCGCGGCGTCAGTCTCCGCGCTGTCCAACTTGCCCAACACCAGCAACATTTCCGCACGCGCTTGCAACAATCCGGGCGACTCCGGCAACAGACCCAATGCCTGCGAATACGCACTCTCGGCGGCTGCAAAATCGCTGCGCGCCTCGGCGGCTTCGGCTTGTACGCGCAGATCGGCGACCGCCGAATCCTCCAACGGCTGCACGTCGAGCGCGTCATCGCCAGCCAATTCTGCCGTGCGTATCTCCAACAGCAAATCGGTGGGCGACTTCTTGCTCACCCGAACCGGCTCAGCTACCTCGGGCGCGCCGGCGCAGGCGGCCAACATTAGCGAAGACAAACAAAGCATCAAAAAACGACAACTCATTGCGTAGGTCCTTCTTGCAGCCAATCGACAAAGCGGTCCAGCGTACAGCCTCGAAAGTCCTGCGGCGCAAAACCAGCCACAAAGGCCAACTCGCGCGCGCCTTCGCAGGCGGGATCAGTGCGGGCAAGACCCGAGCGATCCACCATCGCCCATTCCAAACCGCCCGGATCGACTTGCAGAGGCAGACTCGGCAACCGTTTGAACAGCGCCGACCACACGCGCATCGCGCCGGTCGCGCCCAACAGTCCAGTCGGTTGATTGTCGTCATTGCCGACCCACACCACCGCCAGATGGCGACCCGTCCAACCGGCAAACCAGCTGTCGCGACCATCGTTGCTGGTGCCGGTTTTGCCGGCTGGGGCCAAGCGTCCGAGACCATCCCGACTCAGTTGGCGGGCGGTACCATTGACCGCGGCCTCTTGCAAAGCGAGTGTGATCAGGCGCGTCGCGATCGCGTCGCCGGGTTCCGCGCGGGGAACTTGAGCGTCATACCGATGCAGGCGAGCGCCGTTGGCATCCAGCACACCACGCACACTGCGTAGCCGCTGCAACTCACCACCTGACGCCAGAAACTGATACAGGCTGGTCATCTGCAACGGACTCAAGTCGACCGAACCCAGCAGCAACGAGGGATGTGCCGGTGGCTCGACCCCGCCCAGCACGTGCATCAGTCGACTCAGCCGATCCACGCCCACCTCGATGCCTAGTCGCACCGTCGCCTGGTTGTAGGAGCGTGCCAACGAATCAATCAAGGCGACCCAGCCGTGGCTCTGTTTGTCGGCATTCTCGGGCGACCAGCTTTGGCTGCCGCTGATGCGCACGGTGATCGGTGCATCTTCGATTTCCGATGCCAACGACCAGCGCCCCGGCTGCGCCAAGGCCAGCAGATAGACGAAGGGCTTGATCAACGAACCCACCGGCCGCTGCGCTTCCAAGGCACGATTGAAGCCAAGTTGGCGGCTGTCGCGTCCGCCCACCATCGCTACCACTTCGCCGTTGCTGGTATCGCTCACCACCAGCCCCGCTTGCAGCGGCGCATCCGGCCTGGCCTTGATCGCTGCCAGTTGTTCGGTGACCGCGCGCTCGGCGTCGGCTTGTGCGGCCGGCGCCAAGGTCGTCAGCACCAACAGACCGGCACCACGCAGGCGCTCGGGCGGATAGTCGGTTGCCAATTGTTCGCGCACCAGATCGACAAAGGCGGGATAACGATTGGCAGCCAGACTGCCTGAGGCGGTCACGCCCAGCGGCCGCGCTTTCGCCCGCGTGCGTTCGTCTTCATCGATCACGCCGGTGTCGAGCATCGCTTGCAAGACCAATCCGCGTCTGGCCAACGCGCGTTCGGGAAAGCGACGTGGGTCGTGATACGAGGGGCCTTGAATCATGCCGACCAGCAAGGCGATTTCAGCCGTGTCCAACTGCTGCAGATCACGCCCGAACCAGAAGCGCGAAGCAGCCGCAAACCCATGGACGGCTTGTCCGCCCTGTTGGCCCAGGTAGATCTGATTGAGGTAGGCCTCAAGAATGCGCCGCTTGTCGAAGCGCAGCTCGATGACCACCGCATACAAGGCTTCGCGCAGTTTGCGGTTCAGCGTCTGCTGGCGATTGAGATACAGGCTGCGCACCAGCTGTTGGGTCAAGGTGCTGCCACCTTGGGTGACTTCACCCGCGCGCGCGTTGACCCAGATCGCGCGCGCGATGCCTTTCCAGTCGATACCGATGTGATGCAGGAAGTTGCGATCCTCAACCGCTTGCAAGGTCGTGATCAGCAGCGCCGGCACTTCGTCGACGCGGACCAGCTGACGCTCTTCCTGCGCAGCGCCATACAGACTGGCAATGCGCGCGGGATCGAGCAACGCCCTCGCCAAGCGCTTGCCACTGGCATCAACCAAACGGTTGAGACTCTGCCCGGCGATGTTGAGTTCGACTCGCTGCGATGGCACCAGTCCATCGACATCACGAAAGCCGCGGCTGGAGATGCGGAACCGCGCGCCATCGCGCTGATAGGTGCCAGCTGCCTGACCTTCACCGTCGTCGCGGTAGTTGGCCGCCTGCAACTCGGCGAGCAGGCTGTCGATGCTGATCGGCTCGCCCACCGCCAACAGCAAGGGCCGCGCCATCACCCGCGTCGGGATCTGCCAGGTGAGGCGACCGAACTCGTGTTGCAGATAACGATCCACCACCCACCAGGTAGGCAGCAGAAAACCGACCGCGAGACCCAGTCCGAAAATACCCGCCATCAGTGCCCATTGACGCCATGGTAGAGGTCTGGCGGCGGATTTTTTTGCGGCGGGTTTGGGCACGAGCTTACTTGTGGTTGCTTGAGATTCGAGAGCAGCCACGTACGGGCTGACGGGAAACCCCGATTCGATTCGTGCCGCAGCGAGCTACAGCGAGAACGGTTTGCCGGGCATCTAATCCAGGGGGCCGCGCTTGAAGGCGGTGAAACGGTGACCCGAGGACAAATTCTCAAAGTCAAACTTGCTTTCATCCAAGTGCAGTATTCGGTAGCTGTCGTAGTAGGCCGGATTCGACATGCGCGCGGGTGTGAACTGTCCGTCGTTGATGAAGCCCGTGGTAATGGTGAAGTAGACACCGCCGGAAACGCCCCACATTCCCACTTCCGTTTGCTCGGACGGTAGCTCAGGCGCGCCGGAGTTGCTGAACGTGATGGTGAAGGTGCCGTCAACCCTATTCTCTGAACGCGCTGTCTGGACTCCACCGCCAGAGAGCTTGGTGGTGCTCTCCCATTCTCCAATGAGCAACTGTCGCTGCATCAGCGTGTTTTCGGTTTCAGTGCGCTTGATTCCGCTGTATGTGGGGACGGCCGTACACGCCACCAGAGCCAACGCGATGACCGCAAAAACCCCCAGCCGAATGGTTGAATTCACTGCCAGCTCCTGAATAAAGATGAGTGCCGTCTCGCCAGCAAAATCCGCTGCCGGCGGCTTGCTTCGGCCGCGCGAGTGGTCAGCAGCGAAAGCAAACAGCGATAATCCGGCCGGACAAGTTTATCCGTTACCGCCGAAGCAGCCCGTCGGAATGCTGGCGGGATCTCGAATTCATTCAGCGTAGCAGGCATCGCGCCTTGCCCGCCCGTACGGAATCCGTTTTCACCACGTGAGCAACCCTGACGTACTGAACGCATCAGCGCCAACGATTGCCTGCCTGTTTGCCGCCAACAGCGAAGCAGCCGAGCGCATCCGCGCTGTCTTGCCGCGTGAACTGCTGCTGATCGAGAGCAGCCACACACACCCGGCAACAGCGCTGGCCGCGATGGCGCAAGCGCACCCCGGTCGCGATGTGCTGCTGATCCATGCCGATGCCGACGTTCCGCTGCATGCGTGGCAACGCTTGCAGCTGGCGCGCGATATGTATCTTGACGCACAGGTGTGGACGTCACTGTGCGCTCGTGTAAATGCGCTGGACCCGCGTCCTCGTAATGGATCGCTATCCAACGAAGCCGTCGACCGCTGGAGTTGGCTGCTGTCAGACCGCAGTTATCCGCAAACCGATCTGTGTTCGCCCTTGCTCAGCCTGTGGCGCGCGGCGACCTTGCAGTTGTGTCTGGATCGCGGCGGCCGCCTCGACATGAAGTCAGCGGCGATTACCTGTATCCGCTTGTGCGACAGCGTGTTTGTGGGTGCCAATGACGCAACCCTCGGCACCGCGGAAGGCGGCGTTGTGCATCCGGCCGCTGCCGTCATGCGTGAGCGCATCCACGCCGGTCTGACCCAGGCGATACCGGAGGCGATTGGCCTGGATGGGCGTCCCGTCGTGCTGCACGTCTTGCATGGCTGGGGTGGCGGCGCACAGCGCTTCGTGACTGATCTGATCGCTGCTGACCAGAGTCACCGCCATCTGGTGTTGATGGCTCTAGGCAGCCCAAAGCGGCGCGTACACGGCGAAACCATCGTGTTGCGAGCGTCTCCCGAAGGGACCGATTTGCGGCACTGGCCGATGGCCGCAGCGGCGGTCGGCACGCGCATGGAATCGAGCGAGTATCGCGCTCTGCTCGACACCATCATCGGCGACTTTGCTGTCGCCGGCGTGGTGATCTCGTCGCTGATCGGGCACAGCCTCGACGCCTTGAAGTGTGGCTTGCCGACGGCCGTGGTCTGTCACGACTACTACCCGGTATGGCCAATCCTGCATGCCGATTTTGGCGATGCGAGTGTGGATTTCAGCGGCGCCGCGATACCCCAGGCGTTGCAGCTCGCCGCCGCGAATTTCGAGTTCAGCGAACCCCGCGCGGCGTATTGGCAGGCCTTGCGTTTGGCCTATCTCGAAGCGCTGGATCGCAGCGACGCGCTGCTGATCGCGCCAAGCGGCTGTGTACAAGACAACCTGTGCCGGATCGCGCCGGCGTTGAGCAAACGTCGTTGGCAGCAGATCGGTCATGGTCTGGCCGCATGGCCACACCCATTGCCGACCATTGCGCCCGATCCCAAGCGCGCCGCGCTTCGCATCGTGGTACCGGGGCGCATCAAGGGTGGCAAGGGCGAGCACCTGCTGGCCCAACTGCTGCCGCTGCTTCCCACCGATGTCGAGTTGATTCTGCTTGGCTGCGGTGCGGCCGGCATGCGTTTCTTCGGACATCCGCAAGTCCATGTACAGCTCGACTATGCACGCGAGAAATTGCCGGAATTGTTGGCACGGCTGATGCCCGATGCGGCCTTGCTGCCGGCCAGCGTCGCCGAGACCTTCAGCTATACCTTGTCCGAATTGCGTGCGTTGGGCGTGCCGGTGATCGCCACCGCGTTGGGCAGTTTTGTCGAACGCATCGACCACGGCCGCGATGGCATGTTGGTGGCCGCCAATGCCGACGCCATCGCGAAAGTGCTGCACGACCTGAGCAACGACAGCGGTGCGCTGAGCGCGCTGCGGCGGCCTTGGCCTGGCAGTTCCCTCGCGCAGATGAGCCAAGCCTACGCCGAGGCGCTGGCGCTGCAGCCAGCAACCCTCGCCCCGCGTTGGTCCACGGATACCCTGACCACGCTGCAACGGCAAACGTCCGAGATCGAGCTGGCGATCGAGAAGCGACAACGCAAGGCGCTGGCCTTGCAACTTGTCGACCAGCAGAGCGAACTCGAACGCCGCGCAGACTGGGCAAACCGCGAGCACAGGCAGGCCGAACAACGCTTGATTTGGGCGAACGCTTTGCAAGCGCAGCTTGCGTCCACCGGAAGTCTGCTGACGACGACGCAAACACTGCTCGATGCCACCGATGCAGACTTGCGCGCCAGCGGCGAACGCGCAGCCAATCTGGCCGAGCAACTCGATCAACTCCAGCAACTGCATGCCGCGGATGCTGCCGCCTACCTGGAGTACATCGCGGAGTCGCAAGGCTCGATCGAGTCCCTGATCGCGCAGCGCGATCACTTTCTGGGCGAACGCGATGAGATTCTCGCCAGCCTGTCGTGGCGGATCACGCGCCCAATGCGCTACCTGCGGCGGCTGCTGGGCCGACTATTCGGCGGCCTCGCCACCCGCGTGCGCTTTCGGATTTCGCGTCTCACCGCTACCCGCAAACGGGTGATGAACAGTTTGCGCATGCGCGGCTTGTCCGGCACCTGGCGACGCCTGCGGCAAGAAGTGGCACCGCCGCCGGCGACGCTGGTTTACGACATCCCCACGCTGCCGGCGGCGAGCGAGGATATTCCCGACGTCGACGACATCATTCTGGTGCGGCCATCGTCGCCGCGCGCCAGCGTCATCGTGCCGGTCTACAACCATCTCGCCCACACCATCACCTGCCTGCGCGCACTTTCGCAGCAGAAGCAGAAGACCTCGTTTGAAGTGATCGTGGTCGATGATTGCTCCTCGGATGCCAGCGCCGATCTGTTGCCGAAAATGCGCGGGCTGCACTACCTGCGTAACGCCCAGAATCTGGGTTTCATCGGCGCCTGCAACGCCGGCGCGGCGGTTGCACAAGGCGAATATCTGGTCTTCCTCAACAACGACACCGCCGTGCAAAGCGGCTGGCTGGATGCGCTGATCGACACCTTCAGCCTGCGCCCGGATGCCGGCTTGGTCGGGGCCAAACTGGTGTATCCGGATGGCCGTTTGCAAGAGGCCGGCGGCATCGTCTTCAACGATGGCTCGGGCTGGAACTATGGTCGCTTCGACGACCCGGCCGACCCGCGCTACAACTTCGTGCGCGAAGTGGATTATTGCTCGGGTGCGGCAATCGCATTGCCGGCCGAACTGTTTCATTCGCTGGGCGGTTTCGATTCCCACTACGCGCCGGCCTACTACGAAGACACCGATCTGGCGATGAAGGTGCGGGCGGCTGGGTCGAGCGTGCTGTATCAGCCAGCGTCGGTCGTCATCCACTTTGAAGGCATCAGTTCGGGCACCGATACGGCCAGCGGCGTCAAGGCGTATCAGGTGGTCAATCAACAGAAGTTTCTGGCGCGTTGGCAAGACACTCTGGCGTCGCACGCCGCGCCGCCGCCGCACACACCCATCGAAGTGGCGCGCCAACATCGAGCACGTCGCCACGTGTTGGTGATCGACGCCACCGTGCCGCAGCCGGATCAGGATTCGGGCTCGCTGCGGTTGGTCAATCTGCTGCGCTTGCTGGTGGAAGAAGGCTGCGCGGTGACGTTTTTTGCCGACAACCGCGCCTATGTCGCCGACTACTGCGAAGTGCTGCAACAGCTCGGCATCGAAGTGCTTTGGCATCCCTGGCTGGGCGATCCGGTCGGCTGGTTCGCCGAACATGGCAAACGCTTTCACAGCGTGTTCGTCAGCCGCCACTACATCGCCTGCAGCTACATCGATCTGGTCCGCCGCCACGCGCCGCAAGCGCGCTTCATCTTCGATACGGTGGACCTGCATTACCTGCGCGAACAACGCGCGGCTGAACTGGCCGGCCGCAGCGACCTGGCGAAGACAGCCGAGCAAACCCGCAAGCAGGAACTCGACGTCATCCAGCGCAGCGACATCAGCCTGGTCGTGAGCCCGGTCGAAGCCAATCTGCTGGCCACCGATGCACCCGATGCGCACGTCGAAATCCTCTCCAACGTGCACGAAGTGCTGGGCTGTCGGCGTCCGTTTGCCGAACGCAAGGATTTGATGTTCATCGGCGGCTATCAACATCCGCCCAACGTGGATGCCGCCGTGTGGTTTGTCACTGAGGTCTGGCCGCTGATTCGCGCGGCCGAACCCGACCTCACGTTCCACCTGATCGGCAGCAAGGCCAACGAACAGGTGCAAGCATTGGGCGCAGAAAAAGGCGTGGTCTTCCACGGCCACGTCGAGAACATCGAACCGTTCCTCGACGGCTGCCGCCTCGCCGTTGCCCCGCTGCGTTACGGCGCCGGCGTCAAGGGCAAGGTCAATATGAGCATGAGCTACGGCCAACCTGTAGTCGCCACCCCCGCAGCCGTGGAAGGCATGTACCTGCGCGCCGAGCGAGACGTGCTCGTCGGCGAAACACCCCGCGAATTTGCCGACGCCGTGTTGCGCCTGTATGCCGATGAATCGCTATGGCAACAGTTGTCGGCCAACGGCCTGAAAAACGTGTCGCAACACTTCGGCTTTGACGCCGCGCGGGCAGTGATCAGGCGATTGCTGGATTGAGAACCGTAGGTTGGTGGTGAGCGCAGCGAACCCCAACGAACCCCAACGAACCCCCACAACGGAACAGGCTGCTCGGCCCGCTAGGGCTCAAACCCATCCGCAAAAATCAGCGCGCCAGCGCTGCACAACGCGGCGTTGAAGCGTCCCGGCGAACCGATATCGCGCTGGTTGGAAACGTTGGGCTCCGACTGCAGCGAGCCGTAGACGTCGCCGTCGCTGGCCAGTACCCAAGCCAGCACGTTGTTTTGCCCGAGCGCGCTGCACGGCGCTTGACCGCTGACGTTCTGGGTGCGGATCGAGCCGACGAAGGTCTCATCGCCATAAAACAAACGATCCACCAACACGCCGGCCGAATCGAACAGGTGAATCTGATCGGCGCGGCCATAGTTGGCACCGCCGACCATCACCGAGCCCAGTTCGCCGATGACCTTGGCGGTCTCAGGCAGGTTCCACGCGGCTCGGAACGCCGACGCCACGGCGTCCGTGATGATGACCGCCTCACCCGGCTGCACCGTGCCGAGCGCGCTGAGATTCAAACCCGGCAAGGCGAGCTGATCGTCCTTCAGCACCCAGTTGCTCATGTCGATTGGCGAACCGCTGCGATTGCTGAACTCGACGAACTCGCCATGGCGGCCCGAGTACATCCATTCGGTCAGCTGCATGCTGACCGTACCACCCAGGCCATAGGCAATCGTGCGTGGTCCACGCTCGGCCAGTGGCGGGGAGAAGCTCAGCGAACTCACGCTGTCGGCTGCGGTCGCCATCACGTAGTAATGCACGATCTGCCCGGCCACGGCGGTGATCGGCAGCCGCACACCGTAAACGCCGTCGCCCGCCGCGCCGTCGCCCGACAAGCCGTCGTCGAGCATGTCGATGCGCGCATAGATGTCGCTCGGATTGGGCCGGTAGAACAGCTCAACGCGGGCAATGGCGGCGGTCGCTGGTGCCACCGCTGCGCTGATGAACACCGGCGTGGTTGGGCTTGGGGTCGAATTGCTGGCGTTGACCGCCGAGATCCCCGGGCCACTTGCGGCAAGCTCCGGGTTGCTGGTGGCGTTGGCGAGGAACGCCGCGCGTGCATCGACAAACTGCTGCACGCCGGGGATGCTGCCGCCGGCAAGGCCAGTGGCAGGCGTGTTGGTGATGCGGTTGGTGAGGGTGATGGGTGTGGTGCCGAATCCGTTGTTGAAATTGTCCAGCGTGTAGATGCGTTTGGGGTCGGCTTCCACGTGTGATTGCAGCAGTGCGCGGCGCGCCGCGAAGCGTGTCTGCAGCGTGGCCCAGCTCAGGTCTTGTTTGGCAACCCGATAGTGCGCCAGGTAGCGCTGGCGCAGCTCCGGCACAGCCAGCACACGACTCAGGAAGGGTTTGTTGGTCTGCGCAAAATTGCGGGTGATCGACCACGTGCTCATGGTCCAGGTTTCGTTGGCATCGCGCTGCAGGATGTGGGTACGCAGATCGAGCGGATCGCGATAGGTGAGAAAGTCGCAGCCCTTGTTGATGTACGAGTCATCGTCGGTCAGCAGGTTCTCGAGCACCACGGTCCAGATCGAAGGATCGATGGCGATGGCGCGATCCATGTTGGGCACGTCCACCCCCGGCATGTTCAACGGCGCGTTGCTGATGGTGTTGGTCAGCGCGATGAAATCGGCGGTGGCCTGTTGCAGACTCAGGCCGCCGGTGTCCTGGATTTCGTAGCTGGCGTTCAAGGTGGGGCTGAAGCTCAAGCCCGGTCCGTTGGGGTTGTTGGCGCAGAGCACGCGCAATCCATCGGGATTGCCGAAGTAGCGCCGCAACAGCCCCTTGTTGGTTTGCTGGACGTTGTTGTACACGCCCCAGTTCTGCCCGTTGATGGTCACCAGCGCGCTGTTGGCGCGCGCATTGGGCACAAACTGCGCCAGGTAATTGTTGAATTCCACCTCACGGGTGAAGGTCGGATCGCGCCAACCATTGTTGAGATTGATCGTGTTGAAGCCCATCAGATTCTGATTGGGATCGGCGAAATCCATCTCCAGCTTGAGCGAGAACTTCTGCGAACCCGTTGGCAGCCCGGTGAACGAGGTATTGCCACGAATGCGGATGCCAACATTCGGATACACCACGCCATCGACTTCGACGGTGCCGGCCAAATCCGTCTCACTGACGTAGTTGGCGCGCAGCAACTGCTCCCAGTTGCTCTGCACAAAGGTGATGTTGAAGGTGCGCAGGACCAGTGGATCGTAGAGATCCTGGCCACGTGCCGATGTCGCCACGAGGGCAAACAACGCAAACAGGAAGCAGCGTCCGGCGATCATCGGTGTCCACCACAGTCAGTGTCAGGCAAACACGCTAGGCCATGCGGCGGCGGGCTGCAATGGCTAGTGGGCTGTAACGGATGAAGCGGAAGTGGGATCGCGACGGGATGGGCGTGATGGACGCCGCTCCGGAGCGAGGCCAATAGCCAATGCTATTGGCGGAGTGAGGAGCAAGTCCAGCGCGGCCAGACCGAGCGAGCTACTTTCGATTTGTCCGTTACAGGCCACCAGTATCCGTTGACACACAAGGAGCAGGCCGATTCCCGCGTTGTGCGAGTCAAGCGCTTCGCCCTTCATCCAGATGCGTCAAGTACAGGCGCAGATCGAACTCCAGCTGGTGATAGTCAGGCGTCATATGCGTGCATAACTGATAGAAGGACTTGTTGTGCTCGGCTTCCTTGAGGTGCGCCAGCTCATGCACCACGATCATCTTCAGAAAGTCCGCAGGCGCATCGCGGAACAGGCTGGCAATGCGAATTTCGCGGCTGGCCTTCAGCCTGCTGCCCTGCACGCGAGAAATGGATGTGTGCGTCCCGAGGGCGTGTTTCATCACCTGCAACTTGCCGTCGTAGATCACCTTGCCCAACGGCACCGCGCTACGCATGTGCCGCTCTTTCAGCGACTGTACGTAATCGTATAACTGACCGTCGTTGCGCGCCGCATGCGGCTGCGGATATTTGTGCGCCAGCACCTCACCCAACCGACCCTGCGCGATCAACTCGCGCACTTGCGCCTGCACGGATTGTGGATAACCGGCGAGGTACTTCAATTGATCCATCGGAGATCGGGACAAAGGCGATGGCGGGAATGATGCGGCATGGCAAGAAGAAGCCTGCCACGCGTGTCCGCCGAGAGTGGATGAAGGCTAGCGCAAATTGGAAGAGTAGGGACGGCGCGCAGGGATGAGCGAGCGGTCGCCCCTCGCCATTGCCTTCGCTTCGGGTGTGACTTGGCGCCGCGACTCGCAGCGCATCCCGGACAAAGTGAGTTGCCAACCGCGCTATCGTTGCGATTCTCAGCCACAGCTGGCTCCACAATCCGCCTCATGCTTGCCCATCCACCACACACCTTGAACGGCTCTGAACCTTGAACGAGCGCCAGCGCGACATGTTTCTGTGGCAGTGGTCGCGACGTCGGCGGCCGGGCCGATTCATGTTCGCAATCCGCGGCGCAGTCATCGGTGCGCTCGGCGGTGTGTTGTTCGCGTGGCTCATGTTCTTCGGCATGGATGAGGGCGCCAATCGCAGTACGGCGGCGGTGTTGTCGATGCTGCAGAGCGGGCTGCTGATGGTGCTGGCCGCCATTCCGGCATTCGCCATGCTTGGACTCACGGCGGCGTTGCGGGTGTACTCAGGCCAGGAGGCCATTTACCAGCAGTTGCTGCTGGCCGGTCACCCGCTGCCATCCCAGGCACCGAGCCTGCAGGCGGGTGATCGCGGCCCCGCCATTGCGGTCGGCATTGCGGTGCTGGTCATCATCGGCTGCATCGTGGCGCTGTTCATGGCTTACGGTTAGTGCCGGGAGATCATGTCAGGCAAACCGCAAGCCGACGGTCATGGATCGACAGCCGCTCGAGATGGTAGCCAGGGTCAGTCCCGGATCACGTGCAAGCCAACGGTGGGACAACAGTGTCGACGCCGCACCGGGAACAGCGATCCCGGACCCGTTGCTGGTAGCCGAAATGATGTCTGGGTCACTGGTCAGGCCGGATGACGAGGGGTCGCTTGTGCGGACGCCCGAGTGGGCCAAATCGATACTGGAAGCCGCCTTGTCGTTGCGGGAATAGGGTTCCGCAACCCGCCGACACTCGCGATGAAGCGTCCTACACTCTACTTATGGACGCACGACCCGGAGACCACAGGATGCAAAGAGCGCTCAATCTCAGCTTGATCTCGCCGCTGCTGGCGCTCATCGCGTTGCCCGCCTTCGCGGGTGATTACGCCAAACACGCTGAGCACGCTGGTGCCGAACAGCAGTCCGCCATCACCGTGTTTGTCGACGTGGATTGGGGCGGGCGCGAAGACGCTGCCGCGCGCGAGCTGACCCGTGCCCACAGCGCTTTTGCAGCGCATGGTTACCTCGTGGTCGACGTTGAGGGTTACACCGAGAACGGCGACTTGCAGGGCTTCTTCGTGACTTACCGTCGCAACGGCGAGCCCGCGAGGTAGCGTCAAGCTCGGCTGGATTGAGCTTGGCTGGAACGAGCAGAAGCCGACGGCTCAGGTCCGTCGTAGCGACCAGAACCCGATGTCGCTGCGATGGTGATAACCGATCTGTTCGTACAGGCGCACGGCGCGCTGATTGGCGTGGCTCACGTGCAGGAAAGGCGTGCGCCCATGTTCGAGCGTGTAATTGCTCAGCATGGCGGTAAGCCGGCGCGCGTACCCGCGGCCGATGAAATCCGGATGGGTGCAGATCGCGCTCATTTCCTGAAACGCGTCCGTGCCCAATCGCTCACCGATCATCGCGGCCAAGCGACCTTGCTGATAGATGCCGAAGTAACGCCCCAAGTCCATGGTGTGCGGTCGAAAGTAATGCGGGTACACCAAGGCAGTCAGTTCCAGCACCGCAGCACGATGGGAATCAGACAATTCGACGATTTCCGGTCCTTCAATCGCTGCAATCGGCGCGTTACAGATCATCTGCGCCAGTGGTGGGAAAGCCTTGAGGCTCCAGGCAGCCGAGACACTTGGCGCAGTGCCGAGCAAGTAGACGGTTTCATCGGTTTCGAGCATGGCGGCGATGTCGTCGGCCAACTCCGTCGTCGCACTCGCCACACCGAAAAATGGCGCCACCTCCGGCGAATACCGCGCCGCTTCGCCGGCACATCGCGCCAATCGGCGATGCCGGCTGTTCAGTGATGCCCAGATTGGATTGTCGAGTTCTGGCGAGATCATGGGGCGAGGTCAATCCCTGCTTCGTTTTTTGGCTCGTGACGAGTGTAATCGCGTGCGCGGTCTCGCCAAGGACCGTTGGAGGTGAACGCAGCGAACCCAACGCAATCCACCGGGCGAGATGCCTGCGAATTGGGTGATGGCGAAGGAATCCCGTGCGTCGGACACCTCATGCGCGTGAAGTTGGGGTTCGCTGCGCTCACCGCCAACCTGCACAGCCAGTGGATCCCCGGCGTTCCGCGCCCAACCAACAAAACGCTCTATCGCGAATCCAAGCGCTGCTGACCCGCAGTTTTTCCAAACCAGCGACGCGCCGCGCGGCTCAAACTACTGGCGTCGTGATAACCCATGCGTTGGGCGGCTTGTTCAAGTGACAAGCCTTGTTGCAGCAGTTCGGCAAGGGCGTGTTTGCGAGCGCTGTCTACGAGCAAGGACCAAGCCTGGCCTTCGTGTTGCAGTTGCCGCTGCAAAGCACGCACGCTCATGCTGATCGCGCGTGCCAGATCATGGATGCGGATTGCGCCGCTGGTTTGTGCGGCCAGCCATTGTTTGGCGAAGGCGGTGACAAGGCCTGCTTCCGGCAGGTCGGCCAGCTGGCGATCAAGCAGTTCGCAATGCATGCGGCAGAGATCGGCATCAGCTTGTGGCAAACGACGCGCGAGATCCTTGGCGGCTATGCGCAACACATGAGCCGTGGCGCCAAACTGTGGCTCGCAACCGAAACAATGCCGATAGGCGGTAAGCGCTCCCAGCGGGCGATGGCGAAACGACACACTCACCGGCACCACGGGACGTTCGGCGAGCCAACATGCCAACACCACGATGCTGCCCAGGATCGCTTCGACCTGTTGCGGAAACTGCTGCAATCGCAGCAGTTGCGCGGTGTAGATGATCGACACATCACCATCGTCATGGGTCAACGTATTCAACACGCTGGACTCGCTGATCAGTCGGTAATAACGCAGCATCAAGGCGAGCGCCGCCTGTAATGAGGCACTGCTCATGGTCGCCAGGCCCAGTGCGCGATAGGTGGTCGGTTTCGATGCTTCGGCCACTTTGAGTCCTAGCAGCGGATCGCCGCTCAGTTGCAGTCCACGCTCCCAGATGCGATGCAAGTCTTCGGCGCCGACACGTCCGTTGGGCATTTCCAGGGCGGCGGCGTCCAGGCGTGTTCCGGCCAACACCTCTTCCGTCCGCACGCCATAGGTCTCGATCACGCCGAGCAGGGTGCGGACGTAGGCGTTGGCGATGGTGCGTGGATCGAGCATGGGGTGCGCCGAATCAACCTGGCATCAAATGTCAATCAGACCGGGCCTGCGGTCAATGCGAATGCTCGGCGTGCCGGCGCAAGATGGCATCCGTCAGAACAGCGATGGACACGCCCGATCATGAGCAACCACGATACCGAAGCCTTTCGTGCACGTTATCGAGTGGAGATCTGCCGCCACTACAACGCCTGGCTGCACGGCGGTTTCGTGTTCGTGTACGGACTGATGGTGCTGGTCGCGCTGGTATTGCGAGTCGACGATCTCGAAGCCACCGATTGGTTGATGATTCCACTCGGCCTGATCGTGTTCAATTTCGGCGAATACACCGTGCATCGCCACTTCGGCCATCACAAATATCGCATCGGCGCGCTGTTCTACAAACGTCATACCGGCGACCATCACAGCTTCTTCGTCGAGTCGAAAATGACTTACGAGGGTCCGCGCGACTGGCGGGTGATCTTCTTCCCGGCCTGGCTGATCGTCTTGTACAGCCTCGGCGTAGTGCTGCCGGCCTACTTCGTCGTCGGTCAGCTCGTGGATGCAAATGCAGGTGCGTTGTTCGCCGCGACCTTGTTGGCGGGATATCTGTCCTACGAGTTCTTCCACGCCTGCCAACACCTGCCGCGCGAGCATGGGTTGGCGAAGTTACCTTGGATCCGCGAAACCGCTCAGCTGCATCGATTGCATCATCGTCGTGACTTGATGCAGCGCTGCAATTTCAACCTGGTGTTTCCATTGATGGACTGGTTGCACGGCACCTTGTATTGGGAACCGATACCCACCGGTCAGCAGCCATCGTCACCCAACAAACAGCGCGTCGCCGACGCGGGATCGCCATGACTTCGCAAACCACGCACACCATCTTGCGCGCCACGCCCGAGGCCGCTTACGACTATCTCACCCGTCCGGCGTTGTGGAAGGAGTGGCACCACTCATCGCTGGGCACCGAGCCGCATGCGCGCGAATCGTTGAGAAGTGGCGCTGCGTTCAAAGAGGACATACGCACCGTCGGCATTCGCAAGTCGCTGCAATGGCGTGTGCTCGACGTACAACCTCAGCGACGTTGGGAAGCAGAGGCGACGATGGACGATGGCAGCAGCGCACATTTGACCTATGAATTTTCAGCGATCCCTGACGGCACGCGTTTCACCCGCACGCTGAGTTACACAGTCAAACCGTGGAAGCTGCGACTGCTGAACGCGACGCTGGGCTGGCTGAAGGTGCGACTGGAATCGCGGCAAGCGCTACGCCGGTTGCAGCGGCATTTTTCGCGCTAACCGCGCAGCAATCGTCGCTCAACCAAGCAGCCGCTGCGCGCGCACGCCGATCTCGCGCATCGCCGCCGGCATCGGCACACCGGCCTCGATGGCGCGTCTGCATTCCGGCAACAGGCGGACAGCATCGCCGAAAATTGCCTGCAGTTCCGGGGTTGCTGTCATGCGGCGTTCGATCAATTGCACCATCAGTCGCTCAAGACGCCCGCACACACCCGCAATGCTGAGCGCGCCGACCATCAGCCCCGAACCCTTGATGGTGTGGAAAGCGCGCCGCATTGATTGCAGCAGGGCCGGATCGCTGGGGTTGTTGCGCCAGTCGGGCAACAGAGTGGCGAGTGTCTCGCTCAACTCATCCAACTCGGCAAGGAATATCTCGCGCACGTCCGGGTCGAGCTCTTCGAGCGGAGTGCGTACCAAACTGTGTGAGGCGCGCTGCCATAGCCCGCGCGCCCACGACCTGCACCTTTCGACCCAGCGCGGCAACATGTCCCGAAGTACTCCCGTCATCCTGCGTTGAAGCAAACCGTACAGGTCGCGATGCTTGCTTGTTCCCGCCACCCTGCCAGCCGATCCAACAGCCGATATCCATCGACGCGGGCCACGTCCGCTTCATTCTCGCACTCGACGGGGCGTTCCGACGCACGCCAATTGAGTTGTTTGTGTAGGGCAAGCAGGCAACCGGAAGTTCAGGTGGATTTGCACCTTGTCGGTCGCAGCGCGAAGATGAGGTGCCACGTGCCGGGGGGAAGCCAAGGTGCAAACTTTTTCAAAGGTCGCGGGGCTGGCTCTGCTGCTTGCCTCTGCCAGCACATCTGCGGCCACGTTCATTGTCACCAACATCGCCAGCAGCGGCGCGGGAAGTCTCGCCCAGGCCATCACCAGTGCCAACGCCGCAGCGGGTGCCGACACCATCAATTTCTCGATTGCCGGAGGTGGAGTGAAGGTCATCGAGCTGGCGGGCGCGCTTCCTTCCATCACCGAAGCGCTGACCATCAATGGCTACTCGCAGCCGGGCTCGGCACCCAACACGACGGCGTCAGGTGCCAGCAATGCAGTGATCCTGATCGAGCTGGATGCCGGGAACGTCGCTTCCAGCCTCGCTGCGATATTCGCCACGGCACCGCTCACCCTGCGCGGCATCGCGATTCGCGACCACATTTCAGGCGCGACGGCCATTCGCATCACCTCGACCGCTGCCGGCTCGACCATCGCCGGCTGCTTCATCGGTACCAATGCAGCGGGCAACAGCGATGGCAGCACTGCGGGCACAGGCTTGAACGCGGCGGGTCAGACCCAGATCGGTGGCACCCTGCCGGCGGATCGCAATCTGTTTGCCGGCAACCAGTTGGGAATCACCGTCGGTGCTGCGGGCAGCGGTTCGATCATCGAAGGCAATCTGTTCGGCGTCGGTGCCAACGGCACCTTGTCACTGCCAAATGGCAGGGCAATCCGCCTCAACAGCGAGACCGTGTCTGACGTGCGGATCGGCGGCACCGTCGCCGGCAGTGGCAACCTGATTGCGAACAGCCAGTTCTTTGGAATCTCGCTGTTAGAGAATGCTGTGCCCGGCTCCGGCAACAGCATTCTTGGCAACAGCATGTTCAACAACGGCACCCTGGGCATCGATCTGGGGGCTGACGACGAGCCCGATGTCAACGATTCCGGTGATGCCGACACCGGCGTCAACGGTCGCGAGAATGCGCCTGCGCTGAGCTTCGCCCGCGACAACGGCAGCACCGTGATGATCTACGGCTCCCTGGACGGCAATTTCACCGGCGGCGCCAAACGGGTCGAGTATTTCGCCAGCCCCACGGCCAGCCCTTCCGGCTTCGGTGAGGGACGTTTCTTTCTTGGCTCCGCCACCATCAATCCGACTGGCATCGCCATCGCCTTCCTGCGCAACTCGATCTCCGCCGCCAATGCGCCAGCCCCGCCTTACTTCGTCACCGCCACCAGCACGGCGGCCGATGGCAGCACGTCGGAGTTTTCCAATGCGTTACTGGTGGTTGATGGCGGCACCGAGCGCACGGTCACGAATGTGGCTGACAGCGGTGCCGGCTCCCTGCGCCAGGCCATCCTCGATGCCAACGGAGCAGCCGGCGTCGACACCATCCGTTTCAACATCGCCGGCAACGGCCCGCACACGATCACGCCGGCGACCGCGCTGCCAGCCATTTCCGGCAGCACGATCGTCGACGGCTACTCGGAGCTGCTCAGCTCCGAAAATTCTCTGCTGGTCGGCACCGATGCGGATCTGCGCATCGTCATCGATGGCAGTTCGGCCGGCGCCAGCTCGTGTTTGCTGCTCAGCGGCGGCAGCAGCGTCGTGCGCGGGCTGGTGGTGCATTCCTGCGGCAACCTCGGCATCAACAGCAGCGGCGGCAGTGGCCACGTCATCGAGGGCAACTTCGTCGGTACCGATGTGACCGGCACGCTTGATCGCGGCAGTTTGCTCTCCGGCGTAAATGTTGCGACCGGAGTCAGCGGCGTGCGCGTAGGCGGGACACTGCGTGCGCAACGCAACCTGATTTCGGGAAATGGCGGCGCGGGAATCGCCTCCAGCGGCATCGACACCAACATCATCGGCAATCTGGTCGGCACGGCCGCCAATGGCACGACGGCACTGGCAAACACCTTCACGGGTATCGGCCTGAACGGCACCGGCAGCATGGTGGTGGGCAACCGCGTCCGCAGCAACGGCGGTACCGGAATCGGCATCACCGGTGCCAGCGTGCAGGTGGAGTTGCGTGTCAACGAGACGTTCGGCAATGGTGGACTGGGCATCGACCTCAACGCCGATGGGATCACCCCCAACGATCTCAACGATATCGACGTCGGCCCGAATGGATTGCAGAACTTTCCCGTATTGACACGTGTCGAGCAGTTGCAGAACGGAGGCCTGCGGGTAGAGGGCACGCTGGATCTGCCGGTTTCTGCGGTCGCCCTCAGCTTCGAGCTGGACCTGTTTCGCAGCGGCAGTTGCGATGGCACCCATGGCGAAGGCGAGACGGCGGTGCTTAGCCGCACGATCTCGTTTGCCAATGGCACCGTGGAGACTTTCGCCTTCACCGCAGCCGACATCAGCGTGCCTACTGCCAGTGTGATGACCGCGACAGTGACCAGTGCCGCGGGCAACACCAGCGAGTTTTCGGCCTGTGTGACCAGCAGCGTGCAGACGACGATGATATTCGCCAACGGCTTCGAGTGAGGCGGTTTGTTTGGTGGTGCGTGAAACGGGCGCAATGCCCTTCGACTGTTGCGACCCACCAGAATTCGTGGAGGTGGTGCCTTCGTCAGCCTGCCTGCTCCAACCGCGCGCGCAGTGAAGTGATTTCAGGGTTGTTGGGGTCGAGTTCGATGGCTTGTTCCAGCGCCTTGCTGGCACGCTCCGTTTCTCCAGCGCCAAGGCGTTCGGTGGCGTAGCCGATCAGCGCGGCAGCGAGGCGGCGCTTCATGTCGGGCAAGGCCGTGTCGCTGGACGCGAGTGATTGCAAGCCTTCGAGATGCCCACGCGCGGCACCCAATCGATTGGATCCCAACGCCGCCTCGAACTGGGCTCGGCTGGCGGCCGGCAATTCGGCTATGCCCTGTTTGGCGGTGGCATTGTTGGGCTCGATCGAGAGCACACGACGATACAAGTCCCAGGCGCTTTCACCGGGCGGATAGGTCAGATTGCCAGCCGTTTTGGCCGCAACGGCGGCGGTCAAGGTTTGCTGGACGGTGGCTTGCTGCTCCGGCGACAAAATGCCCGAGGCGAGACTGCCGCGACTCTGTTGCAACTCGCGCAACCGCGCACGGGCCGCGCTCAACCCGGGCACGTTGGCATCGGTGGCAGCGGCCTCATCCAGCAGGCTCGCCGCGCGATCAAACGCATAGTCCGATATCAGTGGCGCCGCCTGTTGCAGCAAGCTGGTGGCGATACTTCGCAAGCCTGCCTGCGCTTCGACATTTCCCGGCTCACGAGCCAAGGCGCTGCGGTAACGTTCACGCGCGTTATTGCCAGCAGGGGAGATCAGCCGCCGCTGTTTCAGCAGTGCCTCGGCCTCAGCGATCAAGCTGCTGACCCCCGCTTCGATCCTTTGCCGCGCCTCGGCCAGATGGCCGCGGGCTTCGGGCAAGCCGAGATGGGCTGGCTCGACGGCGGCGACCGCATCCACTTGCACCTGTGCTTCGTCGAACTTGCCGGCATCCACCAGACCGCGTGCCCGCTCCAACAACCCGGTCAAAGCTTGACGCCGCCCACTCAGGGCAATGCTGCTGGTGGGATCGAGCGCCAGCGCTTTGGCGTACCAGAACAGCGCACTGTCTTCCGAACCATCCAAGCGACCACTGGCCAGCGCTGCCTGCGCCAGCACGATGAAATCGCCCATCGCCCCATCGAGCTGTTCGCGACCGCGGATGTCGGTTTCAATCGCCTCGATGTCTCGCTCGGGGGCGCCGTTGACGCGCGCTTCCGCGAGGGCACGTTTGGCGTCAGCGACCCGGTCATCGGCAAGCGCCTTGCGCGCCTGCACGAGCAAGGCCTCAGCCACCCGCATCAAACCCTCACGGGCGCCTTGATTGTCGGGATCAACCGCACTCACCTGGCGGAAAAGTTCACTGGCACCGGGCGGCTGGGTGCCGGTCAAGCGACCCTGAGTCAGTGCCTGTTCGGCCTGCGACAACAACTCTTCGGTGCGACTCGGGATGATCAAGTCGCGCAGCGGTTCACGGAACGAATAGGCCAGCAGCAGCACCAGCAGCGGCAAAGTCATCCAGGCCCACAGCGGCGTACGCGTCCGTTCCACGCCGGTGTCGGCGGCCACGGCGTTTCGTCGGCGACCACGCCGAGAAGGCTGCGACAGTGCTTGGCCGATTTCGCCAAGTTCGGGCTCATCGCTGCTGTCTGCCAACGCTGGCTCGCGACGACGCGTCGGTTGCTCGGCGGCCTGCTGGGCAGCCGCCTTTTGCGTTGCGGTCTGCTTCGCCACGGGCTCTTCTGCAAGTGTCGGCCACTTCACCGGCGGCGAGCGCGGGCCGCTCAGGGTCTGCTCCATGTCGGCAATCACTTCGGCGAGATCAGCGCCGGTTTGCAACCGCTCCGCCGGATCCTTGGCCAGCATGGTGTCAATCAGCGGCTGCAATTTGGCCAATGATTGCGGCAGTCGTGGCACCGGCGCCGACAAATGCATCAAACCCACGGACACCCAGTCGGTGGCATCGAATGGCACCACGCCGACGACCATCTCGTGGAACACGATGCCCAAGCTGTACAGATCCGCGCGTCCATCAACCGCCGCACCCGAGGCTTGTTCGGGTGCCATGTAATGCGGCGTGCCCATGATGGTGCCGGTCATGGTCATGCGCTTGTTGTCTTGCGCACGCGCGATACCGAAATCACTCAGCACCGCCGCACCGTCATCGCGCAACAGGATGTTGTCGGGCTTGATGTCGCGATGAATGACCCCGCGCTTGTGCGCGTAATCCAGGGCCAGCGCCATTTCACGCGTCACCCGCAAGCAGAACGCCAGATCGCCCGCACCCAGACTGCGATTGAGCACAGGCCCGCCGGACAGATACTCCATCGCCATGTAATGCAAGTCGTCAGCGCGACCCACGTCATGAATCTGCACGACATGGCGGTGGCGCAAGCTGGCGGCGATGCGCGCCTCACGCAGAAATCGCTCGCCGAACTCGGCGTCACCGTGCAGCGTCGGCGACATCACCTTCAGGGCGACCTCGCGCTGCACGGACTCCTGAATGGCGAGGTAAACGGTGGCCATGCCGCCGCGCCCGAGCGCTCGCACGATCCGATAGCCGGGAATCTCAATCATTCTGGGACTTCACTGCCTGTACCCGTCACGCGTCTGCTCGATGACCATGTGCTCGCAGAATAGCAAGCGTGCAGGGCTGTGTTGGCCTATCAAGGCCAGCGGCGAACTTCGTTGACACCTGCGATGGCGGACAACCTCGCGATCAGCGCGTCCAACTGCTCAAAGTCACTGACCTTGAGGGTGAAACGAAGCTCGGCGATACCGCTGGCTGCGTCGACCCGGCTGTTCAAGCCCAGAATGTGCGCGTTGCCGCTGCCGATCACGTTGGTGAGGTCCTTCAGCAGCCATTTGCGGTCATAACCGCGCACCAGCACATCCACACCAAAACTCTGCACTCGACCCCGCCCCCACTCGACCGGCAGCAGTCGCTCCGGATGGGTGGCGGCCAAACGCTGCAGCGCCACACATTCGCGGCGGTGGATACTGACGCCGCGGGCCTGGGTGAGGTAACCCTGGATCGGATCCCCGGCAACGGGCTGGCAGCAACGCGCCATCTGCGTCAGCAAGTTACCCACACCTTCGATGGTGAATCCCGCGGCCGGTTTGGGAGGTCGCGCCAATGCAGCCGTCGGCAGTGGTGCTGTTGTGCGTGCCGTCTCGGCCGCCGGTTGCGCCGCGTCGTGCAAGGCGCGCGCCACCTGCCCTGCGCTCACGTCGCCAAGCGCGACCGCGACATAGAGTTCTTCGAGCTTTTGCAACTTGAGTTTTGGCAGCACCAGTTGGATATCAAGCTGATGCAGCGACATTCGCTTCAGCTCGCGATCCAGCAAGTCTTTGCCCGCGGTCAAATTGCGTGCTTGATCCAGTCGATGAAACCACGCCCGCACCTTGTCGCGCGCACGTGAGCTGGCCAGAAACGCATTGTTCGCCAACAGCCAGTCGCGTCTCGGCTCGGCACTCTTGGCGGTGAGGATCTCGATGCGGTCACCGCTGCGCGGCTGGTGGCCCAGCGGCACAATCCGGCCATTGACCTTGGCGCCACGACAGCGATGCCCCACTTCGGTATGCACGTGATACGCGAAGTCGAGCACGGTGCCGCCGCGTGGCAAATCGATCACCGCGTTTTGCGGTGTCAACACGTAGATCCGATCTTCGATCAGTGCAGTGCTGGCATGCGTCTCGCCATGGCTGCCGTCTTCGTCGCCCTCCCGCGTTTCCAGCAGTTGCCGCATCCACGCGATCTTGCGTTCGAAATCGGCGTCACCGCCGCCGCCCTCCTTGTAACGCCAGTGCGCGGCGACACCAAGCTCGGCATGCGCGTGCATCTCGAATGTACGAATCTGGATTTCGACGGTTTTGCCCTCCGCGCCGATGACTGCCGTATGCAGTGACCGGTAGTGGTTGCCCTTCGGATGCGCGATGTAGTCGTCAAATTCTTCGGCCACCGGCGACCAAAGGCCGTGCACAACGCCCAATGCGGCGTAACAACTGTCGATATCACGCACCAGCACGCGCACCGCGCGAATGTCATACAACTCGCTGAACGGAACACCCTTTCGTTGCAGCTTCTTCCAGATGCTGTAGATGTGCTTGGGGCGGCCGGCGACTTCGGCCTCCACGCCCGCCGCTTGCAGCACGTGGCGCAACTGGCTCTTGAATCCCTCGATGAAGCGCTCGCGATCCGCGCGACGCTCGTCCAGCAAGTCGGCAATGCGACGATATGTTTCTGGCTGCGAGTGCCGAAACGCCAGATCCTCGAGCTCCCACTTGACCTGCCATATGCCAAGGCGATTAGCCAGGGGCGAGTGAATATCGGCCGTGAGCTGAGCCAGCTGTCGGCGGGCGTCTTCCGGAAGCGTGGATGCCGCACGCAGGCGAACCAGCTGTCGCGCCAACAGGATCAGCACCACCCGCACATCACGAATGATCGCCAGCAGCAGTCTGCGCAGACCCTCCGCCCCGGCTCCACCACCACGTTCGGCGTAAATCAACCAGACCTTGTCGGCTTCGGCTTGCCCGGCGACCAGTTCAGCGATGCCGCCGCTGAGATAGGCGGTTGGCGCGGGGCGAGTGGGGGTTTGACAGCCGAACACGATCGCCGCGCACAGGGTTTCGGCGTCCGCGTTGAGTGCGTCCAGAGCGCTCAAGGTGAGCGCCAGCTCGCGGCGCGCACGTTCCGACTGCACATCGACTGCCACGTCCGCCTCGGTCGCCCAAGCCAACAAGGCGGTCGGCAGCGTTGGCAAGCCAGCGTCACGGCTTTGATGCCAGTCAGTCACGTTGCGCAGAGGTTGATCAGTTCGCTTCACGATTTGCAGTCTTGGAAAGCGAAACGCCGGAGGGGGCTCCGGCGTTTCGTCATTGCGCGAAGGGATGGCGAGTGGCTATGGCGGTGGTGCCTGGTAACGGATTCGCAGTGTCTGCGGCAGCGACACCGCCGCCGGCGAGCCGTCATCGATCACCGTAATTGCGCAGTCCACCGCACCCGCCACACCCGCAAGCGAAGCCACCAAGTTGAAACTGCCCGCGCCACCCGGCTCATTCACCCGCGGCAACAGCCCGCCAGTGAAAAACAGTGTGGGATCCACGCCATCCACGGCAGCAGGCACACATGCACCAGCAATCAAGCGGGCGTCGCCAAGGCCATCCTTCTCGGTATTGGGCCTGACGACTTGCGTCGCTTCGTCGACGGCGGTCGCCGGTCCAGGTAACCGCTGGGTGATGAAGTTGAGCGCACTCGCCGTGCAGATCGGTGGGACGCAACCGCCAACGCCTCCGGTCATGATCAACTCGCCACCCGCCACATTCAGGTTGAAAGTCGGCGGATCATTGACCGCGGTGACACTGACCTGGAAAGTCAACGTTCTCGGTGCCGAGTTGCCGTCAGTGGCCGACACCTGCACATTGGCGCTGCCGTTCTGGTTGGCCGCAGGAGTAATCGTCAGCGTCCACGGGCTGGTAGAGCCGGTGATCACCAGACTCCCTGGCGGGAACAAGGTGGCGTTATTGCTGGTTACCGTAGGCGTCTGCAACGGATCACCTTCCGGATCGGTGACCGTGACCGCAAGCGCCAATGGCGTGCCGTCTTCGGTCATGCCCTGATTGCCGATCGCCGCGATCACCGGCTGCTGATTGGAGATGATGCTCGCCGCCAACCAGGCGCCATTGTTGCTGAGATTGGCATCCGGACCACCGCCGGCAGGATCGACAAACGCGGCGTAACCAAGCTGGCCAAGTTGACCTGGCGTTGCGCTTGCCGACACCACCCGCGTGAGCGTGAACTCAAAGCCTTCACCCGGGGCTATGGTGCCAAGGCTCAGCGAAATCGGAAATCCGAATGCCGGGCAGGCACCGCCGCCGATTCGCACGCAGGTGCTGCTTCCGGACTCGCCCGCCAGCATCTGCACTGGCTGCGGCTGACCGGGCTGCGCAATGGCTTGTGGGCCGGTCGCAAACTCACGCATTTGCACATTCGCGGCGGACACTGCGCCCGTGTTCTGCACCCGCACGAGGTACTGCAGGGATCCACCCGGCAGAGCGCCCGTGCCGCGCTGGTTGTTGCCCGCCGTGCCGCTGCCGATGCCAGAAATGCTGACCGTCACGTCGGACGGGTTGCCACTCGTGCTCGCAGGCTCGAATCCCGAGCTGAAGATCGAGTTTCCGCCACCACCACCGCCTGGTGTCAGGGTGACAACCGAGTTGGGCACGCTGCACTGCACACCTGGCGCCGCCGCGCCACCTTGCGCAACCGGCACCAGATTGAAGGTGCCCAACGCATAGTTGATGGTCGCGAATCCGGGCAACGAAGTGGCAGTCGAGGCATTGAAAAGCGGTTCGTTGGAACTGTTCAGCGCAATCCGAAGCCCTGAGCCGCTGCCCAATGCCACGTAGCTCGTGCACAGCACAGGCTCGGCCACACGGATCTGGAAGCTGCGCGTGGTGATATCAAAAAACACGCTTTCGGCAACGGGCAAACGGCGTTGGGTCTCGAAAATCAAGCCGAGGTTGGTCGAAGTCGTATTGCTGGACGCACAACTGCCCGGCAGGCTGGTGCCAAGCAGACCCAACGCAAAGGTGACGGTGGTTGGCAAGTACTCGATCGGGGCGACCAGCAATCCCGGCAGCGCGCTGGTGGTGATCGGATATTCGACGCCATCAAGTCGCAATTTGAGCGCGCTCGGATTCGGCACTTGGCTGGTATTGCAGGTGAAATTGCCGGCCCGCGTGGTTGCAACCAAGGTCCGCGAAGTAGGCTCGAAGCGCGCCGACGTCAACGGCACCGGGCGCCGCGTTTCCGCGCTCGACGGACCACTCACCACTTGCAAAGTCGGATCAATGGCCTGCGCCGATCCGCAGACAGCAAGGGCGAGCAACGACAAAATCGGCACGCAACTACGATGGGTCATTGGCAATGAGTTCTCCGAGGCGGCGTCTTGCAGGTTATCCGCAAGATGCGACTGGCTGACGAGCAGCGGGCGCGGAAGGCGATGAACACTCGATCCAACGGCCTGACAAAAGCAATCGAAAGTGTACCGGAGCGCAATACACAGGCGTGAATCTGCGGTTAACTCGGTGAGCTTTGCTGTGCGGCGGGTGCTGGCATGGCTCGCAGGACACTGCATTCCGTACAATCGGCGCTTCCATTGCAACGCTGACTTCCGCATGCGCTCACTTGTGTTCGCCATCTTCACCCTGGTTTTACCGGTGCTGACTCTTCCGACGGTTGCCCTGGCGCAGGACTTCTCGTCCTTGGAAGAGCGCATGAGCGCCAGCGAGTTCAAAGCGGCGGGACTGGAAAAACTCTCCGCCGATGAACTCAACGCACTCAATCTGTGGTTGCGTCAGCGCGCCACCACCTCGGTCGCCGGATCGAACGCCTATTCCGCCGCCCAACCGGATCCAAACGACCTGCGCGGACTGCCCAGCGCGCCTTCGGCAGACGGCGACATCGTGTCGCGCATACCCGGTGTTTTCAAAGGCTGGTCAGGACGCACCCGCTTCGAACTCGAGAACGGCCAAGTGTGGGAGGGACTGCCGGAAAACGATTCGTTGGCCGTGAATCTCGTCGACCCGGTGGTGCGCATCAAGAAAGGTCTGGTGGGCACCTGGTTCCTGAAGGTCGATGGATACAACAAAGCGGCCAAAGTCCGACGCATCAGGTAGGGTCGATCAGAGCGCGCGGGCATGGCGCGTGACGCGATTGCTGCTCGGGGGCCTGCGCGCACCGAGCCGGTTGCAGACGCCTAACGCTCCGCCAGTACCTCCAACATCCGCGCCAATCGCTTGGGCGAAACGCTGGCGCGGGTACCCAATTCTTGAGCGAATAGCGACACGCGCAATTCCTCCAGCATCCAGCGTAGTTCGATCCAACCTGGCTGGGATGCGCGTCCGTCAGCGCGGGCCTGCTGCAGCGCTTTCGCGAATGGCACGACCTCCAGCATGCGGACCTGATCGCGACTGGGGTCCTGTAACAAGCGTTGGGCACGAATAATCATGCCGCGCAGGTAACGCGGCAATTCGGCCAGTTGCGCAGCGGGCGTGGTGAGCAGGAAGTGCGCGGGCAGCATATGGGCCAACTGCTCGTGCAGATCGTCCAGATTGGCCCGCGCGAATCCCATCAGAGGGGGTTCGAGCGCCGGTCGCAAATCGGCGACCAGTTGCAGGATGACCTCGACCCAGCCGAGCAGCTTCATGGCTTCGGCAAACAGCGCGCTGGCCAATTCTCTTTGCAGTGCTTCGAACGCGGCAGCGCTGCGAACCGATTCCAGCGGTCGTAGGCACAAGGTGCCCATGGCCGCCGCCAACACGTCATGCCGCAGCGCATCGACGCTGCGTTCGCCTTGCGAGGTTTTCGATTCTGAAGACGTGTTGAAGCCTTGCAAGGCCGCATACAGCAGGCCCAGCCGGGGCGTGACAGGCAACTGCCTGCGCGCTTGCTTGATCCTGTCGGCCATTGCCAACTCCAGCAATCGCCGCACACCCGCCGCATGTTCGCGCTGGGCAGTGCTGCGCTCGGCAAACACCTGCAATGAAACGGTTTCACCGTCATCGACCAAGGCCGGAAACGCGGCAATGCCGGCTTCACCGCGCACTTCGACTGGCACCTCCTGGGTCGGAAATGCACGCAATCCCCTGCGTGCCAGACTGCCAGCGGCGCGCGCCGCAAACGCCTGGTCCGCACGTTGACCGAAGCGTGCTTGCAAGTCGGCGAAATCGCGCGACTCGGCGAGCATGTGTTCGCCGTTGCGGTCCACCACGCGCAAATTGATGCGCAAATGAGCCGGCAAGCTGTCGCTCACAAAATCCAGTCCGTTGATGGCAACACCCGTCGTGCGACTCAAAAAACGCGCCAGTTCGCCTTCGATGCCATCGGCGGAAGATTGCGGCCACGCTTCGCGAAACGCACGCGCAAAATCCGGAGCTGGCACGCAGGCGCGACGCAGTGTCTTCGGCAAACATCGAATCAGCTCGGCGGCCTTTTCTTCGACCAAACCGGGGACCAGCCAACTCAAACGCGCGGGGTCCAGCGCGTTCAGCAAATGCAAAGGGACGATCAGGCTGACGCCATCATCCATCGCACCCGGTTCGAATCGGTAGTGCAGCGCCAAGCGCGCATCACCCAAGGCAAAAAAAGGCGGGAAGCGCTCATGCTCGCTGCCTTCGCCTTCCAATAACTCGTGCAGCGGCCACTCCAACTGCTGTCGCTGCGCCGGCGTCGCGCGTCGATACCAGGCGTCCAGTGCCACTGCGCTGTTGATGTCGGCAGGCAAACGATCCAGATACCAACCAGCCTGCCAGTCTTCGTCCGCCACCAAGCCCGCACGGCGGCGTTGCGCTTCGACTTCATGTGCCTTGGCAAGCATCGCCAGATTGCGTTCGACAAAGGCGGCCTTGGTGTCGATCTCCCCCGGCAACAAGCCTTGCCGCACGAAGATCTCACGTGACTCCTCCGGATACAGGCCGCCATAGTGAATCGGTCGTTTCGGCGCCAACACCAGGCCGAACAAACTGATCTGCTCGCTGCCGATCACGCGGCCTTGAGTGCGTGACCAACGCGGATCGAAGTGCTTGCGGCTCAACAAGTGCGGCACTTCGGACACCACCCATTCCGGCTCGATGCGCGCGTTGGTCATCGCATAGATGCGCTGGGTATCCAGCAGCACCGCACACAACACCCAGTTCGGCGGCTGACTGGCCAAGGCCGATCCCGGAAACAGGCCGAATTTGCGCTGCCGCGGTCCCTCGTATTGGCGCTTCTCATCCTTGCGCCCGATCTGCGTCGGCATGCCGGCAATCAGCGCGCGATGCAACATCGGATAGTCCGCGGGCTGGGTGCTGGTCTGCCAACCCAATTGTTCGCATACCAACAACAACTGCCGATGCAACTCGCGCCACTCGCGCATCCGCAAAAAGCTCAGGAAACGTTTGCCACACCAGTCGCGCAGCTTGGCTTGAGTCAGGTCTTCGTGCGCAGTTTGATAGTCGGCAAACAGGTTGAGAATGGCGACAAATTCGGACTTTGGATCGGCCCATTGCGCGTGCGCGAGATCGGCCGCCTGTTTCGCATCGGCTGGCCGCTCGCGCGGGTCCTGAATGCCAAGAAACGAGGTGATCGCCAACATCTCACGCAGCGAGCCATTGCCGCTCGCGGCCACCAACATGCGCGCCAGCTTGACGTCGACCGGCAGGCGCGCCATTTGCCGACCCAATGAGGTGAGTTTGCGGACGCCGTCGACCGCACCCAGCTCAGCCAATTGTTGCCAACCATCGACCACTGCGCGCGGATCAGGCGGATCAATGAAGGGAAACTCATCGACCTGTCCCAGCCCCAGACTGAGCATGCGCAAGATCACACCGGCGAGTGCTGCGCGACGAATCTCCGGATCGGTGTACGCGGGCCGTGCGAGGTAATCGCTTTCTGCGTACAGGCGATAGCAAATGCCTGCGGCAATACGCCCGCAGCGGCCTTTGCGTTGGTCAGCGCTGGCGCGGGAAATGGGTTCGATGTGCAAACGATCCAGCTTTTGGCGCGGGCTGTAGCGCTTGACGCGCGCAGTGCCCGGATCGATCACATAACGAATCCTTGGCACCGTCAACGATGTTTCGGCGACGTTGGTGGTCAACACGATGCGGCGCTTGGTGCCGGGGTTGAAGACCCGATCCTGATCCCGCGCCGACAACCGCGCATACAAGGGCAGCACTTCGCTCTCGCGGTAATTGCGCTTTGAAAGCAGCCGATGCGCATCGTGGATGTCACGCTCGCCCGGCAAGAACACCAGCACGTCGCCACGTGGATCCTCCGCCGTGATCTCGTCTACCGCGGCGACCAATGCCGATAACGGGTCAGTATCGCGCTCTTGCCCCCCGCGCCCCTCACGATTGGACTTCGCACGCTCTGCGGCCGCCTCGGAGGGCTCATAGGGCGGCCGCCAACGCACCTCTACCGGATAACCACGACCTTCCACCGACAGCGTGGGCGCGTCATCAAAATGTTTGGCGAATCGCTGCGTATCGATGGTCGCCGAGGTCACAATCAACTTCAGATCACGGCGCTTGCGCAGCAGGCCTTTCAGATAGCCGAGAAGGAAATCGATATTCAGGCTGCGCTCGTGCGCCTCATCCAGAATCACGGTGTCGTATCGCGACAAGAATCGATCCGATTGAATCTCGGCCAGCAGAATGCCGTCGGTCATGAACTTGATTGCAGTGGAATCACTGACCTGCTCGGTGAAACGCACCTGATAACCGACCAAGGCACCGGTCTGCACGCCTAGTTCCTCAGCCACGCGTTTTGCCACCGAGCGCGCCGCAATCCGCCGCGGCTGGGTGCAACCAATCATTCCCGCACTGCCGCGGCCTGCCAGCAGACACAGCTTCGGAAGTTGAGTCGTCTTGCCGCTTCCGGTCTCGCCAGCAATCACGACCACTTGATGCTTGCTGATCAGCTCAACGATGCGCTCGGCCTCGCGCGCGATCGGCAAACCGAGATCAAAACTCGGATTCGGCAACCGCGCCGCACGCAGCTCCCGCTCCGCATTGGACGCTTCGGCGGCGCGCATGAACGCGTCGCGATCCGCCGCCTCGGAAGATGCCTTCCAACGCGCGTGCAGGCGTTGCAAACGCGCGTAATCGCGCGTCATGCAGCGGCGCAGGAGGTCGGTGGGGTTGCTTGGCATGACTGACTGTAGAAGGCGTTTGGCGCCAACACCACGTGGGTGGTGGGACGGCTTTTTGCAAGCCGTTGGTGATTGGTTTCTCGAATTATTGCCCATGAGTTATTGCCTAAGGCCTGGCTAATCTCGGCTTCACTCGCTCCGAGACGGTTTTTCGCACTGTTTCGTCCGCCTACGGCGGCGGCCGCTGACCGAGCGCAGCGAAGGCCGGGGCGAAGCCCCGGAAGCCGACGAAACCCTGCGGAGAGCAAAACTAAAGCGACAGAAGCCTGAAAATCTAGCTTCCAGCCTTCGCCGAACCGACAAATCCAGTCCATCAGGACAAATAAACATTTCCCGCCCACCATTCCCACCACAATGCCCACCCAAATCCAGCCGCCCACGCAACCTCCCATGCAATCCCACCCCCCTGAGCCCGCTCAAAAAATCCTGCAGCGAGTATTCGGATTCGGTCAGTTTCGTGGGCCGCAGCAGGCCATCATTGAGCATCTGGCGAACGGCAACGATTGTCTGGTGCTGATGCCGACGGGCGGGGGCAAGTCGCTGTGTTATCAGGTGCCGGCGTTGATGCGCGGTGGCACGGCGATCGTGGTGTCGCCGCTGATTGCGTTGATGCAGGACCAGGTCGAGGCCTTGATCCAGCTCGGCGTGGCCGCGGCGTTTCTGAACTCTTCGCAGACTGGGGCTGAAGCATCCGCCACCGAAACAAAGCTGCTGCGTGGTGAACTGGACCTGTTGTATGTCGCGCCGGAACGCTTGCTGACGAGTCGTTTCCTCGATCTGCTGGATCATGTCACGCCCGCCCTGTTTGCCATCGACGAAGCGCATTGCGTGTCGCAATGGGGACACGATTTTCGACCGGAGTATCGCCAGCTCGATGTGTTGCACGCGCGCTGGCCGAGGGTGCCGCGCATCGCGCTCACCGCCACCGCCGACCCGCCCACGCGACGGGAAATCGTAGAGCGTCTGCAGCTTGAAGACGCGCAGCAATTCGTTTCCTCGTTTGATCGCCCCAACATTCGTTATCGCGTCGAACAGAAACAAAGCGGCCCACAACAGCTGCTGGATTTCTTGCGCGGACATCCCGGTGATTCGGGCATTGTCTATTGCCTATCGCGCAAGGGCGTCGACGAAACCTGCGCCAAATTGGTCGCCACCGGCATCCGCGCCCTGCCCTATCACGCGGGCCTGCCTAGCGCCGAGCGAGCCGTCAATCAACGACGATTCTTGCGCGAAGACGGCATCGTGATGGTGGCGACCATCGCGTTCGGCATGGGTATCGACAAACCGGATGTGCGCTTCGTGGCGCACATGAATCTGCCCAAATCCATTGAAGGTTATTACCAGGAGACCGGCCGCGCCGGCCGTGATGGCGAGCCGGCTGATGCGTGGATGGCGTATGGCTTGGGCGACGTCGTCACGCTGTCGCAGATGATCGAGAACGGTGAGTCATCAGATGATCGCAAGCGCGTGGAGCGCCGCAAGCTGGACGCGCTGCTGGGTTACTGCGAATCCATCAACTGCCGTCGCGCCAGCTTGCTCGCCAACTTTGGCGAAGTCTTCCCGGGCAACTGCGGCAACTGCGACAACTGCCTGCAACCGCCGCAGTGTTTCGACGGCACGCAACTGGCGCAGAAGGCACTGAGCGCGGTGTATCGCAGCGGGCAGCGCTTTGGCGTCGGTCATTTGATCGACATCCTGCGTGGCAACACCACCGCCAAAGTCAGCCAGTTTGGCCATGAACGTCTGAGCACGTTTGCGATCGGTAACGATGTCGATGTCAATGCCTGGCGCAGCGTGTTTCGGCAACTCGTTGCGGCGGGCTTGCTGGAAGTCGAGATCGACGGTTTTGGCGGCCTGCGCCTCACCGCCGCGGCACCTCCGGTGCTGCGCGGCGAAACCCGAGTTCGACTCCGCCGCGAAGTCGCGCGCGCAGAAAAACGCTCACAACGACGCGTGCAAACCGCGCGCCCGAGCATCGACATGGCTGCCAGCGACCTGCCCGCCTTCGAGCGTTTGCGATCCTTGCGCGCTGAGCTTGCACGCAAACAAAACGTGCCTGCTTACGTGATCTTTCATGACGCCGTGCTGCGCGCCATTGCCAGCGAGCACCCCACCGATCTCGATCAGTTCGCCGCCATCAGCGGAGTGGGCGCCGCGAAACTTGCACGCTACGGCGAAGCGTTCTTGACTGCGCTGCGGGGCGACCACTGAGATCCGTTGGTTTCCGTAGACCAGAATCTGTCGGCATGGACGCTGTGGGCCGCAGGTGACGCCAGCCGAGCAGCTTCACATGCGGCCCTGAACAATCTTCGTTAGCGATTGCAGCACGCCCATGCTGGAGGCCCACATGACCCGCGTGCGCGCCCGTCATTCGGAGTTGCATGGATTGAAGGTGCGCTTCGCGGCCTGAAGAGGCCGACTGACGCTGGCCCCGCACGGCGTGGGCGCACCTCGCTCGGACGCATGCGTCTGGGTGGGTGCCCGGTTTGCAAGCGGATCGGCGCCGCGAATCTGCACATAGCGACCGGCTTGGCGAAACAAGCGCTAGTTGTGACACGTCACTTGCATTGCGCACGACGGTCGCTGACTTGCACGATTCAACCCGTCGGGATGCGCGCACAAAGCGGGCCACAAGTCATCGCAACCCTTTGTTTTCGAATTACTTTCAGTATTGGCACGCGTCTTGGATTGCAAGTTTCGAACGCTCTTCAAGCGCTCTCCAACCCCTTACCAGGAGACTCTCTCATGTTGCATTACGCCGTGGTCTTTTTTGTCATCGCGCTGATCGCTGCCGTGCTCGGCTTCGGCGGCATCGCTGGTGCCTCGGCTGGCATCGCCAAGATCCTGTTCATCGTGTTCTTGGTGTTGTTCGTGCTGTCGCTGATTTTTGGTCGCCGCGCCCGCTTGTAGCAAGCCTTCAGCCGGCATGCCTTGGCGTGGCGGATAGTGGACTGTAACGGACAAATCGAAAGTAGCTCGCTCGGTCTGGCCGCGCTGGAC
>JBQTGY010000162.1:0-31243 GCA_052390415.1 Pseudomarimonas sp. | reverse complement strand
GCAACCGTTGACGACCCCGTTTTGCCCAGCTGTGGATGATTCAGGACGGTTGCGAGAGACATCATGGATCCAGCCTGTTCCAAGCGGAACAGCGCTTTATGCGAGACTGTCATCACAACTTCAGGGTCAGGGGGCCCCGCATGAGTTTTCTTGATCGGCTTCGCCAGCTCATTGATGAGCGCCGTGCCATACGCGAAGCAGCCACAGTCAGTGCCGACGCCGCTGCCGCAGCAGCGCGCGCTCAAGCCGTACGCAAGGTTGAACGCCGCGAAGACAGCCCGCGCAAGAACGCGCCCGAAGGTACCCGCGTCCTGGTCATCGACGACTCCGCCACCATTCTTGCCATGCTCGGCCGCATCCTGCGGCAGAACCAATATGACGTGCTGGACGCCGCCGATGCCGAACGCGGCCTGCAGCTGGCGCGCGCGCATGCGCCTTCGCTGATCTTTCTCGACATCGTCCTGCCCGGCATGAGCGGCTTCGAAGCCCTGCGTCAGCTGCGCCGCGACCCAATCACTCGTGACATCCCGGTGATCATGATGAGCGGCAACGAAATGGCCACCGAGCAGTTTTACGTGCAACGCATCGGCGCCGACGACTTCATGAAGAAGCCGTTCTCGCGTGGCGAAGTGTTTACGCGAATCAATCGCTTGTTGAACGAAGAGGGGACGTTACGGAAGCACGTGTAGGGGGTGGGGTTTTCTCCCTGCGGGGCTTGTGTCGGCCTGTCCTTCGCGACTGGACCTCTTGCTTCACTCGCTTTAGCGGGCTTATCGCAAGGTTTCGTCCGCCTACGGCGGCGGCCGAAACCGTGCGACACGGCAGACTAAAGCGAGAGAAGCGGAAAACCGATCCCAGTCGGGATAGATGAGACACCCTCACTCACCCCATATCTCCTCATCCAACCCACCTCCCACACGGGAGGTCGCGAACACCCTCGCGCCCACAACCCGCAAACCCTCCTCCCGTAATCGCCGTGCCTGCTCAGAAAACTCGGCGCTGTCGGGAGCAAATGCGATTCGCCCACCGGCTCGCAATACCCGATGCCAAGGCAAAGTCGGGTCATCGTTGCCAGCGAGCATGCGTGCCACGCGGCGACCGCCGCGGTTCAAGCCGACGCGTTGCCCGATGCCGCTGTAAGACGCTATCTGACCCGTCGGAATCGCCCGTATCGCGTCAGCGATCCGTCGGTCCAAGCTATCGGCGGCAGACAGGAAAGGCATCGCCGCGTAGCATACGGAGTCTTCTTTTCAGATTCCCGACCCTTACCCATGCAGTCCTTCGAGCAGATCCGCGCTCACGTTGGCAGTGCCTACACGCTCAGCACCAACGACCCGTACTTGATCGCCATCGAAATCACCCTGGACGGCGGTCGCCGCCGGCAGGGCATCTTCCTGACTGAACTTGAAGGCGATGATGGGCGCAAATACCTGCGGCTCAGCACCGCCATCGCCCCGATGACGGGTCTCGACGGCCGCCGCGCGCTGGAATTCAACTGGCAACAACGGGTTGGTTATCTGGCGCAATCGATGCTGGATGGCGCGCCTTATCTGCAGTTGTGCGAGAACCGGCCCTACGAGACTTTGAATGCCAGCGAACTGGATCGCCTGGTGCTCGAAATTGGTGGCCTGGGCGACACGCTTGAGCGCGCATTCTCGGCCGGTGGCGATCTGTTTTGAGTCATCTATCGTAGGACCACGCTTTGCTTGGGCCCATCAAGACTCAACCACCCCGATGATACGGGTGGTTGGCCAACTGACTCGCCGCGCGATACAGCTGCTCGGCGACCACGATCCGCACCAGTGGGTGCGGAAGGGTCAGGGGGCCGAGTGACCAGCGCTCATCACTGCGCGCCAATACACTGGCATCGAATCCCTCGGGACCGCCGATCAGAAACACCAGATCCTGCCCGAGCATGCGCCACTGCTGCAGGCGCTCGGCCAAGCCTTCCGAACTGAGCGCGCGTCCGCTCACTTCGAGCGCAATGGCCCAACTGCCGCGTGGGATGGCGGCCAGCAGGCGTTGAGCTTCGTCGCTCACCGCGCGTTCGGGGTCGCGAGACTTGCCGCGCAGGCCAGGCGCGATCTCGATCAGTTCAAGCGGTAACCAGTGCGAGAGTCGCTTGGCGTATTCGGCGAAACCGGCGTTGACCCAACTCGGCATGCCGCTTCCCACGGCCAACAAGCGCGCCTTCATCGCGACAGGCGCGAGATTTCAGCCCGCGCTTGTGGCGGGCGCGGCATCGCTGGTAGGCGCTTGATCACCAACCGTCCATAGCCGCTCCAGCGCATAAAACTCGCGCACGCGCGGCAACATGACGTGGACGATGACGTCGCCCAGATCCACCAGTACCCACTCGGCTTCGCGCTCGCCTTCCACGCCTATCGGCGGACAGCCAATCTGTTTGGCTTGTTTGGCGACTTCGTCGGCAATCGAGCGTACGTGACGGCTTGACGTGCCCGAGGCGATCACCATCCAGTCGGCGATGCTGGTCTTGCCACGAACATCGATCTCGCGGACTTCCTTGGCCTTGATGTCTTCCAACGCGGCTTGCACGATCTTGCGCAGTGCTTCCGGTGCGACGGTGGAGGGCGCCGGCAGGCGGTCAGGTACTGCGCTGCGAGTGTTCAAGCGGGCGGTGGTCAAGTGGGCGTAACCTCATGGTTGAAAAGGGGCCGCAGCGGACGCCGGGCGGCGCAAGTATAGGGCAATCACTTTTTGGCCACCCGGTAGGGTGATTCTTTCGCAAGACGCTCCCCCACCGCATTCGGCAAGTCCGCGTTGGCGCTATCCCCGACGGCGAGGGCATGTCGACTCGCTGTGGAGCTGGCATCTGACAGGGCCTGCGGAAGTCGATAGAGCATGCCCGCCGGCAATCGGGATAGTTCAGACACATCGTTGACCTGTCGCCATACAGCGCTGACTGCGGGCTCAAGTGCGTCCCCATCGCCAGCGCGCGGCACCACCAGCAGGTGCGCCAACGTAGGCAACCGCAACCATTCATGCCAGCGCGGCAGGCCGCGCGCGGCGTCTTGGCCGACCAGCAGCGCAAGTGGCGCTGACACACCGATTTCCGCACGGATGTCAGCCAAGGTATCAACCATGAAAGACGGGCCGGCACGCGCGAGTTCGCGCTCGTCAACGACAAAACGCGGGTCATCGGCAAACGCCAGACGCAGCAACTCCGCACGCAACGCGCCTGACGCCATTGGCTTGTTGCGATGTGGCGGATCGCCGCAGGGAATCAGCAGCACCCGTGTTGCGCCGGAGACATCCGCCGCGGCGTTGGCGACCGCGACGTGGCCGCGATGAACCGGATCGAAGGTGCCGCCGTACACCAGCAAAACGGCAGGCTCGACACTCACCGCACTACCGCTTTGCGGTTTCTGCTGCTCACGCCGCAAGCAGATGTGCTGCCCGTGGATCGGCCACTGCGGTCAGCAATCGCTCCAATGCCAGCCAAGGTTCGCCGAACTCACGCCCTTTCGCGATCCTCTCCACCCGCCCGCATTCGGCGGCCAATCGTTGCGCATGGGCACAATTGATTCGCGACAGTGCGCGCCGAAACGCCGGTTGGCGCGCGTCCCAGATTCCGCTCGTGGACATGGCCGCCGCGACATTGCCGCCGCTTTCGGCGACCGCAGCGATTCGCGCCAGGGCTTGCAATTGACCGCTCAACCATGGCAACAAACCGGCTACCTGCTCGCCCTCGCCACGCAGGCCGGAAACGATCCGCAACGCGCGCGCCGCATCGCCGGCGACCGCAGCTTCGACCATCGCGAACACATCAAAACGCGCACTATCTGCGACCAGCGCTTCCAATTGGGCGACATCCAAATGCTGTTTGCCCACCAGCAGTGCCAGCTTGTCGATCTCCTGGGCGGCCGCCAACAGATTTCCCTCGACGCGCTCAGTCAACAGACTGACAGCCGCTTTGTCGGCAGATACACCGCGAGACTTCAGGCGGCCGGCAATCCAGGCGCCGCATTCGTTGGGCTTGATCGGCCAGATCGGCAACAGCACGCCGCAACGCTCAACGGCACGACTCCAGCCCGCTTCGTGTTTACGGCTCCATTCGCCGCCGACTATCAGCAAGAGAATATCGGACGCCGGCGATGCGCAGAAATCCTCGATCAGCTTGCCGCCTTCCTTGCCCGGTTTCGTCGTCGGCAGACGCAGCTCGACCACGCGACGCGATGCAAACAGTGACATGGTCGCAAATGTGCCGGCGACCGCATTCCAGTCAAAGCTGCCCTCCACATCAAACACTTCGCGCTCGGCAAAACCCGCGGCCTTGGCCGCAGCACGCAAGGCATCGGCGGCTTCGATCCGCAGCAGATCCTCGGCACCGGCGATCAGATAGACCGGTGCCAACGGCCCGCCGGTGAGCTGGCGTTCGAATTGCGCGAGGGTCGGTGCCACGTCGAGATTGCGCTCCGAAGGGTTGCAGTAGTTTGCGGTCGCTAACGCAGCGAGTCCTGCCTCACCGCGCCAACGCCGCCTCGATACGACGCATGATCGACGCGACCATTTCGCGTTCGAGTTCCTCACGTACGATTTCTTCCTCGCCCGGAGTGCCCAATGCTGCGGCGGCATCAAAGCTGTACACCCGCTCGAGGCGAACCGTTTGTTTGGGTACACGAATGGCCCCCTGCGCATCGCTCAATTCGATGTCGACTTGATACATCAGGGCAAACTCCTGCACGCGACCATCGCCGCTCACGCTCAGCGGCCGCGGGACCAGGCTGGCGCTGGTGATGCGCAGGCTGGCTCCTGTGGTTGCGTCAGCTGTCTGAATGGCCGCACCCGAACGCCGCAACACCACTTCCAAGGCACGCGTGAGTTCGGGGGTGGGCTCAGCCGATTCAATCCGGATCGCGCTGAGCTCACTCGGCAGCACCACGTCACGCCGCAGCTGGAAGCCGCAAGCGGCGAGTGCAACACACACGCAGGCAACAACGAGCAGTCGCATCTCAGATAGCCCCGCCTCAATTAGCCACGATATTGACGATCTTGCCCGGCACCACGATCACCTTGCGCACGCTCAGTCCTTCCAGAAATTTCGCCACCAGCGGCTGCGCCAGGGCATCGGCCTCGATACTCTCACGCGCCGCGCCGATCGCCACTTCCACTTGTCCGCGCAGCTTGCCGTTCACCTGCACCGCCATCACCACGGAGTCACGCAACAGAGCCGCAGGATCTGCTTTGGGAAATGGCAGATTTTCAATCAACGTTGGCGAATGCCCCAGCGCTTGCCGCAAGTCGTGACACAGGTGCGGCACGATCGGATTGAGCATCAACACGATGGCTTCCCACGCCTCGTGGGCCACCGCGCGGCCCTGCGGACTGGGATCTTCCACCGCCGCCTTCATGACGGCGTTGACCAATTCCATCACCGCCGCAATCGCCGTATTGAAGGTATAACGGCGCGCATAGTCATCTCCCACCTTGTCGATGGTCTCGTGCAGCTTGCGCCGCAGTGCCTTCTGCTCCGCATTCAGCGAGGCTGGATCGAGTGTCGGAACGTCGCCAGCACCGACGTGTTTGTGCACCTGATTGAAAACTCGGCGCAAGAACCGCGACATGCCTTCAACGCCGGCTTCGCTCCAGTCGAGGCTTTGATCCGGCGGCGCAGCAAACATCGAGAACAGCCGCACGGTGTCCGCACCAAAGGCCGCGACCATGTTCTGCGGGTCGACGCCGTTGTTTTTCGACTTCGACATCTTCTCGGTGCCGCCAATGGCCACGGGCGCCCCATCACCGACCAGCCTGGCCCCAACCACGCGACCTTTTTCGTCGCGCTCGATGGCGACATCGGCAGGATTGATCCATTCCTTGGCCCCGTCCGCGCCGTCGCGATAAAAGGTCTCTGCGATCACCATGCCTTGGCACAGCAGGTTGGTCGCCGGCTCGTTCGCGGTAACCAGGCCGACATCGCGCAGCAACTTGTGGAAGAAGCGGAAATACAACAGATGCAGGATGGCGTGTTCGATGCCGCCGATGTACTGGTCGACCGGCAACCAATAGTTGGCGCGCTGATCGACCATGTCGGCGGCGCCCGGTGAGGTGTAACGAGCGTAGTACCAGCTCGACTCCATGAAGGTGTCGAAGGTATCGGTCTCACGCTCGGCAGCAGAACCACACGTCGGGCAGCTGGTTTTGCGCCACTGGAGATCGGCCTTGATGGGCGACTGCATCCCGGAAAACGCCACGTCCTCCGGCAGCAGCACTGGCAGTTGTGCTTCGGGCACCGGCACGTCGCCACAGTTGGCGCAACGAATCATCGGAATTGGACAGCCCCAATAGCGCTGCCGGGAGACGCCCCAATCACGCAGGCGGAAGTTGACCCGCCGCTCGCCGCGCTCGGCGAGCAATTCGGCAACCTTGTCGAAGGCACCGCGGAAATCCAGACCATCCAGCGCACCGGAGTTGACCACCCGCATGTGCGGGTGAGTCTTGTCGGCGTACCAGTCGTGCCAAAGGGTTGAGTCGTACTCAGCCATTTCCCCTCTCCCCTCGGGAGAGGGTGCCCGCAGGGCGGGTAAGGGTGCGCCCTCGGATTGCGTTTGTGCTGGGCCCGGACCCTCACCGCTCGCGCTTTGCGCGCCACGGGAGATCGCGATGACTTGTTTGATGGGCAAGCCGTACTTGTGCGCGAACTCAAAATCGCGGGCATCGTGGCCAGGCACGGCCATCACCGCACCGGTGCCATAACCCATCAACACGAAATTCGCGGTCCATACCGGCACGCGCTCACCACTGATGGGGTGAATGGCGTACACGCCGGTCGCCATGCCGCGCTTTTCCTGGGTTTCCAGTTCGGCTTCGGTGGTGCCACCACGTTTGCAATCGGCAATGAATGCCGCCAGTTCAGGATTGTCCGCAGCGGCCGCTTGCGCGAGCGGATGCTCGGTGGCCACGGCCATGTAGGTCACACCCAACAAGGTATCCGGGCGGGTGGTGAATACGCGCAAGCGTTCGTCACTGTTCTCGACCACGAACTCGATCTCAAGACCTTCCGAGCGGCCGATCCAGTTGCGCTGCATGGTCTTGACCGAATCCGGCCAGCCTTGCAGATGCTCCATCTCGTCCAGCAACTCTTGTGCGTAGTCGGTGATCTTCAGAAACCACTGCGGAATCTCGCGCTTCTCAACCAAGGCACCCGAGCGCCAGCCGCGACCATCGATGACTTGTTCGTTGGCCAACACGGTTTGATCGATCGGGTCCCAATTGACCACGCTGTTCTTGCGGTAGACCAGACCTTTCTTGAACAAGCGTACAAACATGCGTTGTTCGTGCACGTAATAGTCGGGTTTGCAGGTCGCGAACTCGCGAGTCCAATCGATGGCCAGGCCCAGCGACTGCAGCTGGGTACGCATGTGCTCGATGTTGGCGTAAGTCCACTTGGCCGGCGCGGTGTTGTTCTTGATCGCAGCGTTTTCGGCCGGCAAGCCGAATGCGTCCCAGCCCATGGGCTGCAGCACGTTGTAACCAAGCATGCGCCGGTGCCGACTGATGACATCGCCAATCGTGTAATTGCGCACGTGGCCCATGTGCAACGCCCCCGATGGATACGGCAGCATCGACAGGCAGAAATACTTGGGCTTGGGTGAGTCTTCGGAGACTTCGAAGGCGCGCTCGCTGCTCCAAAAGGCTTGCGCGCTGGCTTCTATGGCGGCTGGATCGTAGGCAACGGGATCGTGGACTGCGTGCATGGGTGCTCGGGCAACAGGTGAGCCCGGATGACCGGGCAAAGCAGAGCAGACTAGCGCAGCTGGAGCGCAGCGCAAAGCCACTTGCGCACAGAAATTGTGGCAAAGCAGCAACGTCGGTTCCGGGGTATCGTTCCCCAGTTCAGGCTTCGTCGTCCGAGGGGAACGAAAGCGATGACTCGCCGCCGGTGTTCGCGCCGCGTCTATTGGCTATTGACGGCTCTGCTGTTCGCAGTGGCCGACGCTGCTGCGGCTGCGTGTCTGTCACTTGAGCAGCGAGCCGAGCTCGCGGACATCGCCAATGCCGACGTTGATGTCAGCACTGGCATACAGCGCGAGCGCTGGGAGACGCTGATCCAGGCTCACCAAGCCTGCGGCGACGTGGCCAACGAAGCAGCCGCGCTGGGCGCCTGGAGTGAGCACGCGATGCGCCATCTGGCGCGCGACCAGGCGCTTGTCATCGAGACCCAGCGCTACGCCTTGACGGCGAAATCCGGGCTTGAGTATCAGCGCGCCGAATCGGCTTCTCGCCTTGGCAGAGCCTTGGACCTGCGTGGCGAACTCGACCTTGCCGAGCGCCGCCTGCGGGAGGCCAGCCAGTTGTTTGAACGCTTGCACGCGTGGAGCGAGGCTGCCGACGCGCAATCGCAGCTGGCTCGCCTGAAGCGAAATGCCGGCGACTACCTGGCCGCGTTGGCGGAGGAGCAGATCGCCTTGGCCCTGCGAAGACGCATCGAACCGCCGCCGAATGTTTGGCGATCCTTGCTCAACATGGCGGTGCTGTATGAACAACTCGAATTGTTCGATGACGCGCGCCGGCGCTACGCCGAGGCCTTGGACGAGGCTGACCGCGAGGGCGATGAAGCCAGCATCGCAACCGTCTTGACCAGCTTTTCAGGCTTTCTCAACGACTTTGGCGCCAAAGATGCGGTGCAAGCCCTGGCGATGGCTGAGCGTGCGCTGACACTCGTGCGACGCGCCGGTAACAAGTTGGCGATGAGCTCGGCGCTTCTGCAGGTGGGACGCTCGCAACTCAATCTGGGTCACTACAGCGACGCGGATGCAGCCCTTCAGGAGGGTTTGCGACTCGCCATCGAGACCGACCAGGGTGCGATGCAGGCGCACCTCCTGTTCAGGCATGGCGAGCTGGCGCAATTGACCGGTGACCTCAGGTTGGCGTTGGAACGCATCAGTGCCGCGCAAGCGCTCTACGAAGCTCGCGACAATCGTCACCGCTTGGTCAAAGTGCATGGCGCTCTGGAGCAAATCCACACTCAGCTGGGTGATCCTCTGCGCGCTGCCCAGTCCGGTCGTGAGCGCTTTCGATTGCGCGACGAGTTGATCGGCGCCAAGGCCACCGAAAAACTGGGGGAGCTCCTGAGTCGCTTCGAGTTGAGCGAAGAGCGTCGCCGCAGTGAGCGCTTGCAACAAGCGAACGCGGTCGCTGAACTGACCTTGCTGGGCGAGCGCCAACAGTTGCGTTCCAGCTACCTGGTGGCAGCGGGCATCACTCTGGCCCTGGTGTTGCTTGCGTGGCGGCACCTCACCGCGCGCCGCCTCTACCACCTGCTGCACCAGCGAAACCAGTTGGTGTCGGCCCAGGCCGAGCAGTTGCAGCAGGCCAATAAGCAATTGACCGAACAAAGCGCGCGCCTCTATCGAGCCAGCACCACCGACGCGCTCACCGGCGCCAACAACCGCGCCCATGGTATGCAGCGATTGCAGGAACTCATGCAGCGGCCAGCCGGAGAACGGCGTTTGGCGGTTGTCTTGATCGACATCGATCACTTCAAGTCAATCAATGACAAACACGGCCATCCGGGCGGCGATCAATTGCTGGTGGCAATTACCCGCGCGCTGCAACAAGCGATTCCAGACGGTGCCGAATTGAGCCGCGTCGGTGGCGAAGAATTCATGGTGTTGCTGGCGGATGTCGACAGCCGCCAAGCTTTCGACATCGGCAATGCGCTGCGCGCCCACGTCCGCGCCTCCACTGTCGACATCGCGGGCCAGCGCGTAGGCGTCACCATCAGCATCGGCATCTGTTTGCTCGACGAAGCCACCGACGCCACGCCGCACTTTGCCTACGCGCAGGCCGACGCGGCCCTGTACCGCGCCAAGCGCAGCGGGCGCGACTGCGTCTGCATGCAAACCCCTGCCTCCGAAGAGCCCGCCTTGGTTGACTGAGCGGCGCCTCTGCAAGCACTGACCGTGCAGTTACTCCAAGGTGCGGATGGGCTTCAGCGGACCAGAGAATTTCTCTTTTTTCGGCTTGCCCACCAGCGGCGGCAACTCGATCGGGTTGGCGGGCAGGGGATGGTCAGGCACGTGATCCAACAAGTGACGGATCAGGGTCAAGCGGCCGCGCTTCTGGTCATTGAAATCGACCACCGTCCATGGCGCGGAGTCGCAATGCGTGGCTTTGAACATCGCGTCGCGCGCGTTTCCGTAGGCGACGTAGTGCTGCCGCGCATCCAGATCGATGGGTGAGAGCTTCCAGCGCTTGAGTGGATCGGCGGCGCGCTCGGCGAAGCGTTCTTCCTGCTTGTCCTGATCCACGCTCAACCAGTACTTGAGCAAGATCAATCCGTCATCGGTCAACATTTTCTCAAACGCGGGTGCTTGCTGCAGGAACGCCTGGTACTGGGCATCCGTGCAATAACCCATGACCTTTTCGACGCCGGCGCGGTTGTACCAACTGCGATCAAACAGGACCAGTTCACCTGCGGCCGGCAGATGCGGTACGTAGCGTTGGAAATACCACTGCGTGGCTTCGCGATCATTCGGTTTGGACAACGCCACTACCCGCGTCTGCCGCGGATTCAGGGCTTCGGACACCGCCGTGATCGCGCCACCCTTGCCCGCCGTGTCGCGACCTTCAAAGATCACCAACATGCGCCGTCCGGTGTGCTTCAACCAGTGTGAGAGCTGATTCAGCTCAACCTGCAATGGCTCCAGCTTTTCGACGTATTCCTTCTTCTTCAACTTGCTCATGACGGCCCTCCGGCGGTGGTGTCGCGAGTGTATGCCATGCAACCGAACAACCCGTCGCGGTGCAACTGCAATACGGCCGCTGGAAAATTGAACTTCGTCGACGCAGAGCGGCGAGCCCAGAACGGGAGGTCACTTCCAACGCACGCGCCTTTGCGTGAGGAAAAAAATGACTGTCATATTGCTGTAACGCAATGGCAATAATTTGCACACACCACTGTCACATGACCGTCGCCATGAAGCCCTTCCTCCGCTACCTCGCACCCGCCCTGCTGGCCCTGTACGGCAACGGTGCCCACGCCGACGTTGTGCTCGATGTCATCCAAGGCACAGAAATCAAACTGCAGGGACTGCTGCAAGGCGATGCCAACTTCTTTCACAACGACGTGGTCGACCTCAACGGCGCCGACAGCAACGACGGCAAGGATCAGGAGTTCGAATTGCGTCGCGCGGAAGTTGTTCTGCTCGGCAAAGGCGAGCGTCTGGATTGGCAACTGGGCTATGACGCCAAGGCCAACAAGTATCTGGATGTGTTTGCTCGCTACAAGGTGGGCAATGCCTTCCTGCGAGCCGGCCAGTACAAACAGTTCAACAGCCTGGAAGAGCTGACCAGCACCCGTCACAACGACTTCATCGCCAAGGCCATGGCCACCAATTTGTTTGGCGTGGCGCGCCGCCTGGGTGTTTCCTACGGCGTGGAAGATGCCAACTTCGGTTACACGTTTGGAGTGTTTGGCCGTGAACTGACGCGCAATCTGGCGAGAGGATCGGGCTTCGGTGGTCGCGCTTACTGGGCACCATTGAATGCGGATGGGCAGTTCCTGCACCTGGGCCTGTCCGCGGTGGATTACGACACCGCCGCCGACACGCTGCGTTTGCGGGTACGGCCCGACGCCGACCTGGCGACCGCGCGCCTGATCGACACCGGCAGCTTTCTCAATGCTGATCGGCAACGCACGCTTGGGCTGGAAGCCGCATACGTGAAGGGTCCGCTGAAACTGCAAGCCGAATACCTGCACTCGGGAGTCCAGCGTTATGCGAGCACGGCGGCGGCACAATCCGACACGACGTTCAGTGCCGACAGTTGGTACGTCTACGGCGTATGGAACGTGACCGGCGAGACCTGGACGTACAAGGCCGGTACGCCCTCCACACCGTTTGCCAATGGGGCCGCTTCCGGCATGTGGCAATTGACCGCCCGCTACGACAGCACCGACTTGAATGACGATCCGGTCTTCGGCGGCGAAGAACAAAACGTCACCGTCGGCGCCAATTGGTACTGGCGGTCCCACTTCAAGGCGCAGCTGAATTACGTCAAGGCAATGAGCGAGAAGTTCAATCGCACCTTGCTTGCCAATGTCAGCGACGACCCCAGCATCATCGAGGCGCGGTTGCAGTTTTACTGGTGACCGCAGTTACGCGAACGAGCGGCAGCGTGGAAAGTCGGCGCGCCCTTAGAATTGCGCGATGACATCGACGATTCAACGCCAGTCAATTCACGGCATGCCAATCCAGGGCCTTGAGATCACGCCTGCCGATGCTCTCGCACGAAGTGCCGAGGGCGTCAGCCTGCTGGATATTCGCGATGCGGGCGAACGCGCCGGCGGCATGGCGGCCCCGGCTCTCGGTGTGGCGATGGCTTTGCTGATCGAACAACCTGAGCGATGGATTGCCGATGTCAGCACGGATATCATCCTGATCTGCGCCAGTGGCCGCCGCTCACAGGCAACGGCTGAGGCATTGCAGGCACGTGGCTACCGGCGTGTGCACTCGGTGACAGGCGGCACGAGTCGCTGGTTGGCGCAAGGCTTGCCGATGACGCCGACCACGGAGTCGGCAGAGTTTTTGCAACGCTACTCGCGGCATTTGCTGCTCAACGACGTCGGCATTGAAGGTCAACGGAAACTGCGCGCGGCCCGCGTGGCGCTGATTGGCGCGGGGGGGCTGGGTTCGCCGGCCGCGCTGTATCTGGCAGCGGCCGGCGTCGGTCGGATCAGTTTGATCGATGACGACGTGGTGGAACGCAGCAATTTGCAGCGGCAAGTGCTGCATCGTGACGCCGACATTGGTCGACCCAAGGTCGACTCGGCGCGCGAGTGTTTGTTGGCGCTCAACCCATCCATCGAGGTGATCGCGATCAAGCAGCGTTTGCTGGCGGAGAATGCCCCCTCGCTGCTGGCCGGCAACGACGTCATCGTCGATGGCAGCGACAACTTCGCCACTCGTTATCTCGTCAATGACGCCTGCATCACGCTGGGATTGCCGTTGGTCTATGCCGCCGTGCAACGCTTTGCGGGCCAAGCCGCAGTGTTCTGGCCGCGGCGCGCTGGACACCCTGGCAGTTGTTATCGCTGCCTGTTTCCGGAGCCACCACCGGCGCAGTTCGCACCCAATTGCGCCGAGGCGGGAGTATTGGGCGTGCTGCCCGGCTTGCTCGGCGTGCTGCAAGCCACCGAAACCATCAAGCTGATCCTGGGATTTGGTGAACCACTGATCGACACGCTACTGCGGGTCGATGCGCTGACGATGCGTTTTGAGCGCGTGGGTCTGACCCGCGATCCCGAATGCGCGAGTTGTGGACACCCGCAGACAACCGCATAGATGGGCGCAAAAACCGAAGGGCACTGCACCAACAGCAGCGCAGTGACTCGAGTTGCCTGACGGAGCCGAAGGCGCTTCAGCGGCTCCAATTGCTCTCTTCGCGGCATGGCTCTGTTGTTGGCTCAATGCAACCGCTGCGGATCGCCGTGGCATTTCTTGAACTTCTTGCCGCTGCCGCAGGGGCAGGGGTCATTTCTGCCCGGTGTGTCCTGGCGTTTGGCGGGTCCTTGCGCGCGGATGAGTTCCGCACGGCGCAGGCTGTCGAAGGCGCGCAGCATGTGCGGCAGATCGAACATGATGTCGAGGCGCTCGATCAAGGCCGGCGGATTGAGCGGCTCGTCGTCCTCGTCGGCATCCAGATCGTTGGTATCGAACTCGTCCGCTTCGACCAGCCCAAGATCGTCTTCGTCATCCGGACCACCGGGCACCTGCATCAGACGCTGTATGTCGCCCAAGTGTTCGTCGATGTGATCGTGGGTGTCGGCCCAGTCATTCCAAGCGTCTTCGCGCAGCTCAACACCCAGGAAAAACCCCAGCGCCCAACCCGAAGCCAATGGGAAGGCGCGGGTCTCTTCGTCCATCGACGCCGGCACCTCGCCGCTTTCGACCAGGGCATCGAAATCTGCCAACAAGCCATCCGGCATCATGATGGCGGGAGCGACGGCTTCGGGATCGTCTTCCGGATCGCGGCTGATGCGATCGACGATGTGGTTCCAGTACCCCTGGATCAGATAGAACGACTCACTGGCTTCGCTGACCGACTCCCACACCGGCGGCGGATCACCCCAGATGGCACGATTGTATTCGCTGGGCAGCACCAGCTCCGGCCCGCAGGCCAAGGCACAGAAATAGCCGTCGAGCATTTCCAGAGGCATGCCGCCGTTGGGAACCGCGCGTTCCCACAGCAGCGCCTCGAGACGCTCCATATCGGCTTGACTGAGCGTGGGAGTGGCAAGCCGTTTTTCTGAATTCATGAGGGTGTCTATGCGTGATCGCCGCCGCGCAGGGCGGCAGCATGGTGAGCGATATGTTCGCCAATGAAACTGGCGATGAAGTAGTAGCTGTGATCATAGCCCGGCCGCAGGCGCAGGCTCAGTGGCCGACCCGCGTGGAGACAGGCATCAACGAGACGCTGCGGCTGCAATTGTTCGGCGAGAAACTCGTCTGATTCGCCCTGATCGAGCAACAGCGGACGCACCGTCGCCAGCATCGAGTCACGTTCGCTCAGCACCAGCTCACAGGCATCGAACGCCGCCCAGCGGGTTTCGTCGTCACCCAAATAGGTAGCCAACGCCTTGCGTCCCCAACTTACCTGTGACGGCGCAACGATGGGTGCGAACGCCGAAATCGAGGCGTAACGCTCGGCCTCGCGCAAACCAATCACCAGCGCCCCATGCCCGCCCATCGAGTGGCCAAAAATTCCGCGCCGATCAGACGCGGAAAAATTCCTCTCGATCAACGCCGGCAGCTCAGCCGCCACGTAGCTGTACATCTGGAAATGCGCCGACCACGGCACCTGCGTCGCGTTGACGTAGAACCCCGCGCCCTGCCCCAGGTCATAACCCGGCGCATCAGCAACACCCTCGCCGCGTGGACTGGTGTCCGGGGCAACCAGAATCACTCCATGCTCAGCCGCATACCGCTGCGCCCCCGCCTTGCTGATGAAATTCTGCTCAGTGCAAGTCAACCCCGACAACCAATACAGCACCGGACACAGTCCCTCACTCACCTGCGGCGGCAAATACACCCCAAACCGCATCGAACAATCCAGCACCTCCGACCGATGCTCCCAGACCTCCTGCCACCCACCAAAACAGGCCCGATGTTCAATTCGTTGCATGGATGTTCCGACCACGAGAAAACCGGGATTGTATAAGTAGCGGGAGGCAATGCCCCGAACCGCTGTTGCTGCGCTTTTTGGTCTCGGGCCCCCTATGTGGCGGCGGCGGTTGGGAGATCAGGCCCGTCAGGGGTGCGCGCATGGATGCGCGTGCTGAGTTCCGACCAGCGCCAGAATGACGAATTTGCAGAATAACCCACCCAACATCGGCACCAACCCGGACCCATGCCGCGAGCAAACACCGAATCCCCATACAATCCCCACACCCCGCCAAAACCCAGCCCCCATGCCCAGACTCTCCATCCACAGCGACAATGCACCGGCCGCAATCGGTCCCTATTCGCAGGCGACGCGCTGCGGACAAACGGTGTATCTGTCCGGACAAATCCCGCTTGATCCGGCGACGATGATGATCGTGGAAGGCGATGTCACCGTGCAGACGCATCGGGTGTTCAAGAATCTGCAAGCCGTTTGCGCCGCCGCGGGCGGCTCGATGGCGGATGTGGTGCGAGTCGGAATTTATCTCACCGATCTTGGCGATTTCGCTGCTGTCAACGCGGTGATGGCCGAGTACTTTGCAGCGCCTTACCCTGCACGCTCCACCATTGGTGTGGCGTCGCTGCCGCGCGGAGTGCCGGTCGAAATTGATGCGGTACTGGTGTTGGCTTGACGATTTGGCATTGATTCGCTGAATTTTTCGCACCGTTGCCAGTTTCTCGATCATCCACTGCGCCGAGCGGCCAGGTGGCCGCCGCTGATCGACCGATCAGTGTGCTCAAGGGTGCCGGGCCGCGCGTGTGTGCAAGCTTGGCAAACCGCGGGCTTCACACGCTGCAGGATCTCTGGTTTCACCTGCCGTTGCGCCATGAAGACCGCACCCAACACACGCTGATCGCGCAGCTTCGTGCGGGCGAGCCGGCGCTGATCGATGGCGTGGTCGATGCGGTTGAACGCAGCTTTCGTTTTCGCCCCACGCTGCGGGTTGCGGTGCGGGATGCCTCGGACGCCACCCTCGTTCTGCGCTTCATCCATTTTCGTGCCGCGCAAGTCAGCGGCTTTGTGCCCGGTCGACGCATCGCCGTGTTCGGTTCGCCGCGCGCGGGTCAGTTCGGGTTCGAAATCATCCATCCCAGTTATCGCTTTCTCGTCGATGACGAAGCTGCCGTGCAAAGCGCGATGCTGGATCCGATCTATCCCGCGGTCGAGGGCATCGGACCCGCGTCGCTGTCGCGCTTGATCCTGCTTGCACTGGAACAGCTCCCCGACGAGCAGGCGCTGGAGTTGTTGCCTGCCAATCTGCTGAGTGCCCGGGGGTTACCACCGTTGGGTGAAGCGCTGCGTTGCGTGCATCGGCCGCCGCCGGATGTTGACCTTGGCGCGTTGCGCGCCGGTGAGCATCCGGCGCAATCGCGCCTGGCGCTGGAAGAACTGCTGGCCCACCACCTGAGCCTGCGCCGCCAGCGCATCGCCGTGCAGCAATTGGGTGCGCATGCCATTGCGGCGCGCGGCGTGCTGGCCGATCAATTGCGGCGTTCGCTGGCGTTCGAGTTGACCGGCGCACAGGCGCGTGTGCTCGGCGAAGTTGTGGCCGATATGCGCCGACCCGTACCGATGCTGCGTTTGGTGCAGGGCGATGTCGGCTCGGGCAAGACTGTGGTCGCTGCGCTCGCGGCCATGCACGCGGTGGAGTCGGGCGGCCAGGTGGCCTTGGTCGCGCCCACCGAGTTGTTGGCCGAACAACATCTCAGCAGCCTTCGAAGCTGGCTCACTCCGCTCGGCGTGCGCGTTGAATGGTTGGCCGGAAAAGTCACCGGCAAGGCCCGCCAGAACGCGCTGGCCGCGATGGCTGACGGCAGCGCGCAAGTCGTTGTCGGCACGCATGCGCTGATGCAAGAAGGCGTGCTGTTTGATCGCTTGGCGCTATGCATCATCGACGAACAACATCGCTTCGGCGTGCACCAACGCCTGGCCTTGCGCGACAAGGGCCGCGATGGCAGCCGCGTGCCGCATCAACTGGTGATGACCGCCACCCCGATCCCGCGCACGTTGGCGATGACGGCCTATGCCGATCTGGACGTATCCGTGATCGACGAGTTGCCACCCGGCCGCACACCAGTGCGCACGGTGGCGATCAACGACGAGCGCCGGCCGGAGATCATCGAACGCATTCGTGCGGCCTGCGCGCAAGGGCGACAGGCGTACTGGGTGTGCACCTTGATCGAGGAAACCGACTCCGATTCGGTGACCTCCGGGCGCAGCAGCAAGATCGAGGCACAGGCCGCGCAAACCACCTTCGACGCGCTGGTCGCACAACTGCCGGAACTGCGTATCGGCCTGGTCCATGGTCGCCTCAAAGCGGCAGAAAAACAGGCGGCGATGTCCGCGTTCAAGCAAGGTGAAACGCACTTGCTGGTGGCTACCACGGTCATCGAAGTCGGCGTCGATGTGCCCAATGCCTCGTTGATGCTGATCGAGAATGCCGAGCGCCTCGGCCTCTCGCAGTTGCATCAATTACGCGGGCGCGTGGGTCGCGGCGCGATGGCCTCCAGCTGCGTGCTGCTGTATCGCGCACCGCTGTCGATGTTGGCGCGCGAACGCCTGGCCACCCTGCGACACACCAACGATGGTTTTGTCATCGCCGAAAAGGACCTGGAACTGCGCGGGCCAGGTGAGTTGTTGGGCACGCGCCAAACCGGCCTTGCGCAGTTTCGCATTGCCGATCTCGGTCGCGATGCGCACTTGTTGCCGCTGGTGCGCGAGGTCGGCGATGCCTTGTTGCGGGATTCCGCCGCTGCGGCGGAAGCGCTGGTTCGACGCTGGGTGGGCGTGGCGGAGCGTTACGCGGGGGTATGAGCGGCCCGGTTGCGCCCGGCCCTACAATCTCGCTCGCAAACACAGGAACACTATCCATGACCGCCCTGCTGATCGACACCGACCCCGGCGTAGACGACGCCCTCGCCTTGCTGTTGGCCTTCGCCACTCCCGGCGTCGAGGCAGTCGCGCTGACCATCGCGGCCGGCAATGTCGGGCTGACACACACCGTCGCCAACGCACTCAAACTTTGCGAAGTCGCCGGCGTCGAAGTGCCTGTCTATCCCGGCTGCGCGACACCGCTGGTGCGCGACGCCGAGGACGCCGCGTACGTGCATGGTCGCGATGGTTTCGGTGATACCGGATACACGCCCGCCGGACGCGTCGCTGATACCGAACATGCGGCGCTGGCGATGCTGCGCCTGAGTCGCGAGCGGCCAGGCGAGCTGACCTTCGTGATGCTCGGACCCTTGACCAACCTTGCGCTGGCATTGCGGTTGGACCCAAGCCTGCCGCAACGCGTCAAGCGTTTGGTCATCATGGGTGGCGCAGTCACGGGCAGCGGCAACACCTCCGTCGCCGCCGAGTTCAACATCGCCTTCGATCCCGAAGCCGCCCACATCGTATTCAGTCAATGGCACAGTTTTGATCTGGTCGACTGGGAAGCAGTCCTCGCCCATCCGCTGGCACACAGCGAGGTTGAACGCTGGCTGCTCGCCGACAGTCCGCAAGCACGCTTTTACGACGCGATCTCCCAGCAAACTCGGCAATGGTCGCGACCCCACCACGGCGAAAACTGGCACAGCGCCGATCCGCTGGCCATCGCGGTCGCCGTTGCGCCGGCAGGCATCATCGATGTGCAAGCACGGCCGGTCGCCATCGAACTGGACGGTGCCCTGACTCGTGGTGCCACCATCGTCGATTGGCAGCGCCGCAGCGGACAACCCGATAACGCGAACATTGTTTGCCGTTATGACCAAGCGAAGTTTGAGGCGATATTGGAGGCGGCGCTGGCAGGCTCGGAATAGGCTCAGCGGAGTACGAGCGCACGCCAACCATCTGGAGAAGCGAGGTAGGGTGCGTCTTGACGCACCGGCTTCGATCCAAGCCAAGTGCTGGTGCGTCAAGACGCACCCTATGGCACGTTTGGGGAACCGAGACGCTGTGCCGGTCAGTGCCCGCCGTCGTGCTCGGCTTCCAACGTGCGCACGCCCTTGGCTTCGCGTCGCGCCTCGACCAGCGCGCGGATCTTTTCGCGCAGGGATTCGGCATCGGGTAACCAGCGCAAGCGAACTTCCGGCGTCGTCGCGTCGGTGGTGCTGAGGATGACTTCGCCCAGCCCCAGCATGCGTTGCCAGAGGGTCTGCTGCATGCGGGTATCACGAACGCGGTAAAGCTCCAGATCGTCGGTGACCTTGGTGAACACACCACGACTGATCTTCAAGCGTTGATCGGTGAGTTCATAGCGCTGGCAGCGGGTATCCAGCCAGCGCCAGAACGCCCAAGGGATCGGAACAAGCAGCAGGCAGGCGATGAACCAACCGAAGTTCTGCCACTGCGATTGGTTGCCACTCCATTCGATGCGCTCAATGCTCATAGTTTTCCTGTCAGTGCTGATTGCGGGTGATGGGTCGCCGTGGCGGTTGCGCTGTCGAATCTCCTACGCCAGATTGCCAGACGAAGCATCCGCGGCAATGGGACCGGTGCCGTCGACGCTACGAGTCGGCACCCGCCGCAGGTTCACGTCCATCTGCGGGAAGGCGATCACGATATCGCGCTCCCTGCACAAGTTCGCGATGCGGCCGTTCAATTCGTTCATCACCGGCAGGCGGTCGGAGATGGTGGCAACAAAGACCCGCAGTTCGAAATCCAGCGAGCTGGCACCAAAGCCCATGAACCACGAGCGCGGCGGTGGCTCGGTGAGCACCAGCGGATGCTCAGTGGCGACTTGCTGCAGCAGGGCATGCACCGCGTCTGGCGAGGTTTCGTAGGACACACCCAACTTCAGCACCAAGCGGGTCTCGGTATCGCTCAAGGTCCAGTTGACCAGGCGGTCGGTGATGAAGGTCTTGTTGGGGACGATCAACTCCTTGCCGTCGAAATCCATCAGCGTGGTGGCGCGCGTGCTGATGCGCGTGACCGTGCCGGTCTGGTCGGCAATGGTGATGACGTCGCCCACCCGAAATGGCCGCTCGGACAGCAGGATCAAGCCAGACACAAAGTTGGCGAAGATCTCCTGCAGGCCAAACCCGAGACCCACGGTCAACGCTGCCGCCATCCATTGCAGTTGTGACCAGCGCAGACCGAGCAAGCCAAAGCCGATCACCGCACCGACGATGACGATCGCGTAGCGGCTCATGGTGGTGATGGCATAGCGACTGGCGGGGTCGATGCTGGTACGACTTAGCACGCCGAGTTCAAGCAGCCCCGGCAAGTTGCGCGAGGCCACCACCATCAATGCCAAGGTCAACAGACCAAACAGCACGGCCTTGAGCGATACCGCTTCGCTGATGGCGGTGCCATCGGCGGCCTGATTGGTGACGTTCCACAGCACCACATCATCCAGCCGACCCAAGGCGGGCAATACGTCCGACCAGACCCAGAACAAACCACCCACCCACAGCGCCAAGGTCACCGCACGCAACAAGCGTCCGGTTTGCACGTTGACTGTTTCCAGCGCCAAGGCCTCTTCGGTGATCCCGGCGGCACCCTCGTCACTGCCGCCACCGACCGCTTCCAACGCGGCGACCGCGCGACGGGCTTCCATCCGATTGAGGGCGAGATGGCGCTCGCCGAGCAAGAACCAGCGCGAGAACAAGCCATGCAAAACACCCACCGCCACCACCGTGCCCAAGGTCGCCCACAAACACGCAACGATGATGGCGCCGCTGTAAACGTAACCCGCAAGAATCAGTACCGCGAGGGTCGCAAACAGCAGGCTCAAGCCAATGCGCAGGATCTGACGCAGGCGGCGAGGCTCGGAGGGACCGCCGCGTGTGGTCCAGATGCCACCCACCCCCAAAAGCCGATACAGCTGCACGCCGACCACCACGCAAAACGCCACCAGCGCGCAACGTGCCGCCGTATCAATGGCCAATTCCTGACTGCGTGCCAGTGCCAGCACGATCAGAAACTGCAGCGGCAAGAGGATGAAAAGTGCGATGGGCAAGGTGGCGCGGATCGCGTCGCGGCGTGCGCGCATCCAGCGGAAATGCAGATGGGCCAGACCGTGCTCAACCACCAGAAAACGCAAGAATTCGAGCAGGAACAAACTGCTGGAAACAGAAATCAACGCACGCCCCAGCGAGTCGCTGAAGCGCCCCGGCTCACCAGACGCACGCAGCAACAGGCCAAGACCGAACACCCACACCGCCCATGAAAGCGCCGCCGCCACGGTGATCCCCAACGCCTTCCATGTGTAGACGAAGTTATCTTCTGCGGGTCGTCGCAACGGCGGCAGGGTGGTCTCGATCAGGGCCAATGCCCGGCTACGGAACACCAGCAGGGCCAAACCGATGATTCCCAGCAAAATTGGCAGCGTCGGATGCGCGCTGATCCGGGCCAACGCAAGTTTGCCGCTGGTGACGAAACGTGCAGGTTTGAGCAGGTCGGCCCAGCCTTCGCCCAGACGACCGAACCACTCGCCGTCGATCGATGGATTGCTGGGAATCCAGTAGATTCTCCGATCCAGCAAGCCGCCCAAGGTGCGGGTATCGACGAGTTGTGCTTGCAGGTTGGACTCGGCCAATTCCAATGCGGCGATGTAGCGCTGAATCGCCGAGTCCAGCTGCGGCAACAGTTCCGCCCGCTCACCCAGCAATTCGTACAAGCCCGCACGTAGCTCGACCGCGTGACTTTCGTTGCTGCTGCCTTCTGCGCGTTGCAATGCTTCGGCGACCGCGCTGGGCAAATCGGCCAAGGTGGTGCGTTGATCGGCCAGTGCAATTTGCTGCAAACGTGCGCCAGAGAGTGCTTGCCGAACCTCATCGAGACGGCGCTGGATGACATCCGGCGAACCCAGCCGGCGCCGCTCAAGCACCAGGATCGGCCCCAACGAATCATCCTGACCTTCCACGGCCAGCCGCGCCTGCGTGTCACGCAGTGCGCCCGCCACGGCGTCGCGTGCGTTGACGCGGGCCAACTCGCCATCGCGCAGTTCAGTGAGCGCAGCGCTGGTAGCCGCCAGACTTCGACCCATGGTCAAGCTTGTCGCAGCCGCCACTTTCAGCAAGGCATCGCTGTCGGCGTGCCGCTCAACCTGCGTTTGCAGGCGCTCCAGCATGGCTTGCATGGCATCGCTTTGGCGGGTGGCACTGAGCGCTTGCAACACTTTCACGCGCTGCTCGCGTTCTCCCAACTCGCGTTGCGCATGGCGCAGCGCAAGCTCTGCATGCACGCGGCGCGCAGGCGCGGTATCGCGCTCCAACACATGCAGAGCCAACTCCACGCTGCGCGCGCGTAACTCAGCCTTGAGCAACGCCTGCTGGGCTTGCTGCAAGGCCAGCGGCTCGTCGCCGGCGGCAGCGGAGGGGCTTTCCACGCGACGTTTGAGCGCATCGACCTGCAGTTGCAGTTCGGCCTGCTGTTCGATCGCGGAAAGGGTGTCGTTGGACAGACCACCCAGGGTTTGCCGCAAGTCGCCGACTTCGGCGGTCAACCGCAACACGTCGGCGCGCTCGCTGGCAAGACGCTCTTCCAATTGCTCGCCAGCAATGTCGGCCGGCAGCGCTTGACGCCACGCGCGAAAAGACTGCAGCGAGCTGTCGGCCAGCGATCGTTCCAAGGTGCGCTTCTCGCGTGCGGCGATGGCGACCGCGTCGCGCAAGGCGGTCATGGCCTGCTCGGCAAGCAAGGCCTGATCCTCGAATCCTGAGGCGGCATCCAACGCGGCCTTGGCGTCGGCAGATTGGGTTTCGCTCAGGGGCCCACGTTCGATGCTGGCGCGGGCACGCTCGATGTCAGGGGCGGCGGAAGCTGGTAGCGGTTCGGCGGCGCGGCAAGACCCAACACCCAGCGAGCCAGCACCCATGACACAGGCAAACAAAACGGCGATCAGCGGCGAACAGCGCAGTTGGATCATCAGACGATGGGTAATGCGAAACAGCGCGCAGGTTAGCGGAAACTTGCCTGTCGGCGCGTCGCGGGCCGCGGGCCACCGGCTGTGCTGCCGCTATACTTGGCGGCCGATTTCCAGGCCGACGATGGCGTCTGCGCCCGCCAACACGCCTTCCACACGCCCCCTTTTCCAATTTACGGAGTCTTCATGAGCATCGATCAGCTGCACGAAACCGCCCTCGCCATGGTTGCCCCAGGCAAGGGCATCATTGCCATTGACGAGTCGACTGCGACGATCAAGAAGCGCTTCGAAGCCGTCGGGATCGAATGCTCTGAAGAGAATCGCCGTGCGTACCGAGAATTGCTGCTGACCGCGCCGGATCTGTCGGCGCATATTTCCGGCGCGATCATGTACGACGAAACCCTGCGCCAATCCTCGGCCGCCGGCGTGCCGTTTGCGACCTTGATGAGTGAGGCCGGCATGTTGCCGGGAATCAAGGTAGACCGTGGCACCGTCCCTTACGCAGGGTATCCGGGTGAGTTGATTACCGAAGGGCTGGACGGCTTGCGCCAACGCCTTGCCGAGTACGCCAACCTGGGTGCGAAGTTCGCCAAGTGGCGTGCGGTGATCACCATCGGCGAAGACACACCCAGCGGTGCGTGCATCGAAGCCAACTGCCACGCGCTGGCTCGTTATGCTGCGCTATGTCAGGAAGCCGGCATCGTGCCGATGGTGGAGCCGGAAGTGCTGATGGATGGCGACCACGACATCGAAGTCTGTTACGACGTCACCGAGGCCACCTTGCGCTCGCTGTTTGGTGCGTTGTACGACCAGAACGTGGTGCTTGAAGGCTGCATTCTGAAAGCCAGCATGGTCATCTCCGGCAAGTCCTGCGCAGAACAAGCGGGCGTCGAGGAAGTCGCCGAATGGACCTTGCGTTGCTTGCGTTCGGCGGTGCCAGCGGCGTTGCCGGGCATCGTTTTCCTGTCCGGCGGGCAAAGCGACGAAGCCGCCACCGCGCATCTCAATGCGATGAATCAGATGGGCCCGAATCCGTGGCCGCTGACCTTCAGCTACGGCCGCGCGATGCAACAAGCAGCGCTGTCGCTGTGGTCGCAAGACATGGTCAACAACTACGCCGCCGCACAACGCACGGTTTCGCAGCGCGCGCGTGACAACGGCCTGGCGGCTCGCGGCGAGTGGAACGCGGCGAGCTGAGCCCAGACCGAGGTGAAACGAGGCGCAATCCGACGAATATTCGCCCGATTGCGCTGATTTTCACAGTGCTTGCAGCGCCGCGCGGCCTACAATCGAAGGCCGCTGTTGGTGAGGTTGCAGGATGCTCAACAAGCACACGATCAGTACGAGCCAGATTCGAGCAGGCCTGACTGGAACATGGCTGACAAGAACAGGCCTGAGTTTCGCAACGCGAGGACTAGCGATCGCGCTGTTGTTGACTCTGGCGAGCTTGGTTGCTTGCTCCGGAGATGAGGCTGCCGGCCCGGGTGCGAACGGCAGCCCACCCCCGCCGATGGCGGTAGTCACTACACTGGCAGCAGAAACCGACTGGGTCGACCAGATCGAAGCACTGGGAACCGCGCAAGCCAAGGAGTCAGTGACGATCACCGCCAAGGTCACCGAGACCGTGGCGCGGGTCAATTTCAGTGATGGTGATCTGGTCAGCGAAGGCCAGCTCCTGGTTGACCTGTCCGGGCGCGCCGAAGTCGCCGGCCTCGAAGAAGCGCAAGCCAACTATACCGAAGCGTTGCAGCAGTACCGGCGCCAGGTTGAACTGGTGGAAGCCGGCACGATTGCGCGCAGTCAATTGGATTCGCTGGTCGCCACCCGCGACGCCGCGAAGGCGCGAATGGACGCTACCCGCGCGCGTTTGGCGGATCGCGTCATCGTTGCTCCGTTCGCGGGTTTGCTGGGTTTCCGTCAAGTCAGCCCCGGCACTCTGGTGACGCCAGGCACAGCAATCGCTACGCTCGATGACGTGTCCCTGATCAAGCTCGATTTCTCCATTCCGGAGCGCTTTCTGGCGGCTGTCGCGATCGGCCAGAGCATTCGCGCGCGCAGCGCGGCGTGGCCGGATGCGCATTTCGAGGGCACGCTCACCACCATCGGTTCACGCGTCGATCCGGTCACTCGCGCGGTGACCTTGCGTGCCGAGGTGCCGAATGAAGAAGCGCAACTCCGGCCCGGCATGTTGTTGACCGTGCAACTGCTGTTGCCCGCGCGCAAGACAGTGGTCATTCCCGAGTTGGCCTTGATGCAGGTCGGCCGGCAGCAATCGGTATTCCGGGTCGATGCCGAGGGCGTCGTCAGTCAGGTGCAGGTGAAGAGCGGCACGCGCCGGCGCGGCGAAGTGGAGATCGTTGAAGGCATCGCTGCCGGGGATCGCATCGTGGTGGAAGGCATCGTGAAACTGCGGCCAGGAGCACGCGTGGTCGAGGCAACACGAGAGATTGAAGGGCAACCCAAAGCTGATGCTGATGCTGATGCTGATGCTGATGCTGATGCTGATGCTGTCGCGCAATAGCAGGATCAAGGTGCAGGCAATGGCTGGCATAGCAGAAACGTAAATAGCGGTGTCCAACTCTCCCCTCTCCCACACGTGGGAGAGGGGCTAAACGTGCGGTTGCGGTCGCGTCGCCACGCCTTTTCGTTACTGGCGCACTTTACCGGCAGTCTGTCGCGCGCCACGCTGCAAGGAGCATTGCATGTTGTTATCTGACATCTCGATTCGCCGCCCCGTACTCGCTTGCGTCGCCAGTTTGCTGCTGGTTGCACTGGGGATGATGGCCTACGGCCGCCTGACTTTGCGTGAGTTGCCCAAGATCGATCCGCCGGTGGTGTCAGTGGACGTCACCTATCCCGGCGCTTCCGCGGCAGTCGTCGAGACTCGCGTCACCCAGATTCTGGAAGACGCCGTCAGCGGCATCGAAGGCATCGAAACCATCGAGTCGCGCAGCGTCAACGGCCGCGCCTCGGTCACCATCGAGTTCGGCTTGAGCCGTGATATCGAGGCCGCTGCAAACGATATTCGCGATGCGGTGAGCCGCGTCTCGGACCGGATTCCGGTCGAAGCCGATCCGCCGCAAATTGCCAAAGTCGAAAGCGATGCCGAAGTGCTGGTGTGGCTGAATATGAACTCGACCCAGCTGGACACGCTGGCGCTCAGTGACTACGCCGACCGTTATGTGGTCGACCGGCTGTCAGCGATCGATGGTGTGGCGCAGATCCGCGTCGGTGGCCAACAGCGCTACTCGATGCGGGTGTGGATTGATCGGCAAGCGCTGGCAGCACGCGGCATCACGGTTGCCGATATCGAACAAGCCTTGCGCAGCGAAAACGTCGAGTTGCCAGCAGGCCGCCTGGAATCGCAAGACCGCGACTTCGTGCTGCGCGTGCAGCGCAATTATCTGAACGCCGACGAGTTCGCCCAACTGGTCATCAAGAAGGGTGATGACGGCCACTTGGTGCGGCTCGGCGAAGTGGCCAAGGTCGAACGCGCCTCGGCCGAGCGCCGCGCGTACTTCCGTGGCAATGGCAAGCCCAATGTCGGCTTGGGTGTGGTCAAGACGTCAACCGCCAATGCACTGGATGTAGTGCGCCGGGTTCGCGCCGAGCTGCCAGACATCCAGGCGTCAATCCCGGCCGGCACGACCATCTTCGTCGCCTTCGATACCACCATCTTCATCGAAGCTGCGGTGGATCGGGTCTATGCAACCTTGCTGGAAGCGATGGTGCTGGTATTGCTGGTGATCTATCTGTTCCTCGGCAGCTGGCGCGCCGCGCTGATCCCCGCCGTGGTGGTACCGGTGTGTTTGATCGCGGCCTTGATCGGCCTGTGGGCGTTTGGAGCGTCGCTGAACCTGCTGACTTTGTTGGCCTTGGTCATGTGTATCGGCCTGGTGGTAGACGATGCCATCGTGGTGCTGGAGAACTGTCAGCGCCGCGCTGATCTTGGCGAGCCACCGATGATTGCGGCGGCGCGTGGAACGCGTCAGGTCGCCTTTGCAGTGATTGCGACGACGGCGGTGCTGGTCGCGGTATTCGTGCCGGTCGGATTCATGGAAGGCAACACCGGTCGATTGTTTCGCGAGCTGAGCATTGCCTTGGCAGGCGCAGTCGCGATATCGGCGTTTGTAGCGCTGACTCTGACGCCGATGATGGCGTCCAAGCTGGTGCGTGCGCATACCGAGCCACGCGGTTTTCGCGCATGGGTGGAACGCAATCTGCATCGATTGTCGACCGGCTACAAACGGCAACTGCGCGCCAGCGTCGGTCATCCCGCGATGTTCGGCGTGATCCTGGCAGTGGTGATGCTGGCCAGCTACGGCCTGCTGCTGGTGGTGCCGAGCGAATTGGCACCCGCAGAAGATCGCGGCGCGTTCTTCATCTCGGTGCAAGGTCCGGAGGGCGCGGGTTATGACTATTCGGTGACGCAGATGGGCAAGGTCGAAGAGATCCTGAGTCGCTATGTCGGCGACGGCCAGCCCATTGACCGCTTGAACACGCGGGTGCCGGGTGGCTTTGGCGCCAGCGAAGAAATGCACACCGGCCTTGCCATCGTGCTGATGAAACCGTGGACCGAGCGCAGCATCGATACCGGCACGTTGGTCGAAGCCGCACGTGCCGAGTTGGCGACCATTCCCGGTGTGCGCGCATTGCCGCAGGTGCGCTCGGGCCTGACCCGCTCCCGTGGCCAGCCGCTACAGATCGTATTGGGCGGACCGGACTACGTGGAATTGGCGGAATGGCGTGATCGCCTGCTCGCACGCATGGAACAGAATCCCAAACTGTTTGCCGTCGACTCCGATTACAAGGAGACCCGCCCGCAGGTGCGTGTGCAGATTGATCGCACGCGCGCCGCTGATCTCGGCGTGTCATTGACGGAAATCGGGCGCACGCTGGAGACAATGATGGGCTCGCGGCGGGTGACCACGTTTGTCGAGGATGGCGAAGAGTACGACGTCATCCTGCAAGCCCAGACCAGCGACCGCGCCACGCCGAATGACCTGAGCAATCTTTACGTGCGCTCGCAACGCTCCGGCCAACTGGTGCCACTGGCGAGCCTGGTCGAACTGACCGAACTGGCCGAACCCGGCAGCCTCAATCGCTTCAACCGGCTGCGTGCAATCACCATCTCCGCGGGGCTTGCTCCAGGGTATCCGCTGGGTGAAGCACTGAGCTGGATACAAGGCGTCGCTGATGAAGAATTGCCGGATATCGCCAAGCTCGACTACAAGGGCGAGTCGCGTGAAATCCAGGCCGCGGGCGGTGCCGCCGCGATCACTTTCGCGTTGGCCCTGCTGGTGGTCTTTCTGGTGCTGGCCGCGCAGTTCGAAAGTTTCATTCATCCCTTCGTGATCATGTTGACCGTGCCATTGGCGCTGTTCGGCGCCTTGCTTGGACTGTGGTTGGCGGGCAACTCACTCAATCTGTTCAGTCAGATCGGCATTGTCATGCTGGTCGGATTGGCCGCCAAGAACGGCATCCTGATCGTCGAGTTCGCCAACCAGTTGCGCGACGAGGGCATGGCGATCGGTGAGGCCATCGTCGAGGCCTCAGGCACACGTCTGCGGCCGATCCTGATGACGTCGATCGCCACCATCATGGGCGCCGTGCCACTGGTGGTCGCCGGCGGCCCCGGCTCGGCATCCCGCGCCACCATCGGCATCGCCATCATCGCTGGCGTCGCCTTCTCGACCGTGCTCTCGCTGTATGTCGTGCCAGCGTTTTACACGTTGTTGGCACCGTACACGCGTTCGCCCGAAGCCCTGGGTCGTGAGCTGGACAAGCTGGAAGTCAGCACACCTCATGTCGCCGCGGAGGGTGCGTTTGCACAACACTGATCCACGCCGACGCACGCCTGCCACCGGCCACGTTCAGCGCGAGCCGGAACTGCGACTTTACGGTGTCAATGCCTGTCTTGCCGCCTTCGCGGCGCGCCCCGATGATCTGCGCAAGGTCTATTTGAGCGAGGCGCGTTTGCCGCGCCTGCGTGAAGTGCTCGCGTTTTGCGTGCGGTCACGCCTGGGATATCGCGTGGTCGAAGAGGACGACTTGCGTCGTCTGGCGGCTTCGTCGCACCACGAAGGCGTGGTGTTCGATATGCGACCGCCTCAAGTCCCCACGCTGGAGCGGATGTTGCAGCGCGAGGCCAGCGTGAAGACATCGTTGTTGCTTTGGTTGGATGGGGTCGGCAATCCGCACAATCTGGGCGCTGTGTTGCGTTCGGCTGCCCACTTCGGTGCCGCGGCCGTGTTGCTGCCGCCGGGCTCAGGACTGGGCTTGAGCGGTGCCGCCGCGCGCGTCGCCGAGGGTGGTGCGGAGGCGGTCCCGCTGATCCGCCTGGCCGATGCAGACACCGCTCAGCAAAAGCTGCGTGCCGCAGGTTTTCGCTTGGCCGCCACCGTCCCTCGCGGCGGTACGAACCTGTTCGAATGCGAACTGCCGGCCAAGACCGTCCTCATCTTTGGTGCAGAAACCAGTGGTATCGGCGCCAATCTGCTGCAAGCCGCCAGCTTGCAGTTGGGTATTCCTGGTAGCGGTGCGGTGGAGAGCCTGAACATCTCGACCGCCGCGGCGGTGTGTCTGGCGGAGTGGCGCCGTCGGCATCCGCTGTAATCGCTGAACGTGTTGACCGCGTGTGGGTGCGCTTGACCCGACGAAGTTATTGCACAGGTAACATGCGCGGATGAAAAATCTGATCCGCTGGTATTGCGCTTTCTTGTTGTTGACCCTCGGCTGCTCGCCATTGCTGGCGGCGACCGCGCTGACCTACAAAGTGGAATACATCGTAGGCTTCGATGTTCCAAAGAACGAGGCGACGGTCAGTATCCGCCTCGAGCCAGGCACTGGCCGAGCCCAACGTCTGCGCTTGTTCGTCGACGCCAAACGCCACCATAGCTTTTCCGGTGACGGCAAGATCGAACAGGACGGCAAGATCGTTACCTGGAGGCCGGGCAAGGAGAAGGCCGAACTGAAGTATCGTTATCGCGTCGACAAGATGCGTCGAGGCGGTGAGTTCGACGCGCGAATGACCAGCAGTTGGGCTTTGCTGCGGATAGATCGCTTGATCCCCGCCGCCGCCGTGTTGGCGCCGGGCGGAGCCAAATCCACTGGGTTATTGCGATTCGTGCTGCCAACCGGCTGGAACGACGCCGACGTGGCCTATCGTCGTGACAAACGAAGTGGTGCGTTCCCCATCAATAACCCAGGCCGCCGTTTTCAGCGCCCGCTGGGCTGGATGATCGCCGGCGACGTTGGCAATCGTCGCGAAATCATTGACGAAACCCGCGTGGCCGTCGTGGCACCGCTCGGAGAAGCCATGCGCCGTAACGACGTGCTGGCCATCATCAACGTCACCATGCCCGAAATGCGCCATGCGTTTGGCCGCCTTCCCACCAAGTTATTGATCGTGGGCGCCGGCGATCCGATGTGGCGCGGCGGTCGCTCGGGGCCCGGGTCGATGTTTCTGCATCCCGACCGCCCGCTGATCAGCGAAAACGGCAGCAGCACCCTGGTGCATGAAATGGTGCACGTGATCAGCGATGTGCAAGCAGCCGATGGCGATGACTGGATTGCCGAGGGCATGGCCGAGTTCTATTCGATTGAAATCCTGCGCCGCAGCGGTTTGCTCAGCGAGGCACGTGCAGTGCGCGCGTTCGCATGGAAGAAGAGGCATGGCCGCGCGATCAAGACTCTGCGCACCAATAACTCATTCGGCGAACGCACCGCCCGCGCGGTGAGCGTTTTCCACGAACTGGACAACGAGATTCGCCGTCGCAGCGATGATCGTTACAGCATCGATAACGTGTTTCGCCCCCTGGTCGGCCGCAGCGATGTGAGCACCGCCGATTTGAAGGCGGCGACCGCCAAATTGCTGGGTGGACCGTCGAAGGTGCTGCAGGATGCGGTGATCGGGGAGTAGGTAAGGTGCAATAACCGAACCAGGGCATCGCACCACTTGCTCGACCTGCAGCGATTGGCGCAGGACGACTGACCCGCATTCGCTTCGTTCAATCCGTCCCGTCATGGCTGTACCGAAGAAGGGCATCGCACCACTTGCCCGACCTGCGGCGATTAGCCCGGATATTTCATGAGGGGGCGCGGATGATCGCGCAGGACTTTTCGGCGAGCGCAAGGCGTGAGGAGCCGGAATGGTGGGCCCATTGCGGCGACGAGCAACGCAGCGATCGCCGCAAAGGACAAGCGAGGGCC
>JBQTGY010000161.1:0-25282 GCA_052390415.1 Pseudomarimonas sp. | reverse complement strand
GGTAGAACATTTCGCCGGCGCGGATCGGGATATCCCTGACCGCACCGTCTTCCTGAATCCGCAGCACCATCTCGCCTTCGATCTGGTAGAAAAACTCCGGGCCTTCGTCGATGTGGTAATCGGTGCGTTGGTTGGGGCCACCAACCACCATCACGAAGAAGTCGCCGTCGACGATGCACTTGTTGCCGACCGGCGGTTGCAACAGATGGCGGTGTTCAGCGATCCAGGCCTGGATATTGAACGGGGCCATGATGCTCATGAGCTTGGCGGCAACGGCGCAAGCGCTGCGTCATCAGACATCGCTGCGTCGGTGCCCTCAAACTTGAAGCCGGTTCGTTTGGCGAGATCGTCGACTTCCAGCAACTCGGTGTAGCGACGCCCGCGAATGATCCAGGTCGGGAAGGTCTGGATGCCGGCGTTCAAGCAGGTCATCGAAAACGGTCCACCGCGGCCGGCAGGGCTGCATTCGATATACGGCAGATCTTTGGCGGCGCCGCCGAACAATGCTTTCTGGGCATTGCAGGTCGGGCACCAGGACGCACCATAAAACTGCGCGCCACTTTCTTTCAGATGCAGGGCAAGGGCTTGCAGCTGTGGCTCGGGGCGCGGCGAAAACAGACCGGCGTAGTACGCATGCGAAATTCCGATCACGCCCAGCAACAGGGCGGCGTGGCTCATCGACCAGTTCAGCCACGGCGCGCCCGGCGCTGAAGGCGGTCGGTTTACAAACACGATCACCAGCAGCGCGATCAGGGTTGCCAGCGATGCCAGGCACCAGCCGCAAACGGCCTGCAGATGGATCAGGCCAATCGCGGTGAGATACAGGCTGAAAGCGACACCGAGCACGCTCAGGGTGGCCAGTCTGCGCCAACGGTTCATGCGCGCTGCCGGAACCAACGCAGCGGCGGCGATCAGGCCATAGGTGAAAAATCCGATGACGGCAACCGGAATGCCGAACAGCCGCGACCAGTGGCTCTGCTGGATGAGGTCGCAATTGGCGCCCGCGTCACACAGCAAAGGCGTGGCTGAAGTCAGCGTGACCACACTCAAGTAGCCGGTGATCAACAGCCCGACGGCAGTGAGAGCGAGGATCAGTTTGTCTGCGAGTGAGCGCGGCAGCTGCGCGGTGACCTTGGGCAGGTTGGGCTTGGTGACGCTGCTGGCGGAGGGCTTGTTGCGCTTCTTGCTCATGCGGGACTCTGGAGTTGATGCGGTTGGGCGGGCGATTGCCTGGACTATTGGCTGGACAACGGCTCCAGCACGGCGATGCATTTCAGCTCGATGGCGATCTTGGTGGGCAAGGCGGTGATGCCAAGCGTCGTCCGACACGGCGCGCGCGCGGGATCGGGGAAGTATTCCGCCCAGATCGCGTTGTAGCTCGCGAAGTCGCTCGCCATGTCGGTGAGATAGACGGTGACGTCGACCAGATCATCCCAGCGCGCGCCTGAGGCTTCCAGCACCGCGCGCACATTGGCAAACACGGAGTGTGCCTGTGCCTTGATGTCATAGCTGGTCAATGCGCCGGTGGCGTCATGCACATTGCCGACTATCTGGTTGCTGCCGGGTGTGCGTGGGCCGATGCCCGACAAGAACAACAACTGGCCGACGCGGCGCGCATGCGGATAAGCGCCCACAGGGGCAGGGGCGGTGGTGGTTTGGATGACGTCAGTCATGGGTAGCAATTGTTCATGTGTGCATGGAAATCGACGAATGTGGGCGGAGCATCTGCGAGTTACCGCGACGCTTGCAGATCAATACACACATTGCGCGGTTCGGTAAAAAAGCGCATCGCATCGAGTCCGCCTTCGCGGCCCAGACCAGAGGCTTTCACGCCGCCGAAAGGCGTACGCAAATCACGCTGCAACCAGCTGTTGATCCAAACCACGCCAGCCTCGATGCGGGCCGCAAGGCGATGCGCGCGTCCGAGGTCGGTGGTCCACACCGAGGCCGACAACCCGTACGACGACGCATTGGCCAGATGCAGCGCATGCTCTTCGTTCTCAAAGGCTTGCAGGGTGACTACCGGTCCGAAGATTTCTTCCTGATTGCTGCGGCAGTCGGGTCCCAGTCCTTCAATGATGGTCGGGGCGACGAACCAACCCTCGGCGCAAGGTCCGGCCACCCTGACAGCCTCACCACCGCACAACACGCGGCCACCTTCTTCGCGCGCCAAGGCGATGCAACCCAGCACCTTGTCGAAATGCGCCTGTGAGACCAACGGCCCCAAGCGAGTTTGTGGATCCAACGGATCGCCGACAATCATGCCGCGCGCGCGCGCGGCCAGTTCGTCTCGTAGCTCGGCGTAGAAACTGCGCTCGATGAGGATGCGCGATCCGCACAGGCAAACCTGCCCACTGTTGAGAAAAGCACTGCGCAACAACGTGTCGACCAGACCGGCACGTGGCGCGTCGGCAAATACCAAGGTGGGATTCTTGCCACCCAATTCCAGCGAAACCTTTTTCAGCGCTGGACCGCAGTGGGCGGCAATCCGCCGGCCGACCAAGGTGCTGCCGGTAAAGCTCACTGCCTTGACAAGGGGATGTTCGACCAAGGCTTGGCCGACCTTGTCGCCACGACCGTGCACGATGTTGAGAACGCCTGCCGGAAAGCCAATCTCACGACTGAGTTCGCCCAACATCCACGCCGTCATCGGCGTGACTTCGCTGGGTTTGGCGACCACCGTATTACCGGCCGCGAGGGCGGGCGCGATTTTCCAGGTGAACAGATACAGCGGCAAGTTCCACGGGCTGATGCAGGCGACCACGCCCAGTGGCAGGCGCAGGGTGTAGTTGAGGCCGACTTCGCCGTGGTGACATTCGCTGGAAAATTGTGTGGTGGCGGCGGCAAAGAAGCGCAGATTGCTGACCGCGCGTGGCATCTCGACTTCGCGAGCCAACGGCAACGGCTTGCCAGCATCTATCGATTCGGCCAAAGCGAATGCATCGACGCGGGATTCCAGCGCGTCTGCCAATCGGTTCAGCCACAAGGCTCGCTGCGAAGCCGGCAGCGCCGCCCAGCCCGGCGCGGCCTTGGCAGCGGCGGAGACCGCCAGTTCGACATCGCTGCCGTCGCTGGCGGCGCACGTGGTGTATTCGCCACCGGTGGCCGGATTGTTGACCGGCAAGGTCGCCGCCGTGTGGGCGGCACGCGCCTCACCGTCGATCAGGTTGACGATGCTCACGGCCGCCAGCCAGCCAACGCCAACCCACGGGCCGGGAGATGGTGATCGGAACTTCGGAGCGCAGGCGAATCGCAGATCGGTGGCATCGAGCTCGGGTGGCGGAAGGTCGGCAGTGCGGCAAGTGTGCCGCACGCCGATCCGCGACGCAGCCCTGTGTTATTCGAGGAAGCTCGCTTCGCCTCGATTCCGCGCCTGACTCAGGTGCCGATCACGCCACCATCGTTCTTGGTGATCACTACCGTCGCCGAGCGCCCGCGTGTGTTGCCACCGTCGGGCCAACCCAAGGTGCCATCTTCGCCCGGATGCTGGATGTTGACGAAAGCGGTGCGCATGTCACCGCTGTAGGTGATGCCGGTCACTTCGCAGCCCACGGGACCGGTGAGAAAGCGCTTGACCTCGCCGGTGACTGGATTGGCCGCGAGCATGGCGTTGTTGCCGAAGGGACCGGCGCTGAGCTGGCTGCCGCTCATGTCGGTCTGGATCCACAACAGGCCTGCCGGGTCGAACCACAAGCCATCCGGGCTGGCGTGGATGCCGTCGGCGCTGAGCGGTTGGTTCAACGTGGCCGGGAGCACACGGCTGTTGTCCTGCGGGCCGGACAGGGCGAACAGATTCCACGCAAACGTGGAGGCGGTGTGGTCATTGCCGGCTTCACGCCAGCGGATGATGTGGCCGAACGGATTGGGTCCGCGCGGATTGGCCGGCGCTGCTTGAGCGGCGGTGCGGCTGCTGTTGTTGGTGAGGGTGAAGTACACCTCGCCATTGGCAGGATCGATTGCGCCCCATTCCGGACGGTCCATCTTGGTCGCACCAACCACATCCGCTGCGAGTCGCGTGTTCAGCAGCACGTCGGCTTGATCGGCAAAGCTGACATTGGCGGCGCTAGCGGCAGCGCGGAATCCGGCATCGTTGATGTCCAGCGGCAACCAGCTGCCGGTGCCGTTATCGTTGAAGCGGGCGACATACAAGGTGCCGGTTTCAAGCAAATCGACCACGCCCAGGAAAGGCACGTAAACGCCGCGGGTCACGAACTTGTAGATGTATTCGTTCTGCGAATCGTCACCGCTGTAAAACACCACCGGCTTGCCGACCTGTGGCGGCGCAAACACGCTGCCCTCGTGCGCGAAGCGGCCCATGGCGGTGCGCTTTTTCGGGGTCGAGGTCGGATTGAAGGGGGCGATCTCGACGATGTAGCCGAAGGTATTGGGCTCGTTGCGGAAGTCGGCTTCCGCACTGGCACCGACGCTGCTGGCATTGAAGCGTGGTTCAACGGTTTCCCAGCCATAACGACTGGCCGTGCTCGGCACCCCAAATCGGGTGTGCTCGCGCGGACGCGAGGCATCACGGTTCACGAAGTACCCGGCCCAGTTCTCCTCGCAGGTCAGATAGGTACCCCACGGAGTAGTGCCGTGCCCACAGTTGTTCAAGGTGCCGCGCGCCTGCGTACCCGACGGGCTGAAGGCGGTGCGCAGCTTGGCATTGCCGCGCAAGGGACCGGTGATTTCCATCGGCGTGGAACCGGTGATGCGGCGGTCGCGAAAGGTAAAGGCCCGCTGCCAGACACCACCGCGTTGCACGATCTCCAACACGCTGACGCCATGCGCGGCAATTTCCTTGCGCACTTCGTCGGCATTGCGGATTCCATTCACCGTGGTCGCGCCGTTGCGGTGCATCTGCGGTTGGTCGATGTATTCGTGGTTCATGACCAGCACACCACGCTGCTCGCGTTGCGGCCGGTTGATCAACGGAAAATAGTGGATGCCATCGTGGTGCATGCCGATTTGCATTTCTTGATCGGCGCCACTGTTCAAGCCGCCGTCGAGATACACAGGCCCATCGGCGGCGATGGGTTCACCCCAAGCGAACATGACTCGCGCGCTGTAGCCCGCCGGCACCGTGATCTGGTTGCTGCGATTGACTGCAACGGCCGCAAAGCCGGGCCGCGCGAGGATCGACTTGATCTCGGCTTTCGAGAAATGCGGGTTCACGAGCAGGTCTTTCGCCACCACCGAGTCGCTCAAGCCCGATGCCAATGCGGGGCGAACGCCCAACGCACACGCGGCGGCGAGACCGATACCCCCTGCAAGCACACCGCGCCGGCTCAGGTTGACTGCCAGCACATCGCTGAAGTAGCGATTGTTGGAGCGATTGCTGTCCTCGTTGTCAAAGTCAACGACGTGGTTTGGTGGTGACCTGTCTGCGGCTGTCATGGCGGCGCTCCGGTGGCGAGTGAATGCAGCCGGCGACGCTAAGCGCGAAACAAGTCAATTCGATTGCCAATAGATGCGATTCTCATGATCGAGGTGTGACGGTTTGGCTGTATCGACAGGTGCATGCTTTGTCGGAGGTCACGCGTTCGGCGGGCCAACCCCGTTTGCCACAGGGCTGCGTTATCCATTCCACCTTCGTCGCCTCGCCAGGAGTTGATCAATGAACTGCAGTCGCGTTTTGCTCATCGTTGCCAGCGCGCTGGCCTGTGCCGGACCGGTGCTTGCGCAAGTCCCGGACAGCAACGGCGTGACGGTCTGGATCGCGCCTGCCAGTGGCCAACAGCCAATCCGCCTCGACAGCGTCGACATCAAGATCGACACCAGCGGCTTCATCGCCCGCACGCGCATCGAGATGAGCTTCCACAATCCGAATGGCCGGGTGATGGAAGGCGAGTTCGTGTTTCCGCTCGCCGCCGGTCAAACCGTGGCCGGTTACGCGTTGGAAGTGGAAGGCAAATTGCGCGAGGGCGTAGTGGTGCCCAAACAAACGGCGCGCGTGGCGTTCGAGGACATCACCCGTCAGAACGTCGATCCCGGCTTGGCTGAACTGACCGCCGGCAACGTGTTTCGTACGCGCCTGTACCCGATTCCGGCCAATGGCAACAAGCGCATCGCGCTTTCCATCGAACAAGTGATGGTTGATGGCGGCGCGCATTATCAGTACCTGTTGCCACTGGCGTTTCGGCAGCCGGTCTCCCGCTTTACCTTGCGCGCGGAAGCGCTGGCGGCAGCGAGTTCACCCAGCGATGCAAGCGCCTCGCCGGATCAGGCGCTCAGTTTTGATCGAAGTGGCAACGCCTGGGTGGCGAGTTTTGCGCGCAACGACGTGATGCCGCAGCGTGAGCTGGCGTTTCGCATTCCCAAGGGCAAGGGCGAGCTCAGTGTGCTGGAAGCTGCCGAATCCCTGGAGCCACGCTGGCGCAGCGTAGTGGCGCAGATCGACACGGGGCTGCCAGCGCAACGCGTCGCTCCGACCAAGCCGCGTCGAATCGGGCTGTTCTTCGATGCCTCCGGCAGCGCTGCCGAACGCGATCTGGCACGCGAACGGGCGGTCATCGGAAGTTATCTGAATGCCTTGGGCGCGGTGGAAGTGCAGTTGGTGGTTTTTCGTGACGCCGCCGAGTCACGCAAGACCTTCAAGCTCTCACCGGGCCAGTCACAGGAACTGCTAGCCGCATTGGCTGAGCTGCCCTTGGATGGCGGCAGCAGCTACGCGGCAATTGATGGCGATTTGCTCAGCGATGTGGATGTGGTGTTGGTGATTGGCGACGGCTTGAGCAACTTTGGGGGCGCAGTACCGCGCTTGAAAGCGGGCGTGCCGATTCACGTGCTGCATGCCGCGCAGAAGGCCGATCACGCGGCCTTGGCGCGGATCGCTGAAAGCGCGGGCGGGCAGGTGATCGATCTGCTGCAAGTGAATGCCGAGCAGGCCACCAAGACATTGCATTCGGCGGCGTGGCGTCTTTTGTCTGCTGATGTAACCGGGGGATCCTGTGCGGACATGCTGCCGGCAATCGGTGCAGCGGTCACACAGACCACGGTCATCACCGCGCGATGTGATGGCAAAGCCAAACTGACCTTGCGCTTCGGCGAATCAACCAATGCGGCAATCACTCGCGAGTTCAACGTTGGCGAGCGCGAGCCAGTGGCAACGGCGCTCACCGACAGCGTGCATCGCCTGCGCGCACAGGCAACGATTGCGGCGTTGCAGACACAGACGCCGACAGATGAGACGGCGATCACCGAGTTGGGCACGCGCTTCGGCGTGGTGACGCGCTATACATCGCTGTTGGTGCTGGATCGCCTGGAAGACTACCTGCGTTATCGCATCGAGCCCAAGGATGCCGATCTGGCCGCGTTGTACCGTGCGCGTCTGGCGAGCCTGCCGAAGGTGGTGGCTGATGCGGGCCAAGACGCACGCGTCGCCGCTTTGGCGGCGGCGTGGCATGAGTTTCGTAGTTGGCACAAAACGCGTCATCCGTGGCTGGAGACGCTGTTGCTGCCCACTGCAGAAGCCGAGGCTCTGCAATGGGCGAACCTGAACCGTGCCAACGATTGGCCGAAGCCTGACCATCCACAACAATCCGATGTGGTCAGCAAGCAGATTCGTGCGGCAGCACGAGACGCTGCACGACTCAGTAAACACAGCCAAGCCTTGGTGGCGCGTTGGGCGAATGAAGGCGCGGACGCCGCGAGCAGACGCCTGTGGGAGCGTGAAGCGGGATTGCTGATGGTGGAGGTGGATCGTTTGCGCACGCAGCGCTTGAAGTTGCCGACGGCAGCGCTATCGATAGCCGCTCAGCCTGGGGATGATGCTGTCGCTGACGGAGCAGGTGCGGATCGGGTCGCGGTGACCGGTTCTCCCACCCGTGAGGATGCTCCCGAGCCGCCACGCGCAAGACGCTTGGAGGAGGTCGAATTGCGCGCCCCGCCTGTGGTTGCTGCACCACCAGCCCCCTCTGCGCCAGTCGCTGCCGAAGCGATGGCAGGGCGAGCCGCCGATTCCGATCAGGAGTCCGCCAAACTCATCGACGGCATCGCTTCTGACACCCAAACCGAACCTGCACCCGGCCGCATTCAACTGGCTGGATGGAATCCTGATACGCCCTACCTCGACGCGATTCGCGGTGCCAGCGACCCTTACCAGGCGTATCTGACTCAGCGGAAAGCTCATGGCACTGCGCCCGCATTTTTCATTGACGTCGCGGATTTCCTGCGCGATCAGGCCAAACAACCCGCATTGGCGCAGCGGGTGTTATCCAACATCGCCGAACTCGACAGCGAGAACACCGCACTGACCCGTGTGTTGGCGTATCGCTTGGCGCAATGGGGTGATTACGCGCTGGCTGTGGGGCAGTTCGAATCCGCGCTGCAACAACGCCCGGAAGAGCCGCAAAGCTACCGCGATCTCGCCTTGGCCTTGGCGCGGCAATCCACGCCCGACATCGCCCGCGCCGTGCAGCTGCTATGGAAGGTTGCCAGCGGCGAATGGCATGGACGCTTTCCGGGTATCGAAGTCATCGCTTTGCACGAGATCAACGATCTGCTGGCGACCGATGCATCTGGACCGAACGGCTTGCGTGCCGTGCAAGCGCTCGGCATACCAATGGGTCTGTTGGATGGCTTGAGCCTGGGCCTGCGGGTGAGCATGAGTTGGGATGCCGACAACAGCGACATTGACCTCTGGGTCACCGATCCCAGCGGCGAAGAGACCTACTATGGGCAGAACCGCTCCAAGAGCGGTGGCCATGTCAGCAATGACTTCACCCAAGGGTATGGCCCCGAGGTTTACAGCATCGCGCGTCCGTTACCCGGTACGTATCGCGTGCGTGCGCACTACTTTGGCGACCGCCGTCAAAGCCTGACCGGACCGGTCACCGTGCAGATCGAGTTCGAAACCGAATTCGGCAAAAACGGTGGCAGCCGCGAGGCCATCACCCGTCGACTGGAGTCATCGGGTAACGAGTGGGTGGAGTTGGGCGAGTTTTCGGTGGGCGTGGCGGAGTAGCGTTATCGCATCGGATGGGTAGCGCCGCAGGCGCGGCGCCCTCCGAAGAGCGCAGGGCCGCTCTTTTCAACCGCAGCGCTGCTCAGGGAGGGCAGCGCTTCCGCGCGGCCGCTGGTGTGGAATCCAACGCGTCCCTACAACGAGCGCGTCCGCCCACCATCCACCGGCACATTGATGCCGGTGATATAAGCCGCCGCCGGCGAACACAAGAATGCAATTGCTGCGGCCGGCTCAGAAGGATCAGCAAATCGACCCATCGGCGCGGTCGCGCGCATCCCGGCAGCCACTTCGTCCGCAGTGCGCGCGGACGAAGCCACGGCGGCTTGGATCAAACCGCTCAAGCGCGAGGTGGCGGTGAATCCTGGCAACACGTTGTTGACGGTAATGCCATGCGGTGCCAATTCACTGGCCAGCGTCTTGCTCCAACTAGCCACCGCGCCGCGGATGGTATTGGAAACCCCCAAACCCGCCAGCGGCTCTTTCACCGAAGTCGAGATGATGTTGACGATGCGGCCGAACTGCGCTGCCTGCATGCCTGGCAATAGCGCCTGCATCAACACGTGACCCGCAATCAGGTGTTGTTGAAACACCGCCAGCAACGACTCGCTTGTGGCATTGGCCAATGGCCCGCCAGCCGGGCCACCGCTGTTGTGAATCAAGATCTGGACAGGGTTCGCACCAACCACCGCTTCCACCTTGCTGCGCAGGGTCTGCGTATCGCTCACGTCCACCGCGATCCAGCCATGTTGCTGGGTGTCGTAGGGACGGGGCAGGGCGGCGGCGACTTCACGTAACAGGTCTTCACGGCGCGCCAGCAAGGTGACGTTGGCGCCGAGCAGCGCCAATTCATGCGCGCTTGCGCGGCCGATGCCATCGGAACCGCCACATACCAAGGCGTGTTTGCCGAACAGGTCGAGATTCATGCGGGTGCTTCTCCATTGCGGCGGGCAAGGCGATCGGCCATCAGATCCGCGACTTCATGTTCATTGGGTCGGCCAACTCTGCGCAGGCCGTTCACCGCGCCTCGCACATCGGCCGCAGGATGATGCTGATTGAGCTTGAACTTCATCGCGATGGCGCTGACCTCAAAAACGAAACCGACGATGGCGGTAAGCTCCGGTTCGAACTCCGGGTGTCCATGTTGCGGTTGCCACGACGAACCAACCCCGCGTTCGTAGTAGGCCGACAGATCGCTGACGATCTGACGCTTGGTTTCGATGTCGTCGGTCGTGATCAGCTGCCCCTTGAGATGGGCGACCGCGTAATTCCAGGTCGGAACGCGATCCTCCGGCTGGGTGTACCAACTCGGCGACACATAGGCATGTGGCCCATGCACGATGAGCAATGCGGGTCCCGTGTGTCCGACCTGTGGATTGGGGCGTGCCCAATGACCGCGGATCTGGATCGCCTCATCGACGCGCGAATACAGCACCGGCAGGTGACTGGCGAAGGGTTCACCGTCGGCCACCGAAATCAGGGTGATGAAGGCGTCGCGCGCGAACAGCGCATCCAGTTCGGCGAGGTCGGTTTCAGCGAAACGTCGTGGCAAGTACATGCTCAGTGCCTGCCGCGGAAAGGCTCGATCGACAGGGTCTGAATCATTTGTTCGCGCAGGGCTTCAATGCCTTCGCCGGCGGGTGGCCGCAATGTTTCCAGGTGCAGACCCATCTGCGCGGCGTCCTCGCCGTCCAACCCATCAAGTGCCACGAACTCGGCATCCAGCAACGCCGCTCGCGCCGAGTCTTCACTGTCGTAAGGCAGCTGGCGCGCATCACAATCGAAGACTTCGGCAGTGCCCGATTCCCGTACTTGCAGCCGCGCCCAGATCAATGTGTTGCCCAGCAACCGCAGCCACCACTGAGTGGTCGAGTGAGAATCCACGTTGGTTTTGAAGTCAGAAGACATAGGGCACCAGCAAGACACCAGAGAGGGCAGCACCAACCACCGTGCACCACGCCAGAATTTGCGCCGGCGTGGCAAGACCGGTGATCGATCGGTTACGCGTGGCGCGAAAACCGCCACCCAGTATCCAGCGCAGGAACGTGGGCGCAAACGCATGACTGCCCACACGGATGCCGTGGTCGCAGCTTTGCCGGTAGGTCAAGGGACCAAAGATCAGATAGCCGCTGATGCCGGTGATGCCGAGACCAGTGGCGAACAGCAGCAGAAACATGGGGCCCAGAGACATGTTGAGTCGGTGCCTTTAGAGCCCCTCTCCCACCGGGAGAGGGGTTGGGGTGAGGGTTCGAGTCTTGCGGAAGCTTGGTCTTGAGTGCCGCATCCGCTCTCCCGACTTAGTACTCCGCCACCCCCGGCGCGCGCGGGTACGGAATTGCATCGCGAATGTTCGACAGCCCAGCCACATACACCACCAGCCGCTCGAAACCCAATCCAAACCCCGCATGCGGCACGCTGCCGTAGCGGCGGAAGTCGCGATACCAGCCGTAATGCTGCGCATCCAGCCCGAACTGCGCCATGCGCGCGTCGAGCACGTCCAGACGCTCTTCACGCTGGCTGCCACCGATGATTTCGCCAATGCCCGGCGCCAACACATCCATCGCGGCAACGGTTTTGCCGTCGTCGTTCAGGCGCATGTAGAAGGCCTTGATGTGCTCCGGGTAGTTCATCACGACCACCGGGCGGCCGACGTGCTGTTCGGTCAGCCAGCGTTCGTGTTCGGTTTGCAGATCCAGACCCCACTCGACCGGATAGTCGAATTTCTGTCCGGACTGCTGCAACAGGCGCACGGCCTCGCTGTAGTGAATGCGCTCGAAGGGCTGGGTGATGAACGTTTCCAGACGCGTCACCGCATCCTTCTGCACACGCTCGGCAATGAAGGCCATGTCATCGGCGCGCTCGTTCAGTACGGCGCGGAAGATGTATTTCAGGAATGCCTCGGCAAGATCGGCATTGGCGGTCAGGTCGGCAAACGCGACTTCCGGCTCGATCATCCAGAACTCGGCCAGATGGCGCGTGGTATGCGAGTTTTCGGCGCGAAAGGTCGGGCCGAAGGTGTAGACCTTGGACAAGGCAAGGCAATACGCCTCGACATTGAGCTGGCCGGAGACCGTCAGAAACGTCTCCTTGCCGAAGAAGTCACGGCCGAAATCCACACCTCCGGACGCATCGCGCGGCGGGTTGGCGGCATCCAGCGTCGACACACGAAACATCTGGCCAGCGCCTTCAGCGTCGGACGTGGTGATGATCGGTGTATTGACCCAATAAAAACCGTTCTCGTGAAAGAAGCGATGCACGGACTGGGCCAGACAGTGACGGATGCGGGTGACCGCGCCAAACAGATTGGTACGCGGGCGCAGGTGCGCTACCTCGCGCAAGAATTCCAGCGAATGCGCCTTGGGCTGGATCGGATAGGTCTCTGGATCTTCGACCCAACCGATCACCTCGAGGGTGGACGCGGCCAACTCGAACGCCTGCCCCTGACCTTGCGAAGGCGTGAGCACGCCCGTTGCGACCACCGAACACCCCGCGCTCAAACGCTTGATCTCGGACTCGTAGTTGGCCAACGCCGCCGGGGCCACGACCTGGATGGCTGCGAAGCAGGAGCCATCGCTGACATTCACGAATGAAAGGCCGGCCTTGGAATCGCGCCGGGTGCGCACCCAGCCGCGCACGCTGACTTCACTGCCGGCGACGAGTTCGCCCGACAGCGCCTGTTGGACGCTGACCACGGTCATAGCTTTGCTCCGAAGATGGGCGGATGACGCGGATTCCGGCCGGATCGACCGTGTTGAATCTGCGCTCTGCACTTGAAATTGAGCGCGCATGATAAAACATGGGGTGTAGATGCGGGGCGATGCAATGGCGACACCCTTGCGCGCGTCCTCACCGCCAGTCAACGGGGTCCATGATGTCGATTCAACTCACCGCCACCGCGCACGAGCGTGTTCGCCAATATCTGAGTGGCCGCGAAACGGCGGCGGGATTTCGGCTCGGCGTCAAACGCACTGGCTGTTCGGGCTGGGGCTACCTCGTGGACGTTGCCGAGCAAGTGAATGCGGATGACAGCGTGTTCGAGCAAGACGGCGTGCGCATCGTGGTCGATGCCAACAGTCTGCCCTTGGTCGCCGGCACCCAGATAGACTTTGTACGACGCGGCTTGAACCACGAGTTCGTGTTTCGCAATCCGAATGCAGCGGCGGAATGTGGCTGCGGCGAGAGTTTCACGACCAAACCCGACTGACCGACCGCCGCATCTGCGGCACAGGTCAGCGCATCCATCCACACGATAGGGTGCCCGTCCCGCGGCGGGTTGGATAGACTCGACGGACTCTCAACCGCCGGGATGACTCATGCGCCTGTTCGCTGTCGCGCTGTTACTCGCTGCATTCGCTGCCAAAGCCGCGCCTGAAGCCACTCCCACCGAAGCGCTCAACGCGTTGTTCGCCAGTGAATGGGAGCGTGGTCTGCAACGCGACCCGCTCGGGGCGACCTATCTCGGTGACAATCGCTTCAACCAACGCTTGCCGGATTTGAGCGCGGCAGCCATCGAAGCCGATTACTCCGCCACCCGCGACGCGCTGAAGGCGCTCAAAGCCATTGATCGCAGCGCGATCAAGCCCCGTGACCAGCTGAACTACGACGTGTTCGCGTGGCAGTTGGAACAATCCATCGCGGAGCAGGCGTTTCATCCGGAACGCACCCCGATCAACCAACGCGGCGGTATTCAGACCTTTGACGAGATTCTGGAGTTGCTGCGCTTTGAAAACGCGCAGAACTATCAGGACTGGATCGCGCGTATGCGTGGATTCGGCACCTACATGGATCAGACCATCGCCTTGATGCAGGCGGGCATCGAGTCTGGCCACGTGCCGCCGAAAGTGGTGATGCAGCGGGTAAGTGCGCAGATCGAGGGACAGCTTGCCAAAAGCGCCGAAGAAAGCCGCTTCTGGAAGCCGTTCGCCAAGTTTCCGGCGTCAGTCAACGCCGAACAACAAGCTGAACTCAGCGCTGCGGGTCGCGCGGCCATCAGCGAGGTGGTGCTGCCCGCCTATCAGCGCTTCCATGAGTTCTTCACCAAGACCTACTTGCCGGCCTGCCGCGAAAATGTCGCCGCCAGTTCCTTGCCGGACGGCAAAGCGCTTTACGCACAGCGCGCCGGTTTTTACACCACCACCTCGCTCAGCCCGGATGAGATTCACGACATCGGCCTGAAGGAAGTCGCACGCATCCGCGCAGAAATGGAGAAGATCCGTGAAGAAGTGAAGTTTGCAGGCGATCTGCCCGCGTTCTTCACCCATCTGCGCAGCGATCCAAAGTTTTTTGAGGCCACGCCTGAAGCACTGCTGCAGACCTATCGCGATGTTGCCAAACGCATCGATCCCGAATTGATCAAGGTCTTCAACGTGACCACGATGCCGCGCATGCCCTATGGCGTGCGGTCGATCCCCGCTGCCAGCGCGCCGGACACGACCACCGCGTATTACCAGGGTGGCGCGCTGGACGGTTCGCGCGCGGGTTATTACTACGTCAATCTGTACAAGCCTGAGACCCGGCCCACGTGGGAAATGATGGCGCTTTCACTGCACGAGGCTGTGCCGGGTCACCACTATCAATTCGCGAGCGCACTGGAGTTGCCCGAACAGCCGATGTTCCGCAAGGTGGCCTACATCGTTGCCTACGGGGAAGGTTGGGCGCTGTATTCCGAGCGCCTCGGCTACGAGATGGGTCTGTACGACGATCCCTATGATCGTTTTGGACAGCTGACCTACGACATGTGGCGGGCAGTTCGGTTGGTGGTTGACACGGGTCTGCACAGCAAGGGCTGGAGCCGCCAGCAGGCCATCGACTACTTCATGGCGAATGCTGCAAAGACCGAACAGGACGTGGTGAACGAGATTGACCGCTACATCGTCTGGCCCGGACAAGCGCTCGCCTACAAGATCGGCCAGCTGAAGATTTCCGAGTTGCGGGAACGGGCTTCGAAAGCCCTGGGAGAACGCTTCAACCTCAAGGACTTTCACGATGTCGTGTTGGGAACGGGATCGGTGCCTTTGAGCGTGCTGGAGAAGCAGGTGGATGGATGGGTTGCGGAGTTGCAGAAGCAGGATTAGTCGCTGAGTCAGATCAAGGAGTCTGCAACCCACGCTTTTACTTTTGTGGTAGCGGCGGAAGCCGCGAAAACTGTGCCTCCGTGCCAGATGCTTCGGGGCTTGCGCCGCTCGTACAAGCGCAGGTGAAACTTCGCTGCGCTTGCCAGCTACGCATTCGCCCCCTATCATCGGCGGTCCCCTGCGCCCGTTGGCGGGGGCTCTTGCCTCACCGCATCCGCATTCTGCGGTCGTCGGGAGGCTGCCAGGTGGCGTTGCCACCCGACATCCACAAGGACAATCCATGCGTCACTATGAAATCGTGTTTCTGGTCCACCCTGACCAGAGTGAGCAGGTGCCTGCCATGATCGAGCGCTACAAGTCGCTGATCGAAGGCGACAAGGGCGTGATCCACCGTCTGGAAGATTGGGGCCGCCGGCAGTTGGCGTTCCCGATCCAGAATCTGGTGAAGGCGCACTACGTGATGATGAATATCGAATGCGGCCAAGTCGTGTTGGACGAGCTGGTTTCCGGCTTCCGTTTCAACGACGCCGTGTTGCGCCACTTGGTCATTGTCCGCGATGAAGCGGTGACCGAGCAGAGCATCATCATGAAGACCAAGGACGAGAAGCCCGAGCGTCGCCGCCGTGATGACGATTCCAACGAATCCGTCACCGACGAAGCCGCTTGATTCGAACTACTTGATCTCGTCTGACCAGGAAACACACCCATGTCCAAATTTTTCCGCCGCCGCAAGTTCTGCAAATTCACCGCCGAAGGCATCGTCGAAGTCGACTACAAAGACCTCGTGACCTTGCGTCAGTACATCACCGAAACCGGCAAGATCGTGCCGTCGCGCATCACTGGCACCAAGGCGCGTTATCAGCGTCAGCTGGCGACCGCAGTCAAGCGCGCGCGCTTCCTGTCTCTGCTGCCGTACTGCGATAGCCACTGATTTTGCGTAGGGCGGGCCTTGGCCCGCCGCTGCGTTTGATGGCATCGGTCTCGCATTTGCGGAGCGGTGCTCGCGAGAAACGGTGGGCCAAGGCCCGCCTTACAGTGATTTCGGCGGGCCAAAGGCCCGCCAATTCCCAAGTCCGTTCGGACAGCCATCGCGTTGCGGGCAGACCGCCTGCTAACGAATACGGAGAGACATCGTGGATCTGATTCTTCTGCAAAAAGTCACCAACCTCGGCAACCTCGGTGACAAGGTCAAGGTGAAGCCGGGTTACGGCCGCAACTTCCTGGTTCCGCAGGGCAAGGCGGTACCGGCCACAGCGACCAACATCGCCGAGTTCCAGCAGCGCCGCGCCGACTACGAAAAGAAGGCCGCCGAGTTGTTGGGTGGTGCCGAGGGTCGTCGCGCCAAGCTGGAAGGCCAAGCGGTCACCATCGCCGCCAATGCGTCGACCGAAGGCAAGTTGTACGGTTCCGTCGGGCCGCGCGACATCGCCGAGGCGTTCACTGCTGCTGGCTTTGAATTGAACAAGTCGGAAGTGGTGATGGGCGAAGGCCCGCTGCGCCGTACCGGCGAATTCGACGTGCTGGTTCACCTGCACGCCGATATCGAGACCACGGTCAAGGTCACCATCGTTCCGGAAGCGTGATCCCGCTCGGCTGACACTGGTGGGCTGTAACGGATCAAGCGGAATTGGGATCGCGACGGGATGGGCGGGATGGACGCCGCTCCGGAGCGAGGCCAATCGCCAAAGCGATTGGCGGAGTGAGGAGCAAGCCCAGCGCGGCCAGACCGCGCGAGCTACTTTCGATTGGTCCGTTACAGTCCACTAGCGGCAACATTCAACGTAGTTCGCTGCACACGGACGGGCACCTTCGGGTGCCCGTTTGCGTTTTGCAATCGCTGACGGGTGGCTGCGGCATGTAGGAGTCATCTGCATGCGGTTGCTGTTGAGGTGCTGCCGAGCAAACGTGGTGTCTTGGCAGCGGCAAAGGCGCAATGTTTTCAACGCGGAGGCGCAGGAGAACGCCGAGGTTCGCATGGAACCGCGATCTCCTGTCCCGGAGAGCAACTCTTGTTTTTCGTTTTTCCTCTGCGTCCCGATGCGTTCTCTGCGCCTCCGCGTTGAAGCATTGTTATGGTGATTTGCTGGCGAGAGCGTCGCAGCGCCTGAGACTGCAAACACCTATGACGGGTGTTACCACTGGCTGTCCCCCGTCTCTCCCCAGCTTATCCACAGAGATGTGCATACCGTCACTCGCTTCGGCTCCGTATCATGCGTGGCCCGGTTCGCGCTCGGGAGGCTGGTATCAGCGCAGCGCTGCCGTCATCCGCCACAGCGGATCCTCCCTGCTGATCATGCTAATCAACCACTTCGGACCGCTTGATGGCCGCCGTTTTTCCCGCTCCCCGCCGACTTGAGCGCAGCGATTCGCTGCGTATTCCGCCGCATTCCATCGACGCCGAACAAGCGGTGTTGGGTGGGCTCATGTTGTCGCGCGAAGCCTGGGACAAGGTGGCCGACAAACTGCGCGAGGAAGACTTCTATCGGCGTGATCACCAGCTGATTTTTCGCGCCATCGGCACCTTGAGCGAAAAGAGTCAGCCCAGCGACGCGGTCACCTTGGGTGAGTGGTTCGAGGCGCAAGGCCTGAGTGAGCAGGTCGGCGGCGCGGGTTATGTCATCGAGTTGGCCAGCACCACGCCGAGCGCCGCAAACATCATTGCGTACGCCGACATCGTGCGCGAGAAATCCATCCTGCGGCAGCTCATCGACGTCGGCACGCAGATTGCGAACGACGGCTTTCAGCCGGAAGGGCGAGCCAGTCGCGACGTGCTCGAGTCCGCCGAACAAGCCGTGTTCCGAATTGCGGAAGCCGGCATGCGTGGCCGCAAGGGCTTCGTCGGCATGAAAGCGGCGTTGCGAGACACGTTCCGCATCCTGCAGGAGCGTTACGACGCCAAGGGCGTGGTCACTGGCCTGGAAACCGGTTTCACCGAATTCGACGAGCGCACAGCAGGTTTGCAGCCTTCGGATCTGATCATTCTGGCGGCACGCCCGGCAATGGGTAAAACCGCGCTGGCGCTCAACATCGCCCAGTTCTCGGCGATCAAGACCAAGAAGGCTGTGGCTGTCTTCTCGATGGAAATGTCGTCCTCGCAGTTGGCCTTTCGATTGATTTCTTCCTTGGGTCGTATCAACCAGCAACGCCTGCGCACCGGTCAACTGGAAGACGAGGACTGGAGCCGCGTCAGCAGCTCGATCAGTTTGTTGAACGAGGCCAAGATTTTCATTGATGACACCCCCGCGCTGTCACCGACCGAACTGCGCTCGCGGGCGCGACGGCTGGCACGCGAACACGATCTGGGTCTGATCGTCATCGACTACTTGCAGTTGATGCAGGTGCCAGGCAGCAAGGAAAACCGAGCGACCGAAATTTCCGAGATCTCCCGTTCCTTGAAGGCCTTGGCCAAGGAACTCAATGTGCCGGTAATTGCGTTGTCGCAGCTCAACCGCTCACTGGAATCGCGTACCGACAAACGCCCGGTGATGGCCGACTTGCGCGAATCCGGCGCCATCGAGCAGGACGCGGACCTGATCGTCTTCATCTACCGCGACGAGTATTACCACCCGGATTCCGCCGACAAGGGCCTGGCCGAGATCATCATCGGCAAACACCGCAACGGCCCCACCGGCATGCTCAAACTCGCCTTCCACGGCCAATTCACCTTGTTCGACAACCACACCTCGTCGAGTTATGGCGGGTCGTTCGAGTAGAAACCTTCCGCACGCCGTTGCAGTTCAGCGGGCGAGGAGCAAACGGACTGATCTGCAAGGTTCCAGAGAGCAAACATCTTCAACGCGGAGGCGCAGAGGAGGCAGAGGTTCGCAGAGTCAGACGAATTCGCAGCCCGGCACTTGCTTCTCCGACTCTCGCTTTTCTCTGCGTCCCTGCGCGTTTTCTGCGCCTCCGTGTTGAGGCCGTTGCTGCTGTTGTTTGATGGAAACGGGATCGCTTGCTGCTTGCCCGCATTTCGCCACACATCGCCCGCAAACTACTCGTCGCGCTGGCCACACTGGCCATCCGTTTCCACTGACCTCCTGTTCGCATGTCTCGACCCACCGTCGCCACCATCCATCTTGATGCGTTACGTGCCAACCTGGCGCAGGTGCGACGGGTTGCGCCCACTTCGAAGGTGCTGGCGGTGGTCAAGGCCGATGGGTACGGGCATGGCCTGGAGCGCGTCGCCCACGCCTTGAATGGGGCGGATGCGTTCGGGGTGGCGGCCATCTCGGATGCACAACGTTTGCGAGCGGCCGGCCTTTCGCAACGCATCGTGCTGCTGTCGGGCATCGACGAAGCCGCCGATCTGCCGCTGCTACGCCAGTTACAGCTGGATACGGTGGTCCATCACGTCTCGCAACTACGTTTGTTGGAGGCAGATCGGATCGCCTCACCGATCCGCGTCTGGTTGAAGATTGACAGCGGCATGCACCGGTTGGGGTTTGCGCCCGGTGATGCCGTCAATGCCTATACAAGGTTACGGGCCTTGCCCAACGTCGCGCCCGACATCGTGCTGATGACCCACTTTGCCCGTTCCGATGAATTTACGGCCGCCACCACCACCGAACAAATCGCTGTATTCGCCGAAGCCACACGTGATCTTCCTGGTCAACGTTCGTTGGCGAACTCGGCCGCGGTGTTGGGTTGGCCGACCTCGCACGCGGATTGGGTACGGCCGGGTGGCGCTTTGTATGGCCTGTCGGTGGTGGATGATCGGCCGGCGTCGAGTTTCGGCTTGCAACCGGCGATGACGCTGTCGACCGGTCTGATCGCCATCAATCGCCTGAATCAGGGCGAACGGCTGGGTTATGGCGGCAGTTTCGCAGCGCCCACCGACATGTGCATCGGCATTGCAGCGATGGGATATGGGGACGGCTATCCACGCCACGCCCCGACCGGCTCCCCGGTGTTGGTCAATGGTCAACGCGCGCGTACGGTGGGCCGAGTGTCGATGGACCTGTTGGCGATTGACTTGAGCAGTGTCGCCAACCCCAAGGTCGGTGATGCGGTTGTGCTCTGGGGCAAAGGATTGGCGGTTGAAGAAGTCGCGGCGGCGGCCGGCACCATCGGCTACGAGTTGACCTGTGGCATCACCCGGCGCGTGCGCTTCATCGAAGACTGACGAAGGCAGTGTTTGACGAAGTCGGTGGGTCGCAACGACCTGCCCAGAAATGCCGTCGCAAATGCGTCAGTAACGCGTCGTCAGCGCCACCAGCCACTCGGGCATCAGCACCAGGAATTGTGCTTCCAACCACTTGTCGATGCCGCTGACAACCAGCAAGCCAATCACCAGCAAACTCCAGCCCATCAAGGTGCGGCCGGCATCGCCGGCCCGCAGCAATGAATTTCGATGGCGTTCAACCAGGCCGCGACCCAGTAAGCCAACGATCGCCAACGGCAGCACCGCGGCGACACTGAAGACACTCATCACCATCGCCGCGCCGGTGGTTCCGCCGCCACTTGCAGCCAAACCAATCGCCGCGCCCAAGGTCGGACCGACGCAGGGGCTCCAGGCCACACCCATCAACATGCCAACGCCAAACTGCGCAGCGGGGTGATCGCTGCGGATGCGCGTCAGTGCATTGCCACTTGCATTGCCCAACACGCCGGTGATCCTTGCCAGCGCGGCGCGCAATCGCTCGCTCAACAGGATCAGTCCGATCACCGCCATCAACACGCCGGCGGCGGGTCGCAGGCTGCGGTCATCCAGTCCGAACAACTGACCGCTGCTCGCCAGCGCCACGCCAATCACGGTGAACGTCAGCGCGAGCCCCACGATCAGCGTGACCAGGCCCCAGCGACTGCGGCCGGTTGCGGAGGCGGCCACCATGGGCAATACCGGCAGCACACAGGGATTCAAGGTGGTGAGCAAACCGGCGACAAACGCCAGCCCCAGGGTCGCCAAGCCGGGCAGGGAGGATTCCATGCCAAGTCTTACTTGGCTTTCGGAGCCTGCACGCCGGTTGCGTTCACCCCCTTGTCCAGAAACTCGCGCAGCTTGGCATCGCCGGTTTCGGCAACCGACAAGGCTAGCCGCTTGCCACCGCGAAACAGCAGCAGGGTGCTCTGCCGAGGCGCACCCAAGGCGCGTGCAGCGTCGCGCTGATCGTCCCAATCCACCTTGAGTTTCGCCAGGTCTGCATAACGTGGCTCACGCAGGGCCGCATCCAGCACGATCGATTGCGCACGACAGGTGGGGCACCAATCGGCAAAAACATCCACCAGCACGGTCTTGCCTTCGGCCTGCAAACTGGCCAGCCGCTCGCTGCTGTAGGGTTCGTAGATCGACTGCGCGTTGGCGACGGGCGTCGCGGCGATCCACAGCATGGCGAGGGTGAGCAAGCACGTGAAGCGCGGCACGACTGGCGACATGGCGAATTCTCGGCAATGGATGACGTAACGTAACGGGAGCGTGATCCAGGCGATGATTGAATGTGCCCATGGACCCCGGCACAAGCATTCTAGCCGCGCAACTCACCCCCGCACGCTTTGGTAGTGCGGACCGAGCGAGGCGAAGGCGCCCGCGGCACGCGAACGTGTTCCGCTGATTTCAAGGTAATCGCTGCTGCCACCCGTCAACGCCTCACAATCCCCAGCGTTAAAGCAACTGCCATCCCCTCGCCGGAACTCTCTGTGCGCATTTTGATCCTCGCCTCGCTGCTGTTCTTGACCGCAACCACCCACGCTGCGCCTACCAGTGGCGCGTGGTTTGACCGCACCCGCGACGGCCACGGCATGGATTGGCAGATCGTGGGCGACCGTTTGGTCGGCGGGTTGTTCTCGTTCGACAGTGCGGGTGAACCGATCTGGTATTTGATCGATGCCTCTATCGTCGCGAATACGGCCGTGGGCGAACTGATCGAATACCGCGCCAGCGCCAACGCGCTGCCGTCGATACACCAACGCTATTCAGGGTTTGAGATTCGGCAGATCACGAATGTGTCGGACTGCGGCGACGGCAGCGCCCGACCCGGTGCCACCCAACTATTCGACGTGCGCTTTGTCATCGATGGGCAGTCGAATCGATGGTGCCTGGAACCCCTGTTACCGGCTGTCGCGATTGCGGAGTCGGCGTTGTCAGGCAGTTGGTATGCCGGCGAGGTCGATCGCGGTTGGGGGCTGATTACCTATCGATTCCCCGTCAATGGCACGGCGGTTGCGTTCTCGACGCTGTATGTCTACGACGCCGCAGGCAAGCCGCGCTGGGCGTTTGCGGGTCATGCGCCTGAGGTCAGTGAACTCGGGCCGATGCTGCGATTTGCGCGCGGATACTGCCGGCAATGCCCAAGCCAGCCACTGGTATTGAGTCCAGCCGGCGATGCGTCGATCACGCTGATCACGCCGCGCAATGACGTGACATTCAACCGGGCGGCCTTGGCCATGAGCTACCCGTTCGGTGTCGGCGGACAGTTCATTCGCGGTGATCGACCCCTGCAGGTGCTGCTGTCCACACCGCCCCCCGCGGCTGTGGTTGCGACTCGCGAGGGCATCGTGGAAGGCCGGGTAGAAGGTGCGCAGACGCGTTACCTGGCGATCCCCTATGTCGCGCCTCCGCTGGGCAATCTGCGTTGGCGCGCCCCGCAGCCGGCACTGCCACGCGCCAGTGTGCTACGCGCTTTTTCGCGCGGCCCCTCCTGCGCACAAAATGCAGTCGGCGAGGGCATTGCGCAATCCGATCTGGGACCGCGCAGCGAGGACTGCCTGCAACTCAACGTCTCTGCGCCTGTGCAGGTGCCTGCGGGCGGCTTGCCGGTCATGGTCTGGATTCACGGTGGTGGGCTGACCCAAGGTTCGGCCGCGGAAACCCGCCTCAGCGATGGACGCCTGGTTTATGACAATGCGGTGCTCGCAGACGACGGTGTGGTCGCCGTCTCGATCAATTATCGACTGGGTCCACTGGGCTTTCTGGCCATGCGCGAGTTCGCCGGCGAAGCGCCCGACCATCCGACCGCCGGCAATTACGGCCTGCTCGATCAGATCGAGGCATTGAAGTGGGTGCGCGACAACATCGCCGCCTTCGGTGGCGATCCGCGGCGGGTCACTATTTTTGGCGAGTCGGCCGGTGGTCGCTCGGTCTGCGCGCTGATGGCCAGTCCCGCGGCAAGCGGTCTGTTTCATCGCGCCATCATCCAGAGTGGCGCCTGCCCGGTGAGTTTGCCGCAGCTCGACACCGCGAGCGCGACTCAAGCGGCGGCCTATTCGCAGGGTGAACGCGTGGTTTTCAATGCCGGTTGCGCCAGTAGCACCGACCGCAAGGCCTGCATGCGCAGCATCGATTGGCAGAGCTTGATTGACGTCACGCAGCCGAGCATCGGCATCGGTCGTGAGGGCGAGAATTTCGGCCACGTCGATGACGATTTCGCGTTGCCCGTGGCGCCGGGAGTCGCCCTGGCGAATGGCACGGCGGCGCAAGTCCCGTTGATCGTCGGCATCAACGCCGACGAGATGACGACGTTGTTGGGCCCGACGCTGCAGCCGCAGACCGTCGCCCAGTACGAAGCAATCGTCAATCAACAGATTCCGCAGGTTGCCAGCCAAGCCTTGGCCTTGTATCCCGCCAGCAATTACGCCACACCTACGCTGGCCTTGGCCGATCTGTATGACGACATCGGTTTTGCCTGCCCGGCGCGTGCGTTTTCCCTCAAACACGCCAACGCCGGTCAGCCGGTGTATCGCTATGTGTATACCCACATATTCGCCCAGGCGGCCGCCTTGGGTGCATTCCACGGCGCCGAGATTGGCTTCGTGTTCGGTCCAGGCGCAAGTTTCAATGCCGCGCAAATTGAACTCAGTCAAAAAGTTCAGCGTTACTGGACACGTTTCGCGACCAGCGGCGACCCCAATGGTGGCACTGACCCGATCTGGCCGATGCGCAATGCCGCTCGTGATGTCGCCATCGACCTGGATGTGGTGACACGTGCCGAGATCAACGACTACCGCAAAACCTTTTGCGACTTCTGGTCGCGGTTCATCGTGTTTTGAGTGATCTGCTGCCGGCCGGATCGAAAGAGGTCCGCATCAGGTCGAGCATGGGTGAGGGAAGTCTGCGCTCAATGCGCGGTTGCTTCTGATTCGTCCATGGGTGTCTTGCTGACGTCACGTGGTTGGACGCAGCAATCGTTCGACTCGCAAAAGACCGCGACCAGCGGGCCCGAACGCCAACAGCAGTCCTAACCCGACGCCAAAGGCATCCGCGGTCAGATCGCCCCAGTCGGCGCTGCGCCAGGGAATGATGGCTTGCATCAGTTCGGTGCCCGCCGCGAACGCCAATAAACCCAATCCGCGGCGAACCAGCGCGGGTGAGGGCGGATAGAGTTGTGCGCTCCAGCCCCCCAGTACCGCGAAGGCAAACACGTGGACCCATTTGTCGGCGTGGTCAATCGCCAGATCCACCTCAGGTGCCGGCATCGCCATGGCGACCGTGATGACCGCAAGCATGAGCCAGCCGATCCCGCGCCAAAGTGTTGGGTGGCGCAGGGGGCGCATCGCACCATCCGTGGTGTTGGGAACTTCGGGGCTCATTCGATCTGCAATTGCCAGGCGCGAGGGACGAGTCTGGCACCGAAACATTAGTCATGGCGGCAGGCGTCCATGAAGTTGTCGCCTTTGCGCCGCAGTTCGACCCAGCGCCGGCTCGGGTGAGATGGGGTGCCGCGGTCCATTGATTCGAGCCGATCCATCCAGCCCGTTGACCGCGAGTTCGGCGGTGCCATCACGATCTGCCGTGCCGAGAAGGTTGACTGCGAAAAAAAGGGCCCCGGAAACGACTCCGAGGCCCTTCGAGATGGTGGAGGTGGGGGGAGTTGAACCCCCGTCCGAGAGCACTCAATCTCCGGCGCTACATGCTTAGCTCGTTGTTTGTTCTCGGCGGACGGCAACACAACGTGCGAGGCACACCGTCAACCACACCCGCTTTTATCTAGACGGCTCTTGGCGGGTCGCCACAGCCATCGATCCCGTGATAATGACCCTACATCCGCGAGCACAGGCACAAGCGGGTTCGGGGCTAGGCCTTAAGCGGCCAGTGCGTAGACGTCGTCGTTGGCGTCTAAAAGTTTGCTGCTGGATTTACGAGGAAAGCGGCCCCCTCGGCATGCTCCGGTCGACATCGCAACCCCCGTCGAAGCCAGGACACCCCCGGTTCTTGAACGGTCGCCATAACGACTTTGCAGGACGAATGATGCGGGCTGGTGTCGGGTGACACAAGCGGCGCGAACGCGCTGGTTCAGGTTGGTGCGGCATTGGTCGCTCC
>JBQTGY010000160.1:0-23438 GCA_052390415.1 Pseudomarimonas sp. | reverse complement strand
TCGACAGCGCGCACGGCCGCGCCGCCTACGGCCGCCGTTTCGCCACCGTCGAACCCGTGTTCGCGAACATCCGCCACAACAAGCGGCTCAACCGCTTCACCCTGCGCGGCAAAACCAAGGTCGATGGCCAATGGAAGCTGTTCGCCTTGGTCCACAACATCGAAAAGTGGGCGAAGTTGCGGAACGTGGCGTAACCGAGAGGCAAAAAAAGGCCGGATCGATCATCCGGCGAGGCCTAAACGACCCCGCGCGTCGGGGTAACGCCTCAGTGGCACCTGGCCGGGCATGCTCACAGCAAAATCAAATCGCTGGTGACGGCGAGAAAAGAGAAGCTGCGTCGCGAAAAGGGGTTTTTCTACAGCCTCAACGCCGCGTTAAGCGGCCGCGGGCCGACAACGCTTCAGGAAACATCGAAACCTCTCCCCGCGGTCCGCTTGAACGCATAGTTGGGGAGCGCTACAGCGATGCATCAGCGAAGGCAAACGAAACCCGATAGGTGACTAGCCGCAATGCTGGTATTGCAGAAGCCGCATAGACGACTGCCTGCGGGAAGCCGCCTGCGACAAGGATTGCTCTCGGACCCTTTCCCTCAGCTTGAGCGTACCAGCCAATGTAGCGTGCAATCTGTCCAATCGCAGCATCGCGGGCTTCTCCAGCCTTGAGTTCGATAACAACCGTCTGCCCAGTCGAGGAACGGGCCAGGAGATCGATTCTTCCTACTGGCGTCGTCTCCTGACGGCCGACGAGGACGAGGCCCGGCTCTAGCGCCTCGAGATGATTGGCAAGGTGATCTTCTAGGTCACGCTCGAGGCTGATGGTGCTTTCGACGTACTCAGACAGGATTTGCTGCCCTTCTGAAGTGTCATCGCCCTCACTTGCACTATCTTCAAGTGCCGCATCCAGGGTGAATATGGCGTGCATCGCCTTGAAGTCCGGGGATGCACGTCGGCCAGCGTCGAGCCAAGACTTTGCATGAGGCTGGCTTGAGCTGTTGTTAGCCCACCAGGCCGGATAGGTCTTGGCGGACTTCGGCAGCCCTCCAACGATTGAGTCAAGCTCGCTGAATGTGAGCGTGACCCGTGGTTCGCTCCTCGAAAGCAGCGATGCGGTGAGGGCTTCATAGCGGCTCATGCGTTCTCTCCAACGTGTGCGAAAGGCTTCACTGCGCTGCCCAACGTCAAGTAGACCCCGAAAGCGGGGTGTAGCGCCGGATGTTCACATTGGTTTTCGGTGGCGTCAATCAGGTTTTTTGTTTCGCCGTCAAATACTTGGGCGAACTTGTTCTCTCCTTTCTGGAGCCAGCCACGCGTTGATACTCGGCGGAAACAACGGCGTATTCGTTACCGCTTCAACTATAGGGGTGTAACGAGCGCATCGATGGCGGCGGAGTTGCAGTGCGTTGCACGCATGTTGAACGACGATCAGCTTGGTGTTTGCGTCAAAGGCCGCAAGGCGCGCGCCGGGATCACGTATACGGGTGTGCAATACGGTTCAGCTTGGCGAGCTTTCAGCGCAGTCCATCGAGACCGAATCCAAACCTCACACATCCCGCGAAGGCAACACCCCCAACACTTCCTCCACCGTCGTCAGGCCCAGCGCCACCTTTTCCGCCGCCGCCAAGCGCAACGTCCGCATGCCTTGGGTCAGGGCGTTGCGGGTGAAGTTGGCGAGATCCATGTCGGGGCGGATCAGGGCGCGCAGGACGGGGGTGACCACCATCAATTCATACAGGCCGACGCGACCTCTGAAACCGGTGCGGCGGCAGTCGAGGCAACCGACCGGGCCTTGCTCGCTGGGCGGTTTCGGCAGTTCGAGGCCGACTTGTTGCAGGCTTTCCCATGCGTGCGCGGTGAGCGGCCGTGGCGCTTTGCAGCTCACGCACAGGGTTCTTGCCAGACGTTGAGCGAGCACACCGTTCAGGGTGCTGGCGATCAGGTAATGCGGCACGCCCAGGTCGAGCAAACGAGTGATGGCTGACGGCGCGTCGTTGGTGTGCAAGGTCGATAGCACCAGGTGACCGGTGAGCGCGGCTTGCACTGCCATTTGTGCGGTGTCGAGATCGCGCACCTCGCCGATCATGATGATGTCGGGATCTTGCCGCAGCAGGGTGCGTACGCCGCTGGCGAAGTCCAGACCGATCTGCTGATGGACTTGCATCTGGTTGAACTCGGGCGCGATCAGCTCGATCGGGTCTTCCACCGTGCAGACATTGACCTCGTTGGTGGCGAGACGTTTCAGGGTCGAATACAACGTGGTGGTTTTGCCCGAACCTGTAGGCCCGGTGACCAGCACGATGCCGGTGGGTCGCTCGACGAGTTCGCCCCAGGTTTCGGCTTCGTGATGACTGAAACCCAGCGCTTCCAGCGGCTTCAACGCGGTTTCCGGATCGAAAATGCGCAGCACGCATTTTTCGCCGAACGCGGTGGGCATGGTCGACAAGCGCATTTCAACTTCGCGACCACCCGGCGAGCGGGTCTTGATGCGACCGTCCTGCGGACGTCGGCGTTCGGCCAAATCCAGGCGGCCCAGAACCTTGATGCGACTCACCACCGCGGCCATCACCGACGTCGGCATCTCGAACACTTGTTGCAGGATGCCGTCGATGCGAAAGCGCACTTTGCCCAGGTCGCGACGTGGCTCCAGGTGGATGTCCGACGCGCGTTGATCGAAGGCGTAGGTCAACAACCAATCGACGATATGGACCACATGGCGATCATCTGCACCGACCTCGCCGGTCTGACCCAGCTCAACCAATTGTTCGAAACTCGGCAGGCTGCTGGTGGCATCAACGCCGGCATCGCGCATGCCTCGCACCGAGCGCGAGACCCCGTAGAACTCCAGCGTATAACGGTGCAGGTCGAGCGGATTGACCACCACCACCTGCAACTCGCGCCGCAACACCGGTGCCAAGTCAGCCATCCAGTCCAGCGCCATCGGCTCGCTGGTCGCGAACACGATGCGATTCATGTCCATCGAAATCGGCAGAATCCGATGTCGGCGCACATAGGCCTGCGATACCAGCGCGGTCATTGCCTGCACTTCGATCTTGGTCGGATCAATGCGCACGTAGGGCAAGCCGGACACGCCGGCCAACCACTCGGTCATCGGCTCCAGCGCCAGCGGTTCGTTCATGCGGCCGGCACGATCCAGCTTCAGGGCACCGATCACCATCAACGGATGCACCTCGGCGTCGGCGGCGTTCTCGCGCGCTGCGGCGCGTGCGCGCACTGCCACGCTGGGTTCCAGCCACCCGTCCTCGACCAGCAGGGTCAACAGCCAATCGACAGTCAAACGGCCCGGCGGCAAGCGCGGCCGTTTGGCGCGACGCAATGGCGTGGGTGCCGGGGTGATTCGCGTGCCGCTAGCGGCCGCACCGCCTTCGCCGGGATTTGTCATGCCGTCATCCTAGACCACCTGCGTTTGCAGAGTGTCGCGCCAATTTCACGCTCAACGGCTGTGGAAAGTGGGCATTCAAAAAGGCTTCGCCAGCACCAGATAAATCACCGCCACCGTGACCAGCACCGGCAGCTCGTTGAACCAACGCAGACTCCGCGTCGATGGCAGCGAGCCGCCTGCCGCCGCGCGCTTGAGCATGCGGCCGCTGACGATGAACAGCGCCAGCAAAACTCCGACCAAGGCCAGCTTGGCGTGCAGCCATCCACCCCACAAACGATAGCCGACCACCAAGGTGATGCCCAATACCAGCGCCAGCCCAAACATCACATGCCCAAACCGGTACAAGCGCTGCCCCATCACCACAAGTCGTGCCTGGACTGCGGCTTCACCGCCGGCTTCCACCATATTGATCAGAATGCGCGGCAGATAGAACACGCAGGCCATCCATGCGATCACGAACAGCAGGTGAAAGGTCTTGATCCACAGATACGCCACGGCCGGACTCCCATAAACTACCCGGGAACCGCGCTGCGCGCGTCTCCCGAGTAGCAAGCCGTGCTTCCCTAACCCCTCCCCGACCCTCCCCGAACATCGGGGAGGGAGTTCCGAGCACCAAGCCGGCGCGGCGACTACGTCGCGCATCCTGCTCTGCCCGGAAGCATGCCAGCTTTTTGCAGATCCACCCCTTTTGACTCTCAGCTCCAGGAGTTCACCGATGACGACCGCCTTTCGCGCCCTGCACCTCGCCGCCCGTCCCGATGGGGATCCCAAGGACAGTGATTTCGAACTGCGCGTAGGCACGTTGCCACCGCTGCAAGAAGGCGAATTGCGCATCGCGACCAAATTCATCTCGATCGATCCGGCCATGCGGGTGTGGATGAGCGAGGCCAAGAGTTACTGGCCGCCGGTAGGACTGGGCGAAGTGATGCGCGCGTCGGCCATCGGCGAAGTGGTGGAGTCTTTGCACCCGAAGTTTCCGGTCGGCATGTGGGTGAATGGCATGCTCGGCGTGCAGGATGGTTTGGTGTCGGATGGCAAGGGCTTGCGTGCTTTTGATCCCAAACACCTGCCCAACCCAGCCTGGGCGCTGTCGATATTCGGCGGCACCGGGCTCACTGCGTATTTCGGATTGAAGGAAATCGGTCATCCCAAAGCAGGCGAGACGCTGGTTGTCTCGGCGGCATCCGGCGCGGTGGGTTCGGCGGTGGTGCAGATCGGCAAGGTGCTGGGCATGCGCGTGATCGGCATCGCGGGTGGTGCTGAAAAATGCGCCTACGTCACCAACGAACTCGGTGCAGACGGGGCCATCGACTACAAGAATGAAGACGTCAGCAAGGCGCTGAAGCAGCATTGCCCCGAAGGAATCGATGTGTACTTCGACAACGTCGGTGGTGAGATTCTGGACGCCGTGTTGAAGCGCCTGCGGCTGCGGGCACGCATCGTGTTGTGCGGTGGTATCTCGCAGTACAACGTGGTGGGCGATGTGCGTGGGCCGGTCAATTATCTGTCGTTGATTTCGGCGCGCGCGCGCATGGAAGGCTTCGTCATCATCGATTATCTGCATCGCACCGACGAGGCCGTGGCCGAACTTGGCGCGTGGACACAGGCCGGCAAGATCAAGAGCAAACTCGATCTCGTCGATGGTCTGGAAAACTTCCCCACTGCCTTGCGGCGTGTTTACAGCGGAGCCAACTTCGGCAAACAGCTGGTGCGGGTATGACGCACAGCGCACCGCGTTTCGAGGGTAGCCGCAGCTACGTTGCCACGGCTGAGTTGAGGCTGGCGGTCAATGCGGCGATCACGCTGCAACGGCCGTTGCTGATCAAGGGCGAGCCCGGCACCGGCAAGACCATGCTGGCGGAAGAACTGGCGCTCGCCTTGGACGCGCCATTGTTGACCTGGCATATCAAGTCGACCACCAAGGCCCAACAGGGTCTTTACGAATACGATGCGGTGAGCCGCCTGCGCGATTCACAGCTCGGCGACCCGCGTGTGGCCGACATCAACCACTACATCCGCCGCGGCACACTTTGGCATGCGTTTGCGAGCGAACAACGCGCGGTGTTGTTGATCGACGAAATCGACAAGGCCGACATCGAGTTCCCCAACGATCTGCTGCGCGAGCTGGATCGCATGGAGTTCACGGTGTACGAGACCGGCGAAACCGTAAGCGCGGCGCATCGGCCGATCATCGTCATCACTTCAAACAACGAGAAGGATCTGCCGGATGCGTTCTTGCGGCGCTGCTTTTTCCACTACATCGCGTTTCCGGACAAGGACACGCTGAAGCGAATCGTGGATGTGCATTTCCCCGGCATCGCGGGTGCCTTGGCGACGCGCGCCATGGAAATATTCTTTGATGTGCGAGAGGTGCCTGGCTTGAAGAAGAAGCCCAGCACGTCGGAATTGATCGATTGGTTGAAGCTGTTGTTGGCCGATCACATCAGCCCGGCGGCGTTGCTGGAACACGATCCGGCCAAGGCGATTCCGCCGTTGTATGGCGCGCTGATCAAGAACGAGCAGGATGTGCAGTTGTTGGAGCGGCTGGCGTTCATGCATCGAAGGGCCGGTCGGGGGTGAAGGCTAAGCCCGGCGGCGAACGGCGCCACACGCTTTTTCAACGAGAGGCAGGAGCGCGACCTACCTTGACGGGCTTTGGTCACCACAACCGCGTCATCGCTCTGTTGTTGGTCGGGACGGAGAGATTCGAACTCTCGACCCCTAGCACCCCATGCTAGTGCGCTACCAGACTGCGCTACGCCCCGACTAGGCGACCGTCGCGGGGCACAAGCCAGCGCGGCGGGCCGGCATTATGGGCTGATCGAGAGGACGCTGGCAATCGTGATCGCCAAATTCCGGGTCGCGCTCACTGGGCGTCAGGGTCAGGACTGACCAGCACCAGTATCCAACCCACCGGATGGATGCGATCAAATGCGACGATTTCCGGCATACCAAAAGCGTGCGTCGTCACCGCTCCGACATCGTCGGCTTGGAACGCGGCGCGCAGGGTGGCATCACCAAATGGCCGCAGCATGACGTCGCCTTCGGCCTTGTCAGCGACTTTGGGCAAATGCCTCGACGCCAACACGCGCCCCTCGGTATCCAGCAGCAGCAGGCGATGACCTGCATCGTCGGCATCCTGATCATGCAACAAATTGCGCACGACAAAATCGAGCGCCATATCCATCGACAAGGCGCCAATGAATTGGCCATTGGCATCACGCATCGGGCTGGTCAGCGGCAGCAGAACGTTGCCACCATCGTGGTCTACGAAGGGTGTGCCCCAGTGCGACTCCCGGCGCGACTTGCTGTCGACGTACCAACTGCCTTTGCGTGGGTCGATGCTCTGGTCAATGGCGCGACCGGGATAGCGCATCAACAGCCCAGATTCCAACGCCATGCTCAGCTCCAACATGCCGTTGGCGTATTGGCCACCGCCCAGATTGCGTCGCGTCGTTTCCAGCAGTTCATTGCGGTAACCACGCAGGTGCGACAAACGTTCCACCAGACCCTTCAGCGGTGCCTGCTCCACGCCAGGGGCCGCGCTCCACACTGCCCATTCCATGCTCGCCACATGACCCAATTCCGCTTGCATGGCGAGATCAGGCGGACGCCGCTCGGCGGAGAGATAATCCTCAGCCCAGTAGATCTGCGTGTTTTCCGCAGGAACACCGTGTTGCAGCAGTTGGGTGGCTGCGGCGGCCAAGGATTCCAACTCGTTCTGCAATTGCAGCAAGGCCAGCTGCAGGCGATCACCCTGCTGCACGGCGTGTTCCATCAGTCCGCGCTGCAGCACTTCGCGCGCTCGCGCAGCTTCTGCTTGTTGCTCGTGACGCCACATCATGGCGGTGAAACCGATCGCCGCCGCAGCGATCAATCCCAATACCGACAGCAACATGCCCTGCCGATGGCGCCCCACATACCGTTGCGCGCGTTGCCAACTGGAATCGGGCAAGGCATGCACGGCTTCACCACGCAGATAGCGCCGCAAATCGTCGGCAAAATCACTGACGCTGGAGTAACGCTGTTTGGGGTCGTAACGCGTGGCGCGTTCGATGATCGCCCGCAACGGCGCGGGAATCGCGCGCTGTTCATAGGCATGCACCACGGTCGCTCGGCGCGCAGCAGCGGCGTTCTGCATCACCTCAAGCATGCTGTCACCGGCGAATGGCGCGCTCAAAGTCACCAGTTCGAACAGGATCAGGCCGAGCGCACATTGGTCGCTTTGCGGGCCCAATTCCTCGCGCCGTCCCTGCGCCTGTTCGGGCGACATGTAACGCGGAGTACCCACCACCGCGCCGTACTCGGTTTGCAGACCACCGGTGGTATCACTGAGCGTGGATTCGGGCGCGAATTCGGGGTCATCGGTGCCGAACAGATGGCAGATGCCCCAGTCCATCACGAAGGTCTCGCCATGCGCGCCAAGCATGATGTTGGCGGGCTTGAGATCGCGATGGATCACACCTTTGCCATGCGCGTAATCAACCGCGTCACACACCTTCAGCAGGTGTTCGATGCGCGCCGGCAGACAGTGGGTTTCCGCCGGCACACCGCCGGCGGCGTAGGCGTCGATGGCAGTTTGCAGGTAGTCGGCGAGCGTGTTGCCAGTCACCAGCTTCATCGCATAGGCCGGTGAGCCTTCCGGAGTCACCTCCAGTCCATACACGGGCACGATGTAGGGATGGTCCAGTTGCGCCGTGACCTGCACTTCGCGCAGGAAGCGCAACCGCGCCGGACCGACATCGCGCAGGTCATCGGCCAATTGTTTGAGCGCCACCTTGCGCATCAACTCGAGGTCCTGCGCCACATAGACGGTCGCCATGCCGCCCCTGCCCGCTTCGCCGAGGATGGCGTAGCGGATCCGCTCGGATTTGGGTGGGTTGCTCGCCTGCCTGTTTGCGTTACGACTGCCTTCAAAAGCGACAGCGGCGGCGTCGGCCTGAGCGGGGCTGATCTGGATGGTGCTTGCGCTGTCCAGGCCGACAGGCATCTCCTGCGACAGGGTGATGCCAGCACTCTCGGCGACGGTCGGCTTGGCGGTCATGACTTGGGTGCGATCCATATACCCCTGCACGCCCCCGCCCGGTTGCTTTGACGCTTGCAGCCTAACGAGCAGTTGGCAGCGAAAGCAATCGTTTTGCGTTCGTCACTGCGGCTAATCAGATGCGTCGATGGCGGTCGACCGGGCGTGTAGCTCGAAGGCAGAAGGGAGCCCCAAACTCATTCGCTGGATTCAGGGGAGCAGCCGAGCAAGCTCGGCTCTGCAAGAGCAACAGCAGCGCACACATGTTTGGGTATAGCTTGCTCCGCTGCAGTTAGCGGTTGCAGCAAAAAAACACTTCGTTGATTGACGTGAAGACTCGAACGCCAGCTACTTCCCCAACACGCGCATGGATTCGGTGAGGCCATCGATGGTCAGCGGGAACATGCGGTTGTCGGCGAGTTTGCGGATGTGCTCGGTCGACATGCTGTAGTCCCAACTCTTGCGCGGGCTGGGATTGAGCCACACCAGTTTCTTGAAGCGCTCGGCGATGCGCTTGAACCAGACTTCACCGGCTTCTTCGTTCCAGTGCTCGATGCTGCCGCCGGGGTGGCTGACTTCGTAAGGCGCCATCGCGGCGTCACCGACGAAGACGACCTTGTGATCCGGGTTGTAACGACGCAGCAGTTCATGCACAGGCGTTCGCTCGGAAAAACGGCGGCGATTGTCTTTCCACACCGATTCGTAAATGAAGTTGTGGAAGTAATAGTGATCCAGTCGCTTGAACTCGCTGCGGCAGGCCGCGAACAGCGACTCGCAGGCGTACACGTGCTCGTCCATGGAGCCGCCAATGTCCAACAACAGCAACACCTTGACCGCGTTGTGGCGCTCGGGTCGCATGCGGATATCCAGCATGCCGGCTTCGCGCGCGGTGGCGGTGATGGTGCCATCGAGATCCAGCTCGTCGGGCGAGCCAACACGCGCGAATCGGCGCAATCGGCGCAGGGCGATTTGCAGCGTGCGCGGGCCGAGTTCGGCGTCTTCATCCAGATTGCGAAACTGCCGCTTGTCCCAGACCTTGACCGCACTCTTGGCGCCACCTTTCGGCCCCACCCGAATGCCTTCCGGATGAAAGCCACCGGCGCCGAACGGGCTGCTGCCGCCGGTGCCAATCCAGCGGTTGCCGCCCTGATGGCGATCTTTCTGTTCTTCAAGGCGGCGCCGGAATTCCTCCATCAATTTTTCCAGCCCGCCCAGCGCTTCGATCCGCGCTTTCTCTTCATCGCTGAGCAGGCGCTGCATGGTCTGCCGGAGCCAGTCTTCCGGGATGTCTTTGGCGAGTGCAGGATCAATGCGCGCGACGCCACGAAAGTAGCTGCCGAAGGCTTGATCGAAACGATCGAAATGACGTTCGTCCTTGACCAGCACGGTGCGCGCAAGCAGGAAAAACTGATCGATATCGGCAAAAGCAAGATCCGCATCCAGCGCGGCCAACAGATCCAGCCACTCGCGTAACGAGACCGGTACACGCGCCGCCCGCAGAGATTCGAATAGTCCAGTCAACATGACACGTTATCCGCTGGCAGTCGGCCCGAGCAGCCGATGCAGGTGCACGCCACGTCCATCTTCATGACGCAGCGCGTGGGCGTCCAACGACAACTCGGACATGCGTTGCGGCAAGCTCAAATCCGGTCCGGGAGCAACGCCGCAGGCGCGATTACGGCCTTCCAGCTTGCTCAGATACAAGGCAAAGTCGGCGAGATTGAGCACTTGTTCGCGGGTCAGGCCGGCGCCGGGCTGATCGCCCCACGGCAGCGGCGCAAATCCCATCGAGCAGGTCACTCGCAGGCGCAAGCCCCCGGTCAGGTGCATGTCCGACCCACTGATGCAGTTCAACACGCGCTGCGCAAACTGTTGTGCTCCATCGGGATCAAAACCGCGCCCAACCACCAGAAATTCCTCGCCACCCCAGCGCAGCAGTCCATCGGATTCGCGCATGGAAGCGCGCAGGCGGCGGGCGACTTCGACCAACACGTTGTCACCCACTTCGTGGCCATAACGATCGTTGACCTGTTTGAAATGATCCAGATCAAACAGACAAATGGTGAATCGGCCGCGCTCCTGCTGCCGGCGCTCACTTGCCAACGGCGCGTTGGGCTCCGGTTGATCGAGGAAAAACTTCAGATAACGCCGATTGCGCAAACCGGTGAGAGCGTCAGTCAAACTGGCCTCGGTCAGTTCGCGGTTCATCGACTCCAATTGCACTTTCTGCTTTTCGATAACCTGGTTGCGCAGCTCCAACGCCGCGCGGCTTTCCAACAAGGCGCGGAAGCCCACTTCACGCGCCTCGGCGGCAGCACAGGCGCGGGCGTGATAGCGGACCCTGGCAATCAGCTCCAGCGCACTGGGCAGCTTGACGACATAATCATTGGCACCACGGCGGAAGGCCTCAACCTTGGTCTCGGGTTCTTCAGCGGCCGACAACATGACCACCGACACATCGGTCAACTCGGGATTGCTGCGGATGAGGCTCAGCACCGCCAAGCCGTCCAGCGGCTCCATGTTGAAATCGAGCAGAATCACATGCGGCTTGACTCGTAGTGCGGTCTCGATGGCGACCGACGAGTCCGCCAACAGATGCAACTCGAGTTCTGGCGCGTCCACCAGCATGCTGCGCACGGCCTCCAGGATGATGGCTTGATCGTCGACGATAAGGACACGCAGAACTTCGCTCATGAGCGGCGTGCCTTGTTCACGTGACGCACCAGAACCGGCCCGATCTGGGCGATATCCAGGATCTGTTGCACGACACCGGCTTCAACCGCTGCACGTGGCATGCCGTACACCACACTGGTGCGTTCGTCTTGCGCCAGGGTCAACCATCCGGCCCGATGCAGGGCACCGAGTCCAGCGACGCCATCGCTGCCCATACCGGTCAGCAAGGCGGCGGCCGAGGGTGCCGCATGCAGGGCTACGCTGGAAAACAGCGCGTCAACACTTGGCACGTGCAACTCGGTGGCGCGTGCCATCTGGTGTCCAAACTGAAACGATGGCAACAACACCAGGTGGCCGCCGCTGCCTGCGAGATATACCCGACCAACCTTTGGCGTGTCACCGCGGGTAGCCACGGTGACCGGCAAGGCGCACTGACTGCCCAACCACTCGGCAAGACCCGTGGTGAACTCGGTCTCTATGTGTTGCACGATCAACACGGCCGCATCGAGATCCGCTGGCAAGCTTCCCAGCACTTTGGCCAATGCCAAGGGACCACCTGTGGAAGCGCCCAAGGCAATGATTCGTGTATGTCCGGTCGTGGCTGGCGCAGCGGATGAGGGGGCCAAATGACTGGAACCGACCAGCTTGGCCAAACGATCAATGCGAGTCAGGCTGCGCTGCGCGCCGATCAGCTCGCCACTGTCGTCCAGGGTCGGTGGTTCAAGCAGCCCCAAGGCACCCAAGCCCAAGGCCTCGTAGCCGTCTCCGACCGCGTTGCTGGGCGCCAACGCGATGACCGCCACACCGGATTCCAGCAGGCGCGGCAAGGCTTGTGCCTTGGGTCCAAGCAACTGCAGTTCCACCAGCAGCAGGTCGGTCGGCTGGCAGCGGCAATCGTGCTCCATCTGGGCACGATCCGTGGCCTGCCAAATGAGTTCGTAGTGGCCCTTGCTGAGCGTGCGCCGCAAGGCTTCGCGTATCAGGCGATCACGATGCGCTATGGCCAGCTTCATCCGAACTCCTTCATACGCTCTCCATGCTAAGTTCGGTGGTCGGCAGACAAACCTTCATGCCGGCACCACGGCGTCGCCAATCAAGCCATACACCACGTCAATAAATCCATGTTCCTGGAAGTCACTCTTGGTGAGATACGCATCCGCGTGCACCTCAAGACCACGTGCGCGGTCCTCCGGGCGGTCGCGATACGAAACAATCACTACTGGCAACGCGCGTAGCCGCGGGTCTTGCTTGATCGAGCGCGTCAGCTCGATGCCGTCCATGCGCGGCATATCCACATCGGTGATGACCAATTCGCACGGCCATTCACGCAATCGCGCCCACGCATCCATGCCGTCTACCGCCACCTGTACCTCATAACCGCGCGAGACCAGCAGTTGCCTGACCAGTTCGCGCACCGAGATCGAATCGTCCACGACCAGCACGCGTCGATGCGGTCGGTCCTCACCCACTTCGCCGCGTCCCGTCAAACGACTGATGCGACGCTCCAGCTCCAGCGCACCGCGCATCAGATCTTCGGTGTCCAGCAACACCACCGGCTCGCCATCCGGCATCAAGGCGAGCGCTGCAAGATCGGCCACCCGGCCAAGACGTGGGTCGAGCGGACGCGTCGCCAGATCGAACTCGCCCAGCACCGCATCCACCACAAAGCCGGCGCGGCGGCCATCCTGCGCAACCACCACGATGTCGGTTCCCTCGGCATTGAAGTGCGTGGTGCCCAGGGAAAGTTGCTCGGCCAAGGGCACCAGGCCGATGTTCTGCCCATTCAAGGTGAGGTATTGCATGCCTTCATGGCTGTGTATCGAATCGGCGCCTGCACGCACCAAACGCTCGATGCGCAGCAACGGAAAGGCATAGGTTTCGCCGGCGACGTGAGTCGCCACGGCGCGGGTGACCGCACGTGAAATCGGCACCAGCAAATTGAAGCGCGTGCCACCGCTGGGTGTCGAGTGCAGGCGCACGCTGCCCTCAAGCTGCTTCAGCATCTGCCGGACCACGTCCAGTCCAACACCGCGCCCGCTGATCTCACTGACTTCCTGACGCGTGGTGAAGCCCGCCGCAAACAAGGACTCCGCCAATGCATCATCATCGAGCGCATTCACTTCGGCCTCGCTCAACTGCTTTTCGCTGATGAGCTTCTGACGGACGCGCGCATAGTCGATTCCTCCGCCGTCGTCGGCCACCTCAATGGCCAACATGCCGGCGCGATAGCTGGCCACCAGGCGAATCTCGCCCTCCTCGGCCTTGCCTTGAGCGAGCCGAGTCGCGGTTTCTTCGATGCCGTGATCGATGGCGTTGCGCAGAAGGTGCGTGAGCGGCGCATCCAGGCGATCAAGTACATCGCGATCCACCGCAACCTGTTCACCGCTGATGCTCAGGCGCACCCGCTTGCCGAGCTGGCGGGCAAGATCGCGAATCATCCGCGGATAGGTCTCGGCTATATCACCGAAAGGCCGCAGCCGCGTCTGCGAGGCATTGTGATAAAGACGCTCGGTGAGATCGGCGGACTCGCGCTGGTATGCGCCAAATTCATCCAGCCATTCGTTGATGGAATGACGCGAATGGCCGAGCTGATGGCGAATGCCCGCCAACTGCGCGCCGACTGGCGTGTGCGCGCGGGGTGCACCCAGATGGTGGTGCAACTCGTCCAACAGCCGGGAAGCCTCTCCCAACTCCCGCCGCAAACGTTGCTGGCGCTCGCCAAAGCCGCGCAGCCGGCGGTTTTCGACCATGCCCGTACCCGCCAGCGCGATCAGTCGACTGACGTGACTGGCGCGCACGCGCAGGATCGGATCGGTGTCTTCGACGTCGATGTAAGTAGGTGCTCGCGCCTGCTCACCCGCTGCAGGCAATGGCTTGCTCGGCTCGCGCACGCTAACGGGCGCGGCGGTCGACGCCTGCAGTTCCGTGCGCAGGCGCTCGGCGATTTCGGCTGCCTCATCCGAGTCATCGCTGCCAAGTCGACGGATGTGGTCAACCGCGCGCAGGGCCAGGTCCAGCATGCCGGGGTCCAACGGCAGGTTTTGCTTCTGCGCCGCACTCAGCCTGTCCTCGAACGCGTGGGAAAGCGTCACCGCCGCCTCGCTGCGAACCGCCCGCGCCGCGCCCTTGATCGAGTGGGTCGAACGCATCAGGGGCGCGATCAGCTCAAGACGCTCCGGCGCTTCTTCCAATTGCAACAAGACGCGTTCCATGGCCGCGCACTTGTCCGCCACTTCGGTGGCAAACAGCACCCGCAATTTGGAATTGACCGGTTCGCCTTTCGAACCCTTGGACGTGCTTGTGGACGGCGGTCGGGCTTCCACCAGCAGCTTCAACTTTGCCATCGCGGGCTCGAAATCCAACGAAGCGAGCTCGCCCATTTGCAACAACAACTGCCGACCTTGCGCAACCGTGGCATGGCGGTCGCCTGGCTGGCTCCACAACCCGTGCAGTCGATGGATGACGGCAGGCAAGGGAGTATCTCCCAGCACGCTGGTTGCGCCTTGAAACGCCGACAGCCGCCGTTGCCACTGGGCGACAGCGGTGGCGTCCTCACCCAGCGACAACGCGTCCGCCAGCTTGCCCAACTGTGGCAACAGGCGCGCCAGTTCCTCCTGCATCAGTGGCCACAAGGCGCTCACTCGAATGCCACCTTGCGCATCAGCCGCGTCACCGCAGTGGCGTTCAACAAGGCTACGTGTCCCGCATCCGTTGGCAACAGCGCTTCAACACAGGAATCCAGTGGCTGCGGCAAGGTATCGGGTGGCGGTTGCACGGCGTCTTCGTGGTACGGCGTCAGGCCGCGCATCTCGTCACAGCGAAACGCCAGCAAGCCGCCCTCGGCATCCACCAATACCAAGCGAGTCTGAGCATCCGCCAGCGAGCGCCGACCCAGGCCCAGCAGTTCGATCAAGGACACGCTCAAACGCAGTTCGCCGCGGACATTGACCACGCCTTCGATGTGGCCGTCGGTGCGATGCGCCAAGCGACGCAGCGGCGGATTGGCCGCCACCTCAGCCACCACCGCTGGTGGCAATCCCAACCATTGGCTACCCAGGCGAAATACCAGTGACGTCCGCGTGCGGCCGCCACGGCGAAGGTCGCGTTGCCAATCCGTATTGACCTCGGCGGGGGCTTCGCGATCCAGCAGGCGTCGCGCCGCGCCGGTGTACACCGGGCAATTGCGACAGTGCAGATGTTCCGCCAGCCGCTCGCAACTGTGGTCACCGCCTTGGACGCCGATGCGACGCCAACAATGGTCAAGTTCGTCCGTGCTCATCGCTCAGGCCTCATTTGCCGGGCTCATTGCGGGAGCGCAGGCGCGCGGCGCGTGCCCGCAACTCGTCGGCCTGATCATTGGCTCCCCGCCGCTGTGCCAGGCCGATACGCTGTTGCAGGGCATCCAGATGGTTGCGGTCCAGATACAGCACCTTGGTGAAGGCGCGATCGGCGGCTTCGGTGTCGCCGTTGGCGGACTCCAGCAAGCCAAGCAGGAAATGCGCATCGACATCCGCCGGATGTTGGCTCAACCACTGCAAACAACGTTCTCGTGCTTGCATTGTGTGACCCGCATCCGCCAGACGATGCGCCTCTGCCAACACATTGCTGAGATGATTTTTCTCGCGCCGGGCCCCATCGGTTTGGCCTGCGTGAGCATCCCCAGCTCCATTGGCAAGCGGCTTGGGCGTCGGCTCACGGGCGACGTGGCTCTTTCCCCCTGGGTGCGAGCTTCGGCCGGCATCACCGCTCGAATCACGCTTTGCTTGCTCGGCTCGCCGGCGTGCGGTGGGCAATTTGAGCGTGCTTGAGTGCGTCGCGCCCCCCGGCGCTTCGGGCGCTGCCCGCCGCACAAAACTGAGGGGACACCCACCTTCCAATGGCAACAACTGACTGGAGAGGGAACTCAACACTTCCGCTTGGCCTGCCAGAATCAAGCCGGGTGTTTGCAGCGCGGCCAGCAGGGTGCTGATCACCCGTTGCCGCGCATCGGCATGCAGATAGATCAGGAGATTGCGGCAGAAGATGACGTCAAACGGCGCTTCCCCATGCAGCAACAGCGGGTCCAGCGCGTTGCCCTGACGAAATCGCGCGCACCCACGCACAGCGGGCACCACACGGAATCCGTCCTGGCCTTCCTGCATCCAGATAGGCACCGGCGAGGTGCCGCGCAGGGCGTTCTGGCGATAGGCGCCGGCTTGCGCGCGGCTGACGGTGACGTGCGAAACATCGATGCCAAGCACATCGATCTGATCGGGGCGCAGGCCAGCCTCAAGCAAGATGATGACGGCCGAATACGCTTCTTCGCCGGCCGCACAAGGCAAGCTCAGAATGCGCAATGGGCGATGCTCGCGCTGCACATGTTCGCGGGCAAATCGAACGAGATCGTCGAACTGCTCAGCGGTGCGGAAGAACCACGATTCCGGGACGACAAAGCACTCGCTGCATTGCGCAAATGCAACGGTGTCACTCAACACCCGCTGGTACAACTCGGCATCCGTGCCGACGCCCAGGTTTCGTCGCGCATCGGCGCAGGCATCGTCCAGCACGCGCTCGCCAAGGCTGGAGGCATCCAACCCCAGGCGGGTTCGCATCAGTTCGAGCATGGCAGCGCGACTCATGCGCCAGCGGTCTCGACGAACAAGTCGGCAAGCGCATCGGGCAACAATTGCAAGGGATCAACGAGCTGCGGCAGCTCGGCCTGATCTGCCAGGTGCTCGCCCAACCACGGCACATTAGGCAAGCGCAGGCCGGGCATCGTCCGCTTGCTGTCGATGAGATCGACGACATTTTCGGCCAGCAAACCAATCAACCGAGGCTGCTCACGATGCGGCAACGTCAGCACGATCAGCCGACTGGAGCGCAACGGTTTGCAGTCACGTTGCAGCAACAGCTGGCACAGATCGACGACCGGGGTCAGACTGCCGCGAAAGGGCAACAAGCCCACCACGCCGTGCGGGGCCAAGGCCAAAGGCCGCAACTCGCGGCGATGCAGCACCTCGACCACGTAGGTGGCGGCGAGCGCCAAGCGAAGTTCGCCGACATCGAAGGCGAGCGCGAGCATGGTCGCGCTTTATCGGTCGCTGCCAACGTTGAACTGGGAAATCTCCTGCTTCAACACGGCCACCGCATCGCGCAGGCTTTCGGTGGCGCTGTTGAACTCGCGCAACGAGACCGAGGTCTGCCGTGCGCCATCAATCATCTGCCCCATCGCCTCGCCGATTTGCCGAGCGCCCTGGGATTGACTGCGCATGCCGTGATTGACCGCATCAAAACGTTCCGAGAGCGTCTTCACACCACTGATGATCTGGCCGAACTGGCCACCAACGCGCACCACATTGCCCACGCCGCTGCGCACTTCTTCGGCGAAGCGGTCAATCTCCATCACACCCGCCGACACCGCACTTTGCATCTGCTTGACCATCTGTTCGATGTCCAGCGTGGCCACTGCGGTCTGGTCTGCCAAGCGGCGGATTTCACGTGCCAACACCAGAAACCCGAGGCCTTGTTCGCCAGCCTTCTCAGCCTCGATCGCTGCATTGATCGACAACAGATTGGTCTGGTCAGCCACTTTCGAAATGGTGGTGACGACACCCGTGATCTCGGCCGCTTCCTCGCGAATGGCCGCCAATCGCGCCGCCATGGTGTTGGCCGCCTGCGCGAGGCGCTCCATGGTGCTGTCCAGATTGCGCAATCCGTTCTGCCCGTCTTCGGCCAGGTCCGCCGTCTGCCCGGCCACGATGTTGACGCCTTCCATGGTCGACAGCAGCTCGGCGCTGGTGGCGCTGATCTGCTTGACCGCTGCGGCGATCTCGTTCGTAGAAGCGCCGAAACTCTGCACGGTGGCTTCTTGCTGGCGACTGGTGGCAGCAAACTGGGTCGCGGTACTCATCAACTCGATGGACGCCTGTTTGGCGCGAGTGACCAGGGCCCGCAGACTTTGCGTCATCGCCCCGATGGCCTTCAACAGCCTTCCGGCCTCATCGCGTTCGTCACTGACCGGCACTTCGGTAGCCAGATCACCTGACGCCACACGGTGGGCGATATCGGCGGCCAGATGGATGCGGCGGGACAACTCACGTGCACTGCGCTGGGCATACAAGGCCATGAAACCCACCACGAGCAAGATGGCGCTAGCCAGCACGATGAAAGTCAGGCTTCGACTGCCAATCACATCATCCGCACGCCCCTCGAACTCTATGTTTCTCTGCGTCGCGAGCTCGACGACCTGATCGACCGCCAGTCGGTGAGCTTCATAGTGGCGGCGCATCTGCGCAAGAATCGAGCGCGCGCGGTCACGTTCGCCGGCGCGAATCGCGGCCACAAACTGCTCATCACGCAAGCGGAAAAACTCCATCGCGGAGCGATACGAGGTGACTGTCATCAAGTCGCCCATCGCATCCTTTGCGAGCTCCCGCTTCCAGAACTCCTGACGCGCCTCGTACTCCACTCGCAGGCGGTCACCGCGCTCCACCGACTGGCTGATCTGGGTGGGATCGGTCTCATCGATCAACTGCAGGGTCAGCAGGTACGACTCGATGATGTATTGCGGCGGCGGCAGGATATCGGCGATCAGATCCTTGCCGAGGATCACCTCCTCATAGATCGGCCCCTTGACCCGCACCTGCTCCAGGGTCTGCCACGTCGTCAGACCAAACACCAGGAACAAGCCGGCGAACGCCGCGACCAGCAACGTCAGCCTGCTGGCCAGTTGAGATTGATGCATAACGCGCTCACCCCAGGAAGGACGCCTGATTTAACCACAGCCACGAAGCACCTAACGCGGTGAATTGGTGAGACTTTGCAAGTGGCACACAGGCGCCTCCTACCGCTGTCGCCGCTGGCGAGCAGTACACCGTGAGCGTTGGCTGGATTTGAGTGGGATCGGACGGATCCATGGCTTCAAGCCGTTTCCGAACTGTCGCCATGTGCCGCCCAGCAGACTCATGCAAATTGCCAATTGCAGCCTTGCATCGCCGTGCATTCTGCGACCGTTCCAGGGGAAATGAAGCCGCGTTTTCCCGGCGACTTGGGCTGGAACATGAACGCAGATCGAGCCAACTGCTCGCCATGTGCGGCAGCGCCACGCACCCGAACGCGATCACGTTCAGCTTCGACCGAGTCCGCCTGGGTTGGCACGCGCCGTGCTCAAGCCTCGCATCAGCGGCGGTTGGCCGCGCTCACCGATGGGCCTACCCAATGTTGGACGCTACCACTCACGATGCAAATGTCCGCTCCGAATCACCGCGACTCCACGACACCTATGCCTTCACCGGCGGAGTGCGCGCACTTGCTCGGCGGCCCGTGGTGGAAAGTCGCTTTCTCAACACCGGGATGCCTGGCCAGTCACGCTCAATTGATGCGGATGACAACCCATTGGCCGGTGAGGCCGGTGTGCCTCAAACCAACGTGCTGTTGGCGGCCCTCAACGAGGCGGATCGGGCGCGGATCATCCCACACCTCAGCCTGGTAAGCCTGCCTGCCGGGCGCGTCATCTGCGAAGCCAACTGCAAACAGGAAGTCACCTACTTCCCGATCTCTTCGGTCATATCCATGCACTGCGTCACCGCCGCCGGCGCCACCACCGAACTTGCCGTCATCGGCAACGAGGGTGTTGCCGGACTCTGCATGCTCATGGGCGACGTGAACACGCCACACCAATTGGTCGTGCAGGCCAGCGGGCAGGCGTATGCGATTCGGGCGACGGCGCTGAAGGCCGAGTTCTACCAAGGCGGCAACGTGCAACAGCGGTTGCTTCGATACATGCAAACCTTGCTCACCCAAGTCGCGCAGATTGCGGTCTGCAATCGGCACCACAGCGTCGAGCAACAGTTGTGCCGGCGACTGCTCTCTGCCCTTGATCGCTCGCCTACCTCGCAACTTCCGTTTACGCACGAGAGCTTGGCCAACATGCTCGGCGTGCGTCGTGAGGGCATCAGCATCGCCGCCAGCAAACTGCAACGCGCCGGCGTCATCAACTACCGGCGCGGCCAGATCACGGTGCTGGATCGTCGCCAGTTGGAGCGCTTGGCCTGCGAATGTTACGGCGTCATCAAGTCGCCTTCACATGGCGTGGTCGCGATGCGCATGGCGGGCTGAAACCGCATCTGGCGGGAGATGGTGGTCTTCGGCTTGACCCCTTGGGCCTCGACCGCCATCCTCCCCGCCTGCCCGCACCCGCTGTCACGCCATGAGCACGCGCTACAACGCCGCCGATATCGAAGTTCTTTCGGGGCTGGACCCGGTCAAGCGCCGGCCCGGCATGTACACCGACACCACGCGCCCCAATCATCTGGCGCAAGAAGTGATCGACAACGGCGTCGACGAGGCTCTGGCTGGCCACGCCAAGACCATTGAAGTCAGCCTGTTTGCCGACGGCAGCTGCGAAGTCATCGACGACGGTCGTGGCATGCCTGTCGACATTCATCCAGAAGAAAAGATTCCCGGCGTCGAACTGATCCTTACCCGGCTGCATGCGGGCGGCAAATTCAACAACCGCAACTACACCTTTTCCGGCGGCCTGCATGGTGTCGGTGTGTCGGTGGTGAACGCGCTATCCAAGAAAGTGGAGGTGTTCATCCGCCGTGAAGGCATTGAATACCGACAGACCTTTGCGGATGGATTTCCGCAGACCACGCTGGAACAAGTCGGCACGGTTGGCAAACGCAACACCGGCACCCGTCTTCGTTTCTGGCCGGATGGCGGCTACTTCGACACGCCAAAATTCGCACTCAAGCCACTCAAACATTTGCTGCGCGCGAAGGCTGTGTTGTGTCCTGGCCTGACCGTGAAATTGTTCGACGAAGCGAGCGACGAACGCTGCGAGTGGTTTTACGCGGACGGCCTGCGCGACTATCTCGGTGGCCTGCTGGAGTTTCGTGAGCGCCTGCCCGCCGACCTGTTCATGGGCAAACTCGCACGCGAGTCCGAGCAGGTCGAATGGGCGCTGGCGTGGGTTCCACCCGGCGATGGCGGCAATTTCGAATTGGCGCAGGAAAGCTACGTCAATCTGATTCCGACCGCGCAAGGTGGCACCCATGTGAACGGCCTGCGCTCTGGCTTGACCGAAGCCTTGCGCGAATTTTGCGACTTCCGCAGCTTGTTGCCGCGCGGTGTCAAGCTGGCTCCCGAGGATGTTTGGGATCGCGCCAGCTATGTGCTGAGCATGAAGATGACCGACCCGCAGTTCAGCGGGCAAACCAAGGAACGCCTGTCATCTCGCCAAGCAGCGGCCTTCGTCGAAGGCGCCGCGCATGATGCGTTTTCGTTGTATTTGAATCAGCACGTCGAGATCGGCACCCAGATCGCGCAGCTGGCAATCGATCGTGCCGCGGCGCGGCTGAAGACCGAGAAGCAGATCGTCCGCAAGAAGATCCTGCAAGGCCCTGCCCTGCCCGGCAAGTTGGCGGATTGTGCGAGCCAGGATTTGTCGAGAACCGAATTGTTCCTGGTCGAAGGTGATTCTGCCGGCGGCAGCGCCAAACAGGCGCGCGACAAGGACTTTCAAGCGATTCTGCCGCTGCGCGGAAAAATCCTGAACACCTGGGAAGTGGAAAGCTCGGGTGTGCTCGCTTCTACCGAAGTCCACGACTTGGCGGTCGCGATTGGCTGCGATCCCGGTGTCAACGACATCAGCGGGTTGCGCTACGGCAAGGTCATCGTGCTCGCTGACGCGGATTCCGATGGCTTGCACATTGCCACGCTATTGTCGGCGTTGTTCCTGAAGCACTTTCCCGAACTGGTCCGCGCCGGCCACGTGTTCGTGGCGATGCCGCCGTTGTTCCGCATTGATATCGGCAAGCAGGTCTTCTACGCCCTCGACGAAGAAGAGAAGCGCCTGCTGTTGGACCGCATCGAGCGCGAGAAAATCAAAGGGCAAGTGAACGTCACCCGCTTCAAAGGCTTGGGCGAAATGAATCCCTCACAACTCCGCGAATCCGCCATTCACCCGGATACGCGCCGGCTGGTGCAACTGACCGTGGAAGATTCGACGGTGACCAGCGCGCTGATGGACATGCTGTTGAACAAGAAGCGCGCTTCGGACCGCAAGCATTGGCTGGAGACCAAGGGCGACTTGGCGACGCTGGAGATTTGACGCGTGCACTCCGGGGCTGCGCGACCTAGTGGGCTGTAACGGATGAAGCGGAAGCGGGATCGCGAAGGGATGGGCGTGATGGACGCCGCTCCGGAGCGAGGCCAATAGCCAAAGCTATTGGCGGAGTGAGGAGCACGTCCAGCGCGGCCAGACCGAGCGAGCTACTTTCGATTTGTCCGTTACAGTCCACCAGGTCTCACTCCACCGCGGCGACCAGCATCCGTCGCAGCAGGATTTGCAAGCGCTCTGCCGCGGCAGGCTTCCAGGCGGTGGTTTCTTCGTCCATGTAGGTGCTTTGCGCCAGTTCCAGTTGCACGGCTTCAATGCCTTCCACGGGTCGCCCGTAATGCCGGGTGATGTAACCACCCTTGAAGCGGCCATTGAGCACCCAGCTGTACTCAAATTCAGAAGCAGCCCCGGCGACCCGCGATTCCAGCAACGACCCGCAACTGTGACCGCCGGCCGTACCGAGGTTCAAATCGGGCAGCCGTCCGTCAAATAACCATGGCAACTGGGAGCGTATGGAGTGCGCTTCCCACAAGATCGCCCGACCATGCAGGGCGCGCTTGCGTTCGAGTTCATCGCGCAGCGCGTCGTGATAGGGGCGCCAATAACGCTCGATGCGCTCACCGACTTCATCCGCTGATGGGGCCTCACCTTCCAGGTAGACGTTGCCACCGTCAAAGCGTTGTTGCGGACACAAGCCTGTCGTGTTGCGGCCCGGGTAGAGACTCACATCGTCGGCGGAGCGATTGAGGTCGATCACGTAGCGCGAGAAGCGCGGGATCAAGATCGACGCCCCCATGCGCCGGGCAAAGGCGTACAGCCTGGCGACGTGCCAATCGGTATCGGGCACCGCCCGCGCGGCCGACGTCATCCTGGGCACCAACTCCGGCGGCAATGCAACCCCGTCGTGGGGAATGCTTACCAATAACGGCGAGCGTCCTTTGATCAGGCGAGCGATATGCGTCATATCACCTGCCGCTGGTCACGATGGCCATCCATGGCACGATTTCCCTGGATTCGATGAAGCCTCAACGCGTCGGCGCGACAGTCGAACACACCGTCGCCGTGGTACCAAACTGCAAACGCGTGATCGCCTTGGTCTGCGTAACGCCGCCCAAAACGGTGGTGAAGGTACCGGTTTCGCCGTTGCTGAAGGTCAGCGTCGCGGTACCCACGGCTGCGGGTGCTCCCGCAGCGGGTTGGCCGTTGATCTGCAGGAACGGTGTGCCATTGGGCTGCGGGCAAAGT
>JBQTGY010000159.1:0-14426 GCA_052390415.1 Pseudomarimonas sp. | reverse complement strand
CCTCGCTTGTTCTTTGCGGCAATCGCTGCGTTGCTTCTCGCCGCAATGGGCCCACCATTCCGGCTCGTCGCGCCTTGCGCTTGCCGCAAAGCCCTGCGCGATCAGCCACGCCCCCTCATGAAATGTCCGGGCTAGGTTCACGGGCCGAGTGACTTTCCTCCCTGCCCGTTGCAGGCGAGGACCGGCATACTGCGCGCCTGCTTACACCAACGGATTCATTCATGCACCCGATTCGACTGCCTTTGAGCTTGGCGCTGGCCGCGTTGCTGTTGTCTGCCTGCGGCGACCAGCCCGCCGATGTTGCGGCTCCGCCGAGCGAGCCGAGTGCTCAAGTCAGCACACAATCGGGAGAAGCGGTACTGCCTGCCCCGCCAGTCGCCAAACAAGTGCCCTACACGGTGACCGCACCGCATGGTGCCACGCGCCAAGATGAGTATTACTGGCTGCGCGACGACAGCCGCAAGAATCCAGAATTGCTCGCGCACCTCACCGCCGAGAACCAGTACACCGACGCGGTCATGCGCCCCTTGGCGGCGCTCAAGGAAAAGCTCTATTCGGAAATCATCGGCCGCATCAAGCAGGACGATTCGACCGTCCCCTACAAAGACAAGGACTACTGGTACTACACGCGTTTTGAGGAAGGCCAGGATTATCCGATCCACGCGCGCCGCAAGGGCAGCATGGAAGCCGCCGAGGAGATCATGCTGGACGTCAACCAACTGGCCGCCGGCAAGGGTTTCTATCAGATCGGTGCGCGCGTGATCAGCCCGAACCAACAACTCCTGCTGATGGCCGAAGACGAAGTGGGCCGTCGCCAATTTGTGCTCAAAGTAAAAAACCTTGCCACCGGCGAAATGTTGAAAGACACCATTTCGAGCGCTGCGGCCAATGCGGTGTGGACCAACGACAACGCCAGCTTCTACTACATCGAGAATGACCCGGTGACGCTGCTGACCAAGCGTGTGAAGCGGCACATCCTTGGCACCGATTCCGCCAGCGACGCGCTGGTTTATGAGGAAGGCGACAACACCTTCTACATGGGCGTGTCGCGTACGCGCTCGGAAGCCTTTGTCTGCATTCATGTGCAAAGCACCGTCTCCAGCGAATCGCGTTGTACCTCGGCCGACAAACCGGGCGAGTTCCGGGTGCTGGCGCCGCGTGAACGTGATTTCGAGTACGGCGCTGATCACCTCAATGACCGCTGGGTGATCCGCACCAATTGGAATGCCGCCAACTTCAAGTTGATGCAAGCCGCCAACGACGCCATCTACGACCGCAAGACTTGGACCGATCTGGTGCCGCACGACAACAGCGTGTTCATCAGCGAGTTCGAGCTGTTCGATTCGTTCCATGCGATTGGTGAGCGCTCGAACGGGCTGTCTCGCTTGCGCATCATGCCGACCAAGGGTGAGCCATCCTACGTGCAGGCCGATGAGCCGGCTTACGCGATGGACCTGTCCGTGAACGCCGAGCCCAACAGCGAGTGGCTGCGTTACACCTACAGTTCGTTGGCGACGCCGCCTTCGACCTTCGAGCTCAACATCGCCACCGGCGAGCGCAAACTGCTGAAGGAAGAGCCCGTGCTCGGTGGTTACGACAAAGCCAACTATGTGGTTGAGCGCAGCTGGGCACCGGCTCGAGATGGCGTGACCAAGATCCCCGTCAGCCTGGTCTATCGCAAGGGTTTGGTAAAAGACGGCACGGCCGCGCTGTGGCAATACGGTTACGGCAGCTACGGCATCAACATGGAGCCGGTGTTCAATCCGACCGTGGTCAACCTGCTGGATCGTGGCGTGGTGTATGCGGTGGCGCATATCCGTGGCGGTCAGGAAATGGGCCGTGCCTGGTACGAAAACGGCAAGTTGATGAACAAGATCAACAGCTTCACCGACTTCATCGACGTGACCGACCACCTGGTCAAGGAAGGATATGCGGCCAAAGGCCGAGTCGCGGCGTTGGGCGGTTCCGCCGGCGGATTGCTGATGGGCGCGATCGCCAACATGGCGCCGGATCGCTACCGGGTGATCGTGAGCCAGGTGCCATTCGTCGTTGTGGTGACGACCATTCTCGACGAAACCATTCCGCTTACGACCAACGAGTTCGCTGAATGGGGCAATCCCAAGCACGCCGACGCGTATGCCTACATGCTGAGCTACTCGCCTTATGATCAGCTCAAGGCGCAGCACTATCCGGCCATGTTTGTCGGCACCGGCCTGTGGGATTCACAGGTGCAGTATTACGAGCCAGCCAAATACGTCGCCCGATTGCGTGCTCTCAAAACCGATAGTCTGCCGCTGGTATTTCGCACCAACATGGAAGCGGGCCACGGCGGCAAATCCGGCCGCCTGCAGCGCTATCAGGAAACGGCCGAATACCAGGCATTTGCGCTGAAGCAATTAGGGGTTTCCGAATAGCCGGAGTTGCAAGCTTCGTTTGCCGCACGCCAGTGTCTGTGCGCATGCATGGAGCAACGTGACTCACTCCATGTATGTCAGCAGACCCTGGTGGGCGCCGAAGTATTGGCTGCCCACCACGGCTGAGGTGTGTGCAAAGTCGCGGGATCAGGGTTCGACCGTAGGCTCGGTCGGCGGCAGGGGATGGTCCGATCCTGGAGAATCCCATGCATCCGTTACCCCTTGTCCACCCGCCCCATCCAATAATCGTTCTGGCAGGCGCTTGGCCGGCGTAACGCCCAGAGAACGCAGCAACTCCGTTTGCCGGATCAAATTGCCCTTGCCCTGAGAGAGTTTGGCTAGCGCTGAGCGCTGCGAACGCTGTGCTTTCTCCAACGCTTCACCAACATTTTCCAGGTCGGCAACAAAGCCGACAAACTTGTCGAACAACGTGCCAGCTCGATCCGCGATCTGACGCGCGTTCTTGTTTTGCTGGTCGCTGCGCCAGACATGTGCGACCAGTCGCAACGTCGCCAACAGATTACTGGGACCGACCAGCACGATGCGTTGCTTGAAGGCATCGTCGTACAGCTGAGGATCGGCGCGCAGCGCTTCCAGAAACGCCGCTTCTACGGGCACGAACATCAGTACCAGGTCCGGCGACTGCACGCCTTCGAGTCGGCTGTAGTCCTTGCTACCCAGATCGCGCACGTGACTGCGCAGCGCAGCAAGGTGGCGCGCGAGGTGTAGCTGACGATCGTTGACATCGTCGCTGCCGCAGAAGCGCTGGTAGTCGAGCAAGGCAACCTTGGCGTCGATCACGATGTCGCGGCCTTCGGGCAACTTCAGCAGCGCATCCGGGCGAAAGCGCTCGCCATCGCCGTCTTGAAAGCTCTCTTGCGTCAGATACTCCGTGCCCTTCTGCAGACCGGCGGACTCCAGCAACCGCTCGAGTTTGAGTTCGCCCCAATAGCCTTGGGTACGGTTGTCGGTGGTCAGTGCCCGCGTCAGACTGTGAGCCTCTGCACCGAGTGTTTGATTGAGTTTGACCAGCTCGTCAATGCGTGATTGCAGAACGACCCGACTGCTGTTTTCCTTCTCGTAGACATCGCCCACCAAGCGCCGGAACTCGCCCAGTTGTTCACGCAATGGGGTCAGCACGTGACCGAGCTGCTGCTCACCCTGCTCATGCATTTTCCTGGTTTTGGTGTCCAGCAAGTCCGCAGCCAAGGTTTGAAACTCGGACTTCATGCGTTCACGCGCGTCGCGCAATTCCTGCAAGCGGGATTCGGCAGCATTGCGCTGCTCCTCCAGCCGGGCGCTCAACTCAGCGCGACTGGCATCCAGCCGATCACGCTCGGCGCGCACGCCACGCAGCTCGGTGGCCAAGGCTTGCAACTGCGCATCCAGCACGACGACGCGCTCGGCACGTGCCGCCAAATCGCTGCGTTGGTCAGAAAGCTGATCGGCGCGAGCACGCAACAACACGAACTCGGCGCCGCTGCGATCAAGCTGCATTTGCAGCGTGGCTTGCTGCGCAGCGCTCGATTCCAGCTGTGCGAGCAGACGTGCCTGCTGCGGGGCAACTTCGGCCAGCGCCTGTTCGCGCGCTTGTCGCATGGCCGCTGGCTGGCGCAGCCCCGCGATCAGCATGCTGATGATTGCGCCAACCAAACAGGCCAGCAGCAGCCAGCTCCAAACCAGTGCGTCCATCCACATCCCGCATCGAAGAAGGCGCTGATTTTATCCGTTGCGATGCATCCGAATCGGATTACCGCACGCGTTGCAGAGTCCAGTGTGCCTGCGGGTGCGAATCCATCACGCCGCCTTCAATGCCCACGCCGAGCACCAGCCTCCGGCGGCGACCGAGAAGCCGGCAAACAGCGTGCATCCGAGACGCGCCGATCCGGCCGCACCTTGCGCAAACTGGCAGTTGTCGCAGCGACTATTGGGCTTGAAGGAAGGGTGACTCACGCCTTCCGTGGTCTCCACGTAATTCAAGGCTTTTGCTGTCGCGTTTTCCAGGGTCAGTGGTGGCAGATCGCTGGCCAAGGCGGTGCCGGCGCTGAGCATCGGAAGCAGTGGGGCGGCAGACGCGACCAGTGCGATTTGAATGAATCGGCGACGCGAATTGGCGATGGTGGTCATGGGGTTCTCCTGGATGTCGCCGAGCAGCATAGGCTCATCAACGTCAAGGCGGCTTGACCGACGTCAATCCAAGGTCACGGCGCACCATGCTGAGCAATTGACCATGCTCGCAATGCCATGGTGGCGTCGGTCGCCGCTTGTTTCAGCGCCGTTGGATCCGGCCAATCGGCTGCTGGTGTCCTGGCAATCTGTTCCAACTGCTGCGCGAGTGCGGCAAGGTGCAACGCGCCAATGCCGGACGCTGCGCCCTTCAGCGCATGCGCCGCGTGTTGGCGCTCGGAGGCACTCGCCTCAACGTCTCCCACGCAGACTGGAAGCTGCTGATGGACAGCCGCTTCAAACAAGCCGATCAGTCGATCACGAAAACCCGGACGAAACGCCTCCAGGCTGGCGATCTCGGCCAGTCGATCGTGGTCCAGACATGGCGTGTCCATCGGTCGGCGTCGGTCCTACTCGGAGAGTGGGAGCCGGGATCGACGCAGCATGCAGTCGGAAGATGGCGTCCGCGCAATCAAGCAGACTCCTGGATCCCTTCTGCACCCACCCGCAACAAGCGATAACCGTGATGATAAATCGCGGTCAGTTTCCAGCCACTTTCACCACCCAGTCCCAAACGCTTGCGTAACCGGCTGATGTGCGTATCGACCGTGCGCGTGTTGACCTCGGGGCCAATGCGCCACACCTGCCGCAGCAATGTCTCGCGACCGACGATACGTCCACTACGTTGAAACAGGAACCACAGCAAATCGTACTCACGCGAGGATAGCGGGACAGGATCCCCGTGCAGCAATACATCGCGTTGCTCGGGTCGGAAACGGAATGGGGAAAAATCCACTTCGGGAGGCGCATCAGCGAGGCCGTTACGACGCAGGACAGCTTCGACCCGTGCAACCAGCTCGGCTTGGCGGGCCGGCTTTACCACGTAGTCATCGGCCCCCGCGTGCAAGGCCTCGACCACGCGCTCCTCTTCACCGTGGCCCGTCAGAAAAATAACCGGCATGCGAGTGCTGGTTTCGGCCGCCCGCAACGCGCGCAGAAAGTCGATGCCGCTTTCACCGGGCAACTGCCAATCAAGCAGGATCAGATCAACATCGCCAACGCTACGACGATTGAATTCATGCGCGGAACCAAACGAGACCACGCCGAAATTGGCGCGCTCCAACGTCAGAGTGACCATCTCGCGATGGATCGGGTCATCTTCAATCAAGCCGATATTGATCATTTTTGCCGAAGCTGCTCCGAAGATTTGGCGTGCATCTGATTTTACAATCTTTAACTGTATCCGCTACTAGCCTCATCAGCCAACATCCATTTCGTCGCGACGCAAACTTCGGTTGAAGCGCAGGCGGGGCGAGACTCGCGCAAACGGCGCATCTGCCGCGCGCTCAATCCAGCATCATTGTTCGAACACCCCTCGTGCACCCTTCGATCAACGGCGCGTGCGTCATTGACCCGGCGACCGTTGACCATGAAGCAGTAGCCAAGCACCGCACGAGCATTCAGCGCGGAGAACGCAGAGAAGCGCAAAGGTGCGCCGAGGAAGTGGAACGCGCTTTGCGCACGCCGGAGCTTGGATCCCCCGGGAAAAAACAATGCATCTTCGCGATTCTCCGCGCTTTTCTGCGTCTAGGCGTTGAGGCAGTTGAGGTTGTTTTGTTCGCTGGTTAATTTTCGCCGACTCAATAAACTTGAGTTGACGGCCGGGACCGAGTTGGGAGTGATGGCATGACGAAAATGGGCGGGTTTCTCATTTTGCTGGCGTTGAGTGCTGGCGCATTTTCATCCGCAGCACTGACGCAAGCGCGCAAACAATGGCGCCCTGCCACGATGACGGACATTGAGCGTCAACAGGCACGCACAGGCACGGAGTCGCCAATTCCTGATCTCGCCGCCGATGCGCAGCAAAACCAGCCAATCGCCCAGCAAGCCTACGTCGACCCGCTCACCGACCAGCTCATTTCGAGACCCTCGGCGACCGAACCCGCTGGTCGCGTCAACGCGGCATTGCCTGGACCCGCCTTCGCCTTGCAACGCACTAGCGATGGTTTCCTCTACGTCGATACCAGTGCACACCGACACATGCAAACGGTCGTCATCCATGGCGGAGGCAAGTTGAGCAAGGAATGCAGCGTGTGGTCCCCTTGGTCCGACCCGACACACGCGAGCGCTTCCGGACCGCAGATCACGGCTGAATTGCCGGAACTGCCGCGCTGAACACGATGGCTCCACCGGCTGTTGTCGCTGTGGCGAGCGTGTTGATGGTGTTCGCCATGGCGTCACCGGTGGCGCGCGCTGCAACCATCACCTTGGTCCCAGGCGCTGGGTTCGCCGACACGACACCGGTCGCGCCCGAAGGTGGCAACACCGGCACCACCCTGGGCCAACAGCGCACCATCCTGTTCAACGCCGCAGCAAATCGGTGGGGCGTCGCGCTGACGAGTTCGCAAACGATCAAGGTTGCCGCCGCGTTTGAATCGCTGCCCTGCGGACCAACCTCCGGTGCTCTGGGTTCAGCCGGTGCGACCACTGCATTTGTTCTGGAGGACGAAGCGACCCCCTCCAACAGCCGTTTTTTCCCCGTCGCCCTGGCCGAAGCATTGAGCGCAAGGAATTTGAATGGGTCGGAGCCGGAAATCAGTGCTTCCTTCAATTCCCGCATCGATCTCAACGACTCCGGCTGTTTGGGCAATACGCGCTGGTATTACGGACTCACCGGACCGGCTCCCGCCAATACCATTGCTCTTTACCCCACTGTGCTGCACGAAATTGGCCATGGGCTGGGATTTGCCGCACTGATATGCGAAAACCCGGGCGGCTGCGGTGCCGACGCACCTTACGGCGGCTTCATATTCGGCATTCCCGACATCTGGGCGGACTTTCTGCGCGACAACAACATCAATGGTGCAGGCGCCAACCTGCGCTGGATAGACATGAGCAATGCCCAGCGCATCGTCTCATTCACGCACGATCCTTTGCTGGTCTGGGATGGCATGTCGGTCACCGCGCGCCTCGGCAATTTTGGTCAAACCGGCAATGCGCTCAACGAAGGCCGCATGCGCATGTACGCGCCCAACCCATTCGAGGGCGGCTCCAGCATCTCGCATTTCCACGAAGACGCGGCACCCAACCTGTTGATGGAGCCCATTGCCGACGCCAACGTATTCACCCAGACCGATCTGACCGATTGTCTGTTTGCCGACATTGGCTGGACCAACAGCCGCTGCCCCACGGTGATCAATTCGGCACCGACTCTGAACGCCATCAGCAATCCCGCCCCCATTACTCAGAATAGCGGCCCACAAACGGTGAACCTGGCTGGCATCGGCGATGGCGATGCCGCGGCGACGCAGGCATTGACGGTGACCGCAAGCTCAGCCAACACCAGCCTGATTCCGAATCCGAGCGTGACCTATACCAGCCCGAATACCACCGGATCATTGAGCTACACGCCGGTAACCAATCAAACAGGCAGCGCCGTGATTACCGTGCGGGTGACCGATGACGGTGGAACCAGCATCACCAACGGCGGCGTCGACCAGTTCGAGCGCAGCATCACCGTCAACGTCAGCGCAGCCAACGCTGCGCCCAGCGCGAGCAATCTATCTGCGGCAGAAATCTACATCGAGGACACTCCCCTTGACCTCGTCAACATCGTGGTCAGCGACGCTGACAGTCCGATGGTGACTGCCACCTTGACGCTTTCCGACAGCGCCGCGGGAAGCCTGAGTACGGCAACGTCCGGAACGGTGACATCGACCTATGTGGCCAGTACCGGAGTTTGGAGCGCGAGTGGATTGCTGGCTTCGGTCAACACCTTGCTGGCCGGAGTTACCTTCAATCCCGCCGCCCACTTCAATGCAGACTTCACCATCGCCACCCGCGTCACCGACGGGTTCAGCACCGCGCAGACGGGCACCAAGGTGGTCAGCGGAACCGCGGTCAATGACCCGCCCATGGCCAGCAACCTGTCGCTGGACGAAGACTATGTCGAAGACCAGCCACTCAATCTTGCCGATATTGTCATCGCCGAGCTTGACAGTGCCGACGTGACCGCACTGCTGACACTGTCCAACACCACAGCCGGCAGTTTGAGCACGGCTTCTTCCGGTTCGGTCACATCCACGTACGTCACTGCAACCGGGGTGTGGGCTGCCAGTGGCGCGGTGGCCGACGTCAATCATCTGCTGGCAGATGTCTCGTTCACCCCGGCAGCCAATTTCAATTCCGCGCTGGGCATTGGCACCAGCATCAGCGACAACGAGGCGCCCTCGATCACCGGCAACAAACTGCTCACAGGCGTGGCTGTCAACGACCCGCCCACCCTCAATGCCATCAGCAGTCCCGCTGCCATTCCGATCAACTCCGGCATGCAGATGCTCACTCTGGCTGGCATCGGGGCGGGCATCGGCGACCCACCGCAATCGCTGGCGGTAAGCGCAGTCTCCAACCGTCCAGAGCTAGTTCCCCATCCTTCGGTGGGCTATACCAGCCCCAATCCAACCGGCACACTCAGCTTCACGCCGGTCGCGGGCCAGTCTGGCACCGCCATCATCACGGTGACGGTCACCGACGGCGGCGGCACCGTCAATGGCGGCGTCGATCAGTTCTCGCGCAGTTTCAGCCAACAGGTCTTGGCGGCGGGAGTGATTTTCTTGAATGGGTTTGAGTGAGGGCGAGAAGCGGGACCTGGGGACTGGGGCGCAGTGTTTTAGCGCAGCCAGCGCGTTGAGCCCAAGCTGGTGTGGTGCTTCGCACTCAATCGGACTTATCCACGGTCTCTTTGCGCGCCTGGCGGCGTTGCTTCTCCTCGCCATAGCGCTGCTATGTCTCGTCGTCGCGCCTTGCCAGTCACGCAAATCCACTCGCGGATAAGGTCCTCTGATTACGAAGCACCACACTAGTCTCCCCAGCCCCAAGATCCCAGCCCCGCTGTTAAGCTCCTGCGGCCACCACGCCGCCACCCAACAATGTCCCCCAGCTTCATCCATCTGCATCTGCACAGCGAGTATTCGCTGGCGGACTCAACGATCCGTATTCCGCAGTTGATCAGCCGCTGCAAGCAGCTCGGGATGCCTGCCGTTGCCTTGACCGACCAGAGCAACCTGTTCGCCTTGGTCAAGTTCTACCGTGAAGCAATCAAGGCGGGCGTCAAGCCGCTGATCGGCGCCGATGTCCACATCGAGCATGACGAGCAATCCAACAGTCGCCTCACCTTGTTGTGCCTAAATCACGGCGGCTATCGCAGTCTTTGCAAATTGCTGAGCAGAGGGTATCTGGAAGGCCATCGAGGCGATCACGTGGTCCTGCGGGAGGCTTGGCTGGCGGAGTGCAACGCTGGGCTGGTGGCATTGGCAGGCCGCGAAAGTGCGGTCGCCAAAGCGATGGCTGATGGCCGCGACGGCCACGCGGAACACGCACTGGATCATCTGCGCCGCCAGTTTGAAGATCGCCTGTATCTGGAATTGGTGCGCACGGGCCGCGATGGCGAGGCCAGCTGGAACGAACGCGCATTGGGACTCGGCGATCGTTACGATCTGCCCGCCTTAGCCAGCAACGACGTGCGTTTCATCGAGGCCGATGATTTTGGCGCACATGAAGCAAGGGTCTGCATTTCAAGCGGACGCGTGCTCGGCGATCCCAAGCGACCGCGAGCCTACAGCGAGCAGCAATACCTCACCTCACCGGAAGAAATGGCACAGCGCTTCGTCGACTTGCCCGGCGCGCTGATCAACACGGTCGAACTGGCCAAGCGCTGCAATGTGGAATTGACTCTCGGCAAGTCGTTCCTGCCGGCATTTCCGGTGCCCGCCGAGCACACCCTGGAGAGCTGGATTCGGCGCGAAGCGCATGCCGGTCTATCGCTGCGACTGGAAAAACAACCGCTCGCCGCCGGCCACGACCGCGCCAGCTACAACGCACGACTCGACGTCGAACTCGACGTCATTGTGCGCATGGGTTTTCCCGGCTACTTCCTGATCGTTGCCGACTTCATCAACTGGGCCAAAAAGCACGGAATTCCGGTGGGGCCAGGGCGTGGTTCTGGTGCGGGCTCACTGGTGGCGTGGGCACTGGGCATTACCGATATCGACCCGTTGCCATATGACCTGCTGTTCGAGCGCTTCCTGAATCCCGAACGCGTGTCCCTGCCCGACTTCGACATCGACTTCTGCATGGACGGCCGCGACCGCGTCATCCAGTACGTGGCCGATGCTTACGGCCGTGATCGGGTCAGCCAGATCATCACCTACGGCACCATGGCTGCCAAGGCGGTGGTGCGCGACGTCGGTCGTGTGCTCGGCAATGCGTATGGCTTTGTCGATGGCATCGCCAAACTCATTCCGCTGACCTTGGGCGTCAGCCTCGATGACGCCCTTGGCTTGAGCGAAGCCGCGAAGAAGGACAGCAATCTCGCTTCGGCCGAGCTGATCGCCCGCTATCGCGACGAAGACGACGTGCGCGAACTGATCGACCTCGCCCGCAAGCTCGAAGACCTCACCCGCAATGCCGGCAAACATGCCGGTGGTGTCGTGATCGCACCCAGTCCGCTGACTGACTTCAGCCCGCTGTATGCCGATCACGCTGCCAAGGGCGAACATTCGCGCAGCGTGGTCACCCAGTTCGACAAGGACGATGTCGAAGCCGTCGGCCTGGTCAAGTTCGACTTCCTCGGCCTGCGCACGCTCACCATCATCGATTGGGCGGTGAAGGCGATCAATGTGACGCGCGCCGAAGCGGGCGAGTCGCCGCTCGAGATCACCGCGCTGCCACTGGACGACAAACTCACCTACCAGCTGTTCGCTCGCGGCGACACCGTCGCGGTGTTCCAGTTCGAGTCGCGCGGCATGCGCGAACTGCTGAAGAAGGCACGCCCGGATCGCTTTGAGGACCTGATCGCGCTGGTGTCGCTGTATCGACCCGGCCCGATGGACCTGATCCCCAGCTTCTGCGCCCGCAAACATGGGCAGGAAGCCATCGAGTATCCCGATCCGCGCGTTGAACCGATCCTGCGCCAGACCTACGGCATCATGGTCTATCAGGACCAGGTGATGCAGATCGGGCAGATCCTCGGTGGGTATTCGCTGGGCGGCGCCGATCTTTTGCGGCGAGCGATGGGCAAGAAAAACTTCGAGGAAATGGCCAAACATCGCGCGAAGTTCAGCGATGGCGCGGCGGAGAAAGGCATCGCCAAGCCCAAGGCCGATGCGATTTTCGACTTGATGGAAAAGTTTGCCGGCTACGGCTTCAACAAGTCGCACGCGGCAGCCTACGCCCTGGTTTCATATCAGACGGCGTGGCTGAAAGCACACTATCCGGCGCAGTTCATGGCGGCGGTGCTGTCGTCCGACATGGACAACACGGACAAAGTGGTCGGCTTTCTGGACGACACCCGCGCGCGCGCGATCAACGTGCTGCTGCCGGCGATCAATTCTTCCGGCTTCATGTTTGCAGCCACCGATCCACGCACGATTCGCTACGGCCTGGGCGCGGCCAAAGGCGTGGGGCAAGGCGCAGTCGAAGCCATCGTCAACGAGCGTGAACGCAACGGTGTGTTCGTCGATCTGCTCGACCTGTGCAATCGCGTCGATGACGGCAAGCTCAACAAGCGTGTGATCGAGGCGATGATCCACGCCGGCGCGTTGGATGCCTGCGGCCCCAATCGCGCCAGCCTGATGTTGCAGTTGCCCGAGGTGATGCGTGCCACCGAGCAACTCAAGCGCGAGCGCGAGGCCGGCCAGAACAGCTTGTTTGGGCTGTCGTCTGCAGCCACGTCAAACAAGGGCGCCGAAGTCAATCTGCCGACCTGTCCCGAGTGGCCGCTGGCCCGTCTGCTCAACGGCGAGCGCGAGATTCTCAGTCACTATCTGTCTGGCCACCCGGTCGATCCTTGGCGCGAAGAATTGCAGGGCTTGGTCGGTGCCGATCTATCGGGATTGGACACGCTGTTCGATCAACGTCGCGACCGCCGCGGCGAAGCACAGATGGTGGTCGCCGGCTTGGTGATGGGGGTGCGCCGACGCGGCGAGACGCAGGCCTTCGTGCAACTCGAAGATGGTCGTGGCCGCGTCGAAGTGGCCTTCTTCAACGAGAGTTTCGGAGAGTTTGCTGCGCTGCTGACGCGCGATCGAATCCTGCTGATCGAAGGGGCCCTGCGCGAAGATGACTTTTCAGGCGGTTACAGCCTGCGCGCGAAGCGCTGCTGGGATTTCAATACCGTCTGCGCCGAGCAAACGCGTGCGTTGAGTCTGGAAGTGGATACGCGGGTGATGGGCGCGCTGCGGGCACTGGAGGCGCTGCTGGAAAAGCACCGTCCGGGCAATACCGCACTAAAGCTGCAAGTCGTCACCACTCACGGAATGGGCCGTATCGACATCAACGGTCGTTTTGGCGTGCGCGTCGAACCCATCTTGTTGGGCGAACTGCGCGCCTTGCCCGGCGTCAGCGCAGTGAAGGCGCAGATCGAACGACCGTGGGCGGCCAATCCAGTCACTGCGTAGGTTGGCGGTGAGCACAGCCAACCCCAACGTCAACCGCGCGCCGCTGAGTAGGTTGGTGGTGAGCGCAGCGAACCCCAACGTCACCCGCCTGGTATGGCCACCACAATTCATCGCCGGAATTTGTTGGGCTGCGCCGCGCTTACCAACGCAAACGGCGCTGCGCTTGCCAACCTACACAGCCAGTGGCGTTGGGGTTCGTTGCGCTCACCGCCAACCTACGTGCCACGCGTTTGAGACAGCCGCCACGCGCCGAGCACGTACCCGATGCCAGCGAACAGACACAGGCCGGATGTAATCACCAGAAACACATTGACCCCGTCGCAACGGCCGCACAGTCCAGACAGGATATGAGGGTGCCAAATTGCCAAGGGAATGAATGCGAGACCTCGCACGCTCAGGCCAACACCAATGGCCGCCAGCGCCAGACGCAGCAGGGGCAGTCGGCGGATCAGTCCCAACCCCGAAAACGCATACAAACCCACCAGCAACAACACACCGGCAATGGCCAAGCAGGTCAGCAACGGGCGCAATGAGCCCGCTTCGGCCAGAGCCACCAGCCCAGGAGGCGCACCGAGAAACGCGTACCACTCCGGTCCACCCAGCGGCACTGCCAGATGCAGCAATGAACCCGCCATCACCAGCAGGCCGGATACCAGCAACCAACCGCGGCTCAGGCTCATGTGAAGTGGCAACTTCCGATCATCCGCCACCCTTCACTTCACGCGTTTGCTGGATGCGGCCACCCATCCATCTGCCCAGCCAAGCCATCGGCAGATAGGCGAGCAGCAAATCCAAGGCGATGAACCAGACCGGGGCCGGAATCATGAAGCTGGCCGCCACACCGCCGCACAGGAAAAATGCGCCGATGACGAAGGCAAACACGGTCTTCCGGCTAGCAGCAATCAGATACGCAATCAGCGCACCCACGAAGGTGCCGACAGCGTGCGCCAGAAATGGCGTGACGAAATGCCGAGGCTCGAACAGGTGAATGCCCTGGATCAAGCTCTCCGCGTTGCTGACGTCAACACCCGCAGGCGGCGGAATCAATGTTGGACCGACGCTCACAATGGCCATGTTGGCGCAACTGCCAACGACCAGGCCGGCAATGACGGCAATCACGTTTCGCAGCAACTTCGGCATCGGTGTTCTCCGGCGTCTGGCGGGGCGCCAGCAATGATCAACGATTCGAATCGTGATGCCCACAGAAATAGGTCGCGCATCCGATCACTGCTCCTGTCCGGTTGACCTGTGTAGGTTGGCGGGGGGGGCCCCGGAACCCCCCGAAAACCACAACAAATCCCAACCGCGGCCATCGGCCAAGGCGATGGCAAACCAAAAGGCACAAACGAATGAGCGCCGGCGCCGATGGGGAGAAAACCGCGCACCCCCC
>JBQTGY010000158.1:0-4332 GCA_052390415.1 Pseudomarimonas sp. | reverse complement strand
GTCCGCGCACGTGGTTCCCGGCTTTTGTAGAGCGGAGCTTGCTCCGCTGATCCGCCCACTCATGGTAACCATTCTCACCTGAAGTGCTGACTCCTCACGCCGCGCGACTCGCGCCGTGCCGCTTGATGTGCACCAACAGCAGCGAAATCGCGGCGGGCGTCAATCCGGCAATACGCTGCGCCTGGCCGATGGTTTGCGGTTTTACCTTGATGAGCTTTTGTTTGACCTCAGCAGACAATCCGCTGATCGCATTGAAATCCAGATCGGCAGGAATCACGGTCGTTTCGTTGCGTTGCTGGCGGGCGATTTCTTCGTTTTGTCGGCCCAGATAACCAGCGTATTTGGTCTCGATTTCGACTTGTTCGGCCACATTGCCTTCGGTGTCGCCATCGCCAATGCCCGCCACGCAAGCGAGCTGCGCGTGGGTAACACCCGGGCGTTTGAGCAGTTCAAGCACGCTGCAATCGCGGCTGATACTGATGGCCAGACTGGCTTCAATGGCATTCGCCAAGGCGTTACCCGGCGACAGCCGCATGCCAGACAGGCGTGCACTCTCGGACGCTATGCCTTCACGCCGACGTGAAAAGGCCGCCCAACGCTGATCATCCACCAGCCCCAGCTCGCGCCCGCGCTCGGTCAGACGCAGGTCGGCATTGTCTTCGCGCAGCTGCAGCCGATACTCGGCGCGCGAAGTGAACATCCGGTAGGGCTCGATGGTGCCGTTGACAATCAGGTCATCGATCAGCACACCGATGTAAGCCTGCTCGCGACCCGGCGTCCACGCCTGCTGACCAAGGGCGCGCCGCGCGGCGTTCAAGCCGGCGATCAAGCCTTGCGCGGCGGCCTCTTCATAGCCGGTAGTGCCGTTGATCTGGCCCGCAAAGAACAAACCCTCGACCGCTTTGGTTTGCAGCGACGACGTCAAGCCGCGGGGATCGAAAAAGTCGTATTCGATGGCGTAGCCGGGACGGGTGATATGGGCGCGTTCGAAGCCGCGAATCGAGCGCACCAAGTCGAGCTGGACATCGAAGGGCAACGAAGTCGAGATTCCATTCGGGTAAATCTCGATCGCGTCCAGCCCTTCCGGCTCGACAAACACTTGATGCGAGTTTCGTTCCGCGAAACGCACCACCTTGTCTTCTATCGATGGGCAATATCGCGGCCCGGTGCCTTCGATCTGGCCGCTGTACAGGGGCGAACGATGTAGCGCGCCGCGAATGATGTCGTGGCTCTTTTCGCTGGTGTGGGTAATCCAGCAACTGACTTGGCGCGGATGATCCGCGTCGCTGCCCATGAACGAAAACACCGGCCGCGGATCGTCGCCGGGTTGTTCGTCCATCACGGAATAGTCGAGGCTGCGACCGTCGATGCGCGGCGGCGTTCCGGTTTTCAGGCGTCCCACACCAAACGGACCTTCGCGCAGGCGCATGGCCAACGTGGTCGCCGGCGGTTCGCCGGCGCGACCGGCGGAATGTTGCGACTGGCCAACATGCACGCGACCGGCCAGGAACGTACCGGCGGTCAGCACGACATTCGGCGCATCAAAGCGCAAGCCAAGTTGGGTGAGCACCCCACGCACACAACCATTCTCGATGACAATGTCATCGACGGCCGCCTGGAACACGCTGAGGTTGGCTTGCTGTTCGACCATGCGGCGGATCGCTGCACGGTACAGACTACGGTCGGCTTGGCAGCGCGTCGCGCGCACCGCCGGTCCCTTGCTGGCATTCAACCGACGCCACTGAATACCGGCGCGATCTGCGGCCTGCGCCATGGCCCCGCCGAGCGCGTCGATCTCGCGCACCAGATGGCCCTTGCCGATGCCACCAATGGCCGGATTGCAGCTCATCGCACCGATGGTTTCGATGCTGTGGCTCAGCAGCAAGGTGCGCGCACCGCAACGTGCGGCGGCGAGCGCTGCCTCGGTGCCGGCGTGACCGCCGCCGACGACGATGACGTCATAACTATGCATGCTCAATCTGTCCGCTCTTGCAATCATTGTGGGTTGGAAGCACCGCGGCAAGCGGTGACTCGTGCTCAGAAGCCCAGCGCCAAAGCTTGCCCATGCGCGTGGCACGAAACCTGCTCAAGTCTTCACTGCACCTACCTTGGCAGATAGCGAGTTGTGCAAACAACGCGCCGTCGACTGGACTGAACAGGGGCCGGTCATGTGCGGGGTAGGGAAGCATGGCGTCGTGCCGGAAAAGGCCGGCGCCCGGGGGTCTTTTGGAACAGGGGGAATCCAGGGGACCGGATCCGGGCGCCGGACAGCCTTGAATGGGGGTCCGGAAGGTGACGTGCTTATGGCGCTGGGGTCACTAAGCGCCGTTTTTCGTCACTGCTTAGCGTGAGCCTCGCATCGCCGTCGCGCAACGGCAGCTGAGCGCAGCAACAGTGATCGCCATCACACTTTCCGGAAATCGGCGCTGTGAACCTTCCGCGTTGTCGCCATGCAATGACCCGCTCGGGTTGGCCGCTCTTGCGAGCGACGCACAAATCGTTGGTGGAAGTCGCGATCAGCTAGTGTGGTGCTTCGTAATTTGAGGACATTATCCGCGAGTGGGTTTTCGTGTCTGGCAAGGCGCGACGACGAGGCATAGCAGCGCTATGGCGAGGAGGAGCAACGCCGCCAGACGCGGAAAGACGCCGCGGATAATTTCGAACAATTGCGAAGCACCACACTAGGGCGGTGCTTGTTCGTCGGTTTCACGACTGCGCGGGGACTCTGTCGGTTCGGAACGACTTTCAAAACGAGGTTCGCTGCGTGCTTCGCTGCGACCGTAGTCGCCGCCTCTGGATTCCATCCGCGCCGGCGCCTCGTACTGCCGTGGTGCTGGTTCCCGATAACTCGGCTGACTGGAGCGCTGCTCACCGTAGCTGGGCTGGCTGAAGCGCGACTCACGTGGTGAGTAGCTCTCACGGCCAGACTCCGCCGAGCGATATCGAGGCGCGCTTTGTTCCCGCGGTTGCGGCTGTTGGTAGACCGGCGCAGATCGCGACTGCCGGGGTTGGTATTCAGCCCCTGAGTCAAAGCGCGGGCTGGATTCGCGATAGACCGGAGCGGCACGGCGCGGCGACTGCTGCACCGGCTGACCATAGGTCGACGAGCGCGACGGTGCGATCCGATAGCCGCCGGCATCGTCCTCTCGTGCACGCGGCGCGTAGCCACGCTCGATCGAGGATCCATAACGCTGGCTGCGCGCCGGCAGTTGTTCGCGAGCGCCGCTGTACCGCGATGGCTGGCGCGCGCCGACTTCGCCATTGCGCACATCGCCGGAGTCGCCAATGTGGCGCTCGCGGCTGCTGTCCACACGCACTGGGCGCTTGGAAGCGGCGTCGCGATCGTAGCCAAAGCCGCTGACGGCGGGATCGGCTCGGCGCCCGCTGCCGCTACCTGTGCCGTAGTCAGCACCACGCTGCGCCTGCCGGCGCTCAATCACGGCGCGCTGGCTGCGATCCTCGTATCGAGAGGCCTGTGTCCGCGGCAAGCCGCCGCTGCGGCCGCCATAGTTGCTGGTGTTGTAGCCATTGCCCGCGTTGTAGTTCGATTGCCGGCTGAGCCACGCCGCCTCGTTGCGGGCGTTGCCGTAACGTGGTGCGTAGTGGCTGTAGCTGGGCGTGTAGTGGTGGTGATACGACGACCAGTCGTAATAGCCATCCACCCACGACAACCGGTACGGCGAATAGGCATAGCTGGAATAGCCAAACGGCCGGTAACGACTGCCGTAGCCATAGCCGTAGCCTTGATTGAAGCCGCCGTAGTAACCAAACCCGAAGTAGTTGCGCGGGTAATAGGTGACGCCATAAAAGAACTGCGGATGCCAATACGGATCCACCGACCAGCGATTCAGCGACCAGAACAACGAGTAGTAGTACGGGCTGTCGACATAGCTGGAATAGCCATAGTCGGCATAACCATCGTCGTGGTAGTAGTAGTCGCCGCTACCGCCGCCTGATGGCGAGTAGTAGCTCGACCCGTCGACATAGACCGGATTGCCATTGGCGTCGCGACCCACCGTGTAATAGCCGTCGTCGTATCCGCCGTATTCGGTGTAACTGACGCAGCCCGCCAACAGGGTAGTCAAAGCAAATACTGATAGCAGACGCTTCATCGCAAGAACCCCCTCAACGGTGTTTGGGCACTGTACGCGGGGGCACATCGTCACGCATGAATCGTCGCCGTCTGTGGTGGCGCAGTCTTGAAGTCATTGCGCTGGGGTTTAACCCGGACATTTCATGAGGTCGCGTGAACATGCCTTCTTCCTGCATGAGGCAATCCGTCGAATGGGCGTGATGGACGCCGCTCCGGAGCGAGGCCAATAGCCAAAGCTA
>JBQTGY010000157.1:0-12701 GCA_052390415.1 Pseudomarimonas sp. | reverse complement strand
GTCAAAGCGCCCTTGTTCACGGGCGCGCCTTGCGCTGGCCGCAAATCCGCTCGGGGCAACAGCCCCGCGTAGCGGCGAAGCCGCCGAACGTGATCACTCGCGCCCCCTCATGAAATGTCCGGGCTAGGACGGCTACAAAGAAAAAGCCCGGCACTAGGCCGGGCTTTTCGTGTTGCTGTGAAGCTATGTGCTTAGTTCTGCACGTTCAACTCGGTGCGACGGTTACGAGCGCGGCCTTCGTCGGTGTCATTGGTGTCGATCGGACGGCCTTCGCCAAAACCGTTCGGACCCGCCAAACGGGAAGCAGCAATGCCGTTGCTGGTCAGGTAGTCATACACGGCGCGCGCGCGACGCTCAGACAGACCTTGGTTGTAGGCGTCGGTGCCGACGGCGTCGGTGTGACCGGCGACTTCAACCCGCAGCTCCGGGTACTTGGTCAGGATGGAGACGGCCTCGGTCAAGATCGCCACTGCATCAGGACGCAGGGTGGACTTGTCGAAATCGAAGTTGACGCCACGCAGATCGATGGTGACTGGCACCGGGCAACCATCCGGGCCAACGGTCTGACCGGCTTGCGAGTCCGGGCACTTGTCGTTGCAGTTGTTGACGCCATCGCCGTCATCGTCCATGTCGGCGCAGGTTTTGACCGGTGCGGCCGGAACTTCTGGCGCGCTGGTCGGCGATGAAGGTGCTGCGCTGGTTTCACCAAACTTGACCAGCACCGAGACGCCGAACACGGTGTCAGCAAAGAAATCGTCTTCGAGGCCGGACTCATCATCCGTGTCCAGACGCTGACTGGCTTCCAAGCGCAGGCTGGTGCGACCAAAATCGCCTTGCAGACCACCGCCTATCTGAGCCAGGAAGTCGTTGCCCTTGCGCTCCAGCGGACGTCCACCACGCGGATTGCTGAACTCGTCTTCGTGGCGCTGCACGCCGGCACCGAAGGAAACGTACGGCCACCAGTTGGAATCTTCCATCTTGAAGTGGTAGCGGCCGACCAAGCTCGCCGAGTACATGCTCCAGTTCAGCTGGGTGCCCTGCGTGCGCGGATTGGTGCTTTCCAACTGCGCGTCAAACGACCAATTCGGGGCGAAGAACTTGCCGAACCCGATACCGCCGGTCAGGTAGTCGTTGTCGATGTTGCGATCATCATCGAAGCTCTCGATGCCAACCGAGCCGGAAACGTACCAGCGATCATCAAAATCTTGGGCGACCGCTGAGTGTGCCAAGCCAAGCGCGCCGAGCAGTGCGCCGCAGAGAATCTTCTTGTTCATCGACAACTCCTAGTGAGTGAAAAAGTTCTAAAACCATGCATCGGTTACGCACCCAACTGAGCGCGACAACCGCAGCGAAAGTCGCGGGCAGAATACTACCTGAAACGTGACAGCGGGTTAACAAAAAGATAACACGACTGACATCCTTCCTCCGTGTGCTACCGCACTAACGGACATGGGGACAACCTTCCTTATTTTCTGGAAGTCCAAATCGCCATGTCCATTAGAGAAGCCATGTACCTTCTGACCCCTCCCCCAATCCGTCCTGCGCGAAGCGCGCTCCACCCTGCAAAGGCCTGCGGCCTGTACGCCGCAGGGCATCGCCCCCGAACACCGGGGAGGGAGCAAAGCCGTTACGGCTGCCATTCGTCGCTATTCGTTGTTGCCGTTAGCGTGCGAACAAGTCCATCAACTTGTGAATCGGTGTAGCTTCAAACTTTGACGTGTCACGCACCAAGTCAAGAATCTGCTTGGCGCGATAGGCGGGGAAATGCTCGCTTACCGCCGTCTCAAACTTCTTCAACAACACCGGCACGCCTTCACCGCGACGCTCGCGATGTCCGATCGGGTAGTCAATGGAGACCTTGTCGGTGCTGCTGCCATCCTTGAAGAAGACTTGAATCGAATTGCCGATATAGCGCTTGTCGGCGTCAAAGTAATCGGCGGTAAAACGCGGATTTTCGCTGACCTGCATCTTGCTGCGCAGAATGTCGATACGCGGATCGGCGGCGACGGCATCGCTGTAGTCATCGGCGGTCAGGCGCCCGAAGATCAAGGGCACCGCGATCATGTACTGCAGGCAATGATCGCGATCAGCGTAGTTGGCCAGCGGTCCGGTCTTGTCGATGATCCTGACACCGGCTTCCTGGGTCTCGATGACGATCCGCTCGATGTGATCGAGTTGCTCAGCCACTTGCGAATGCAGTTGCATGGCGCATTCCACGGCAGTCTGCGCATGGAACTCGGCCGGATAGCTGATCTTGAACAGCACGTTTTCCATCACGTAGCTGCCGAAGCCACGCTCAAAAGTGAAGGCCTTGCCCTTGAAGGCGACATCGTAGAAGCCCCAGGTCTTGGCAGTCAGCGCACTGGGATAACCGACGCAGCCCTTCATCGCATTGAATGCGTGAGTAACTGCTCGCCGGCAGGCATCACCCGCCGCCCAACTCTTGCGCGGACCCGCGTTCGGCGCGTGGCGATAGGTTCGCAACACACCGTTGTCGACCCAGCTGTGCGACACCGCATTGATGATTTCTTCTTTGCCACCACCGAGCATGCAGGTGGCCACCGCCGTCGAGGCTAGTCGGACGAGGATGACGTGATCGAGTCCGACCCGATTGAAGCTGTTCTGCAACGCGTAGTTGCCCTGAATCTCGTGCGCCTTGATGGCGTAGGCAAGCACATCACGCACTGTGATCGGCTTGTTACCTGCCTGCACTGCCTGACGCGAAACGTAGTCACCCACCGCAAGGATGGCGCCAAGGTTGTCAGAAGGATGGCCCCACTCTGCCGCCAGCCAGGTGTCGTTGAAATCGAGCCAGCGCACTTGCACGCCGATGTTGTAGGCCGCTTGGACTGGATCCAGTTCCCACGAGGTACCCGGAACTTTGACGCCCCCGACCATAGTTGCACCGGGGACGATGGGGCCGAGGTGCTTGACGCACTCGGGAAACTTCATCGCCATCATCGAGCAGGCCAAACTGTCCAGCAGCATGTAGCGCGCTGTGGTGAATGCTTCCGGCGAACTCAAGTAGTAGTCGACGACATAGTCAGCGATATCGACCATCGGCTGATCGGGATCGGGGCGTTTGGCGGAGCGAATGTCGTGGCTGCTCATGGCGTCGAAGTCGTCGGTAATGGGCGGAAAGTTAAGCGCGTAGTTTGCCAGATCGCGCTACTGGCTGAACGTCCATGTCCCACCCAACACGCCGCCGCGTGAACATTGCATCGTCACAGTAACTGCACTCGACGCCCAGCTTTAGTATTCAAGGCCGTCACCTTGTGTGCTCGGCGGTGCCAATCGCTTGAGCATTCCCCGATTTCAAGGCACGGTACACATCCCATACGCGACCGTACTGCCATGACCGACAGTCATTACCCACACCTGCTCAGCCCACTCGATCTCGGTTTTCGCAGCCTGCCCAATCGCGTGCTGATGGGCTCGATGCATACCGGCTTGGAAGACAAGGCCGCCGACTTCCCCAAACTCGCGGCCTACTTTGCTGAGCGCGCGCGCGGCGGGGTTGGCTTGATCGTCACCGGCGGCGTGTCGCCCAACATGCTGGGCTGGCTGAAACCCTTCTCGGGCAAGCTGTCGATGCCATGGGAAGTGCGCCGCCACAGTTTGGTGACCAAGGCCGTGCATGCGGAGGGCGGGATCATCTGCTTGCAGCTGCTGCACGCGGGTCGCTATTCCTACCATCCGTTGTCGGTCGCTCCGACCGCCTTGAAGGCGCCGATCAATCCCTTCAAACCCCGCGCGTTGTCGGCAGGCGGCGTGGAGCGGCAGATCAACGCCTTTGTGCGCAGCGCCAAACTGGCGCGCGAGGCAGGTTATGACGGCGTCGAAGTCATGGGCTCGGAAGGCTATCTGATCAACCAATTCCTCGCGCCTCGCACCAACCATCGGGAGGATGCGTGGGGCGGCAGCTTCGAGAAGCGCATCCGCTTTGCGGTTGAAATCGTGCGCCGCACGCGCGAGGCGGTTGGTGCGGATTTCATCATCATCTTCCGCTTGTCGATGTTGGAGCTGGTCGAAGGAGGTTCGAGTTGGGATGAGATTGTTGCGACTGCGAAGGCGATCGAGGCTGCCGGCGCAACCATCATCAATACCGGTATCGGTTGGCACGAGGCACGGGTGCCGACGATTGCGACGTCAGTACCGCGCGCAGCGTTTGCGGGCGTTACCGCCAAGCTCAAGCCGCATATCCGCATACCGCTGGTCGCGGTCAATCGCATCAATATGCCCGAGGTCGCCGAGCGGGTGATCGCCAGCGGTCAGGCCGACATGGTTTCAATGGCGCGTCCGCTGCTGGCGGATTCGCAATGGGTGCGCAAGGCCCGCGAGCACCGCGCCGATGAAATCAACACCTGCATTGCCTGCAATCAGGCCTGTCTGGACCACGTATTCGTGAACAAGAAGGCCAGTTGTCTGGTAAATCCGCGCGCCTGCGCCGAGACCGAACTCAACTACCTGCCGACGAAATCGCCCAAGCGGATCGCGGTGGTGGGTTCTGGTCCAGCAGGATTGGCAGCCGCCACAGTCGCCGCAGAACGCGGTCATCATGTGACCTTGTTCGACTCCGCCACCGAAATCGGCGGCCAGTTCAATCTTGCCAAGCAGATTCCCGGCAAGGAGGAGTTTCACGAGACGCTGCGCTACTTCCGTCGTCAGCTAGAAGTCACAGGGGTCGAACTGCGACTAGGCACCCGCGTCGACGCGCAGGCACTCAAGGATGACGGCTTTGACGAGGTGATTCTTGCCACCGGCATTGCACCGCGCCGCCCAGCGATTGCGGGCATCGAACACGCCAAGGTCAGCTCGTATGTCGAGGTAGTCAGCGGCCGACGGCAGGTCGGCAACAAGGTCGCGCTGATTGGCGCTGGCGGCATTGGCTTTGACGTTGCCGAGTATCTGGTTCAGGAAGGTGTCTCAGCGACGCTTGAGACCCAGCGCTGGATGGCTGAGTGGGGCGTCGATCCGAGCTTCGAGAGTGCTGGCGGCCTGCGCGAGCCGGCACCAGAACCGCCCGCTCGAGAGGTGTGGCTGCTGCAACGCTCAGAAGGCCGCCCCGGTGCCAAGCTCGGCAAGACCACCGGCTGGATTCATCGCGCCGCGCTCAAGCACAAGCAGGTCCGCATGCTCGGCAATGTGAGTTACGAGCGCATTGACGACGACGGCCTGCACATCAAGATCGGCGATGCGTCGCAGTGCCTCGCGGTCGATGACGTAGTGATATGCGCCGGGCAGGATCCGCTGCGCGAACTGGTCGAACCGCTGCTCGCGCTCGGCATCAAGGCGCACCTGATTGGCGGCGCTGATGTTGCCGCTGAACTGGATGCCAAGCGAGCCATAGCCCAAGGAAGCCGGCTAGCAGCGGGACTGTAGGGCGGGCGTGACCCGACGACTCGCGCAGTAAGTCGACTCACCGCTCCCGCAAACACGTCATAGGGTGCATCTTGACGCACCAGCACTTGGCTTGAACCGAAGCCGGTGCGTCAAGACGCACCCTACCTCGCTCATCCAACCAAGGGCATCGCGGCTTCCGCCGCTCCTACAAGCCCCCGTTACGCAACGACTTCGTAACAGGGTCGGTATTCGCCCGACATTTTCATCCGGTGCTGGGCAACGAATGAGCGTAACAACTCGTCCAGGGCGCGCATGATCACCGGCTCACCATCGATGCGGAACGGACCATGTTGTTCGATCGCGCGCATGCCCTCTTCTTTCACGTTACCGGCGACGATGCCCGAGAACGCGCGGCGCAAGTCTGCCGCCAAATCGTGCACGGGCTGATCGCGGTGCAGCTTCAGCCGCGCCATGTTTTCGTGAGTGGGCGCGAACGGCAGCTGGAAAGGCAGGGCAATGCGCAGTGACCAGTTGAAGAAAAATGCGTCTTGATGCGCCAAGCGGTGAGCACGCACCCGCTCGATACCGCGTCCCATCAGGCGTGCGACTTCGGCCGGATTGTCGACCACGATGCTGTAGCGCGCGGCGACGTCATCGCCCAAGGTAAGCCGCAGAAACTGATCGATCTGCTCGAAATACGCGGCGGATTCGCTGGGTCCGGTAAATACCAAGGGGAACGGAATCGAGGCATTGTCGGGGTGCAGCAAAATTCCCAGCAAATAGAGGATTTCTTCGGCGGTACCGACACCGCCCGGAAACACGATGATGCCGTGGCCGACTCGAACGAAGGCCTCAAGGCGCTTCTCGATATCCGGCATGATCACCAACTGGTTGACGATCGGATTGGGCGACTCGGCGGCAATGATCCCGGGCTCGGTGATGCCGATGTAGCGATTGCGCGAACGACGCTGTTTGGCATGCGCAATCGTCGCACCCTTCATCGGCCCCTTCATCGCGCCAGGACCACAACCCGTGCAGATATCGAGCCCGCGCAGACCCAAGTGATAACCCACTGCCTTGGTGTAGTTGTATTCGTGGCGGGCGATCGAATGACCACCCCAGCACACCACCAGGTTGGGCTCGACATGCGAGCGCAACACGCGCGCGTTGCGCAGGATCTCGAATACTGCGCTGGTGATGCCCTCGGAAGTCTTGAGATTGAACGACTGGCTGCCCTCCATCTCGGTGGAGACGTAGGCGACATCACGCACCACGGCGAACAGCAACTCGGCCACGCCGGCAATGATGCGACCATCGACGAAGGCGCTGGCGGGCGCGTTCTTCAGCTCCAGCTTGATGCCACGATCATGCTGCTGCACTTCGATGTCGAAGTCAGGATAGCGCTCGCGGGCAGCGCGCGGGTCGTCGGATTCGCTGCCTGAAGTCAGCACGGCCAGACTGCAGCGACGCAGCAGGTCATGCATGCCACCGCTGGAGGCGTCGCGCAGACGGCTCACTTCGTGACGGGAGAGCACATCAAGTCCGCCACGCGGTGAGATGCGGGCGTTAACGGTGGCGGGTTGGGTCATGTCTGCTAGGAAGTAGGTGAGCGGAAGGTCGGTCGGCAAGAATGACACAGGCGGAGGTCGTGTCCCAATCTCTCATTGATCGGTCCGGCCTCGACCATCGACAAAAACGAAAACGGCCAGCGAGCGCTGGCCGTTCTCTTGTCGCTGTCGCGTTGATCTACAGAATCAGAACTCGTACTTCAGGGTCAGCTGAGCGGCCCACTGCGACTCGCCCTTGACTTGGCGGGTGACAAAGTCTTCCACCTGCCCATCCACGCCATAGATGTAGCGTCCGCTGGCATCAGTACCCAGGTAGTTGACGAAGCTACGTGCCAAGCCACCTTGCGACTGGAACGCGACTTCATCGATGCGGCCCCAATCCTTGTTGATCAGGTTGCCGACATTGAGGATGTCCAGCACCAAGGAGATTTTGTTGCCTTCCAGGAAGCCAGGGAATTCCTGACTGATGCGCAAATCGAAGCTGTTGGTCCATTGGGCAAAAGCTGAATTGCGCGGAACCACGCCACCGGCGTACTGGCTCAAGCCATTCTGCGCAACGATGTTCCAGAACGCGGCTTCTTCGTCGGCCGAACCGTTCGCGACCGTCGAGAGGTCACGGAACACTACCTCGCCCGAACCCGGCGCCGTCGGAATGTACAACAGGTCGTTGGTAGAGGCGTCGCCGTTCAAATCGTTGTTGTAAATCCAGCTGTACGGCTTACCACGGCGTCCTTCATAAAACAGGCCGGCGCTGGTCGCGTAATCGCCGAAGAAGCTGTGACTCCAATTAAGCACACCGGTGAAGCGATCCCTTACCAAGTAAGCCGAGTTGGCGTCGACCTCCTCGTTGGCGTTGAACACCGACAGCGACTGCCAACTTGAATTGCCAACTGAAGACGACAGTTGACTGACTTCGGTAGCCCGAGTGAAGGCGTAGCCCAAGCCCCAGCTAAAGTCCTCGAACATCCGGCCGTTTATGCCGAACGACAGGCTGTCGCCGCTGCCGCCCTCGGTGCGCTCGGCTACGGTCACGTTGTTGAAGCTGGCATTGTTCAATGCGCGATTGCGAAAGCCAATGCAGGGCGCTGCGTTATTGATCGTCGAGCCGTCGTTTCGGAAGCAAGCGGTGTTGTAGCCTTGCGGCGTCCAGAACTGATCGCGGCCATCGCTGCCCTGACGGGTTGGGTTGCCGAGGTTCAGGTGACGATAGAACAGGCCGTTATCCGTTTCGGTGTGAATGTATTCGGCGGTAACCACGATGCCATTCCACGGCAGCTCGTGCTCAAACGCCAAATTGGCTTTCCACACGGACGGTTGCTCAAGCTCGCTGGACAGGAAATCAACGTTGGCGGCCGGAGATGCACCGGGAAAGTTGGTTGGCTGATTTGCGGGATTGGCGCTGAAGAGACCATCAGCACTGCTGCACGCCGGGAATCCAGAAGTGCCACATCCGATAACACGCGTGGCCAAACCGGTGTTGGAGTAAGGGTTGGACAACCACACATTGGCGGCCGCACCCTCAAACAATCCAAATCCGCCGCGCAACTGGGTCGGGCGGTCTGAGTCGAAAGTGTAGTTAAAGCCCAAGCGCGGTTGGAACAGGCTGTTGCCGTCCAGAGTTTCGTCGTTACGGATACCAAAGCCACCGGTGGCGCGGGTCACGGTACCGGTTTGCGGCGACGTGGAATTAGTCAAAGCGCCCGCCACCACGGGAGCCGACGCAGCGGCGTTAAACAGTGGCGCGGTGTCCATGGTTTTGCGGTCGATGCGCAAGCCGGCAGTAATGGTCAGGTTGTAGTTGACAGACCACGTGTCCTGGATAAATACGCCAAGATTCTGGTAGTCCCAATTGGCAGCTCCGTCACTGAGATTAAAGCCGGGCGCCGCGATTTGGGTCAAATAGTTGGACGGCCGGCCGCGACGGAAATTCTCCAACACAGCCGCTTCGTTCTGCGCGCGAGTGAGCGTGCCGCAGTTCACGGTGGCTGGCAGAATCGTGCTGGTGTACGTGAGCGTGGCAGTGCTGTTGATACAGCCGAAGGTGTAGTTACCCCGAGTGTCCTGCAGAAACGCGTTAAACACTTCGTTGTCGTCATAGTCGATGCCGAACTTGACGTCGTGCTCGTCCAGAAACAGGTTGCCGGACAGGTAAAGATTGATGGTCTCCGTGCCCAACTGATTGAAGTGGCGGCTACGCTCGGTACCGGCGATCAGACCCGCGCTGGTGTTGCTCACGGGTGGCGAACCCGCCGGAAGAGGACGCGCGAAGTTCAAACGTATGCTGGGGAGATTCGAATTGTTGATCGGCTCGCTGAAGTAATCGCGAAAGGATAGCTTCACCTCCGTCGAGAAAATATCGGACCAGTCCGAGAACAATTGCCCCACATAGGTCTCGATGGTTTTGTCTTGGCTGTATCCCTGTGAACTCAACGAAATTACCGGATTGGTGCCGCCAAAGTTATTCGGGAAGATCGGATCGGATTCAGTGGTTTCGCTCCAGCGCAGGCTGGCACGGTGGTTATCACCCAGGTTGGCGTCCAACTTGATGAGTGAGTTCTCAACAGCCAGCTCCGCGCCCGCAAAGTCGAAGTTGCCTACGTCGATCTGGTACTGGCTGCTGGCGATCTGCTGGAAGCCAGCGACTTCCGATTGCGTAACCGCAACGTTGTTTTGCGCACTGCCGATCGGACCAAAGTCTGGCTCAGATCGCGTGCTCCTGAAGTCTTCGTAGGAAGCAAAAAAGAACAGACGATCCTTCAGTATGGGACCACCCAACACGAAACCAGCCGTGTCTTCTTCGAACGGCGCCGGGTCACTAAATGAATTATTGACGCGATTGAAACGATCTCCTGAACCCTCCTCGTCCCGGTAAATGTAATACACCGCGCCGTGGAATTCGTTGGTACCCGACTTGGTCACCGCATTGATGTTGGCGCCGGTGTAACCCTTCTGGGTCACGTCATAGTTGGAGACGTTGATCTGCACCGAGTCGATCGCGTCGATCGAGATCGGCTGCTTCTGGGTCGGCAGGTTGTTGGCTTCCAGACCGAAGGTATCGCTGGTGTTGACGCCGTCGATGGTGATCGAGTTGTAGCGCGAGTTCTGGCCACCGGCAGAAATCTCGCCGCGGTCCTTGTCGGTCTGCGAAATGCGCGGGTCAAGACGCGCGTAGTCCTGCAGGTTGCGCTGAATCGAGGGCAGCTCGTCCAGGGTCTGGCGGCTGATGTCGGTGCCGGCACCCATGCGGCTGGGCGAAAAGGTCGACGACAGCGAGGCGGCGGTCACCTCAATCGCGTCCAACTGCGTGGTTGCCAGCAGGTCAACGCTGACGTTGGAGCCCGAACCGATGGTCAGGAAGACGTTTTCCTTGGACTCGGTGCGGTAACCGTCCTTGCTGATGGTCACGGTGTATGGACCGCCGACGCGCAAGCCGCGCGAGGTGTAGCGACCACTGTCATCGGTCGTCGTGGTGCTGGTGGTGCCCGAGGGCGTATGCACGATGGTGACCAGCGCACCGGCTACCGGCGCATCTTCGCCCGCTTGAATGCGGCCGTTGAGTGCAGACGACACGTCTTGGGCGAATACGGGCGCCGTTGCCAGCGCAATGGCGAGGCCGAGAGTGAGGCGGGAAAGCCGGAAGTTGGTGCGATTGGTCATGATTTTTGCCCTAGATCAAAGTAAGCAGTCGGAGACTAAGCGGATCAAGAAACGATTTTGGTGGAAGCGGATTGGTACGTGCCAACGTGCGGCTTCCCGCCGCGCAGACCCTGCGGCCGCGCCTTGCGACTGCATCAGGTAGGAGTGGACTTGCGTTGAACAACCCGTGGAAAGGAGCGCCGAGAGGCTCGGTACGTCCACAGGTTAACTTGAGATTAACACGCTAGCAGCAGCGGATGACAGAAGTGTTTCAGGCCGCCCGCCACGTCACGCGGCTGACATGAGCGGCGCGGCGTCATCGCCCAGATAGCGAGAGCGCTTGTGCGGCTTGAGTCTGGCGAGGTCAATCCGAATCAGTCCATCCACGCAATGACCGAAGGCCGGATCGACGCCAAAGTCGATAAAGCGGACGCCATCGGGTTCACAAAGATCCACATATTGGCGATACAAGATGGGCAGCGTCGCGCCGATCAGATCCAGTTGCGCCTTCATCAGGCTCAAGCCCTCACGCGGCTGCAAGTGACTGATGCTGGCGCTGACATCTTCGCCAATGATGGCGGGTGCGGTGTATGGATTGCGGGCGCGGGCCAGGTCGCTTTGATCACCAAAGTAGTGGCGATGGGTTTCGACGATCCAGGCGCGCGCGGCCTCGGGGATCTGCGCCGACAGGCTCACCGGACCAATGACGTAGCGCACCTCCGGATGGCGGCGCAGAAACGCGCCGATGCCTTGCCACAAATAGTCCAGACTGCGCGTACCCCAATAGCGCGGTTTCACGAAGCTGCGCCCGAGTTCCACCGTGTGCGCGAGAAACTCGGCCGCGTGCGGCGCAAAGGTGAACAACGATGCGCTGTACAGGCCGGCCATGCCGTGTTGACCGAGTACCTGACGCACGTGGGCGACGCGGTAGGCACCGGCGATTTCCAGCGCGGCCTCATCCCACAACACGATGTGCCGGTAGTGCGCATCAAATCGATCCAGATCGCGCTTCAAGCCGGTGCCCTCTCCAACGCGGCGGAACGCCAATTCACGCAGGCGGCCAATTTCGCGCATGGCCACGCAGCCGGGCACCGGATCGAGCAGCAAGATCTGCTTGCCATCGGTGGTCTTGCCCAACACCTCGGCCGCACGCAAGGCGAGGCGCACGCCGGCCGCCGATTCAGGATGAGCGATGGCGCTGCTGGTCGCAAACAGCGGCGGCTTGCGCGAGGCGATGCGATACACATGGCGACGCATGGCCGCGGCGACGGTGGCGGCATCGCTGCCAACCGCGTTGAGCGCGGCGGATGCGATCTGTTCGCCGACGGTCAGGGTGATGCGCTGATCCTGCGCGGCAAACATTTCGCGCGGCAACAGGAGTGTCGCCAGCGGCTTGGCCAGCATCGACAAGCCATAAAAGGTCGCCGAGTTTTGCGCATCGATATGCACCGGCAACACCGGCGCGCCCGCACGGCGTGCAAAGCGCACAAAGCCATCGGTCCAACGTCCATCGCGCACCCCATCAGGCCGAATGCGGCTGACTTCGCCGGCCGGAAACACAATCAAGGCTTGCTCGCGTTCCAGCGCGCGATAGGCCTCGCGCAACCCGGCGCGCGCACCTTGCGCATTGAACACATCGCAGGGAATCAGCAGCTCGGCCAAGGGCTGCAGTTGCATCAACACATCATTGGCGAGGATGCGCAAATCGCTGCGCACCGAGCCGACCAGGTTCAGCAAGGCCAACGCATCCAAGGCACCCAATGGATGATTGGCCACGATCACGACCCGGCCTTCGGCGGGGATGTTCTCGCGGTCTGTCGGCGCTACCCGATAGCTGAAGCGCATGTTCTCAAGCGCTTGGGCAACGAAAGGCAGGCCGTTGAGATCAACCAGCGCATCCAAGGTCGCGTTGATCTGTGACTCGCAGGCAATTCGCCGCAGCCACTCAACCACCGGCCGACTTAAGGCGCGGCCCTTGCCTTCGGAGAGTTTCGGGAAGGCGTTGTAAAAGCTGCGTTCGACACTGATCACGGTCGTCGGCCTGTAGTTGAGTTGCGGCAGGCTAGCCAGCGATTGCGAAAGCGCGGTGACAACGACTAGTGGGCTGTAACGGATGAGGCGGAAGTGGGATCGCGACGGGATGGGCGTGATGGA
>JBQTGY010000156.1:0-12479 GCA_052390415.1 Pseudomarimonas sp. | reverse complement strand
CTTGCCCGAACCCTTCGGTGCCGATCAATTTGGCATCGGATTCACCCGCGGCCTTCCGGCTACCGGTGTGGCCGGCGATGACTCGTTGGAGGTGTTGAACGTGGAGCTGGGCGCACCGATGCTGCGTATGTCCGGGGATGCGGAGATCATGGTCAGCGCTGAACAGCAGCTCGCCAACGACGCGGCCAATCGCCAGCTTGGTAACGACAATCCGATGTTCGCGCCGGATGATCGCAAGCGCTGATAACGATTCAAATTGGCGCTGAAATTCGGGCCGGCAGCTTATGCTGTCGGCCCGAATTGTTTTTGGAAGCGAAATAGTGGCCAACTCAAAGCTGGATCTGGACAGTGTGGTGCAGGCATCGGGCGATCATCTGCGGGCTGAACTGGATGACGCGACGGTGCTGTTGCATCTCGGCAGCGGCGAGTACTTTTCGCTCGGTGGCGTGGCCGGCCACGTCTGGCAGGTGCTGCAGGAGCCGATCACCGTTGCCGCACTCATCGACCAGTTACTGCTGCAGTACGCCGTGGATGAGACGCGCTGTCGCACCGAGACCATGAGCATGCTTGAGCGCTTGCAGGCGGAAGGCTTTTTGTCGGTCAAGTGCGGCTGAGTCGCGCGTGATCGTTACACCCATGCGGCCGTTGGCGGTCGTCGCGCCGACAGTGGAAACCACCTTCACTTGGCATGGTCTCGATATTGTCAGCGCATTGCCGCTGGCGTTTGCGGCCGGTCCTGCAGCGCTGGGCGCGCCGCACCGATTGCGAATCGTCAGCGACGCCGGGCTGGCGTTACCCACTGGACCGTGTCTGCGGACCAGCAAAGTCACCGGCTATCAGTTGTATCGCGATCCCGTTGAGGGTTGCTGGCTGGCGCGCGATGGGGATCGGATGCAGATCACACGCGATGTCATCCGAGTGACGCCTGCGCCACTCGACCCAGTACGACTCGAATATCTGCGAACTCGCGCGCTGGCGTTGTGGCTGAACGTGATCGGCATGCCGCCCATTCACGCCTCTGCGGTGGCCTCCGAGACCGGTGCCATCGCTCTGCTGGGAAAGAGCGGCGCGGGAAAGTCGACCCTGGCTGCCGCGTTGGTCAACTTTGGCTATCGACTGTGCGCCGACGATTTGTTGCCGCTGGCGGTGGTGGCGGGCGAAGTTCCGGTGTATCCAGGCGCTCAGCGGCTGGGTCTTTGGCCAGATAGCGCGCAGCACTTCCACCCCGATGCGTTGAGCTTGCCCTCGGTGACCCCGGATACCGCCAAGCGGCGCTTGAGCTTGCAGTCGGCGTTGCCTGAACGAGTACCTCGATTGCGCGCCATTTTCGTGCTCGAACGCGGTGACCCCAACACCAGCATCCGCATCGAAAAGCTCCCCGGATCGCAGGGCATGCTGGCGCTGCTGATCCATGGCCAGATGGCGGGGTTCGCCGAATCGCTGGGGCTCGGTGGCTCACGCTTGCGGGTCTTTACCGAAGTGCTGGACTGCGTCAGCGTCTATGCGTTGCGCTATCCCTCTGACTTTGCCGCGCTGCCTGATGTGTGTGCGGCGTTGGATGTGGTGGGCATGGGCTGATAGGCGACCCGCTTCAGGCCTGTCATTCCGGCGATAGCCCACAGCTTTGCAGGGAAAAACCGAGCGCCACGCTTGCGAAAACGAACAACGAAGCGTCGTTCCCGCGAAGGCGGGAACCCAGTGACTTGAATGCCGCAAGGCGCTGGGCCCCCGCCTTCGCGGGGGCGACGAGTTTTGGCATCAAGCAGGTGCGATCACACTTCGTCAGCAAAGCATTCGTTTGAGGATTTCCCTGGTCAGCAGTGGACGACAGCCGGAATCCAAACCTCCAAGCCACAAGGTGACACGGGGATTCCGGCCTGCGCCGGCAGGACCGGCGTCTGTTCTTTCGGCAAGCAGTATTGGCTGCTGTCATGAATCCGCAAGCCACAGTCCGAGTGTCGCGATTGCCCACAAGGGTGTGCTGTCCTGGTTGCGGGGTTGGCGTTGATAGCGCTCCCACACGGCGCGGGCTTTTGCCAGGTCCACGTAGGCCGCCAGCGGACCTCCCGCCTGCTTCAGCAAGGCGTTGACAAGGTCGGCATCCGCGCCAGCAAAAGCGCGATGAAACTGGGCTGAGAGCGAGGTTTTGCCTGCCCGCCATCGCAGGGCATCGGGCAACACGCCTGCCATCTGTTCACGCAACACCCATCGTGAATAGCCATCGCGCTCTTTCAGACGGGGTGGCAATCCCACACACCAACTCAGCAAGCGGACGTCGTAGAACGGATGCCGAGGATCGATCCCGAAGTGCGCCGCGACGCTGCTGAGTCGCTCGGTCGCATAGCCGGAATAACCCTTGCTAAGTTGCCAGATGTGACGATCCCGAATATCTCCATCCGCGGCCACAGATCGGCGGGCGACGGCGGCCGCCATGCGCTCTTTCGCCTGCGTGGCGTGTGCAAACTCCGGCGCCAACAGGTCCAGGACGGTCACTGCCGGAGGCTTTGCGCGCAGGCGCTGACGCAAGCCCCGCAGCTGATCCAGGACGCGAAGACCCAACCCAGGCTTGGCTTGAAGGCCAGCGCGCAATGCGGCGTCGCCGCTCGCGGAGCGGCCAAGCGCGCTGTCGCCATCGTGACCATCGAGCACGACACGAACGCCATCGCCTTGCGCCGCCTTGTAAACGGTCGTCCACAGATGCAGGTTTTGCAGCAGCACCGGCTCGTCCAGCGCCGGCAGCAGTTCGGAGAAGGCCACCAGCGGAGAGCTTGCCGAGACATCCAGATCGCGAAGCTGCATGCCTCCGACACCACGCAACGCAGCAAGGTATTGGCCCTCGTCGCAGCTCGGCGTGTGCGGAAAGCGCCCCGCATAGGCGCGCATGGCCGCACCGCGTCGCAAGTGACAGGCCATGCTGGCGACAGCGGACGAGTCCAGACCTCCGCTCACCATGGCGGCGAGCGGATGATCCGTGCTCAATCGATCTTCGACGGCAGCAGTGAAGCGCTCGCGAAACCCCGCGCTCCATTCCGCTTCGCTCAACTGATCGCTGGCAGCGGGAGGTTGCAGCAAAAAGTAGCGCCGCGAATCACGCTTGCCATCAGCACCAAAACACACGATATGGCCCGCCGGAATGCGCTCGATGTCCTGCCATGCGCTGCGCTCGGGAGCTCCCGGCAGGTTCAGCAGATGGTGCGCCAGAGAAATCGGGTCGGGCAGGACGCTGCCTTCCAGCGCTCGTAACGGTCGTAACGAGGAGGCGAACGCAAGCTGCTGTCCGGATCGGCGCACGAACAACGGACGCTGACCCAGCGGATCGCGCGCCAGCCACAGCCGTTGGGTTCGTTTACACCACACACCGAATGCGAAATCGCCGAACAGATGCTGCACACATTCGCTGGCCCAGCGACGCCAGCAGGCCTGGATCAGCGTGTCGTCGTCAACATCAGCGGCGAGGCCCAGTTCGTCGGTGAGCGCCGCGCGACCATCCAATCGCAGGTCTGCCACCACCAGCAACGGATCCGTCTCCAACCGCGGTTGCTGCCGAATGCGACCGTGAGCTGCCCGCGAATCGACCCATCCGAACATCGCCCCGCCGCTGCATCGCGGCTCGACGTGATCAGCGAAGTTCGCTACCAGCCGCTGATATCGGCGACCAAGCGCGGCGCGTGCGGACCCGGCATCGGCTACCGACGCATGAAAATCCAGTACGCCCGCGATCACCGGCGAGCCATGCGCAGACGGCTACGGTTGGCCGTCACGCCAGCAAGCATGAAGCGGTCAGATCGCATCCAGATACCCAAACTTCTGCATGACGTCGCGATGATTGGCGATGACTTGGTTCACCTGCTGCGTACTCAACTCATCGCGCCAGCTGCCGACCTTTCCCTTGCGGAAAAACCGGCTGGTCTCCGCGAACTTCTTCTCCTTGAACCCATGCAGCGATTCCTGCTGCTGGAGTTCACGGATATCGCTGAATGCCAATGCCCGTGCGATCTCTTCATCGCTGCATGCAATGTCGGCAAATTCGGTCGCGGTCTTGAACGTGGCCAAGGGCGTGGCTTGCATGTCTTCGTAGCGGAGCAACAGGGTTGGAAAATAGGCGTGTTCGGTCCAGCTGCGCACGTGCTCACTCCAGCTCAGCAAGCGCTGTCGCAGCTGCGTATGGAACTTGTTCGATGAGCCCGCAAACGAGTAGTCCGGGTCATTCATGGCCGCAATGCTTTTATCAAGTGTCCACGATGAGTGATGCGCGAACGACACCGCCACATCCAGGGGGTTGCGAATGAAATAAATCGCGGCCTTGCTGGCCCTCGCGGAGACGATGGGCTGACCACTGGAAGTACAGGTCAAGGCATCGTGGATCTTGAAGAAAACATCGGCCTTGCTGTGCTGGCTGATCGCCTCATAGACACTGGGCCGCGCATCTTCGACCTCGTCCAGCGACAGATCACTGGCTGCCACGCCGGACCACTCATCGAACAATTGGCGGCCGCTTGCCATGCCAATGTCCTGCAACTCATTGATGTTGACAGGCGTCATCCGCCGTTGCACCAGGTTGCTCAAAAACACCCGAAACCATGTATTTCCGGATTTCGGGTAGGAAGCCAGCCAAATGATCTGTTTCAATCAGGGCTCAGTTCGCAAGCGCGTGCATGACAAACTCGGTGAGTTCGGCCAGCATGAATGGCCGCATCGGCCGGGAGATGACATGCACATCGACCTGCTTGGCGAGCTGACTGGTCAACCCGAACAGTTTCTGATCCGCAAGCATCCCGGCAACAAAATTGAGTCGATACACACTGTCCTTGATGCCATTGAATCGCTCAATGCCGCTGGTGCTGGTGATGCGGAAGTCAGAGTCATGGTGGGAACGCAGCAAAACGATTTTTCGCACGGGTAGCGGATCGTGGCAAAACTGGGCATGGACCGGGAAATGGAATTTTTCGATCCGGTTGAGAAGCGTGCTGAAACTTTGCGGTGAGTGTTGCAGTTTCTCGAGCGTATCGCCCCACAACTTCAGTCGCGGGATTCCCGGGTATAGCAGGCATTGCTGCGTGCTCGGTTGGACCACCGATATATCGTCCGTCAGAACCGCATGACCCTGCTGGGCCAGCGCGGCCACCAAGGTGGATTTGCCCACTCCCGATGGGCCGGTGAAGATGGCGCAGCCTTCCGCCAGCCTGATCGCACTGCCGTGAATCGGCAGCAAGCCGCGCTGATGCGCGAGCGCGCCCATTACTGAGCCGAGCAGAAAGGTGCGGACGTCCCTCTCGTCCGCGCCTGCGGCGGGGTCGATCTGCACCTGATTGCCCATCGAGATCAGGAAGCGTCCGACGCGGTTGACGTTGATCAGTACTTCGTTTTCGGCGACTTCGAATAGCACGCCGCGCTTGCTTGGCGCGGCCAGGTGCTCAGGAACTTTGCCGAGCGTAATGCGGATGTCCGCAGGTCCGTCCGCGATGATCAGTTCCGGCAGCTCAATCTCGGACTGCAACAGCAGGCCAAAGGCGCGGTAAGTAAAGGTATGTTTCAGAGTTGAATCTGCCAAAAGTTGAGTGGAGCCTTGCTGCCATCGCCCATGCCATCGAGATTGCACACCTCCCAAGGTAACGCCAAGCGAATCGGACTCCGAGGCTGACCTGGGTGGATTCTCATTCCCCCGGCGCCAGCCGCGGCAGATTGAGTACGAAGCGGGTTCCCGCCGCCGCGTCGCTGAAGGCTTGCACGCTGCCGCCCAGTTTTTCGCTGATCAGATTGAACACGATTTGCAAGCCCAGGCCGGTGCCGCCGTGGCCGCGGCGGGTGGTGAAGAAGGGTTCGAAGATACGCGGCAGGTGTTCGGCAGGGATGCCGATACCGTCATCGCAGAACTCGATCCGCACACGGGCATCGCCGTCGGCGCAGGCGAGCAGTTTCATCTGACCGGGGCGATCACCGGGGAACGCGTGCAGCAAGGCGTTCTGGACCAGATTGGTCAGCACTTGTCCCAGCGCACCCGGGAAACTGTCCAGTTTCAGGTCGGGCTCACAGACCACCTGCAATTGCACCGGCCGATGTTTCCATAGCAGGGCCAGACTCGGCAGCAGCTCGGCGATGAACTCGTTGAGGTGAAATTGACGACGGCCGTCCGATGAGCGATCCACAGCGACATGCTTGAAGGTACGAATCAGCTCGGCGGCACGTTGCAGATTGCGTCCCAGCAAGCGCAGCGCCTCGTCCGAGAAGGTGAAATGCGCTTCCAGCTGGCTGCGTTGCAATTGTCCGCCTTCAAACGTCTTCAACAACGTATGCGTTTCCTGCGCCAGTCCGCTGGTTGCGGTGATGGCGATGCCGAGCGGCGTGTTGACCTCGTGCGCCACTCCAGCCACCAACTGACCCAGCGCGGCCATTTTTTCGGCATTGACCAGATCGCGCTGGGTGTCGCGCAGCCGTTGCAGGGTCTCTTTCAGCTCGCCGACATTGCGACGCAAGGCATCCTGACCTTGCTTGCGCTCGAGGCCATTGGCGATGTGCACGGAAACGAAGCTGAGCAAGTCCTGGTCAGCCTGGGAGTAGACAATGCCCTCGGTGTAGCTTTGCACCACGACGGCGCCGACGGTGCGCTCGCCGGGTCGCAGAGGCACACCCAGCCAGCACACAGAATCCGAGCCGATGTGTTCGATCTCGCCTTCGCTTGCCAACCGATTGGCGGTTGCCAAGTCGATCAGCACCGGCTTGCCCAGACGCATCACGTATTCAGTGAGCCCGCGCCGCAGTCGACGCGGCACATAGGTGTCACCGGTTTCGTCGACCTGATAAGGAAACCACAGGCCTTCGCCATCATCGTCAAGCAGGGCGATGTAGAAATTCTTGGCGTTGAGCAATTCATCGACGCTTGCGTGCACAGCGGCAAAGAAGTCGCTGAGTGCGATCGGGCTGGCCGATAGGTCCGCAATCCGATACAGCACTTGTTGCAAGTGTTCGGCGCGGCGGCGCTCGGCGATCTCGTCGCGCAAAGCGAGCGTGCGTTCCTCGACGCGCTGCTCCAGTCGCTGTTGCAGCGAGCGCCGCTCCAGCAGGCTTTGCACCAACTGCGCGACAAACACCAGCAGGTCACGCTCCTGTTCGCCAAAACGAGCCGAGGCGTCATAGCTTTGCACCACCAGCGCGCCGCAGACGATGCCGTCTTCGCGGGTCGAGGCATCAAACATGGGAACGCCCAACCAGTCGCTGGCCAGCGGACCCTGCACGTCGGGAAAGGGGACGCCAAGTTCGGCAGCGACGCGGTCGACGCTGCCATACACCGGGCGGCCTCTCGCCATCAGCGCGGCCGTGGCGCTGTTGGGATAGTCGGCAATGGCCATCGGCTGATTCACCGGTGGCGGCCTGCGCTCATGCGAGTCAGCAAAATACAAGAAGCGAAAGTGCGCGCGATCAGCGTCCAGCAGGACCACGAACAGACTTTCTGCTGCCATCAATTCACCGACAAGGCCATGCATTTCCGCCAACACGGCGTGCATGTCGAGACTGGAGCTGGCGAGGTGAGCAATGCCGTACAGCGCCCGCGGCAGCCGCTCGACGGCGTCGGCGCGCACGGCGACGTGCACGGCATCCGGCGCGGGAGGAGGTGCGGGAACTTGACGATCATCGACCATGACCCGTGAAGCATGCCTGTTTGCACGGCGGCGGTCCTCTTGCATCGCAATACGGCCGCTCGCTCAGCCGGTCGCGGCGATGCAGCCGACGACACCGCGACCGTCAACCACGGCGCCGCTGCGGCGGCCAGCGCCACCAGCTGAAGACCACCAAGGCGAAAAACGCGCTGTAGGCGACCACAAACACCCACCAGGGCGCTTCAATGAACAGCAGGCGTGAAAGCCAGTGTTCGATGAAGGATTCCGCATATCCGGTCTGGCCCGCTCGCGCCCGCAGCGCTTGCTCCCAGATCGTCAGCGGACACAATTGGCCGAGCCACGTCTGCACGGCGACAAATCCCATCACGCCGAGGTGGGCGTAACGAAACAGCGGTCCGCGCACCCACGCCCAGCGTCGCGGTCCGCCGATCAGGATCAATGCCTGTCCGAGCAACAGAAACATCACGACGCACACATGCAGCGTCAGCATCGCGTCTGCCAGCAAGGCGTAGGGGTTCACGTGTCAGCCAGGCACATGGCAACTGGCCACGCGGTGACGACGCCGGACATCCGCTCAGCGAGTGGATGACTCAGAGTTCGAGAAAGGGCTTGAATCCGCCCCAGAACATGCGCTTGCCATCGAAAGGCATGCTCTTGGGATTCATCATCGGCGCCAAGCGTGGATCGGCCATGACCTTGGCATTGATCGTGTCGCGCGCCTTGCGCGACGGGTAGACGATGTAGGAAAACACCACCACCTCGCCTTCCTTCAGCTTGACGCTTTGCGGAAACGAGGTGAGCTTGCCGGGTTTGACGTCATCGGCAATGCACTCGACGTATTCCAACGCGCCATGCTCTTTCCACACCTTGCCAGCAAGCCGCGCCATTTTCTTGTAAGCGGGCATGTTGGCGAGCGGAACCGGCAGAACGAAACCATCGACGTAACGGGCCATGGGGATTCCTTTGGGGCGGACGGGACTCGGGACTCGGGACTTGTCTTACTCCTGTAGGACGATAGCGCAGTGGCTGGACGGCTGCCAAAGCAGCGAATTGCACTATTCAGCGATGAGCAAACGTCATGATTGCTCCAGTCCGCAGTCCGCAGTCCGCAGTCCCGCTACGTGACCAAACTCACCATGGCAATTCGTCGCCATTCGCATGCCAGAACCCGCCGCTGTCGGCGAAGCTGAGTTCGTCCATCCGCTGAACCAGATTGGCCGCGGATTGCGCGGCGGAGACATCGCCGTTGCCCGCCGTCATTTCGGTGCGGACAAAGCCCGGATGCAGCAGAAACACCGCGATCCCGCGTGGTGCGAGATCGTGAGCGAGCGAGCGGCCGGCGGCGTTGACGGCGGCTTTGGACATGCGATAGCCGTAGTAGCCGCCGGACGTGTTGTCGCCCATCGAGCCCATGCGGCTGGTCAAGATTCCGATCTTCGAACCGGTTGCCATGCGCGGCAACAGGCTGGCAACCACCCGCAGCGGGGCCAAGGCATTGACTTCAAACTGACGGCGAATGCGTACGCTGGCGTCGTCGCCCAGATCGTCCAGCGATTCGCGTGACAGCACACCGGCGCAGACCACGAGCCGATCAAGCTGGCAGTCCTGTAATCGATCAGCCAACGCGGTCAGCGTCGCGGCATGGGTGACGTCGACACCCGCCTCGATGCGCACCCCTGCGCGGTCAGCGGTCGAGTGAAGCAGGCCCAGATCCTGCAGCGGGGTCGAACTTTGCCGGCAGGCCGCGATCACATGATCACCGCGGCGCGCGTGCACCTCCGCAAGGGCCAGGCCGATGCCACGGTTGCCACCCGCTATGAGCACGTTTTGCATGTTCGTCGACTTCCGTGAGAGAGAAATGTGCGTTGCGAGGGGCTTGCGTGCGAAGCCTATCCCGACGCCGCCGCTTTGCGGTTAATCTGCGAATGTCGCTTCTTCACTTTTTGTCGTATGCCGCGCGATTTGCTCGCCAGTCTTCTGCAACACCCGCTGCGCGACGCACTGATGGTGTTCGCTGCCGACGGCACGTTGCTGCGCCAAAACGGCAGCGCGCGGGCGCTGCGCGAGGCGGTGCTGTGGGGTGCCTGTGAGCCGCGTCTGCAATCGGCAATGCTGATGCTGGCAGCGACACCCGCGCAGCACTCGTGGACCACCGACGAGGCATTGCCGGGTCAACACCTGATCCTGATCGCCGCCCGCGATACCAGCGGCGAGTTGCTCGGCTTTTCACTTTCCTGCGCCGCCAGCGACGATGCCGGGCTCAATCCGGACGAGCGTGAGGTGCTGCTGGATCGCGCGCAGCACATGGGAAGCATGGGTGTGTGGATCTGGCGCGTGGATCGTGACCGATTCTGGATGTCCAACGGCGCGCAGAAGATCTTTGGACTGAATGCCGCGGAGAGCGATCTGCGCAACGGCGATCTCGGTCGCTTCGTGGTGGATCGGGTGGCGCGTCATCGTCTGCGTGACGGCGTACGCACCGCCATTGAATGCGGCGAGCCCTACGAGCAGGAGTTCGATATCCAGCGTCCCAACGGCGTGCGCCGGCGGGTGGTGGCACGTGGCGAAGCCCTGCGTGATCCGACAGGCAAGGTGGATCGCATATTCGGGTTGTTGCAGGACGTCACCGAGCAGCGCCGCGCCGAAGAGGTCGCCGGTCGCCGCAACGCCCTGCTGGACCGCATTGCCAAAATCGGCCGCATCGGCGGCTGGGAGTACAACCTGCTCACCGGCGAGCTTGACTGGACGGATGAGAACTACCGCATCCATGGCATCCCGGTCGGCACACCGGTGTCGGTGAATTCCACCAAGCACATGTATGAGGGCCGCTCGCGGGAGATTTTCGAGGCCGCGGTCGCGCGCGTGGTGTCGGGCGAGCGCGATGAAGAAACCATCGAAGTGCAGTTCATCACCCCGGATGAAGAGCGCGTCTGGTTGCACATTCACGGCCAACTGGAGCGCCGCGACGGCAAGCCGTTTCGCATCACCGGCCACACCCGCGACATCACCGCCGAGCGTGAAGCCAGCGAGCGCATCGAGCAGCTGGCGCACTACGACACCCTCACCGGGTTGCCCAATCGTTTCCAGTTCCGCGAGATGGCAACCCGCGCGATTACCCAGACCCTGGCCAGCAATGGCGGATTGGCCTTGCTGTTTCTGGATCTGGATCGCTTCAAGCTGGTCAACGACACCCTGGGCCACGAAGCCGGCGATCAATTGCTGCTGGATGTGGCTGGACGAATCCGCGCGGTGGTGCGCACCGGCGACATCGTGGCGCGGCAGAGCGGCGACGAGTTTCTGGTCCTGCTGCGCGATATCTCCAAGCCCGAAGATGCCGGCCGCGTGGCCGCGAAGATCATCGAAGCGGTTGGACAACCGGTCAAGCTGTCGGACAGCGAGGCGCAGGTCGGATGCAGCATCGGCATCGCCGTGTTGAGCGCCGACACCTCGACGTTTGAGTCCCTGCTGCGCGCCGCCGACACCGCGATGTATGCGGCCAAGGAGGCCGGCCGCAACAACTATCAGTTCTACAACGACGCCTACTTCAATCGCATGCAACGCCGCGTGGTGTTGGAGCGCGAGCTGAAGCAGGCGCTGAGCAAGCGCGAGCTGCGTCTGGTTTACCAGCCTACGATCGACCTGCGTGATGGCCATGTGCGCGGTATTGAAGCGCTGCTGCGCTGGCCGCGTCCGGATGGTGAGTCCAGCACGCCCACCGAGTTCATTCCGATTGCCGAAGACAGCGGCGAGATCATTCCCATCGGTCGCTGGGTGCTGCGACAAGCCTGCAAACAGGCCAGCGAATGGGCGGCGGCGGGCATCAAGTTCGATCGCATGGCGGTGAATGTCTCGGCGATCCAACTACGTGATCCCGAGTTCGCCGCCAGCGTACTGGACGCCTGCGAAGCTGCGGGTTGGCCGCCGGCACGCCTGGAGCTGGAGCTGACCGAGTCGGCGCTGATGCGCGACAGCGAATCATTGCGGCGCGCGTTTGCATTGTTCGAGGCGCATGGCATCGGCCTGTCGGTGGACGACTTCGGCACCGGCTTTTCCAACCTGCATTACCTGCATCGGTTTCCTGTCAAACACCTGAAGATCGACCGCAGCTTTGTGCTCGAATTGCTCAACGACCGACCCTTGGAGCGACTATCCCAAGCCATCGTCGGACTCGGCCACGCCCTTGGCTTGCGGGTGATTGCCGAAGGCGTCGAGACCGACGAAGTCGCCCAGCGCCTGCGCTCGCTGGATTGCGACGAAGCGCAGGGCTTTCTGTTTGCGCGACCGATGACTGGCGAAGCGCTGGCGGCATGGATGCGCGGGCGTTCAAACCCGTAGGGCGCGTCTTGGACGTCTTGGACATCTTGGACGCGCCATGGCGTGCGGGAAAGGGGTGCGCCCGAGGCGCACCCCATTTGCGGATTGCTGGCGAGGCCGCTTGTGACTAGCCGCGCGGCTTGAACATGGCCGCGTCGATGATCGACCACAGGTGGACGATCCAGCCGAGCCAGATCAGCCACAGCAAGCCCGCCAACACAAAGTGCAGCAGCGCCATCAGCATGCGGCCTTGCACCAATTGGCCCAACCCCGGAATGAAAAAACTGCACAGCGCAGCGATCACGTTGCCACTGCTGCCTTGACCTGCGCTCATTGCGATTGCTCCTTTCCAGGCGCCAACGGTGGCGCCACCGTGTGGCAGACGTCAAACCTGGTTGCGTGTGACACTTTGCCAGCTTGCGGCTAGCCCGGACATTTCATGAGGGGGCGCGAGTGATCACGTTCGGCGGCTTCGCCGCTACGCGGGGCTGTTGCCCCGAGCGGATTTGCGGCCAGCGCAAGGCGCGCCGAGTCGGAATGGTGGGCCCA
>JBQTGY010000155.1:0-35763 GCA_052390415.1 Pseudomarimonas sp. | reverse complement strand
TCATCATCGGCTTGATCGGACTGTTTCTGGATGGACTGATGCGCAGCTTGGAAAGTCTGAAAATCGTGCGGTGGCGTTATGTCCGTTGACGATCATGGTGATCAACCACCCCGGAACCTGAAAGTCCCAGCCACCATGATCGTCAACAAGGGCAGTGTGCTTCCTAGCCCCACCCCGGCCCTCCCCGAACATCGGGAAGGGAGAAAAGCGGGGAATCCGAATGTCTGTCATTTTGATCCAACGCTCGCCAAGATCGTTGTCGACGGCATCAGCAAGAGTTTCGACTCGGATCGCGGCACGTTGCACGTGCTCGACAACATCAGTTTCGAGGTCGCTGACGGCGAGATTCTCGCCATCGTTGGCCCCTCCGGCTGCGGCAAGTCGACCTTGATGAACATCATTGCCGGTTTCAATCAGCCAGACCGCGGTTTGGTCACCATCGATGGTGCGCCACTCAAGCAGCCAAGCCCACGCGGCATCCTGATATCGCAACAAGGCTCGGTATTTCCGTGGCTCACCGTGCAGCAGAACCTGATGTTCGGGCTCACCGAAGACACCCACAGCAACAAGCAGGAACTGGCCGATCACTACGCGTCCCTGGTTGGCTTGAAGGGCTTCGAGCAGAGTTATCCGCATGAGCTGTCGGGCGGCATGCTGAAACGCGCCGAGTTGGCGCGTGCCTTGGTGGTGAAGCCTGAAATTCTGTACATGGACGAGCCGTTCTCGGCCCTCGATGCCTTGCTCAATCTGCGCATGCGCAATGAGTTGTTGCGCATTCTGGGCGAAGAGCGGCATACGGTGCTGCTGATCACCCACGACGTCGAAGAGGCCATTCACCTGGCGGACCGTGTGCTTGTTCTGTCACCTCAGCCCACGCGTATCCAGGCCAGTTTTGACGTCCCCATCGCGCATCCACGCCGACTCTCCAGCGCGCCCGTGCAGGCATTGCGGGCGGCGATCCTGAGTGAGCTGGGGGTGGAGGGCGAAGCCATTTGAACGCGAACAGCCGCTGGATCACGCTGACCCAGCATCGGAACAAGGTAGGTCCATGACTCAACCCCTGCATGTCGTCATCCTTGCCGCTGGTGAGGGCAAGCGGATGAAGTCGAGTCGGCCCAAAGTGCTGCACACGATCGCCGGTCGATCGATGCTCGTGCACGTCATTGCGCGGGCGCGTGAACTCGATGCTGCGGGCATCCATATCGTGTTCGGACACGGCGGTACCCAGGTGCGCGCGGCCCTCGCCAGTGAGGACGATCTGCACTGGGCCGAACAAGCGCAACAATTGGGCACCGGCCACGCGGTGATGCAGGCGATGCCCGCAATCCCTGACGATGCCCGGGTGCTGGTGTTGTATGCCGACGTGCCGCTGATCACCACGCCGACTTTGCGTGGATTATTGGCATCGGCGGCAGACGGTGCCGGCGTGTTGGTCGATACACTGGCTGAACCGACGGGTTATGGCCGCGTGCTGTTGGATGCCAGCGGGCGCGTGAGCAGCATCGTTGAACAACGTGACGCCACGCCCGAGCAGTGCGCGGTCAACCGCATCAACACCGGTGTGATCTGCGCGCCTGCCGCGCGCCTGCGCAGCTGGTTGGCGGCGTTGTCGAACCACAACGCGCAGGGTGAGTATTACCTCACCGACATTTTTGCGATGGCCCATCGTGACGGTGAGGCAGCCGTGGCTGCACCCTGTGCCGAACCGGGCGAAGCCGATGGTGCCAATGATTCCTGGCAACTGGCGCAACTGGAGCGCCGTTGGCAACTGCGGCAAGCCAAGCGACTGTGTCTGCGAGGCGTGCGGATTGCCGATCCATCGCGTCTGGATGTGCGCGGCGAGCTTGCTTGTGGCGACGATGTCGAGATTGATGTCGACGTGATTTTCGAGGGCCAGGTCACCCTCGGCGATAACGTGCGCGTCGGACCATTCTGTCGACTGCGCAATGTCAGCATCGCTGCGGGCACGGTGGTGCACGCGCACTGCGACATCGACGGTGCGCTGATTGCCGAAAACTGCGTGATCGGCCCGTTTGCGCGGCTGCGACCCGGCACCCAGTTGGCTGCCGAGGCGCATCTTGGCAACTTCGTGGAAACGAAGCAGAGCAAGCTCGGCCGTGGCAGCAAGGCCAATCATCTGAGCTATTTGGGTGACGCCGACATCGGTGCCCATGTCAACATCGGCGCTGGCACCATCACCTGCAATTACGACGGGGCCAACAAACATCTGACCACGATTGGTGATGGCGTGTTTGTTGGCTCCAACAGCAGTTTGGTTGCCCCCCTTGTGATCGGTGCCGAGGCAACCATTGGTGCCGGATCGACCATCACCAAAGACGCGCCCGCCGGTGAGTTGACCCTGGCTCGCGGCAAGCAGATCACGCACGTCGGTTGGGTGCGCCCCAAAAAATCGCCATCAAGAACTTGAAAAAAGAGGACTCGATTCGTATGCGCACATTGGTTTCATCTGGATCGGCTTACGAACCAAAGATCGGTTTTTCGCGCGCGGTCCGCGTCGGCAACATGCTCGCCGTTTCCGGCACCGCGCCGATTGCCGCCGATGGCAGCGTGGCAACGCCCGGCGACGCCTATGGTCAGACCAAACGTTGTCTCGAGATCATCGCTGCTGCGATCCAGCAGGCGGGTTTCAGCCTGGACTCGGTCATTCGCACGCGGGTGATGTTGACCAACATCGCGCAATGGGAAGATGCCGCCCGCGCACATGGCGAAGTGTTCGGAGACATCCGGCCTGCCAGCACGTTTGTGCAGGTGGCGGGCTTGATCAATCCGGCGTGGTTGGTGGAGATCGAAGCTGACTGCATGGCCGCTGCAAAATAGCGTCGCGGACGCAACGCGACAGCGTGAGTTGAGCTTCCGCGCGTATCGACAAGGCGAAGATAATTTGCCCTTGAGCCAGTCATCGCTTGCGGCATTTTCTCCGCGCTCGGCATAATCGGAGGATCGCGGCGTAAACCGCATCAGGAGGCATGTCGAGCCCACCATGAGCAAGGACAGCCCGTTTGTCGATTTCCCAGCCGGCGCCGCCATCATCAGCGAAGGTGAAGCAGCCAGTGCGCTGTTCATCATCGAGTCCGGCAAGGTCTCCATCCAGCGTGCCGATGCCAAGGGCGTGGTGTTAGCCCAGCTTGGACCTGGTGATTTTTTTGGCGAGATGTCGATCCTGCAGGAGCAGCCGCACTCATCCTCGGTGCTCGCGCAAGAAGCAGTTCGTGCATTGCGCGTTGATGTGGCTGCTTTTCACGGCTTGTTGGCCGAAAACATCGAGATTGCGGTCCTGTTGATGCGTCGTTTGGTGTTGCGCTTGAAAGCCAGCGAGCAGCGCCGGGTCGAATTGGAAATGCAGATTTCGCGCCTCGGGGTGGCGATGCCGGCAGCGGCACCCGCGCCAGCCGCAGCCGCCCCGGACGCCATCACCGAGCGCCTGTCGACGCTGTCGGGCAAGTCTTCAGGATTTGCGTTGCGTACGGCGGAAGGCCTGATTCCTTTGCTGGCAGGCTGCGAAGACTATCTGGTTGGCCGCCCAGATCCCGCCACTGGTGCGGTTCCCGAGGTCAACCTGGGGCCTTTGGATGTCGCCCGTAGCTTGAGCCGCAAGCACGCTCGGTTGTCGATTGAAGACGGCGCCCTGCTGCTGCGTGAAGAGCCCGGCGTGGGTAATGGCACCTGGGTCAATGGTGGCAAATTGATGCCGAATGAAACGGTGCTGCTGCAAATTGGTGACTCGCTGCGATTCGGCGCGGTCGAAGTACTGGTCGAACGCGCCTAAAGCGCGCCGTCGTCATTCACAACTCGCGATTCGCGATTCTTGATTCGAACTCGCGAGCAGGTCAGGAGAGCGTCATGCAGGAAGAATTGGCCGCAATTGATGTCAGTCCGTTGGAATCTCTGATGGGCATCAAGGCTGAGCTGGAAACGCTGGAAGCGCGCTTGACTGCGATGGAAGAGCGCAAGGATTCGGTCGCTGCGCCGGTGTTTGTGCGCGTTCGCAACGATTATGAAACCCGGCGCAAGTCACTGGAAGCCGAAGCGGCGCCATTGAAGGCGGCCGCGCAGGCGCAGTACGTCAAGCTGGCCGCACTGCTCAGTCGCTCTGCAGCCGATCACGAAGCCGCGCGGTTGGACCGGGAAGAGATCGAGTTCCGACATGCGCTGGGTGAGTTCGACAACGCCGAGTTCAAGCGCAAGCTGAGTGAGATCGATCACCAACTCGCCGCCAAGTCGGCGGCGCGTGAGGAGGCGCTGGCAGTGCGGCAACGGTTTGTGGATGCCTTTCGCTCGGAAGCCGAACTGGAGTCGAAGTTGCCGCCAGTTGTGGTACCCAAGCCAGCGCCGCCGCCTGAGCCAGTGATAGTTGCGCCGGTGGTGATTGCGCCCGAACCGGAGCCGGAACCAGAGCCGATTCCCGTGCCGGTGGTGGAGCCAGAGCCAGAGCCTATTCCGAGGCCTGCCGCTGAACAGACCACGCGGCGATTGCCGACGTTGGACATGGCCTTGAAAGTGCCGCAGATCGACGTGCCAACCTTGATCGCCAAGCCGATCACGGCAAACTCGCCGCCACCACCTTCGGCACCACCGGCAGCCGCCGGAGCCACTCAAATCATGCGGGCGATCAAACCATCGGAGCTCGCGGCTGCGAGCGCTGCACCGGCAGGCCCTCCGGCGCTGCCACGCGCGCCGGAGCCTGTGGCGGGAACCATTCGCAGTGCGCGCCTGGTGCCGCAAAACGCGGAGGCCGGCAAGCTCAGTCACACGATTGGTGCCAAGCCGCTGACGATAGGCAGCGGCGAAAGTTGCGACATTCGCGTCGGCGGTGCCAGCGCACGGCATGCGGAAGTGAGGGCGAGCATGGCGGGCATGACGGTGTCAGATCTGGGCGGCGGGGTGCGCATCAATGGCGTGGTGATCGAGCAGCACCTGCTGCGTCATGAGGACGTGCTGGAAGTCGGGCCTGCACGTTTCACGTTCCGCGAGGCATAGGGGCTAGCTGCGGTGGCCGTCGAAATCAAAACCGAGCGCCGTGGCGGCGTCCTCGTCATCACTCCGACCGGTAGACTCGACAATGAGAGTACGGCCGACTTCGAGCTCTTGACGCAGGAGTCGGTGGCGGCTGGCAGTCGGCACTTGGTGCTGGACTTGGCAGGCTTGAGTTACATGAGTAATGCTGGCCTGCGCGCCCTTGGCTCGCTGGCCAAATCGCTGAAGACGCCAACCACCAGTCTGCGCATTGCCGGTCCTACGCCGTCGGTTCGCCAAGTCTTTGACGCCGCTGGTATCGCCATGCTGTTCGATATTCGTCCGAGCCTGGAAGCAGCACTGGCGGATCATCCCGCCGGTAGCGGTGACGGTCGGCTTGGCGCGCACGCCGCCCGTTTGCTTGGCATCAGCGCCGGGAACGAGGGCGTTGCAGCGGTTCCCGGCGTTGCCAAGTTGGCCGAGCTGGCGTTCGGGTTGTTGTCTGGCAGCGGCAGCGCACAACAACCGCGCGCCGCACGGGCGATGGTCCAGGGCACGCAGGTGATGCGCAAGATCACCGCCCCGGTCGATACGGCACCCCCCGCGCCGGTTGGTAAGCCGGCAGCTCCCAGCGGCAAGCCGGCCGGTGGCAAGCGAGTGACCTCATCGGATGACAGCAAACCCGGCTTCTGGGCAAAGTTGTTTGGTCGCGGCAAGTAGCCGATCCATCACGAGCAAGGGTTTGTCATGACTACGGCTTACTGGTGTGTGTTGGCAGCGGGCGTGATGCCTTACCTGTGGGTGTTGGTCTCCAAGGTCACCGGCGCTCGTTACGACAATCGCGATCCGCGCGCTTGGCAAGCACGCCTGAGCGGCATGCCCGCACGCGCGCATTCGGCGCATTTGAATAGTTTCGAAGCGTTTCCGCTGTTTGCAGCGGCGGTCATCATCGCCCAATTGTCGGCTGCGGATCAGTCACGCACCGACATGTTTGCAATGGCTTTCATTGTGCTACGGCTGCTCTACGGCATCTGCTACATCGCCGACTGGGAGAAACCACGCAGCTTGGTTTGGCTCGCCGCGTTTGGCTGCTGCATCGGATTGTTCTTCGGCAGCCAGTCGCCGTAAGCACAGCGCTGGCACAAAAGAAAACGGCCGGCGCTGTGAGGCACCGGCCGTGAACCGAGTCGTCCCCCGAGGGAGGGATGGGGAGCGACGCGGTAAAGCGCCTGTCGCGGTTTAACCCGCGACGGCTGATCTCTTGCTTGCCGGAGGACTTACTTGGCGCGGGCAGCCTTGGCGGCAGCCGGAGCAGCCTTGGCGACGCTGTCATTGACGGCTTCGAGCTGGGTCTTGACCAGCTGACCAATCGTCTCCGAGGTCTTCAGCGACGAATTGATCGCTTCCTGACTGACGCTGAAGAACTGCTCGCCGCTTTCCTTGATCAGGGCAACGCCCTTCGGCCACACGGTCTTGGCGCCGTCGGCATCACGCACTTCGCTGGCTTCGCCGAAGAAGGCGACGGTCGCGTTGACGCGATCTTCAAACGACTTGATCTGCAGGTTGGCAACGCGCTCGAAGTTCTCCAGCGCCAGACGCTGCGCTTGAAAAGTGGCTTCGATGGCTTGTTTGCCGAAGGAAAGGATTTGGTTCGGGATTTGCTCGTACATGGGGTCGCCTCCGCGGGATTAGGGGATATCGCGAGGCCAAGATAGCAAGCTTTATGTTGCAGTGCAACATAAATCCAGTGACGGTTATGCTTCCATTTAATTACAAATACTTATCAAACGTCACAGGCGTCTGTATGGAGCATGCGCACGTTGAAATTGCGCACTGCGGCAATCAGCGTGGGAGCACGACTCGCAAGCTCGGCCAGACCCACAGGTCTCGTGACGAAGCGTCTGTCGGGCGCAATACCAACAAGCATTACGCCTGTTCCGACGCGATGAGGCGAACAACTCACCCATTGCGATCAGGCTTGTTCGGCTTCGATCAGATAACTACGTCACCGCGTTGGGGTTGGACCGCGATAGCGGCAGCCGGCCGTGCAGGTCTCGTGCAGAACGATTTCTGACAACAGCGGAAGCGCAGGCTTGAGCTCGGCCCAGATCCACTCAGCGAGACGTTCGCTGGTGGGATTCTCGAGACCAGGAACGTCGTTCAAATAGTGATGATCGAGACGCTCATAGATCGGCGCGAACGCACGCTTCATGTCGGCGAAGTCCATCACCCAGCCCGTGTAGGGGTCCAGGTCACCTTCGACGTGCAGCTCGACCACGAACGAATGCCCATGCAGGCGCGCACACTTATGGCCGACAGGGACGTTGGGCAGCCGGTGGGCAGCCTCGATGCTGAAGCGTTTGAACAAATCCATGGTCGCGGCAATCAGGAGGCAAACGCAGATTATGCGGGGCCGTCCTCCGATTAGTCAGCGGAGGCCGTTCAATGCATCCGTCAAAGTGCCGCCTCCACCCAGACTTCCACTCCGTTCAAAGCGACGTTTCCGGAGACACCATCCAGATGCTCGGGGTCGCTGAGGACATTGTAGTTGGCTCCGTCGACCGACTGCGCGCGCGCTTGACGGGTACCTGCTACGGCGTGACCAAAACCGTGCGGCAGACACACTACGCCGGGCTGTAGTTCATCGCTGGCTTGCACGTCGGTATCAATGCTGCCCGTGCGTGAACGCAGGCGCACGCGCGCGCCATCGTCGAGTCCGCGTGCGGCGAGATCGGCAGGGTGCATCAGCAAATGATGGCGAGGCTTGCCCTTGATCAGGCGCGGCGCGTTGTGCATCCAGCTGTTGTTGCTGCGAATGTGGCGACGTCCAACGAGTTGGAGAGAGTTCGCATTCACGGTGGCAACCAACGAAGCCTCAAGTCCACGCAAGGCATCCATGAGCACGGCAGGCGCGCACTCGATCGCGCCGCTTGCGGTCTGCAAGCGCCCCAGCAAGGTCGGACGCAATGGACCCAGATCCAATCCATGCGGCGCGGCCACCAGCTCGGCCAGACCGATTTCGCCGCCGCGCGCCAATCCTTGCGCAATCAATTCGGGTGGCGGCGGCAGCGGCTGGAACGGCCTGCCGGAAGCCTGCGCATGCGCCGCTGCGATGCCCTGCAGGATCTGCCAGTCAGCGCGCTCATGGTCGGCTTGCGGGCGGACCGGCGGACTGTAGCGAGCGACTCGACGTACCGCGAATGCATTGAATATCGTGTCGTAATGCGGTTGGCTCAACATCGACGCCGGCGGCAAGATCAGATGCGCATGGCGGGTGGTCTCGTTGACATAGATGTCCACCGAGATCATGGCCTGCAAGCCGGACAGGGCGGCGTCCAGGGCAGCGCTGTGTGGCGTCGACAGCACCGGATTGCCGGCGCAGGTGAACAGGCCGCGCACCTGGCCCGCGCCTGGTGTGGTGATCTCTTCGCGCAATACCGCCACCGGAAGTTCACCGCTGACTTCTGGGAGACCACGCACACGACTGCGCCAACGTCCGTAGCCACCCGCAGAGGTTCCTGGCCCCGTCACGGGCATGACCGGATCATTGGGCAAACAGCCGCCCACACGATCGAGCTGGCCGGCATACAGGTTGATCAGCTGGATCAGCCATTGACACAAGGTGCCGTGCGCCTGCGTGGATACGCCCATGCGGCCGTAGACCACTGCGGTTTTGCTGTTGAAGAATGCGGCGGCCAGCCGCTCAACCACAGCTGGTTCAACGCCACTTCGCGCAAACAGGTGGCTGCTATCGATGTGATGAATCGCCGCAAGCGCGGATTCAAATCCCTGCACGCGACCTGCATACGCCGCCAGACGCGGTGAACCAACGCGCTGCAGCGCTTGCAGAAAGGCCAACAACAACCAGACGTCGCCGCCGGGACGCACGAACAGATGCTCGCTGGCAATGGCGGCCGTCTCTGATCGCCGCGGGTCAACCACCACGAGGGTGCCACGCTCGACCAATGCCTTGAGCCGCTTCTCGATGCCCGGCGCGGTCATCAGGCTGCCGTTGCTGGCGACCGGATTGGCACCCAGCATCAACATGAAATGGGTGTTGTCGATGTCAGGAATCGGCAACAAGAACTGATGCCCGAACATCCAGTAGGCAACCAGTTGGTGCGGCCACTGATCGACGGATGAGGCGCTGAATATGTTGCGAGTGCGCAGTGTTTTCAACAGCGGCGACAGATAAGCGAGGTGGCCGAAGTGATGGACGTTGGGATTGCCCACATAAGCCGCGACCGCATCCGCGCCGTGTTCACGCTGCACCGCCGCCAGACGCCCGCCGGCCTCAGCCAAAGCCTCGTCCCAGCCGATTTCCTCAAAATCAGTGCCATGTCGTCGCAACGGCATGCGCAGCCGGTCTGGGTCGGCTTCCAGATCAAGAATGGCGTTGCCTTTCGGACAAATATGGCCGCGACTGAACGGGTCGGCTGCGTCGCCGCGAATCGCGACCAGCGTGTCCGCCTCGTATTGCAATTCCAGCCCGCAGATCGCTTCGCACAGCGGGCAGGATCGATAGCGCGATAGCCGAGTCATGGCAGGCCTATCGCGTACACGTCATTCGTGGCCGGCAGATCGTTTTGACGACGCAGCCGGCAACAGCAACGCGCTAGTTGTGCGCCGAAACACGTTGCCGCAGCGCGGCAAAGCCGACCATACGCTCGGTCTCTTCATCCCACAGCTTCAGGCTGGCGCAACGCAGGCTGGTCCACAACGTGAGCCGTGGTGCCGCTTGCAGCAACGGATTGGATTCGAAGCACTCGCGCAGACGATAGTTGGGAATGCGGCTGGCGAGATGATGAATGTGGTGATAGCCGATGTTGCCGGTAAACCAATGAATCACACGCGGCAAGTCGTAGAACGAACTGCCGGCGATGGCGGCTTGATTGGAGTCCCAGTTTTCCTTGCGCGTCCAATAAGCCGTCTCGAAGGTGTGCTGGACATAGAACAGCCACACGCCTAGCGCGCCGGCAATCAACACGATGGGCAGGTGGACCAGGAAGACCGTATGCCAACCAATGAAATAGCCAAGGGACAAAGCAACCACCAATAGCACCAGATTGTTCAGCCACACGCTGGCCCACTCGCGCTTCCAGGAAAACGGCAGATCGAACGGGAATCGATGCTTGATGACGAACTGGTACATCGGCCCAATGCCGAGCAGCACCGGCGTGCTGCGATAGAAGCGATAGCAGAAGCGTTTGAACCAGGACAGCGCCTGATACTCGCGCACGGTCAAGGTGTCGATGTCGCCCATCTCGCGCCGATCCAGATTGCCCGAGCTGCCATGGTGGATGGCATGGGTTTTCTTCCAGTAACCGTAGGGGAACAGGGTGATCACGCCGAGACAGCGGCCGACCAGGTCATTGGCCTTGCTGCTCGCAAAAAACGAACCGTGGCCGGCGTCGTGTTGAATGATGAAAGTGCGCACATACAGGCCTGCAGCCGGCAGCGCCAACAGCAATGTCCAGCCGTAAAACCATCCATCCACCACGCTCCACGCCATCAGCGCCCAGATCGCCAGAAACAGCGGAATGGTATTCAGCAGCTGAAAAATGGCTCGGCCCAAGTGTGGCTTCGCATACGCGGCGCATAACTCGCGAAGGTTGACGCTGGGGGTAGTTTCCGCGCTGGCACTCACGATGATTCTCCTGCTAGACCGCCCATTCTCGACCCCAATCATGACTAGCGCAATTCTATGCGTCTGAGTATCGCTGCTATCAAGGGGCGCAAATCGCAACAATTTGCCACGTACAGCAAGGGTCTTGAACAGTTTGAGCCACTAAGAACCAGTGCCTGAACAGCCATGATCAGGCGGCCTTGGACTCGCGCAGGAGCTTGATGACCAGCACCATGATCAACCCAGCCGCGCCGACCAGCACCGTCCACAGCAGCCATTGGCGGTAGGGTGGTGGCGCCGGTGGAAGCGACAACGCGGCCTCGCCGGCCAGGCTCGTACCCGCGCCAGTGACGATCTCGTCTGGCTGCCAGTCGTGACCATGATGCGCCGCGAGCTGGCTCAAAACGACTTGCAGAGGATAGTCCGGACGCGCTGCACGCAGGCTGCCAGCGACCAATCGATACGGACCAGCGCCTTGTGCCAGCAACACGAACGATTCTTGCTGATAGCCAAGTTTGAGAGCCGGCGCCTGCGCCAGTGCTGGTTCGCTGCGCAACCGCCAGAAGCGGTCACGAATAATGGGCAGTTCGAACGGCGCGGCACCGACATCCTCATCGCCGCCCGCCAAACGAAACGCCGTACCGCTGGCGTGCTCGCGCCACGGCTGCGAAGCGAAATCGCGAGTTTCTAGGATGATGGTCGCCAGTGCGTTGCGTTGCGCCAACTCGACGGCGGCGCGTTCGATCGGGAATGGACCCGTGAGGCGATACTCGAACACGCCTGGGTGATCGGGCACTGGATTGCCCTGCAGGATCACGTCGAGGCGCTGATCTGCGACGCTGCCGTAGGCGTGCGCGAAGTTGGCGGTGACCGACGCCAAGGGCAAGCTGACGTCCGAATCAACACGCCTGAGGCGCAAATAGCGCCATTGCGCATAGGGCAGCGCGGCCTGCAGTCGCTGCAAGCGGAACTCACCCTGATGCAGAGACACGATTGCCTGCGCCGGCGCAATCATCTGCCAGTTCTCCAGCTCATTGCTGCCAGCAATCTCAATCCGCGCGTTCAGACTGCCCTCGGCGACAGGCAACAAGCCGAATTCGAGACTGCGCACCGGCGTGTCGATCGCTGACAGGTCCAACAACCAGTCGTCAATGCCAGCGCCGCCATCGGTGTCGGCCGCTACGCGGCTAGGCGGCTGCGCCGCTGCGCCTTCACTCGCTGCGCTTGCTCGGTCTGTGATATCCGCGTGCAGTTGCCGCAGGCGACCATTGGCGTCGCGTTCAATGTGCAGCAGCAGACCTCCTTCCGCGGCCGCCGACTTCGCGCGCGGAACCCGAAACATCGGCAAGCCGATTGCGGCGGGCGCTGGCAGCACGATCGGCTGCGGCAACGCTGTCGCTGCCGGGCCGAATGGCAGGCCTTCGTTGGCACCGTTGAACGCCGCCAGATCGCGCAAGTCGGCGCGAGTGATCTGCGCGTAGATGGCGGGCGTCAGGCTGATGCGTACGACGTCTTGGCCAGCATCGATTGCCAACGGCCACTGCCAAGCAAAATCATTAGGCTGCGCCGGCTGTGCAGCGTGGATGTCGGCCGAGCCGCCAATGCACAGCAAAGCCCACAGCAGTCCTGAAAGACGTGACACTCGGCTGCCGCGGCTCATGGTGCGTCACTCGAAGTTGCTTGATTGGCCGCACCACTTCGCGGTGGCGTAGGTGCGATGCGACCGACCAACACGAGCAGTCCGCCCACCGCCATGAACGAGACAATGCCGGCCAGGTCGCCGAAATAGCGGCGGTCGACCAACATCAGCTTCAGCAGCACGATGCCCATCAAGCCGGCGCCCGCCGCCCATACGCCCCAGTGGCGGCGGCGCGAGCCGATGATCCACGCCGCCACGCCAGCGAGACTCCAGACCACCGTGAGCGTAGCTTGCGCGACTCGGTCGTCCAGAATTCCCGCTGACCACGGCGCGCCGTGCCAGTGGTGCACGGCACGCAGAGCAGCAAACGTAACGAACCCCAAACCGACCCCGGCGAGAATGGCCAGGCCATCGCGCGAGCCCACGCGGCGTGCAAGCAACACCGCCACCAGCAACACGCACAACTGGAACAGCTCGATGGGATTGAGCAAGGGCAGGAAGGGCAAGGGCGAACTGCCGCCACGCTCGGCTAGCGCCGCCACCCACGCCAAGGCGAGCACCAATCCAGCAGGAGCAAACCAACGCGACCGATACAACGCGAATTCGTGCGCCAGTGGCCAAGCCGCCAGCCGTGGCAGCCGCCAAGTCGCCAGCATCAGCAGCAACAGGGGTACAAGCGTGGCAACGAACAACCAGCCATCGTCCAGTGCCGAGCGCGAGGCCCAATCGCGCATCACCAGGCCATACAGCAATGCGGCAGTCGCCAACATCGACACGTGTGCAATCGAGGTGCCACGTTGAAGTGGCTCACGCAGTCTGAAAAGTGCAAATGCCACCGCCGCGAACCAGCCCAGCCAATAGCCGTGTTCGGTGAGCGTACTCAATGCGCCAATGTCGACCTCGGTGCCAAGCACCAGCGGTAGCCCGAGGCAGGCGGAGGCCACCACGATCCAGCCAAGTCGTGGCCACCACACGACGCCGCGCAGCAATCCGGCCAGTGCCGCAGTGAGCGCGGCGAACGCGGTCAGTGCGAGGCTGGGTTCGATGTCCGGCAACATCTCGACCAACTCACGCAAGCCCGCGATGCACCACCAGAACACGCCGAGCAGGAACGGCGGCCAGATACTGATGCGGCCGCCGCCCTCGCGTTCGTACAGCCAGCTCACAAAAAATGCTGACAGGGCCATCAACAACACGCTCAGCGCGTGGCCATTGAGTAGCAACATCTCGCCCGGCAGCGGCTCCCAGTTCTGTTCGATCAAGCCGTGGAAGTAAGCCAGCAGCGCGAGTAGCTGCAAGGCCCAGCCGGCAAACTGTGGCAGCTGCCGCTGTTGGCGCAGGCCGAGCCAGATCAGCGCTGCTCCCTCTACCGCCCAACTGGCCGAAGTCCAACGTGCCGACAAGGCCAGCGGCACCGCCAACGTGGCGAACCCAAGCGCCAACGCGGCGAACGACTGTCCCAACAAGGTTGCGCGTCCACTTCGCAGCAGCCACCAGGCAAGACTCGCGTACAGGCCGGCCATCGCCAGTGCGCTGTAAGCGAGCGCCATCGAATCATCCGCCAGCAACGCCGCTTGCAAGGGAAACACCAGCAAAGGTGTGCCAAAAACCAAGGTGCCATCGACCACGGCGCGCCGCGAGTCGGCACCTCGCAGCGCATAGAGCACGGCAATGGCGACATAGAACAGGAAAAACAGGATGAGGAAGGGCTCGACGGTCGCGAACAATTCAGGCCTGTAATAGCGAGCACCCCACACCGTGCCAACCGCGAAAGTGAAGCCGAAGCCGACCAGATTCAGTGCTCGCCATGGCCGTATCCAGGCAATCGCGAACACCGCTGCGTTGAGCACCGCGTAATAGCTGAACAGAGCGACGTGATTGCCACTTCCGGTAGAGATCAATACGGGTCCCAGATAGCCGCCGATGAATCCCAGCACGGCCAATGAGACGGCGTTCTGGAGCACGGCAAGTACCGCCGCGCCAAGCACCAGCACGACCACCAGACCAAACGCGGCACCGGGTTCCAGTAATCCGTACAAGCGGAACGACGCAAACGTGGTCAGCAGCAAAACGCCGATGCCGCCGCCCTGCAGGGCCAATCCGAACTCGGGGCGCAGCAGTCGATTGCGCCAGCCCCAGATCAGGCCCGCCACCCCAAGGCCGGCAATCGCAGCCAAACGCAGTTCAATCGGAAAACTGATCAGTCCCTGTTCAACGGCGTAACGCATCGCCGCCGCGAGGCCGAGGAACAGCAGCAGCACGCCCAGCTTGACCGGGACATTGCCCTCGAAAAACCAGCTGCGCAGGATGCTGCCGATACGGTCGGCGAGGTCGGGTCTGTCATCGACTGTCGCCGCCCGCGCATGGGCAGGTCGCGGAATCGGCGGCGGCTGACGTGGGGTGTCGGGTCGCTCCGGATGCTCTGCTGCGGCTGGCGAGGAGAATTCCGTCGTGCTGGCGACAGTCGCACCCGCAGCGGCGTTGGACACCGCTTCGGCAGACGCACTGCTCGCGGGCGGTTCGTCATCGGGCAACGCGAATACGGCCCGGCCACTCATGGGTGGCTCAACGTATCCGCGTTCGTCTGCCCAGCCGCTCCGGCTGGCCTCGGGCGGGGGTGACGCTGGCTGGGCGCGGCCAGGCGGCACAGGGTCCTTCAAGGCAGTGTGCGCCGCCAACGTGGCCTGCTCCGTCTGGCCTTTCGCTTCCAGCCCATTCAGTCGTTGTCGAAGCTCACTGATTCGGGCGGCTTGCCAGCCAAACAAGGCGCCGGCGCAGAGACCCAGGAAGGCTTCGTCGATATTGCCTACCGTGAGTCCGACAATTGCCCCAATAAACCCCAACAACCAAGCCATCACGTTTCCCTTTTGCATCGTCTTCACAAGCATAACGGCTACGTCATGCGCGAAGGCTCTGGATTACTTGGGTAGCGCTAGTTGATACAGCCGGTTGCGAACTGCCGCTACTATTTCGGCCAGTTCCTGCACTGGCACCGCTCCAGCAGGACCGCTCGCTGCAAGATCATGCATTGTCGTGATCCGACCGCGCTCGATCAGCCCTTGGTGAAACGCTGCGATGCGCCCGCTTGCTTGCGCCGGCAGCCGCACGAAGACGGGCACGTGGGTGGCGCATGCCTCGCTCAACAGGTTTACCGAATCGGCGCTGACAACCAAGCGGTCGGCCCAGCCCAACAGGCCGGCGTATGGATTTGCGCCGTCCATTACGTCATGCCATTGCACATCAAACAGGTCGGCGAGCTCGCGGCGGGCGGCTTGGCGCAACCAATCGGGCGTGCGTCGAGAACTGCTGAGCAACAGGCTGCCGCCGTCGCGCGTCTTCCAGCTGCGCAAGGTGGCAACCAGTTCCTGCCAATCCGCTTCAGCAAGCGGTACGTCCTTGGTCGGCCCGCCCAGCAACACGACCGTGCGTGGGTTCGGCAGCTCGCCCAACTGTGACCACTCGCGACGGGCACGTTCCAGCCATGCCGAGTCGATCGGATGCAGGCTACCCAGCGTCTGAATGACGTTGTTGCCACTGATGCCATCGTGCGCGGGCGTCACCACCACGTCCCAATGACGGGTGGAAATTCGCGGCGCGAGGATCTGCACGCTGCGCACGCCGTGCTGGCGCAAAAAGCGCGTCGCCAACGCTGCCTTGCGGCCGCATCCGACAACGATATCGGGCTTGCCTGTCCCCAGTGCCGCCGAAAACTCCGCCCCGAAGGCCGACCGAGTCAATGGCAACTGTCGCGGCGCCAGCCAGCGCCACGGAGCCGCGAGGGTGAGTGCGAGCGTTTTGGTGACTTCGCCAAGGCAGGGTGCCAAGGCCATCGCTTGACGCACATTGCCGGCCACGCCATCCGTGATCACCCACACGCGCGGCGCGCTCATCGAAGCGATTTGAAGGCAAGGCGGCACATGTGCCCAGTATCCCACGCGAGTTTTGGTGCCGGCTGCCGAGCTCGGCCTTCACGATTCTGCATGCTTGCCCGAGCAAGGGTCACACCGCAGGAATGTCACACGGGCTATCCTGCGCACTCACACCAGCGGAGCTCGGCCATGCTCGACGACAGCGCACTCGATTTGATCTTTCGCAACGCGCGAACCTTTCGTGGCTCATCCAAGGCCTGGCAGTCCAAGCCAGTCGCACCGGCCCTATTGCAGCAAGTGTGGGATCTGGCGCGAATGGGTCCGACCAGTGCCAACTGCTCGCCTGCGCGAATCGTTTTCGTGGTCACTCCAGCGGCCAAGGCCGATCTCGCCGAAGGGCTGGATCCCGGCAATGTCGAACAGAGCATGGCCGCGCCGGTCACCGCCATCATTGGCATGGACATGGCATTTGCCGAAAAGCTGCCCGTGCTGTTTCCACAAGCCGACGCACGCAGTTGGTTTGAAGGCAATCCGGCGCTGACGCAGGCGACCGCTTTTCGCAACGCCAGTTTGCAGGGCGCCTACCTGATGATCGCCGCGCGCGCATTGGGTCTGGATTGCGGGCCGATGTCGGGCTTCGATGCGGCCAAGATCGATGCCGCGTTTTTTGCCGGCACCGCGGTGCGCAGCAACTTCCTGGTCAATCTGGGTTACGGCGAGCGCTCAACGCTGCATCCCCGCAACCCACGGCTGAGTTTTGATGAGGCGTGTCGGATTGCGTGATCCAATGAGTCGATCCCATGAGCCGATCCAATCTGTCGATTCAATCAGTCGATTCAATCTGCCGCTCGAATCGCCCGTTCGCATCGGCTGCTCAAGCTCGTCATTCCCGCGTGCTTCTGGCGGGAATCCAGTGACTGACGAGCTGAGGCCCGAGCTGAGGCTCAATGCCAGCCATATGAAAAATTGAACTGACCCGATCACTGGTCGGATTGAACTAATCCCTTCGCGTTTACGTCTGCTGCTTTCCACTCAATCGGAGTCTTCTGCAATGCGTGCTTCCCTTGTTCTGCTGGCCGGTCTCGGCGTGTTCACTGCTCCTGCCATCGCCGCTGATACCTACACCATCGACCCTGCCCATTCGCAGGTCCGCTTCACCTACAACCATCTGGGCTTTTCCAACATCGTCGGTCTGATTGGCAACATCGAAGGCGAGCTGGTGTACGACGCCGCCGCGCCGGCCAATTCCAAGGTGAGCGCGACCATTCCGGTCGGCCAGATTCATACCGGTGTCGAGAAGATGGATCAGCATCTCTACGCTGAGGACTTTTTTGATGTTGCCAAGTTTCCCAACGCGACCTTCGTCAGCACCAAGGTCGAAGCTGCCGGCGAAGGCAAGTTGAAGGTCACCGGCGATTTCAGCCTGCATGGCGTGACCAAGCCGGTCACCCTCGACGTGAAACTCAACGCGCAGGGCGAGCACCCGATGCGCAAGACCGCAGCCATCGGCTTTGATGCCAGCAGCAGCCTCAATCGCAGTGATTTCGGCGTCGGCAAGTACGCGCCGGCAGTCAGCGAGGCGGTCGGCATCTCGATCACGGTGGAAGCCAATATCAAGGCCCCACCAGCGGGCTGAGCGAACCGAAGCAGCCGGCGGCGGGTGTAAACTCGCCGCCCGGCCGCTACCGAATCGCCGTCCCGTGAGTCGACCATGAGCACTTCAACGCCCGCCCGCAGCCAGCCCGCGCCCATTCACGTGGCGAAGGCCGATCTGCCGCTTTCGTGTCCAATGCCGGGAGCGGCGGTGTGGAACATGCACCCCAAGGTGTATTTGCCTATCGAGGCGACAGGTCGGGCCAGTTGTCCTTACTGTGGTGCGAGCTACGTGCTGCAACCCTAGTCGTTGGCCGCGTCGCTGACGAAGCCACGGGTTTACACCGAATGACGTTGGACGAATAACGCGTGGCGCGCCCGCTCACCGTCGTGCAACTGCTGCCCGCGATGCAGTCGGGCGGTGTCGAACGCAGCACCCTGGAGATCGCCGCGGCGCTGGTCGCGGCGGGTCATCGTTCCATCGTCATTTCAGCCGGTGGCCGCCTTGCCGCTGAGTTGGAGGCGGCGGGCAGCGAGCACATCACCCTCGATATCGGCAAGAAGTCACTGCGCACACTCGCCCGTGTTCGCGAGTTGCGCCGACTGATTCAATCACTGCGCCCCGACATCGTGCATGCGCGCTCGCGGCTACCGGCGTGGCTGGCAAGGTTCGCGCTGTATCGAATGACCAATCGACCGCACTTCATCACCAGCGTGCACGGCCTCAATTCGGTAGGCCGCTACAGCGCCATCCTCACCCGCGGCGAGCGCGTGATCGCGGTATCGGCCACGGTGCGCGACTACCTGCGCAAGCACTATCCAGCGATGGATGCAAACAAGGTTCAGGTGATTCCGCGCGGCATCGATGCGCAGCGGTTCGCGCATGGATTTGTGCCCACAGAGGCGTGGCAACAAGCGTTCGAGAGAGAGTTCCCAGCGCTGGTGGGCGGCGTGCTGCTGACCTTGCCCGCACGCGGCACGCGCCTGAAAGGTCACGCGGATGCGATTGATCTGCTCGCCCGCCTGCGCGATGCCGGCGTCGATGCGCGACTGCTGCTGCTGGGCGTCGTCGAGCCAGGTCGCGAAGCCTACGTGGCCGAACTTGCGACTCAGGCCAGTGCGTTCGGTGTCAGTCAGGCCGTGGTCTTCAGCCCACCGCGTGCGGACGTGCGCGAGGTCATGGCTTGCTCGGCATTGATCCTGCAGTTGTCGCGCAAACCCGAGGCCTTCGGGCGCACCGTGATTGAAGCCCTGAGTCTGGGTCGGCCCGTGCTCGGCTATGCCCACGGCGGCGTCGGCGAATTGCTAAATCAGTATTTTCCGGCGGGCAAAGTGGCGCTTGGCAGTGGACGCGACCTGCTGACAGCGGCGCAGCGCGTGTTGGCATTGGAGCTGCCATTGCCCGCGCAGTCCTTGCCGCGACTTGCCGACATGCAGGAGGCGACGTTGGCGCTGTATCGCGAGGTGGCGGGTGACTGATGTGGCGACTGATGCGATGAGCGCGCCAAGCTTGAGCCGCAGGCAGACAGCCGCCGTCATGCTGCTGTTGGCTTGCCTCGCCCTATTGCCATTCGGACGCAGCGCCGAGGTGGCGATCCTGCTGTGCGCGGTCGCAGGCGTGGTTGCTGGCCTGCGCGGGCAACTGGATTGGCGCGGCGAGCCAATGCGTTGGTCGATCCTGTTGTTCGCTGCCTATTGGCTGCCGGAATTTGCTTCCGCCTTCGATGCGGTCAATACCTCGCGGGCATGGAAGGAAGTGGCCTTGGACCTGCGCTACTTGCCGATGCTCTGGTTCGCCTGCGTCGCGCTGCGGACGCCGGCGGCGCAGCGATTGGCGCGGCAAGGCTGCGCCTGGATCGTCGCCCTCTGGCTGGCGGACGCGCTGATCCAGGTCGCAACCGGCTGGAGTCTCGGCGGGCCGGCCAGCGCCGATCGCTTGAGCGGCGTGTTCGGAGCCGACGATCTCAAACTCGGCGGCGCGCTGGCGCTGCTGTCGCCGTTCTTGTTGCTGCCGGCGTTCGCACGGCATCGTGGCTGGGGCGTGCTGGCGAGTGTGCTGGTATTGCTGATCGTATTGCTGGCCGGCGCGCGTGCGGCGTGGTGGAGTTTCGCGTTGGTCCTGTTGCTGCTGGTCTGGCGAAACTTCGGCGGCGGTCGCAAGGCGTGGCTGGCGCTAGCCGCGACGTTCGGCATCGCTGGCGCGCTGGTAGTGCTGGCGTATCACGCATCAGCGACGTTTAAAGCACGCATCGATCGCAGCAGCAGCGCCGTGCAAGGCATCGAGGGCGTCGATCACGCCTTGTCGGGCCGCCTGCCGATCTGGCAAACCGCCCTCACCATGTTCCGCGAGCAACCGATCAACGGCGTCGGCGTGCGTAGCTTTCGCGATGCCTATGCCGCGCACGCGCAAGCCGACGATCCATGGCTGCGATTCGACGGCGACGCCGGCGCATTTCATGCTCACCAATGGCTGCTCGAAGTGGCGTCCGAGACCGGCGCCATCGGCCTCTTGTGCTGGATCTGGGCAGGCCTTATGGCCTGCCGCCTATGGCGAGAAGCCCCCCCCGCAAACAGCGAAGCCACCGCCGCCGTCAGTCTGGCTTTGTTGGCGATGCTGTTTCCCATCAACACCCACTACGCCTTTTATTCGAGCGCCTGGGGTGGGTTGTTGTTTTTCTTGCTGGCGCTTTGGGTGCCGATGATCGCGGCGCGCGACGGGGCGGCAGAGCCGTCGCGCTGACGGGGCAAGACTGCCCATGGTTGGGCATGATGAGAAGCAGATCGGTACCATGCGGGCATGGATTTCGAGATCATCAGCAAGGTGGCGCATTGCTGAAACGATCGCTCGCGGCAGCGGAATCAGAGAGTTGCCGCGCCTTCGAAAGGTCTAAGGTCCCGGAAACTGGCGCAAGCGTAAAGGTCTGGCCAAGGTGCGCCTGCCAGACGGCGCGGCCCGAGACGCTGAAGTTCACTGGTACGAGGCCACAGGCATCGGCAAGTTTGAGTTCAAGATCAAGCGCTACACGGATCAACAACCATGACACATCACGATTTTGCAGTCTGCGTAGACAATCATGGCTATGAGGCATCGCTAGAGCTGCGCAAGCTTTACGAGGTGCTCCCTGATGCCGACGCCGAAAAGCATGCACAGCTACGCGTCATTGACGAGTCGGGTGAGGACTACCTTTACCCGGCGAAGTCATTTGACCAGATCGCCTTGCCCGCAAATACGGCGCAGCGAGTATTTCGCGCACATGCCCAACAACGCACTTCAGCCGATGTCCCTGCCTCCGCTTCGCTACGGCAGAAGCGTGGCTGAGTTTTGGAGGCTAACTTGCAGTCTCGATTCTTCGCAGACCCTGAGCCGATCCTTGGCACGCTCGCGAGAATGTTCGCGGCCGAAGCGGCAGCACGCGAGGTCGCGGTTTTGACCTATTCCTCGCCCGAGGTTGTTGAAACTCAATACGACAACTGGAACGGCGGAACGACCTCTCACACGCTGTTTCTGCATGTTCCAATTAACCTCTTTCCGCAGCTACAAGAAGGACTCGGCAATCTGTAACTGTCGTTTTGCGATATGGCGCATGTGCTGCTCGAGCAGCACGCGCACGACCGACTCACGCAAGTCAAGATCGTTCCAGCTGTAGTCGAGGATCTGCAGTGGCGCGAAAAGGCTGCGGCATGGCTAAGCGGGAGCAAGATCTCAAATCAGGGGCGTGTGAGATCCGACAACGTTGCACCCCTCTCGACCGACGGCCTGCTGTTTCGCTCGCAGCCTGAGGTTCACTTCTACCGCGCAATAAAGTCCCTCGGCATCTCCTTTGCCCCGCTTCCCGTTTTTGTGCGCGGGGGTGAAACATACATTCGGATAGAGCCAGATTTTTTTATCGTGCACAACGGCGTAACTTTGGTCGTAGAAATCGACGGCGACACGGTTCACCAGGAAACTCCAGCCGAAGCTCACAAGCGAACGACCATGCTTTTGCACGAAGGAGTGCATGTCGAGCGAATTCTTGCCAGTGAGTGCGACACGCCGGCAAGGGCCAAGGACGCCGCCGAAAAGATTCTGGTTCTGCTCACAAAAAGAAAGAATTCGTCGCGATGAAGGCCAACTGTGTCAGGCGGCCCTGCGATGACTCGTAGCGGTCAGCCAATCTCTTTTCGGCCATTGCTTGGTTGGCGCAGCGTTAGCCCCTTCGCGAGCACCATGACTGTCACCCTGACTAAAGCAGAGATAGATGCGGCGCTGCCTAAAGTCGCGCCGGGTCTCCAACAGTATTTGTGGCTTCAGGCCAGCGCACGTGGGCGCGATCAGTTCCATGATGAGGCTGAATTTCGGAGGCGATACAACCATTTCTATCGGGTACGTCGCGCCGTAGCATGGCAAAGAATCTACTTTGGGCTTATGGCTGACGCAAAGCACGGACAGTTGACGTTCCACGCTGTTCTTGCCCTGATCTGGAAAGCAACCGGACGGTACGAGTCTTCATTTGCAAGCAAGCTACTCGCGACCCTTAACCCCTCCAAGCCCGTCATCGATTCGGTCGTGCTGAGGAGACTTGGCCTACGCCTCCCCTCGGCCAAGACCGCCAATCGATCAGCTGCGATCTCCTTGCTCCATCGAAAGCTTGAAACACTTTTTGCGGATTTCCTTGGTACAGACAACGGGAAGTACTTGGTGGACGCATTTGACAGCCTCTATCCGAGAACTGGCATAACGAATGAGAAGAAGCTCGACTTTGTCCTTTGGCAAAGTAGGGGCTGACAACTGACAACTGACAACTGCGGAATGATCGTGCGTAGTTGATCCGATTTTGAACAATCCAGCGGTGGGAGGTTGCCCGTACCTGTGACAAGAAGATGTCCGGCCCTTGATGCTGCATGGCGACGGTCAGCATCCAGATCCGACGCGACCGGCATCGGAGTTGAGATCACCGCGAAACCCGCTCCCTCAATACAACGACGCCTCCCCCTCCGGCCTTCGCTTAAACCGCCGATGTATCCACAGATACTGACTCGGTGCCTCACGCACCATGGCTTCAATCAGTGCGTTGACGCGGGTAGTGTCGGCTTGCGGGTCGGCGCTGGGAAAGTCAGCTAGCGGCGCGCCGACGCGCAGCACGTAGCGGGCACCGATGCGGCGATGGAAGAACGGCACTACGGCGGCGCCGGAGACGCGGGCCAGTTGGTGGGTGGCGGTGATGCTGGCGGCTTGGATGTTGAAGAACGGGGCGAATACGGTGTCCTTGCCGCGCATGTCCTGATCCGGCGCGTACCAGAGGATGCCGGCCTGTTTGAGATGGCGAATCGCGGCGCGCAGTTCGTCGCGTCCAAACATCGCGGTGGCATAGCGCAGACGCCCGCGCTTGACCGCCCATTCGAAGGCGGGATCGTCGTGGGCGCGATACATGCCGGCCAGGGCTGCGTGATCGCAGAGCAGGCGGCCGCACAGTTCCAGCGTCATGAAGTGGCCCGAGACCAGGATCACGCCGCGGCCTTGCTGTTTTAGTTCGCGCAGAATCTCGACGCCTTCGATGTCGGCCGTGGCGCGCATTGCGCTCACATCGCCCCACCACGCGCGCAGGAACTCGAATACGCCGATGCCGAGATCACGAAAACTCTCGCGCAACAGGCGCTGTTGATCGGTTGATCTCAGGTCGGGAAAGCACAAGGCAATGTTTCGCCGCGCGGCGCGGCGGCGGCTGCCAAGTACGCCGTACAGGATGGCGCCGAGGAAGTGACCCAAGCCGCGCTGCAACGACCACGGCAAGCGGGCGAGCAGCCACAGCAGAGTGATGCCGAAATAGGTGGGCCAGCAGCGCGGTGATCGTGGTGCGGGGCCGGCCGAGGTTGGGCTTTGCGAACGCAGAGTTGGCATCACCAGGCCGGCATTACGACGCCGGCAAGCGCGGCACGCCCATGCTGCTGCGCTCCTCATACGCCGTGACTTCCAGCGCAATTCGGTGGATCCGACGCACACTCTCGCAGGCCTCACCGCGGCTGGCACGGACGGCGTTGGCGAAGGCCTGTCGCGCGCGTGCATCGTCGGCCTGTTGCGCATAAAGCTCGCCCATGGCTTCCCAGACGTGGGCATCGACGTCGCCGCCGAGTGCGCGCAGCAGATAGTCCTCGGCCTTGCCCCAAAGTTGTTCAGCACGGCATAAATTGCCCAGCGTCAGCTGGATGCCCGGGCTGCCGGGATGCTCGGCCAGCCACGATTCGGCGCGGCGGATGGCTTGCGAGCGATCACTGTGGGCGAGCTCGCCATAGCGTCTCGCCAAGGTCTCCGACCAGTCCTTGTTGAGGGCGCGTTCGATGGCAGCGGCGGCTTCATCGGCATCGCCCAGCATGGCGGCACGACGGGCAAATGCATCGATCAACTCAGCTTGTTTGCGCTGCGGCTTGCTCAAGCCTTTCCAGCGCGCCAACAACACGCCCAGGCCCTCGGTCTGCAACAGTGCCGCGGCGATGGCGTGAGCCTCCAGCTTGAGCAACGCCTCGCCTTCGCGAATCTTGCTGGCGCGCAAGGCTGGCAGCAGGTCCAGCGCTTCCGCCGCGCGGCCGGCGCCGACCAGGGCTTGCACGCGCAGCTCAAGGCCGCGCGGGCTGAGGTTGTCATTGACGGCGGCGTGCTCCAGCAGCTCGGCGGCGCTGGCGAACTGCCCTCGTTCGATCAGATGTTCGACATTGATCAAGCGTGCCTGAGTCTGTCCACCCGCCATGCCGGCCTCCGCCAACAAGCCGATGGCGCGTTCGGTTTGTCCGCGTGCATGCGCGGCACGATGCGCAGCCAACAAGGCGGGCACACGCAGCGACTCCTCGCGGGCGGCCTTGCCGAGCAAGCGGTCGGCTTGCACCCAGCGTCCATCTTCCAACGCCATCAGGCCATCTGCCAGACGTCCGCGAGCAATTCGCCGCTGGCGTCGGCGCCAGCCCACAAACGGCGCCCGCAGCAGCCACAACAGCATCCGCAGCAGCAATCCGATCACGATGCCGAGGGCGATGGCGACGACCAAGGTGCTTTCGACACTCCAGCCGCGAAAGGTCACCAGCACATAGCCTGGATCCAGTGCCAGCCAGTGCCAGACCAGCGCCCCCAGTACGGCCAGTGCAAGCAGGATCAGCACCTGCCGAAACAGTTTCATTCGACTTCGACCATGGGACTTGGCTCAACGTCCGGGCTTGGCTCGACGTCCTTGTCCGGCACCGCAGCCGATTCTGTTGCCTCGGCGGACGGGGCAGGGCTGCGGGCTGAATCGACGTCTGCGGGAGCCGCCGGCGATGTGGGCGATTGCGCGCTGCCCAGACGACGTGTTGCGCGCAGGCCACGCAGTTCACGCAAGGTGGCACCCACGGATGCGGGTGGCGATGGCGTGGGTGATTGCAGCCCAGCCAGCGCCTGCAGGTGGGCAACAACACGACTGTCGGTCGCTTCAAACAACGTCTTCAGGTCGACTTCGATGGCCTTCAGGCTTGCGCTCCAGGCCGCTGCGTCACCCCGTTCCAGCGCGGCTAGTCCCAGTTGCAGGCGCAATCGCAGCGCGGTCAGCTGAGCACCACGCAACAACGGATCCACAGGCGCGCCTGCTTCGTCCAGACGGCGCACCGTGATCAGCTGGCCAAGCAACTCCAGCAGGCGAGAAGAATTGCCAGCGTCGATGCCTGCGTCTTGCCGAGGTGGCGGAAGTGAGGCCAATTCTGCGAGCACAGCATTGATGCGGGAGCGTGCCATCGGCAGCGGGTCTGCAGGCAAAGCATTCAGGGCTGCAATTTCTTGCGCCAACGTCAATCGCAGTGGCGCGAACAGCGGATCTTGCAAGCCGCCGAGGGCAGCATCCGCGAGCGCAAATGCGCGTACGGCGGCACCGGCATCACGAAACAGCAAAAGTCGCTCATGCCCGGTCAGCAGCAGGAACTCGGCTTCGTCCAGCAGCATCGCCTGCGCACCCTCTTGGCGGGTTTGCGCCAAACGCGCGATGGCGTCCTCAAGCAGCGCCGCGCGTTCGCCTATCCCCAACACTTCCTCGCGCAGCACACGCTGGCCAGAGGTTGTGTCGCTCAGCTTGTTGTCGATGCTGCGCTGGCGGTCGCGCAGGCCTTCCAACTCGCGATCCACTTCCAGCTGTCGGCCACGCAGCTCGTCGGCAATTTGACGCCACTCGTCGCTGCTGCGCTGGGCAATGGCGAGACGCTTTTGCGCATCCCAAAACCACAGACCCGCTGCGGCGATAGCCAGTATCAGAATCAGCCAAGGCCACACGGTTCGACGAGCGCGCTTGGGCGGGGGCGTAGCAAGTTGCACGTCGGCAGAATCGCTGGTCGGTGCAACGTCAATCGCAGAATCGGTCACGGCGTAGAAGTGGGCGTCTGGGTAGACCTTACCCATGATGCTACCGGAAGGCCCACTAGCCTGCCGGGCTTTGGCGGGCGATGCGTTGGCTTGCCGGGTCAATCAAGCGCCTTGAATCACTTGTCGATGACCTCCTGACAGCGGTAGCTGGCAAGCGCGGCCAGCTGCGCCTTCGGTTGGGTTGAACTGGCTTCAATCCGCCGCGAAAAGCCAAGTTGTTCGGCCACATCACCGAGTCGAGGACTGGCGCAGACGACGACCGCAGCAAGCAACTTCTGCTGTTCGGCGGCACTTAGCTGCGAATGCACAGCGCGTAGTGCTTCCTCACTGCTGAGCAAGACGGCGATGGGACCGCGCAAATCCAACAGCCGTCGGCGCGCAGTCGCCGTCAATTTGGCAGATTCACGGCGATAGACTTCGGCAACGCAGACCTCGGCGCCGCGCTCGCGCAGCGTCCTCGCGATTTCACCGCGACCGCCGGGCGCAGTCACCAAACCAACGCGCGCGGGCGGCGGCAACAGGGCACCCATGGCCAGCAGTCCTTCGCTGCGCATCTGCGTGGATGGCGACTGCACATCGCGGATGCCCGCGCGTCGCAACGCCGCCGCTGTGCCGTTACCGATTGCCAGCGCGCGCATCGCCGTTGGTAGCGGATTTGCCAGCTGGCGTGCGAAGCGTACGGCCGCCGGGCTGCTGAAGATGCACACGGAACGGGCCAGCGCTGCGGCGAGATTTTCGCGAGTTGCCGGGTCGTTCTGTGGCAGCAACCGCAGCCCCGGGAGACTGAGGAACGATGCACCCTGCGCTCGACTGGCGCGCCGCAGCGGCGCCTGTTGATTGCTGGCGCGCAAGCCAATCACGGTCCAGCCGCGCAGGCACATTGGGGAGGTGGATGAGGCGAGCATTCGCCTAGCCTAACGCGACCATTGACTCCGCACTGCCCCGGTTTGGTGCACCATTGCGCCCCCGAACTCGCTGACCGCCGCATGACCGACCCGATTTCTGACCGCCTTGCGTGCCTGCAATCCAAGCTCGACAGCATGCCGCCGGTGCGAGCGCTGGGCTTTCGCGCAGTCGCATTCGATTCGCAGGTCTTGCGATTGAGCGGACCGTTGGCCGCCAACATCAACGACAAAGGTTCTGCGTTTGGTGGCTCGCTGGCGGGCTTGCTCACATTGAGTGCCTGGGGACTGGTGAATCTGCACCTGACCGAAGCCGGCTTTGCGGACGCCGAGGTCTATGTGCAGGACTCCACCCTGCGTTATCTGGCGCCGCTCTATGGCGAGTTGCATGCCGATGCGCGCCTGGCACCGGGTCAATGTTGGGAAAGTTTTCTGGCGGCCTATCGCAGCCGTGGCAAGGCACGCGCCACTCTGGCGGCGGTGGTGACCTTGCCCGATGGCAGCCCGGCGACCACGCTGGAAGGTCGCTTTGTCGCGCTGCGACCGAAAGTCTGATCCGACTGCTTCGATCAGACCTCAGCGCTGGCAGCGCGGGCACCATACCGTGGCCCGTTGCCCGATCGACATTCCCATCAAAGTGATCCCGCAGGCGCGACACGGTTGCCGTTCACGCCCATAAACCAGCAACTCCTGTTCGAAGTAGCCGGGGGCACCATCCGGGTTGAGAAAATCGCGCAAGGTCGTTCCACCGCGCTGAATGGCGAATTCGAGTATGCGTTTGACCGCGGTCGCCAAGCGCTGATAACGCGCCAGCGACACCCGCCCGGCGGCGCGACGCGGATCAATACCGGCCTCGAACAGACTTTCCGCAGCGTAAATGTTGCCCACGCCAACCACGGTCGTCTGATCCATCAGAAACGTCTTCACCGCTGCGCGGCGTCCGCGACTCATGCGGAAAAGCAGTGCGCCGTCAAACTCGTCCGCGAGCGGCTCGGGTCCGAGATTGGCTAACAGGGGATGGGTTTCTCCATGCCGCTGCCACAGCAGTGCACCAAACCGGCGCGGATCGTTCAGTCGCAGGATCGAACCGCCCTCGATGAGCAAATCCACGTGGTCATGCGTCGTCGCTGGCGTGGCAGCCGGCAACACGCGCAAGCAACCCGACATGCCCAAGTGCAGGATCGCGCTGCCGGTTTCGGCTTCGATCAACAGATACTTGGCGCGGCGAAGCACCGCGTGAATGCGCTGGCCGGGCAACTCATCGCGAATCGCCAACGCGATGGGCCAACGCAGGTCGGGTCGGCGCAAGGTCGCCGCCAACACGCGGCGTTCACGCAAGTGCGGCGCAATGCCGCGGCGGGTGGTTTCTACTTCTGGAAGTTCGGGCATGCGGGCTGCTGTGGGTGGGCAGTGGGAAGCTGAAAGTGGCTAGGGTCTGTTGACATGCACAGAGCACGCGACCAGCTCCGTGGATGTCAACAGACCCTTGGCACCAGCCTGAATGACTGCGTCCATACTGGGGCGAAGGGATGGTAAGGCGGAAAACCTGCGGGCATCATGCGCGGTGGAATCACAGGAGTTACGCATGTCTTCCTATTTTCTCGACTGGCTGGTCGGCGGCTTTACCGGCGCCAGTTGGAGCACGGTTGCGATCTATTTTCTGCTCGCCACCCAGCTGACGATCTTCTCGGTCACCCTGTATCTGCATCGTAGCCAGGCGCATCGGGCGGTCGATTTTCATCCCGCGTTGGCGCATGTCTTTCGTCTGTGGACGTGGTTGACGACGGCGATGATCACCCGTGAGTGGGCGGCCATCCATCGCAAGCATCACGCCAAATGCGAGACCGAGGACGATCCGCACAGCCCGCAGTTCAAGGGCATTGGCACCGTGATGTGGCGCGGTGTTGAGCTGTACCGAAATGCGCGCGCGCAACGCGACGACATCGAGAAATACGGCAAAGGCTGCCCGGACGACTGGATCGAGCGCAAGCTCTATTCGCGCTACGCCACCTTGGGCCCGACCTTGATGCTGTTCATCTGCGTTGGCCTGTTCGGGGCCAAGGGTCTGGCCGCGTGGGCGCTGCAGATGGCCTGGATTCCGATCTGGGCCGCGGGCGTCATCAACGGCCTCGGCCATTGGTGGGGCTATCGCAACTTCGAGACCACCGACACCGCAACCAATCTGTCGCCGTGGGGTATTTGGGTGGGCGGCGAAGAGCTGCACAACAACCATCACGCGTTTCCGAGTTCAGCCAAGTTCGCGCTGCGGCGTTGGGAAGTGGACATTGGTTGGGTGGCGATCTGTGGCTTGCAAAAGCTCGGATTGGCAAAGGTGTTGCGGGTTGCGCCGTCGCTGGATGTGCGGCCAAACATCCACATGCCGGATGGCGAAACCATGAAAGCCTTGCTTGCGCATCGCTTCCAGGCGATGACCGACTATTACCGGCAGGTGATGCTGCCGGCGCTGCGCGAGGAAGCCAGCCAAGCGGGGGACAGTTTGCGCAGCTTGCCGCGTCGTGTGCGCAAAGGTCTTGCTGACGACGGTCGCTGGCTGGACGCCGAGGCGCGCGCCAAACTGCAAGCCTTCATTGCGCGCAAGCCGAAGTTGGCGACCCTGGTCGAGTATCGCGCACGACTGGCCGCAGTGCTTGAAGAGCGCTCAACCGATGCCAATGCCAGCATGCAACGACTGCAGGACTGGTGTCGCGAAGCAGAGGCCTCCGGGATTCGTGCGTTGCAGGATTTCGCAGTTCGCTTGCGCGGCTACGCCTTGGCGCCAGCCACCGCGTGAGGGCCGGACCGGCGGCGGTCAGCCTGAGCAGGCGCCGACGGCCCGCTTGGGTGGCTACGGCCGTTGTGCTCGGTCTGTCCGTCTTGCTGCCATTCGCGGCGATTGCGCAGAACACGCCGGCCGACTATTTGCGGCGGATTGACATCAACGCCGATGCGCGACTCGACTTGCACGAGTTCCAGTCCTACATGAGCGCGGGTTTCGACGCCAAGGATCACAACCGCAACGCGGTCCTCGATCTTGACGAGCAACCCGCAGGCGCGCGTCGGAGGCCCTTGAGCCGGGTGACTCATCTGCGCGCGATCGAGGCCGGCTTCCGGCGTCAGGATCGCAATGGCGACGGCTACCTCAGTGCCAGCGAGTTGAGCGCGCCGCCCGGCTGAAGCGGGATCAGTTGCGGCGTTTCGCGCAACGGCTTGCTCCGCACTCACCGAAGGAGTGCAATACCACTGCGGCGCTTCGCCAGCGAAGGCGCCGCATGGGGGCACACACCTAGGGGGAGCAATGAACAAGCGATTTCAGGCAGTGACAGCGGCTGCGGTGATGGGAGCTATTTTGATGGGATCTGCCACGCTCGTCAGCGGCGGCGCTTATGATTCGGCAGTGAATATCGTCAATCAATCCGATTGGTCGATCTATGAGCTGTACGTGTCGTCGGCCGATTCCGACGAGTGGGGTGATGACCAGCTCGGCGATGAAGTTATCGAGTCAGGCGGCGGCAGTTTTCTGTTGCACAGCATTCCCTGCGACAACTACGACGTGCGGCTAGTCGACGAGGATGGCGATGAGTGCGTGGTCGGCGGCGTGGCGTTGTGTGCTGACGACGATGACTGGGTCATCAACAACGATGACTTGCTCAGCTGTCAGGTGTTGACCGAGTAGCGGCGCGCGGCAGTAGCCGGTCGCCACAAGCAAAAACCCGCCAATCGGCGGGTTTTTGATTCAAGCAAATTTCTGATTCAAGCAAATTTCTGATTCAAGCAAAACGGCAAATCACCTGCCCACGAGGGCATTGACCTACTTGATCTTGCCTTCCTTGTACGGCACGTGCTTGCGCACCACCGGATCGTACTTCTTGATTTCCATCTTGTTCGGCGTGGTCTTCTTGTTCTTGTCGGTCGTGTAGAAGTGACCGGTACCCGCCGTCGAAATCAGTCGAATCTTGTCGCGCTTGGAAGCCATGATCTAACTCCTCAGACCTTTTCGCCGCGAGCACGCAGCTCGGCCAGCACGGACTCGATGCCGTTCTTGTCGATGGTGCGCAGGGCATGGGTGGAAACGCGCAGCTTGATCCAGCGATTCTCGCTCGGCACCCAGAAGCGGCGCTCGTGCAGATTCGGCAACCAGCGGCGCCGCGTTTTGTTGTTGGCATGCGAAACGTTGTTACCGCTTTGCGTACCCTTTCCGCTTACTTGACACACACGTGCCATAGCGCACCTCGATGACAATTGGTGCCTCCCTTGGCCAGGAAGGCTTCGGCCCCGCACCAGGGATGTGGTGCGCGCGATACGGGCAAAACGTCTCGCCAGAACCCCGACATCGCGCAGTCGAATGGGCTCAATCAGGCAAGGCCTGAAACGACGAGCCGCGCAGTATGGCAGGGCGACCTTGCCGCGACAAGTATCACTGCTTCGCAGGAGTGCGCGCTAAAGCTTGCTGGCGAAATAATCCCGACACCAGTTCACCACCGGTGGCAAACCAGTTTCGAGCGGGGTGCGCGGCGAAAATCCCAGCTCAGCCATGGCCCGCGAGATGTCGGCCATGGTTTCCAGCATGTCGCCAGGCTGCATTTCGCGGTAATGCTTGATCGCGTTGACGCCCGCAGCTTGCTCGATGATGGCGATGAAATGCTCCAACTCCACCGGCGCGTGGTTGCCGAGGTTGAAGACGCGGTGGGGTGCACCCAAGACAATGCAGGGAGGACGATCCAGCGCCGCCAGCACGCCGCTGACGATGTCGCTGACGTGGGTAAAGTCACGCCGCAGGCGCCCGTGATTGAACACTTCGATCGGCCTGCCCGCCAACACCGCGCGAGAAAACAGCAGCGGCGCCATGTCCGGCCGACCCCAAGGGCCGTAGACCGTGAAGAAGCGCAGCCCGGTCAGCGGCAAGCGATACAGATGCGCATAACTGTGTGCCATCGCCTCGTTGGCGACCTTGGTCGCGGCATAAAACGACAAGGGTTGTTCGACGCTGGCATCTTCGCGAAACGGTGGTTTGGCCGCACCGCCATACACCGATGAAGAAGAGGCATAGACGAGGTGCTGAATGCCGCGATGTCGACATTGCTCAAGCACATTGAGAAAGCCGACCAGATTGCTCTGCGCATAGTCCTGCGGCGCTTGCATCGAATACCGCACACCGGCCTGCGCCGCCAGGTGCACAACGCGCTGTGGCTGAACGCGCTGAAACAGGGCATCAAGTCCGGCCGCATCGACCAGTTCAAGTGACGCAATCTCGACGTCCGCACACAACGCGGCAATTCGATCACGTTTGAGTTGCGGGTCGTAGTAGGCATTGAAGCTGTCCATGCCGACGACGTCGTCGCCGCGCAATGTCAGCGCCTGGCAGACATGCGCACCGATGAAGCCCGCGGCTCCAGTGACCAGCACGCGCATGTGCTTCAGCCCTGTCGCAGCCGCGCGAGAATGCCGTCGAGCGCATCCAGGCTGTGATAACTGATCACCAGCTTGCCGCGACCACCGCGACCGTGTTGCAGCTCGACCGCGGTGCCCAAGGTTTCCGAGAGCTCGGTTTGCAGGGCGGCGATGTCGGCATCAATCCGCTTGCCAGCAGTCACGGCAGGACTGGTCGGACCCTTATGCAGCGCCTGCACCCGCCGTTCCGTTTCGCGCACCGACCATTGTTCGTCTGCCGCCAGCCTGGCCATGGCTTCTGCTTGCGCGGCGGGCAGAGTCAGCAGGGCGCGGGCGTGGCCCATTTCGATGCCACCACGCTCGACCAACTTGCGCACGCCTTCAGGCAATTCAAGCAGACGCAGCAAGTTGCTCACTGCCGCGCGCGAACGTCCGACTGCATCGGCGGCTTGCTGGTGAGTCAACGCGAACTCGTCAATCAAGCGTTGCAGGGCGGTGGCTTCCTCCAGCGGATTCAAATCCTCGCGTTGGATATTTTCGATCAACGCCATCGCTAGCGCGGCGTGATCGTCGCTGTCGCGCACCACCACCGGCACTTCCCGCAAAGCAGCCAACTGCGCGGCGCGCCAGCGGCGCTCACCGGCGATGATCTCGAAGCGATGCGGGCTGATCGGCCGCACCACGATCGGTTGAATCAGCCCTTGCGCCTTGATCGAGTCGGCCAGCTCCTGCAGCCGCTCGGTATCCATATGGCTGCGTGGCTGATACTTGCCGGGCTGCAATTGCTCCAGCGGCAACATGCGCATGCGCTCGCCTTCGGGCTCGCCGGCCGCATCACCACGACCGCCCAACAACACGTCGAGTCCGCGCCCAAGGCCGCGCCGTTTGGTACTCATGCTGCTGCCTCCGGAGCCTTGGCGTGATTGCGCTCACGGCGCAGCATTTCGCCGGCCAGACCGAGATAGGCAATGCTGCCGCGCGATGCACGGTCATAGCCGACGATGCTCTGGCCGTGGCTGGGCGCCTCGGCCAAGCGCACATTGCGCGGCACGATGGTGCGAAACAGTTTGTCACCAAAGTGCTGGCTGAGCTGGGCAGAAACTTCATTCGAGAGATTGTTGCGGACGTCGTACATGGTGCGCAGGATGCCCTCGATTTCGAGCTGCGGATTGAGCCGCGTTTTCACCGCCCGAATGGTTTCGGTCAGCGCCGACAATCCTTCCAGCGCGTAGTACTCGCATTGCATCGGCACCACCACGCCTTGCGCGGCGGTCAGCGCATTGATGGTCAAGAGGTGCAGTGAGGGTGGGCAGTCGATGAGAATGAACTGATAGCGGTCCCGCAACGGCGCCAGCGCCTCGCGCAGGCGATGCTCGCGCGCCAGCGTGTCCATCAGTTTCAGCTCAGCCGCAGTGAGGTCGCCGTTGCCCGGCAACAAGTCATAGCCGTTGGCCGTGGTGACGATGGCGTCCGCAGCACTGCATTCTTCCAGCAACACCTCGCACCCGGTCGGTTTGGCCAGGCGCTTGTCGACCCCCGAACCCATGGTCGCATTGCCTTGCGGATCCAGATCGACCAACAAGACGCGACGGCGTGCCTCAGCCAGTGCGGCCGCCAGGTTGACCGAGGTGGTGGTCTTGCCCACGCCGCCTTTTTGATTGGCGATGGCGATGATCCGACCCATGAGTATTAAGACCGCTCCGTTGGTAGGTTTGGGCTAAAGCGCAATGCACGCATCAAAGTTCAGTGCACGCCGAAGTGGACTCGACGACACACAGACAGCGCTCGCCTTCCAAGTCGGGCACCAGCAAACGATGCGTCGCCACGTGCCGCCAGCCGGCAGGAAGATCGCTCAGCTCGTGACTCGGATCGCGACCCTTCATCGCCAGCAACTGCCCACCTGGCCGCAGCAAGTGGCCGCCAATGTGGAGAATCTGCTCAAGGGTACCGAAGGCGCGCGCGGTAAGACAGTCATGGCGGCCGGCTTCATCGACATTTTCAGCGCGCGCCGAGAGCACGCGTACGCGCTCGGACAGACCCAAAGCACGCACCGCCTCACGCAGGAAGCGCGCTTTCTTGCCTGCAGTCTCGATCATGGTCACCCGCAGATCGGGCAAGGCCAGCGCCAACGGAATCGCCGGCAAACCCGCGCCGCTGCCGATATCAACCAGCGTGCCGGACGGCACAAACGCGAGGATCGCCAACGAGTCGAACAAATGTTTGACCAGCATCTCGTGCGGATCGCGGATGGCGGTCAGGTTGTAGGCCTGATTCCACTGCATCAGCAGCGCCAGATAAGCCAGCAGACAACTATCGAGTGATTCGTCCAGCCCCAGCCGCGCCAGCTCGACGCGTAGCGCTGGGCGCAGGGCATTCACGGGCGAATCAGGGGCGATGCTGAAGTTCGGTGCGGCCAAGGTCACGGGTGCTGCCGGCAACGGGGTCGCCAGTATCAGCAGCGACGGTAAACACGGCAACCGTTGGCGCAGAAACGTCGGCGATGGCATCCAGAGTCAGGCGTAGCGCCCAACCGGCTTCAGGCACCCAACTGGCAGCGAGTCACTCGTAGACCCAGGCTGCCAAGACGCTCGTTGAGAGCCACTTTGACGCGGCCATTCAAGCCGTCGCCATCACGCGCGGCGGCGGTCAGCGTCGCGTCCATGCACAGGCGAACTTCGCGTTCGACGACGCGATCAATGTCGTTCAAGCGATCGCCACTGCGCTCAGGCTCGACGATTTGATAGTAAAACGCGGCGCGCGGGCTCGCCGCGTCGGTACCATCCAGTTGCATGGCGATACGGTGATTGATCAACTCGACTGGGGCGGACACGCGCTCAAGCAAGGGCAGCGCGAAACGCAACCCCGGCGCCAACGTCCGCGCGTAATGGCCAAATCGACTCACCGTGTAAGCCGTTCCTTCAGGCACCCAGCGCAAGCCCGTCAGCAACAAGGCGACGAAAAGTGCGAGGGCAAGGACCAGAAGTTCGGGCAACATGGCAGACGTTTATCTTTATTATTCAGTTACTTGAAGTAACTTTAGTTAGTGTTTTATTAACAACGAGCGTCAAGCATGCGCTCATTTAACGCAAAGATTACGTTGATGAATCGAAACCTTGAGTGAACGAGTCGGCAAGCCGGCGTCGATGCCCCGCTCAGGCACGACGCCGGAACCCGAATGGCAAGCCGAGGCGGTAGCTGCCTTCAGCCGCCGGCGAATGCCTCGCCAAGATGGGCGTTCATCATCCGATACGCGCGTTTGGCGGCGCGTTCGTTGTAGACGCAGCCTGGTGGTTGTTGCGCGTCCGCTTCGGCAAAGCAGTGCACTGCGCCGGCAAAATTGACGAACTGCCAGTCGGCACCGGCCGTGCGCATTTCCTGTTCGAACGCATCGATGTCGGTGGATTTCACGTAGCTGTCGTCGG
>JBQTGY010000154.1:0-20317 GCA_052390415.1 Pseudomarimonas sp. | reverse complement strand
CACAAATCTGCCGCTGCCGCCGGTGAGCACCAACGAGAACGTCGCGGTCGCGCGTTCGCCCTGCCGTTCGATGGTGATCGGCCCTATCGTCGAACCGATCGCCGCATTGGCAATGATTTGCGCCTGCAAGAGGCGTCGTAGCCCGTCATTGTCAAGCCCTTGACTGCCGCCGAAGTCGTCGGTGACGTGGTCCATCACTCCGGCCAACGAACGCTGCTCAGCCGCCGTCTGCATGGCGCTGATACTGGTGCGCAATGCTTCCTCATCGGGAGGAGAGCCGCAGCTGGCCAGACACATGCTCACCAGTACCAGAATCACCAGCCTCGCCCAGACCGGCGACCACCCATCGCAATGGCCGGTTGCCAGCGCAGAATCCGCTGTGCTCCAATCGATTGCACCTTTGCCGCCCGTCGAACAGTCGTTCGAATGAGCGCCTGATTCGGTTCGCGTAATGGAGTGTGGCATGAGCAATTCGCATCCTTGGTTGGCTAATTATCCGGCCGGAGTCCCGGCGGAGGTCGACCTTGCCGAGTATCCATCGATCGTCTCCATTCTGGAGTCATCGTGTGAACGGTTTCGGCCGCGACCTGCGTTCGAAAACATGGGCAAGACGATCAGTTACGACGATCTGGATCGTTTGAGCCGCGCTTTTGCCGCCTATCTCATCCACGACCTCAAGCTGAAGAAGGGCGACAGGGTAGCCATCATGCTGCCCAATGTCCTGCAGTATCCGGTGGCCATATTTGGCGTGTTGCGGGCGGGTTTGACGGTGGTCAACGTCAACCCGATGTACACCCCACGTGAGCTGCGCCATCAGCTCAACGATGCTGGCGCAGCTGCCATTCTGGTGTTGGACAACTTTGCCAGCGTGCTGGCTGGCGTGGTCGCCGAGACCAAGGTGCGGCAAGTCATCACCACCGGTGTCGGCGACATGCTTGGCTTTCCCAAAGGGGCGCTGACCAACTTTGTTCTCAAATACGTCAAGAAGGTCATACCCGACTACCGCATTGAAGGTGCGGTGCGATTCAACGAGGTATTGGCGCGTGGCCAGGCCAAGCAACTGCCTGGCATCGTCATCGAGCACGGTGATATCGCCTTCCTGCAGTACACCGGAGGCACCACCGGCGTCTCCAAGGGCGCGATGCTTACCCATCGCAACCTGGTCGCCAACATGCAGCAAAGTGCCGCGTGGTTGAGCGGCGCGGTGGGTCAGCAACAGGAACACATCATCACCGCGCTGCCGCTTTACCATATCTTCGCTTTGACGGCTAACTGCCTGGTTTTCATCAAGTTTGGCGGCACCAACCACCTGATTACCAATCCCCGCGACATGCCTGGTTTCGTCAAGGATCTGGGGCGCATTCCGTTCACCGCGATCACCGGCGTCAACACGCTGTTCAATGGCCTGCTGAATACGCCCGGCTTTGACAAGCTCGACTTTTCGACGTTGCGTCTGTCGCTGGGTGGCGGCATGGCCGTGCAACGCGCAGTGGCAGAGCGTTGGAAGAAAGTCACCGGCTCGACCTTGGTCGAAGCCTACGGCCTCACCGAAACCTCGCCTGCCTGCTGCATGAATCCGATGGATTTGAGCGGCTACAACGGCTCGATCGGGATGCCGGTGTCTTCCACCATCGTCTGCATCAAGGACGACGAGGGCAAGGAGTTGCCGCAGGGCGAAGTGGGCGAGTTGTGTGTACAGGGCCCACAAGTCATGAAGGGCTACTGGCAGCGCCCTGAAGAAACCGCCAAGGTCATCGTCAATGGATGGCTGCACACCGGCGACATGGCGAAGATGGACGAGCGTGGTTATTTCTACATCGTCGACCGCAAGAAAGACATGATTCTGGTGTCCGGCTTCAACGTCTATCCGAATGAAATCGAAGACGTGGTCGCCCTGCATCCGGGCGTGCTCGAATGCGCCGCCGTCGGCGTGCCGGATGAGAAGTCGGGCGAAGCCGTGAAAGTGGTCATCGTCAAGAAGGATCCTTCACTCACGGTCGAAGCCATCAAGGCGCACTGCAAGGATCAGCTCACTGGTTACAAGCTGCCCCGCTACATCGAATTCCGGGCTGACTTGCCGAAGTCAAACGTCGGCAAGATTTTGCGTCGCGAGTTGCGAGACAGCCCGAAGCCAAGTGCCTGAGCCACCTGCTTACCGTAGGGTGCGTCTCGGACGCACCGGCTTGGAATTGAACCTAGGCCTCGGCGTATTGGAGTGGCTGGTGCGTCGAGACGCACCCTACCTCTTCCTGCTTCGGTAGGGCGCAATAGCCGCAGGGCTTTGCGCCAACCGCAGAGCGGTGACGCGAGGAGCTGACCGAAACTGATGATGCTCAAGTCGTGCGCTGCTTCTGATTTCCAATCAGGACGGCGGCGCAATGCCCTTCGGTTATTGCGCCCTGCTTCGCAGAGATCGCCCGACCGTTTACGGCTTTGATGGATCTTCCGCGTCAATGCTCTGCGGTTGGCCGCATATACGGAAACAGCAGCACATCACGGATCGAGTTGCAGCCGGTCAACATCATCACCAATCGATCGATGCCCACGCCCAAGCCGCCGGTCGGTGCAAGCCCGTACTCCAAAGCGCGAATGTAGTCGGCATCAAAGTGCATCGCCTCGGCGTCGCCGCCTTCTTTCTGCGCCACTTGGGCATGAAAGCGCGCCGCTTGATCTTCCGGATCATTCAACTCCGAAAAACCGTTCGCGAGTTCCTTGCCATCGACAAACAGCTCAAAACGATCCGTCACGCCGGGTTCGGCATCGCTCTCCCGCGCCAGCGGGCTGACTTCCACCGGGTAGTGGGTAATGAAGGTCGGCTGGGTAAGCCCCGCTTCGACGGTGCGCTCGAACAGCTCCAGCAACAGCTTGCCCCAGCCGGCTGAGGGCGCAACCGTGATGCCCAAACGCTGACAGTGCGAGGCGATAGCGTCGCGATCCTGACGGCGGAAGACGTCGATATCGATCTCCGGATTGAGCGCACACACCGCTTCGTCCATGCGCCAACGCCGAAATGGCGGCCCCAGATCGATGGCGATACCCGCCCAATTGATCTGCGTGGTGCCCAGCACTTCGTTGGCCACATCGCGAATCAAACCTTCGGTCAGATCCATGATTTCGATATACGTGGCGTAAGCCTCGTACAACTCCAACATGGTGAACTCGGGGTTGTGCCGCGTGCTCACGCCTTCGTTGCGGAAGTTGCGATTGATCTCGTAGACACGCTCGATGCCGCCGACCACCAGCCGCTTCAGATACAGCTCCGGCGCGACACGCAGGTACAAATCCAGATCCAGCGCGTTGTGATGAGTAACGAACGGCCGCGCGGTGGCACCCCCGGGAATCAGATGCATCATCGGCGTCTCGACTTCGACAAAGCGCCGCGCGTCCAGCCAGCGACGAATGCTGGCGACGATCTGTGAGCGCTTGACGAAGACTTCGCGTGATTCTGGCGATACCACCAGATCCACATAGCGCTGCCGATAACGCTGCTCGACGTCGGCAAGTCCGTGCCACTTGTCGGGCAACGGTCGCAACGACTTGGTCAGCAGGCGCAGGCCTTCAACGTGGATGGAAAGCTCACCGGTCCGGGTGCGCGTCAAACTTCCTTCCACCGCCAGGATGTCGCCGATATCCCAATGTTTGAACGCGTCATAGGACGCGCCCAGCGCTGCACCTTGCAAATACAGCTGGATGCGCCCGGACATATCCTGCAACTGCGCAAAGCTGGCCTTGCCCATCACCCGTTTGGCCATCAGGCGACCGCCCAAAGCCACCCGACGCCCCGTGGCCGCCAACGTTTCGGCAGTCCAAGCCTCGGCATCGGCATACTCGGCTTGCAGATCGCCGGCGAAGTCGACGCGGGTGAAATCATTGGGAAATGCCACGCCAGTTTGCCGCAGCGCATGGAGCTTGCCGCGGCGCTCGGCGATCAGGTGGTTTTCATCGTCGCTCATCGAAGGTGTGCCTTGCTCAGGGTGTTTGTTCAGCTTGCATCACTGCGCTTGGAGCCCGCTTCCAGACCGGATTTCAACGCCGCTTCCACAAATTCATCGAGATCGCCGTCCAGCACCTTCTGCGTGTCAGTACGTTCGACCCCGGTACGCAAATCCTTGATCCGACTCTGATCCAGCACGTAGTTGCGAATCTGGCTGCCCCAACCGATATCGGACTTGGTAGCTTCCACCGCGTCCCGCACCGCATTGCGCTTCTGGATTTCCAACTCGTACAACTTCGCCGCCAACATCTTCATGGCGCGGTCGCGATTGGCGTGCTGGCTGCGTTCGGTCTGGCAGGCGACGATGGTATTGGTCGGCACGTGAGTGATACGTACGGCAGACTCCGTCTTGTTGACGTGCTGACCACCGGCACCGGATGAGCGATACACATCGGTTTTCAGGTCGGCCGGATTGATGTCGATCTCGATCGAGTCATCAACTTCCGGGCTCACGAACAAGGAAGTGAAGCTGGTGTGGCGGCGATTGTCGGAATCGAATGGCGATTTGCGTACCAGCCGGTGCACGCCCGTTTCGGTTTTCAGCCAACCGTAGGCGTACTCGCCTTCAACCCGGAATGTGGCTGACTTGATGCCGGCAACGTCTCCGGCACTCGCTTCCATCAGCTCGGTTTTCCACCCGCGCGATTCGCACCAGCGTAGATACATGCGCAGCAGCATCTCCGCCCAGTCCTGCGCCTCGGTGCCACCGGCCCCGGCCTGAATATCGACAAACGCACTGCAGGTATCCATCTCGCCGGAGAACATGCGCCGGAATTCCAATGCGGCGACATCACGTTCGAACGTGTCCACGTCCTTGATGACCGCCTGCATGGTGTCTTCGTCGGCTTCCTCAGCAGCAAGCTCAAGCAAGTCGGACGCGCCATCGAGGCCGTCGCTGATGCGGGTGATTCCGAGCACCACCTTTTCCAGCGCGGATCGTTCGCGACCCAAGGCCTGCGCGCGCTCGGGCACATTCCAGATGGTGGGCACTTCCAGCTCGCGGCTGACTTCTTCCAGCCGTTCTACCTGGCGGTCGAAGTCAAAGATACCTCCGCAGCGCATCGAGACGACCGCGCAGGTCGGCGATGTGCGCGAAGATGGGATTGGTCTCGATCATGGCGTTGATTGCTGCATTGCAGAATAAGGGTGCGCAGGATAGCAAGGCGGGGCCTGCATTGGCGCGTCCATACCGTTGCGCATTGGACGACGATGAAATTTCGCGTGCTGCGCTGCACGCGACAGTAACGCTTACCTTTCGTACACTCGGCCGGCTACCCGCTGCGCGTCTGCGCGGCATCTGCCTTACGGCGGCCTTCCTTCGCCCGTTGCTCCGACGAGATTGCCCATGACAAATTCCCGCACTCCCCTCTCTCTGGCTATCGCAGCCATCATCTTTGGCGCCGGCCTGAACGCCGCGCCGGTCAATGCGCAGTCGATGACTGCCACCACATCACCCCGCGTCGTCGAAACCTCAGTCGATGCCGATCAGGCGCTGCAAGACCGGGTCAACGTATTTGTGCAGCTCATCGACGAGCCCGCTGCCAGCGTGTTCGTCGCCGAGCGTGATCGTTTTGTCGCCACCAACCGGTTCTTGTTCGCCGGCAGCCCGGAAGACCTGAAAGCTGCTGCCGAGCGGCAAGCCGCAGACGCTGCCATGTTGCGCAGCGAGCAACTGCAGGTCAGCCAGCAAGTCGTGATCCAGGCGCTGGTCAACCAGTTTGATGCGCAGGTCTTGTTCAACGCGCGGTTTGCGGAAAATGGCATCGCGGTTCGTGTGCCGCAGTCGGCCATCGCAGGCCTCACTACGATTGCCGGCGTGAAGAATGTCAGCTTGTTGGCGACGCACGAAACGCAAGCGGTCAGCTCGATCGATTTCACCGGCGCGCGCAGTTTTTGGGGCACCGTCGCGCCTGACTTGAATCTTCGTGGCGCCGACATCGGCGTCGGCGTGATCGACTCGGGCATCGACCACATGCACACCGAGTTTGCTGGTCCTGGCGGCGCGGCGGGCTACGCGCCGAACGCAACCACCACCATTACGCCGTATCCACCGGCCGGGGCTACCGCAGCCCATTTTCCGACACCAAAAGTGATCTGGGGTTATGACTTCGTCGGAGACGCCTACAACGCGGCAGGCACCACCGATGCCGCGCTGATTCCTTTGCCCGACAACAATACGATGGACACCGGCGGTCACGGCACCTCGGTGGCCAGTTTGATCGGCGGCATTGGCGTGAATAACGATGGCACGACCTATGCGGGCGCGCACGACCGCACCCAGCCGAACATTCTGACCGATCTGCGGATTTCGCCGGGATATGCACCCGCCTCCAGCCTGTATGCATTTCGCGTCTTTGGCACGGCCGGATCCAGCGCCGTAGTCGCCTCCGCGCTGGACGCCGCCACTGCGGTTTACATCTGGCAAGCCAATCCCAGCAACCCCTGGGCAGCGGTCGGGACCATCGTGGGTACGGTGACCAATGCGGCCGGACAGGCGCAGACCGTCACCTACACCATGCCGCAACCGCCGCAGACGCCGCGTCTACGCGTCATCAATCTGTCGCTGGGCTCCAATTCGGGTGATATCGAGGAAGCTTCTTCGGCCGCGGCTCAGCGCGCTGCGGATGCCGGCTTGATCGTTGTGCTCTCAGCCGGTAACGCCGACGACACCTATTACATCACCGGCTCGCCGGGTGTCGCCGCCGGCGGCATTTCGGTGGCAGCTTCGTTCAATGACCAGTTCCCAGGTGGCCTTGCCAACGCGCCGGTCAATGGTGGGCAGCCAGCACTTGCCAATTTTGCGATCACACAGTTTGGAACCGCCGTCTTTTCCAGCGTTGCCAATAGCCTGTCGCTGACCGACGCGGTATGGGCGCGACCCAATCTTGCCGAAAACCTCGCCGCCGCTCCGGTGGGTTACACGCCACCCATCGTCCAACCGCCGACAGTTCCGCCAGTCAACGACCTATCGCCCTTGGTCACTTTGCTCGATGGCGTCGGTCAGCCGATCAATCTGTTCAATGTCGATGGCAGCAACAACCTCATCGTCACCATGAATCCTGCGGTCACCAACAATCCCTATTCGGGAAAGGTGGTGCTGGTTGATCGTGGCTCGGTTGGCTTCCATCAGAAGGCGCTTGCCGCTTCGCGTGCTGGTGCTGCCGGCGTAGTGATCGTGAACTCAACTGCCGCATTCGGCAACATGGCGGCCAATGTCAATTTGCCGAACGTTCCCATTCCCGTCGTCATGGTCACCCAGGCGGTTGGTGGTCTGTTCGCCAGTGGTGGCGCTCTCAACACCGGCGTTTCACGCACGGTGGACGCGCGTCCAGGCCTGCAAGTGAGCATGAGCCCGACCAACCGGGGCGCGCAGGACACCATGGCGGCGTATTCGTCACGCGGTCCGCGCCGCGTCGACGAGGGCATCAAACCTGACATCACCGCACCCGCAGAAAACGTGACGGTGGCCACGGTCAATACCGGCAACGGCGTCAGCAGTTTTAACGGCACCTCATCGGCCGCACCGCACACAGCGGGCGCGATGGCGCTGTTATACAACCTCCACCCAACATGGAGTAATTACGAGCTCAAGTCGCTGCTCCTCAATAGTGTCGCCAACAACGTTTTCACGACCGTCGGGCCGGACATTCTGACCCCACCGAGTGGACAGATTTGGGGCGTGACTCGCCAAGGCGTGGGTCGTTGGGATCTCAGTCGTTACGCTAACGGTGGCAACAGCGTGATCATGTTCGGTGCCGATCCGGCGCCCACCGACGGCGGCGCCAATCGCAACGGCACGGTCAATGTCTCGTTTGGTGTATTCGATGTGCTCGGCACGGTCACCCAGGACCGCACGATCACTCTGCGCAACAAGAGCGGCGTCGCGCAAAACTTCAGCCTCGCGTTTCGACCGGTTACCGAGACGCCGGGTGTCAGCTTCTCGTTCCCCAACGGCGCAGCGGTGAGCGTGCCCGCCAACGGCGAGATCACCTTCCCAGTGCGAATCACCGCCAATGCGGCCAACATGCGACATGCGCGTGACTTGTCGCTGCGACCCTTCCAATTCATCAATGCCTTGGGCGACGCGAATCGACGCCCGCGGCAGTTCATGAACGAAGCGTCCGGCTTCGTGGAACTGATACCTACGGCGCGGTCCTTGCCGTTGTCGACGCATCGTTTGAGCGTGCAAGCCTTCCCGCGGCGCGCGTCTGACTTGGCCTTGACCGCCACGCCTGCGCCTAACCCGGGAACGCCGAGAACTTTCCCGTTCACCGGCGTTGGCTATAACACCGGCGCCAATACGGCGTTTGTCGACTTGACCAACTTCAGTTTCCCGTCGACGCCGGTGGACATCGTTTCGTTCGCCAAGGGCTTCGAACTGTCCTACATCGGTGATCCCACCCCAGGGTTGAGCACCAGCCAGCGCGGTGCGGATATCAGTCATGTCGGCATCACCAGTGACTTTGCCCTGCGCGGCACGCCGTTTGACGAAGCGGCGGCCAACAACCAGTCCACCGTGCTGGTGTTCGCGGTCGCTGCGCAAGGTCAGTTCGATTCGCCCGAGTCAGGCTTCGGAGACGAATACCAAATTGACATCGACAGCAACCGGGATGGCACCACGGATCGGATGATTCGCCAATTCAATTTCGTCAACGGCGAGCGCACCACGGTGCGGACCAACATCATGTTGCCAGTGGTTTCCAGCGCCCCGCCATTCACTACAGGCACGACAACCGGCTTCAACCTCAACATCCTGAGCAACGTTTACACCAACCTGTTCAACAACAGCGTGTTGACGATTCCGGTGCAGGTGTCGGGTGGTGCGGGTTCGTTGGGGCTGACGGCGGCGACTGCCAACTTCCGCTATCGCGTGCGCGGTACCCATCGCGGGGTGCAAGTCAGCCAGACACCGTGGCTGGACTACAACGTCACCACCCCCGGCATCAGCTTCCCGGGCCTCAGTGAGCCTTCTTGGTCCACACCGTTCACCAGCGCGCAGGCTTTGAGCAACCTGACCGTGCTGACGAATGAGACCGGCATGCAGGCCAACGCGACCCGTGGATTGCTGATGATCTTCCCGATGAACGCAGCCGGTGACCGCACGCAGGTCGACACCGCTGGCTTCCGCTCCATCGGCATCATGAAGAACGGCTTCGAGTAAGTAGTCATGCTTTAGCTGGTGAAACCAAGCCGCTCCGCCTTCTGGCGGGGCGGCTTTTTTTGCGTTGGCTGCCGTCACCGATCCCAACGGCTTGACTACGACTTACTCCTACACCAGTTTGGGCGATCTGACCTCGCTGAGCAGCCCCGACACAGGCGTTACCACTTACACCTATGACGCCGCCGGCAACCGAGCGACGCAAACCGATGCGCGCGGCATTCCCCAGACCTATGGCTACGACATTCTTGGCCGCCTCACCAGCCTCACTCCGCCGACCACCGCGCAACAAGTCAACTTTGTGTACGACGTGCCGACCACGGCCTGCATCGCTGGCGAGACGTTTGGCATCGGCCGGCTGGCCGCGCTCAGCGACGAGTCCGGCAACACGACCTACTGCTATGACCGTCGCGGCAATCTTGTGCGCCGCCAGCAAAGCGCCAACGACGGACCGACTCACGAAGTGCGGACGACATACACCGCCGCCGGACGCATCGACACCCTGACCTACCCCAGCGGTGCCACGGTGCGCTATGTGCGCGACGCCCAAGGCCGCACAATCGGCGTCATGGGCAAGCCCACCGCCACCGCCGTCGAAGTGTCGCTGGTCAGCACCGCCAGCTACCTGCCGTTTGGGACCTCTCTCCGCGCTGACTTTTGGCAATGGCCGCGTGCAGACGCGGGAATTTGACAAGAATTACGCGGCAGATCGGGTGTTCGATGTCGCCGCGAATGATGGCTTTGATATTGATCTGGGGCTCGATGTCGCCGGCAACGTCACCAGTCTCACCGAGCGTCAAGGCAGCAACAGCGTGCTGCGCAGTGTCGAGTACGACGGCCAGAATCGACTCACGGAAATACGAGATGGTGCGAATCTGATTGAGGGCTTTGGCTATGACGCCACCGGCAACCGCACCGCCCGCAGCACGGCAACTGCGACTACGCCGTACACCACCGTTCCCAGCAGCCACCGCCTGCAATCCGTCGGCCCCATCACCCGCGGCTACGACGCCGCCGGCAACACCAGCGTGATCAACGACCCCGCACCTAAAACCCTGATCTACAACGACCTCGGCCGCTTGCGCGAATTCAAAGTAAGTGGCGCGCTCAAGGCCGGCTACCGCTACAACGGCCGCGGCGAGCGCGTCGTCAAACTGCACCCCACCGACGTCAATCAGAACCGCTATTTCGTCTACACCGACAGCGGCCAACTGCTGGGCGAATACAACAAGGACGGCAGCCGCGTCGCCGAATACGTCTGGATGGACGACACCTTGGTCGCGATCTATTCCGACCATGACGCGAGCACGTATCAGTTCGTGCAGACCGATCACCTCGGGACACCGCGCGCTGTCGTTCACCCGAGCCGGAACCGGATTGTGTGGCGCTGGGACTTGGCGGGATCAGCGTTTGGTGATCACGCGCCCGTGACCGATCCGGATGCGGACGGGAAGGTGTTTGGGTTGAATTTGCGGTATCCCGGCCAGTATTTTGATGCGGAGAGTGGGCTGCATTACAACTATTTCCGGGATTACGAACCCGGCACCGGACGGTACATCGAGAGTGATCCGATTGGGTTGGATGGGGGGCATTCGACCTTTGGCTACGCTGCTCAAAGTCCAATGCTGAAGATCGATCCTACGGGCGAGAGCCCCTACGGGATCTGCGGGATCATCGCGCTAGCGGACGGGCCTGAGCCATTCATTGCAGACGGAGTTGCTGTGCTCTGTGTCTGCGGTGTTGCTATCTCAGGCTTTTTCGCTACCAAAGCGGTTGTTGACGCCGCACAAACGACTCCTTCAAGTCCCGACGCCACTTGTGACGAGAATTCAATGTGCATGGCGAAGGGAGGTGAGCAAAACAAGGCCAACGAGTACTCGAGAGCGGCCGCGATGGAGCCTGACCCTTGCTCTTGGCTGCGTGCAAAATATGACAGCGCCCGCGCGTCACGGGACACAGTGGCGCAGCAAAAAATCAAACTTGCGCAGAAGTTCCTTGGCTGTCGTCACAGGGGCTGACTTATGACTTGGTATGTTGCGAGCGCAATTGTTGCAGTTCGGCCGGTGCGCGATACAAACCATCGATGGCGGGCATATGAGAATTGCTACTTGGTAGAAGCGGAAAGCCTAGAAAGTGCCTGCGCTATCGCGCAAGGTCTGGCTCGCGAGGCGTGTGTTGAGGATCCAACGCTAGAGGTCGATGGCGTCCCGGCTAGCCTCGAGCTCCTTGGGATACGAAGGGTGACGACGATCGCGAATCCGCCCCATTTGGATCTCGACCAGGATCCACCATCAACCGGAACTGAGCTGACCTATGCTGAATTCGAGGTGGGCAGCCATTCGGATTTGATCAAGTTAGCCGCAGGTGAATCTGTGACCGTTTGCTATCTAGCAGGCGTACAGAGCCCAGTCTAGAAACGTAGCATCCCGCTCAAAACAAATCCCCCTGCCGCTCGGATCAATGGGGTCAGGATCAATGGGGTCAGAGTCATTGATTTCTGACAGGTTTCCGTTGCACCCATTCGCTTGATCCACCGCGACGCCCGGCCTCACGCCGGGCGTTGTCGTTATCGGCCTCAGCGCTTGGCTTTGGTCTTCTTCTCCGCCGGATGCACAAACCCGATCGGCCGCTTCGGCGTCTCCGGCGGCGTCATCAACTCGCGCAGCGCATCGAACACCTGCTGCAATTGCACGCGCGTGTTGCGGCTGAAGCCATCCTGTTTGGCCGCCAGCACGTCGGTTTTCTGTTCCAGTTCGGCGAGCCGCTTGGCGAGGTCGACATGGCTGGCGGCCAGCTCACGCACCCGCACAAAGGTGCGCATGATTTCGATGTTGACGGCGATGGCGTGGCCACTGTTGAGCACCGAGGACAGCATGGCCACGCCCTGCTCGGTAAAGGCATAGGGCGCGGTGCGGCGACCGCCGCGGCCGTTTGAGGTCACAGATTGTGACCTCAAAGCGGCGAACTCATCGGCGCTGAGCTGGAACATGAAGTCGGCCGGGAAGCGCGCTTGGTTGCGCTTGACGGCTTGCACCAGTGCTTTGGTCGGCACACCGTAGAGTTCGGCGAGATCGGCATCGAGCATGACTCGCTGCGCACGCAGGGTCAGGATGCGGGTTTGGATCAGCGGTTGCGGCTGCACGCGCACCTCGCTCATCGGCGTCCGCTCGTCGTCTGCGCGGCCCGCTTTGGCGGCACCGATGGGCTGGCGGCCTTGGCGGTGACCGGCGTCGACGCAGCGGCGCGCGCCGAATCCCAGCGCCGTGCCTGGTATTTGATGATCAGGCTGTCGAGCACTTCTTTGACGATGGATTGCTCGGCGGGCGGGAACTGACTGACCGCTTCGAACTGCAAGCGCAGTTCATTGACCGGGTCGCGCTCGTCCTGCTCGAACACCAGCGCATCTGCGCTGACCGACAGCGCACGCGCCATGTTGCGGATGACCTCCAAGGTGGGCTGGGTTTCGCCGGCCTCGTAGCGCCGAACCATGGTGACGTGGCAGCCGACCGCATCTGCCAATGCTTGCTGCGTCATGGTGCGCTGTTTGCGCAGTGCGGACAGTCGCTTGCCGAAGTCCATGGACCACCAATGCCAGGGAAGTGATGGCGTCACGGTAAGGGCTCCTCTCGGATAGGCAGGTTGCAAGATACCAGATATGCATGCAATGCTAAATCGCATCTGCATGTTGACAGGTTTTCGGAGGACCCCTGAGATGGCACGCATTCCCGATGGTGAGATTGAGCGATTGCGCGCGACGGTGAACCTGGTCCGGCTGATCGAGGCCGACGGATTGACGTTGAAGAAGATCGGCAAGGATTGGGCCTGCGTCTGCCCGTTCCACGAGGACGACAACGAGCCCTCGTTGATCGTGTCGCCAGACAAGAACCTGTTTCACTGCTTTGCCTGCGGGGCGGCAGGCTCGCCGATCGATTGGCTGATGCGGCGACGGGGTGTGGCGTTTCGGCGGGCGGTCGAGTTGCTGCGCGGGATGGTCGATGGTGAGGCTGTCGCGCCGGCCGATGTGCCGAAGATGGCGGCGTCGAAGATCACTGCGCCGCTGGCGGCGCGCGAGGACGACGCGGCGTTACTGGCTGAGGTGATCGCGCATTACCACTCGACGTTGCAGCAGAGTCCGGAAGCGCTCGACTACCTCGCGAAGCGCGGCCTCGATCATGCGGAGTTGATCGCGCATTTCCAGCTCGGCTATGCGAACCGCACGCTGGGCTATCGCTTGCCGATGAAGCAGGTCAAATCGGGCGCGGCGATTCGTGGGCAGTTGCAGCGGCTGGGCGTGATGCGGGAGTCGGGGCACGAGCATTTTGCTGGCTCGCTGGTGGTGCCGGTGGTGGATGGTGCGGGGCAGATCAGCGAGGTGTACGGACGCAAGATCACGTCGAATCTGCGGGTGGGTACACCGCTGCATCTGTATCTGCCGGGGCCACACGTGGGCGTGTTCAACGAGGCCGGTCTGGTTGGCCACGAGGAAGCGATCCTCTGCGAAGCGCTGCTGGATGCGCTGACGTTTTGGTGCGCGGGGTTCCGCAATGTCACCAGCGCCTACGGCGTCGAAGGCTTTACCGACGAGATTGCCAAAGCATTCCACCGCCACGGCATCCGCCGGGTGCTGATCGCGTATGACGCGGACGAGGCGGGCAATCGCGCCGCCGAGAAGTTGGCCGTTCGCCTGATGGCGGAAGGTTTCGAGTGCTATCGCTGCCGCTTCCCCAAGGGCTCGGATGCGAACCAGTACGCGCTGGATGTGCAGCCGGCGAGCAAGGCGCTGGGCCTGGTGATTCGGCAGGCGGAATGGATCGGCAAAGGCACGCCGCCACAACGTGGCGCGGTGGTGCCGGTCAGTGCGGAAACGGCTGCGCCAGTTTCTCCTTTAGTCGCTCGCTCTAATGCGCTGGTGGTCGAAGCGACCGACGCGCCGCCGGCATTGGCCGACGAAGCGGCCGAGGTGTGTGCTGCATTGGCAAACGAGGCCGAGCAGATCGCCGTCATTGAAGACGCCGCCGAGCTGGAACCTGCCCCGCCGGCCTCAACATTGCCCGCGCCACCGGCCTACCGCGTACCGCCACGTGAACCGCCGCTGCCGGTAGAGATCGACGCGCACGAACTGCGCCTGACGCTCGGTGATCGCAGCTACGCCGTGCGCGGCATCGAGAAGAATCTGTCTTACGAGCAGCTCAAGGTCTGGATCAAGGCGCGCTGCGCGGAGTTCGTGCACGTCGATACGGTCGAGCTGTACCAGGCCAAGCAGCGCGCGGCGTGGATCAAGCAAACCGCGACCGAACTGGGCCTGTCGGAAGACGTGATCAAGGGCGATCTGGGCAAGCTGCTGCGGGCGCTGGAGGCGCGCCAGGACGCGTTGATCAAAGCGCGTTTGCAGCCCGGTGAAGAGCGCGCGGCCAAGGCCGCGCCGACGCTGACGCTGACGCCGAGCCAGCACAGCGCGGCCGAGGCGTTGCTGCGCGATCCGAAATTGGTCGAGCGCATCGTGGCGGATGTGGCGGCGATTGGCGTGGTCGGCGAGGACGCGAATGCGCTGGTCGGCTATCTGGCGTGCGTGTCGCGCAAGCTCGACAAGCCCCTAGCGATCCTGATCCAGTCAACCTCTGCTGCCGGCAAATCGACATTGATGGACGCGCTGTTGTCGCTGATGCCAGAACCCGAGCGCGTGCACTACTCGGCGATGACAGGCCAGAGCCTGTTCTATCTCGGCGAAGGCGATCTGCGGCACAAGATTCTGGCCATCGCCGAAGAAGAAGGCGTGCGCCAAGCCGCCTACGCGCTGAAGCTGTTGCAGAGCCAAGGCGAGCTGACGATTGCGAGCACGGGCAAAGACCCAACCACGGGAAAACTGGTCACCGAGGAATACCGCGTCGAGGGTCCGGTGATGCTGTTCCTCACAACGACGGCGATTGACCTCGACGACGAGCTGCTGAATCGCTGTCTGGTGCTGACGATCAACGAGACGCGCGAGCAGACCGAGGCGATTCATCGTCGGCAGCGGGAAGCACGCACGCTCGCCGGATTGGTGGCCAGCAAGCAAGGCGCGGCGATTCGGTCGCTGCACCAGGCGGCGCAATCGCTGCTGCGGCCGCTGGCGGTGGTGAATCCGTATGCCGAAGCGCTGACGTTTCGCAGTGAGTCGACGCGGATGCGGCGGGATCACGCGAAGTATCTGACGCTGATCGACAGCATCGCGTTTTTGCATCAGTACCAGCGCGAAGTGAAGACCACGACGGTGGCCGGTGAGCGGGTCGAATACGTCGAGGTGACGCTCGACGATATCGCGCTGGCCAATCGCTTGGCGCATGAGGTGCTGGGGCGCTCGCTGGACGAGTTGCCGCCGCAGACGCGGCGACTGTTGTCGCTCATTGTCGAGTACGTGAGCACGCGCACGACCGCGCAGGCGATCGAGCGCGCGCAGCTGCGCTTTACGCGGCGCGAATTGCGCGAAGCGATTGGCTGGGGCGATACCCAGCTCAAGTTGCACCTGGCGCGATTGGACGAACACGAATACGTGATCGCGCATCGGCTCGGGCAGAGCTACCGCTTTGAACTGGCCTACAGCGGCGATGCGGCGGACGCCGCGCGGCAGATGGTCGGCCTGATCGATGTCGAGGCGCTGCGGCCGGTGGAGTCTGCCGTTACGACGGCCAACCGGTCGGGGCTCACGTCGCACCGGTCGGGGGAAAACAGCAAGCGGTCGGGGTCCGGTCGGCCGGTGGTCGGTGGGCAGTCGGGCACCGGTCGGGGTGATGAAACCGCCCGCAACGCCAATGCTGGCGCGGAGCTTTCCTCTTTAGTCGCTGCGGTTGAGGAAACCGCAGTTCCCCGGACGCATGCGGCGCGCCCGTCGCATCGTAGTGCGAACGGCACGGCGCTGGCGGCGCGAGCCTGACCATGCCGCGCGAAGGCGACTACGGCGCGCGGCGGCGGCGACTCGAGGCACCGGCGACGCCAGACAGCCTGGCCGCGTGGATGCAGCGCTACATCGAGGCGCAGCGCGTGCAGGGCTACGGCCACGAGCTGTTGCGGGCACGGCGCAGCGCATTGGCGTTGTTTCTCGAATGGTGCACTGAGCGCGAGTTGCAGCGGCCGGGCGAAATCACGAAGCCGATGCTGGAGCGCTATCAGCGTTATCTGTTCTATGCGCGCAAGGCGGACGGTCAGCCGATCAGTCCCAAGGGCCAGTGGTTGCAGGTCAACCACTTGCGGCAGTGGTTTCGCTGGCTCGTGAAGAACAATCATCTGCCGAGCAATCCCGCCGCCGACCTCGACATGCCGCGGATGCCGCGGCAGGTGTTGCCCGATCCGCTGAGCGCGGATGAAGTCGAGACGGTGCTGGCGCAGCCGGATGTCGACGACACGCAGGGCCTGCGCGATCGCGCGTTGATGGAGTTGCTGTACTCGACCGGGTTGCGGCGAGCGGAGGCGGCGAACCTCGCGCTATTCGACCTCGATGCGGTGCGCGGTCTGCTGCGCGTGCGCCAAGGCAAGGGCCGCAAGGATCGTGTGGTGCCGATTGGCGAGCGCGCGGTGGCGTGGGTGCAGCGTTACCTGATCGAGGCGCGGCCGCAAATGCAGATCGATCCGCAGGAACACGCGCTGTTCCTCAATCGATTCGGCCAGCGATTTCGTGGCGAAGGCTTGGGCATGGTGGTGCGCCGACACATCGAGGCCGCTGGCATCACGAAGCGCGGTGCCTGTCACCTGTTTCGCCACACGATGGCGACGCAGATGCTCGACAACGGCGCCGACGTGCGCTTCATCCAGGAGATGCTCGGCCACGAGAGCCTGGACACGACGAAGATCTACACGCACGTGGCCATCGGCAAGCTGCAAGCGGTGCATGCGGCGACGCATCCGGCGGCGAAGTTGGTGCGCAAGGCGACGAGCGAGGACAGCGATGGCGGCGGCTGAGCTGCGCTGCAGCCGACCGCCGACCCGTGGCGGCGACGGAAAGATCGCGCGGCGCGCCGCTGAACTGCGTTGCAGCGGACGCGAAGTCAGGCTATCGCAAGACTGCAGGAGAGCCCGCTCCGACCACGACGCGATCGCGAACCTGTGCCGACGTGTCCGCGCTCTCACCGCCGTCACGGCGCGTGCAGTGCTGCGTTTCGCTACGCGGCATTCAGCCGCTCCGCTGCACTGCGCGGCACGCGCCGCGCCGGCTGCATCGGCCATCCGTGGCCGTCTCCGTTGCGCACTGCGCTCCGCACCAACACGCGCGGCTCCTGCCTCGCGTTTGCGTGCACCCGCGTTGCGCGTGCACAAAGCCATGCCAAGCAGGCGCACGGCGTGTGCAAGAAGCCGCACACCCCGCACGCCTGCCGCTTCGTCGGGCCGATGCGTCCCCCATCCCCGTGTCGCGCGGATCGTGCGCGCTCCGATTCACCGCTGTCCTGCGCGCTCACGGGGCTATCGGCGGGCCGTGGACATAACGCGCTGTTATGCGCACACCTCCTGTGTGTACGGCGCGGCATGCGGCGTCCTGCCGCATGAAATCCCGCGCTCGCATAACCCGTCGTTATGTCCACGGCCCGCCAGCGCGTCCTGCGCTTGCATCAGTGGCAGCGCCTCCATGCGCTGCATTGCCAAGCTCCTGCACGCGCGCCGCTGCGCTCTGCGCGTCTGCGCGCCATCCATGGCTTGCCGCTCCGGATCGCGTGTCGCGGTTGCGCGCGGGTTGGTGGGTGCGTCTCCGGTGCGTCTGTCGCCGCGCGCCGGCACGTCGAAGCGCCTCGCGCGCGGCCGCTTAACTGCTGCGCAGTTCAAGCGGACCGCGAACCCGAACTCGGCTGTGTCCGAAGCCAAAGCGCGCTCCGTTGCCATTCCTCGTTGTGTTGCTCGCTGGTGTCGTCGAAGCGTAGCGCCGTGCTCGGCCTGTCAATGCCAGGCCGGCTGCGCCGGTCGCTGCGCGAGCATTGACAGACCTGCGCGCGGCGCTCGTGGGATTCCGCCAACAGCGATCAACGCCTGATCGCCGGGCGCATCGGAATCCCGTCCATGGAAACCATCCACATCCGCTACGCGCTGTCCAAGCAGGTGCCCAGCATCGCCGCTGAGGCGCGATTCGAAACCAGCTACGGCGAACTGCATCTGCATGGCGCTGACGCCCGCAAGATCGCCGCCCTGGTCGACAAGCTGCTGCGCGCCAAGCTCAGGGCCGCCGAGCGCATCGCTGCGAAAGGTCGCTGAGTCCGCCGCAGGCCCGCACACGCACCGTGCGGGCCTGCCGCATTGCGCGCGGCGTGAGTCCGCGCCTCCGTTGCACATTACGGCCCGCGCGCCGCCAGCGGCCGCGCAGCGCGTTCCGCGCCGTCGCGCCCGCCGGCCATGAAGAGCGGCGGCTAAGAAGGAAAGCACACACGCGAGCGGGGCGAAATAGGTGTCAACCGCGCACAAGTGCCTCGTCCCCCACTACTCTCAAGAGCCCGAAACAAGGACTCGAAAAATGAACGTATGGACGGCTGGTGGCCTGTTTGGTCTGTTTGGCCTGATGCTGCTCGGGTTTCGATCACTACTGGTTTTTGATGTCGCAGACGGCGTGTTCTCCTGCCAAACAGCGGCGGTGAGAATGGTAGAGCGTCACTACGCCATGACCTACCTCGAGCGACGGGACCTCCAGCAAAACGCCGAGGCGGAGTGCAACGTTGCCCAGACCAAAGCCAAGCTCGCCCAAGCGGTGCTAGCTCCCACGACGATCCGCGACTAACCTCCACTCATTCGGGCGCGCTCTGCGCGCCCGAAAACCGCCTCAAGGGATGTTTTGGAGCCGCACCCCACCACCATGCTCGCCGCCATCGCCAAGTCCGCGCCCCACAAAGGAAATCGCCTCCGTTGGCGCAGACCCGCGTCAAGGCAACGGTATCCGGGCCAGTATTTTGATGCGGAGAGTGGGCTGCATTACAACTATTTCCGGGATTACGAACCCGGCACCGGACGGTACATCGAGAGTGATCCGATTGGGTTGGGCGGCGGGTTAAATACCTACGGTTACGCTGCAGGTAATGCGCTCCTTTTCTCTGATCCACTCGGCCTATTTACGGTTTGCCGCAGAGTTTGGCGACCGTTCGCTTCGTCTGACTTCCCGTTTGCACCCGGCGGTGCAAGTTTGGGTGGCTATTTTGGTTTGGAATGCAACACCGTCCAGATATGCAACAGGGAACGTTCGTGTGAAGCAGATTGCGAGTCATCATGGAATGCCTGTCGTCTCATCGGTGAGTCGTATTCATTCGAAATCCTGATGGGGACCGCTGTGGCGATGTGTACCAGAGGAATACCTATTCGTAATCCTATGGTAGCCATTGGTCTCTCATCCTCAGCAGGCGCGGCCCGAACCGCGTCGGGCATGACTAGCTCCAACCTCTTGCTGGGCTGCGATGCTGGCGTCAAGACCTGCCTTGAGCGCTGTACTTCAACATGCCGCTGAAGTCGAGGGACCGCAAGATCTGGCTCGCCACTTTTCTAGGCGTAATTGTTGCTGACCAGTTTAGATTCAGACTCGATATTGGCCATGAGCTAGGAGCTTGGTCTTACTTTCTCGTGGTTCCTGCTGTTGTTTTAGTGGTCTTACTACTTTCACTAATATTTGAATTTTTCAAGGGTCGTAGGGCGGGTCTTGACCCGCCGCCTTCCTAGCACCTCATTCCACCGCAAAGCCTCCCCAACGCCCAGCCTTGCGCTGGGCGTTGTCGTTTCTGCGTAACCGATCGATGGGGTCACCATTGCGCCGCGGGTGTCAATAGGGCTGACAAAATTCCTCCAGTAGGCTCGGGCTTTGTTTTCTCCTCCTGCTGACCCGCTCTTGGCTTGACCGTCCCCGCATGTGTTCACGTGTGGTTGCGGCCTCCCTGGCCGCACCAGTCACCCTTCTGGATCTAGGCTCTCGGGGAGCCCCAGGCATCCCAAGTTCCGCACTTTGCACTCTCCCAACACGCCTGAAACCACTCCGGACCCGCTTTCGGATCAACAGCTTGCGCTGCTTCGACCCCGGAAAAAGCGAAATCGTTGTTGTGTCACGTCTTGGCGGCTGTCGCCATTGAATTGGCGGTCTTATGTGGCATAGTGTCGTTCCATGTACACGCGTATCTCCCGCTCCGGCGGACGCAGCTATCTGCAGATCGTCGAGGGCTACCGTTCGGACTCCGGGG
>JBQTGY010000153.1:0-20321 GCA_052390415.1 Pseudomarimonas sp. | reverse complement strand
CGCTCGGGGCAACAGCCCCGCGTAGCGGCGAAGCCGCCGAACGTGATCACTCGCGCCCCCTCATGAAATGTCCGGGCTAGTGGGCTGTAACGGATGAAGCGGAAGTGGGATCGCGACGGGATGGGCGGGATGGACGCCGCTCCGGAGCGAGGCCAATAGCCAAAGCGATTGGCGGAGTGAGGAGCAAGTCCAGCGCGGCCAGACCGAGCGAGCAACTTTCGATTTGTCCGTTACGGTCCACTAGGTGCACCCTTCCAAAGGACCGCCTGAATCAGCTGTGTGGGCGCGTGGGCAAACTCAACCAAGGTAAACTTCGCGGCCCCCGAATCGGCCCACACCACCCGCGTGTCGCCCTCTTTATTGCTGAACCCGCCACTGCCGCGCGCCGGCCAACAGCGCAGCGGCTGGCAAGCCCCGCACAGCGCCAGCGCCTTGTCTCTCGCCGTCGCCTGCGCGGCGCAGACCCACCGTGGTCTGTTGGTCGCGATCACCCGTGACACCCACAGCGCACACGCGCTGGAAGCCGAGCTTTCCGTTTTCGCTGGCGATGACCTTCCGGTGCTGCATTTCCCGGACTGGGAAACCCTGCCCTTCGATGCCTTCAGTCCGCATCCGGAGATCGTCTCGCAGCGCATAGCGACGCTTTATCGACTGCCGACCACCAAGCGCGGCGTGCTGGTGGTCCCGGTTGCCACCCTGATGCAACGCGTCGCCCCGATCAGCTTTGTGGGCGGCAACGCGCTGATGGTCGAGGTGGGACAAACACTGGATCTGGACCGCGAGAAGACGCGTCTGGAAGCCGCTGGTTACCGCAACGTTCCACAGGTTCTGGACCCGGGTGACTTCGCTGTGCGCGGTGCGCTGTTGGACATCTATCCGATGGGCTCGCCGGAGCCCTATCGCATCGAGCTGCTGGATGAAGACGTCGAATCCATTCGCAGTTTTGATCCGGAGTCGCAACGCTCGTTGCACAAGGTCGAATCGGTACGCCTGCTACCGGGCCGCGAGTTTCCGCTCGACGATGCCAGCACCAAACGCGTGCGCAATCTGTTGCGCGAACGTTTTCCGATCGACCCGCGTCGCTGCACCCTCTATCAGGACTTGAAGGAAGGCGGCGCGCCGGCCGGCATCGAGTACTACTTGCCGCTGTTCTTCGAAACCGACGGTAAAGCCGGCACAGCCACCCTGTTCGACTATCTGGGTGGCGACGCGCTGTGCCTGCTCGCCGACGGTGCGTTGGATGCGGCCGACACGTTCTGGGCGCAAACCAGTGAACGCCACGCCCAGCGGTGTCACGACATCGAGCGACCGATCCTGTCGCCCGAGGAACTGTTCCTGCCGCCACAGAACCTGCGAGAGCGTTTCAATCAAAGCGCGCGGATCGAGGTGTTCGGGAGCGCGCATCCGCGGCATGCGCAGGCGCAGGCGTTGGGGGATCAGCCCGCGCCGATTTTGCCCTTGGTACAAAAGGGCGAAAGCAGCGGCAGCGCCCTGCGTGGATTCCTCAACAGTTATCCCGGTCGGGTGCTGATCGCGGCCGATTCGCCGGGCCGTCGCGAAGCCTTGATCGACATGTTGGCGTCGCACGATTTGCGCCCTGACGCGCTTGCCAACTGGCGCGCCTTCACGGCCGCCAACGCCTCACGCTATGCGATCACGGTGGCAGCGCTGGAAGACGGCTTCGCGATCAGCGAACCGCCGCTATGCGTATTGACCGAACGCCAACTGTTCCCGGAGCGCGCCAACCAGACACGACGTCGCCGTCGTGCCGGTCGCGAGCCCGAGGCCATCATTCGCGACTTGAGCGAACTGGTTCCCGGTGCGCCCATCGTGCACGAGGATCATGGTGTTGGCCGCTACATTGGCCTCGAGTTTCTGGAAGTCGGCGGCAGCCCCGCCGAGTTTCTGTGCATCGGTTACGCCAAGGGCGACAAGTTGTATGTGCCGGTGTCGCAGCTGCAATTGGTCAGCCGCTACGCAGGTGCGTCTCCAGAGTTGGCGCCGCTGCATTCGCTGGGAGGCGAGCAGTGGGAAAAGGCGAAGAAGAAGGCCGCCGAAAAAGTCCGCGATGTCGCCGCCGAGTTGTTGGAAATTCAAGCACGGCGGCATGCGCGCGCCGGTTTGGCGGTGCAACCCGAGCGTTCCATGGTGGAACAGTTTGCGGCGCAGTTTCCATTCGAAGAGACGCCCGACCAGCTATCCGCCATTGATGCAGTGTTGCTCGATCTGGCATCCAGCATGCCGATGGATCGCGTGGTCTGCGGCGATGTGGGCTTTGGCAAAACCGAGGTCGCGGTGCGCGCCGCGTTCGCGGTGGCATCTACGGGCCGCCAAGTCGCGGTCTTGGTGCCAACGACCTTGCTCGCCGAACAGCACTACCGCAACTTCCGCGACCGCTTTGCCGATTGGCCCATTCGAGTCGAGGTGCTGTCGCGCTTCAAGTCACCGAAGGAAGTGAAGGCGGTGCTCGCAAATCTCGCCGATGGCCGCATCGATGTGGTGGTGGGCACTCATCGTTTGCTGCAAGGCGACGCCAAGTTCAAGGACCTGGGTCTGGTCGTGGTCGACGAAGAACAACGCTTTGGCGTGCGCCAGAAAGAGGCACTGAAGGCGCTGCGCGCCGAAGTCCACCTGCTAACCCTCACCGCCACGCCGATTCCACGCACGCTGAACATGGCGATGGCTGGCCTGCGCGAACTGTCGATCATCGGCACCCCGCCGGCGCACCGATTGGCGGTGCAGACGTTTGTCTGTCAGTGGGATGGCGCGCAACTGCGGGAAGCCTTCCAGCGTGAACTGGCGCGCGGCGGACAGGTGTACTTCCTGCACAACGAGGTCGACAGCATCGAGCGCATGGGCCGCGAATTGGCCGAACTGGTGCCCGAAGCGCGCATCCGCATCGCCCATGGGCAGATGCCCGAGCGCGAGCTGGAAAGCGTGATGCTCGACTTCCATCGCCAGCGCTTCAATGTCTTGTTGTGCACAACGATCATTGAATCCGGCATCGACATTCCCAGCGCCAACACCATCATCATCCATCGCGCGGATCGATTTGGGCTGGCGCAATTGCATCAGCTGCGTGGTCGCGTCGGCCGCAGTCACCATCGTGCCTATGCGTATCTGGTGGTGCCGGACAAAAAATCGCTGAGTGGCGACGCGGCGAAGCGGCTGGAAGCCATCGCCGCGCTGGATGAGTTGGGTGCGGGCTTCACCTTGGCCACTCACGATCTGGAAATTCGCGGCGCTGGCGAGTTGTTGGGCGAAGAACAGAGCGGACAGATTTCGGAAGTGGGTTTCAGCCTCTACACCGACCTGCTGGAGCGCGCGGTGCGCTCGATCAAACAAGGCAAGCTACCCGATACGGACGGCGCGGATCGCCACGGTGCCGACGTGGAATTGCACATTCCGGCCTTGATTCCCGACGACTACCTGCCCGACGTGCACGCGCGCCTCACCCTGTACAAACGCATCGCCAGTGCGACTACCGACGACGGCCTGCGCGAGCTGCAGGTGGAAATGATTGATCGCTTCGGCTTGCTGCCAGACCCGGTCAAACATCTTTTCGCTGTCGCAGAATTGAAACAGCGAGCCACTGCGCTTGGCATTCGCAAACTGGACTTGGGCGAAACCGGCGGCCGCATCACCTTCACGCCCAAACCCATGGTCGAGCCGATGACCATCATCAAGTTGATCCAGAGCCAGCCCAAGGTGTTCACTCTGGATGGTCAGGACAAACTGAAGGTGCGAATGCCGATGCCAGGCGCAGTGGAACGTCTGCGCGCGGCACGCGATTTGCTCGGATTGCTGCGCACAACTTGAAGGCTACCGTCACATCCACGGTCAGCAGACCCTCTGTGGCCGTTCAATCTGGAGAAAAGTCACGTCATGTTGCACAAACGCGCTGCCCTCGCCGCTTGCATGTTGATCGTTGTCGCGCTCGCCTTTCTCGGTGGAGTGAAGTTTCAGCAAACCGACATGACAACGACCATCGAGCGACCTTCGACGGACACCCCGGAGCCGGATGCAGCGCTTGGCGAGGTCGACGACCTCGATGCAACTTCTGAATTGGGGCCAATGCCAGCGACGGACTCGCCGACTGCCCAAGCCGAGTCCAAGCCGCCACAACCCTTGCCGCCGCTGCATACGAAAGTTGCCGACGTGTTCGAAGAACTCGCCGAACGCGGCAAGCGTGGCGACGCGGACGCCGCATGCCGACTGGCAGCCGAACTGGTGCGCTGCAATGCCGCACACATGAGTCAGGGATTTGCCAACGACGCCGAACAGGATTTGGCGCGACGTCCGGCGTCTCCGGAGCAAGCGGTTGCGCAGATTGCGCGCGCGCAGCAATTCAGCGAGTCGATTGGCAAAGGCTGTGACGGACTTAGTCGCGATCAGCTGGCCAGCGCCTTCGACTGGCAGAGACAGGCCGCCCTGCTCGATCCATCCCTGCGTTTGGCCTTGGTCCTGCAACCCGCACTCGATCGCCGCAACTTTCTGGGCGAGTTTGATCGCTGGGCGGAGTATCGCCGCCTTGCCCTGCCTTGGTTGGAGGAAGCCGCGCGCGCAGGTGACGCCGCTGCAGTGATTGCCCTGGCGCGCATCTATGGCGACCACCGCATGCACGTGATGCTGCCACCCCAATTTCGCATCCAGGACGATGAACGGTTTGTGCAGTACGCCGAACTGATGGATCGTTATGGTGTCGGCCTGGATGTGGTTCGCAACGCCGCCGCGGAAGCGCGCGCGCGGTTGTCGCCCGAAGTGGCAGCGCGTGCCGAACTACGCGCCGACGCAATGTTCAATGCGGATGTGCAGCCGCTGGACTCGCAAGCCGTCGACAAGGCGCATGGAGCCAGTCTGCGCTCGGACCTCAAACCAGAACGCTGCGGTGATGTCGGCACGCTCGACCAAGTGAAGATGGGACACTGAGGGCGCATTGACCGCAGGGCTTTGCGCTGCTCCCGTACGAATGACGCGAGGATCATGATGCGAGGCGATGCAGCCTTTTCGACTTCGATTCGATCCTCGCTTCGATACGTTGCTTTTGGCGGAATGCCCTTCGGATATTGCGCCTTGCGCCGATCACCAATCGGCAGGCGCGGTGAATCAACGCTCTCGCAGCAAGCGAAATCCCACTTCAGCAAATCCGCGATCCGCCTCGCGTGCCTGCTCGGCGCCTTCTGCCTGGCCCGCGCTGCCGGCACCGGCAAACGCGATGCGCCGTTTGCAACCGCGACCGTCGGCGCATTCATTGGTCCACTCAGCGACCTGACTTGCCGCGTTGGTTGACTTGCGTTCCGCGAGGCTGGGCAGGCGCCAGCTGCGTCCGTCCTGCTTGCTGCGCCACGCGGCATACGCCTCCGCGTCAGCATGACTGATACAGACCACGGGTGACGTATCAGTCTGCGCAAATCCCGGCTCACGCCAGTTGCGTTTGTCCAGCCATTGCAAGGGCGACAGGCGAGCGCGGCAGCGGCTGCTGGGACGCTTGGTAGCGTCCGCAAACGCCCGGTACTCGGCGACACTCACCGGTCGAGAATTCAGACCCGTCGCAGGCGACGAAGTCGACGCAATCACTGCCGGTGTATCGACAGCCGCGACGACGCCCGTGGGCGGGACTCGAGTCACCAGTGCATTGGCGGCGGTCGCATCGAGACCGTATTCCGCGTAACGCGCCAGCGCCTGTTGGGCACGCGCGGTGTCACCCGACGCAACGGCTTGGGCGACTTCGGCGTCGAATGCTCGTTGTGCCGCATCCATTACCGTTTGTCGACCAGACTGACCCAGCGTGCCCAGACCTTCGGCCAGCAACTCGGCTTGTTGAATTCGCTCACGCACGCTGTCCCAGTCACTGGCCGCCACCGCATTGCTCACCTGTTGAGCCAGACCCTCGAACACGCGTTGCACGCCATTGATGGCATCGGCGCGGCCTGGCTGCTGGCGCAGAATCTTCAGGTAACTTTCGGCGGCATTGGCTCCGCTGGGGGCGACCAAGGCGCCCGCGCCGAGTTGGGCATTTGCGGTTGCCAACAGCTCCGCAAGCGCGTCGGCGGTTTCACGACTCGCCAGCTCCTGCTTGGCCTGTGTCTGCCATTGGTTCAGCACCAGCGCCCCACCAAGCAGCAGTGCAGCGGCCAACGCCGACCACACCGGCCATCTCACCTTCGACAGCATGTTGCCTGACGAACTTGCCTTGCGGAGCTGCAGGTCTTGTTCGATCTGCCCCAATGCCAGCAGCATCGCATCGGCATCGGCATAACGATCTTCGGGGCGCTTGGCCATGGCGCGATCCAACCACTCCTGCCAAGCGCGCTGCGCCGGCGGCAGCCGCGGCGGCTCGTCCTGGGCGTGCATCAGCGCCAGGGTCAACTCGTCTTCGGACTCGAAAGGCGGTGTGCCGGTGAGCATCTGGTAGGCCAACACACCGACGCTGTACAGATCAGCTCGGCCGTCGATGACTTCTCCGCGTGCTTGTTCGGGTGCCATGAAGCCGCTGGATCCCAGCGCCATGCCTTCACGGGTGATTCGCGGCGCCGCGCGGCGGCGACCGATGGCGATGCCAAAATCGGCAAGGCGCGGGCGGCCAGCGGTATCAAACAGCACATTCTCTGGCTTGACGTCGCGATGCACGACACCGTGCTCATGCGCGTGGCTCAGCGCCTGCAGCAACACGCGCAGGATGCTGATGATCATTTGTGGGTGTTCACGCAAGTCGCGGCTGGCAAGATCACCACCCGCCAGATGCGGCATCACGTAATACAGCTGTCCGCTTTGCAGACGACCGACCTCGTGGATGCCGACGATGCCCGGATGATCGAGCCGTGCAATGATCCGTGCCTCGCGCTCAAAACGTGCGCCTTGGCTCGGATTGTCGATCGCCTCGCTGGCCAGCACCTTGATCGCGACCTGTCGATCCAGCGACAACTGTCGGGCCAGATACACGGTCGCCATCCCGCCACGACCGATGCGTCTCTCAAAGGCATACCCTTCGATGGACGGCATTGGCTCAGCCGCAGCAGGCGCCGAATCGGCTTCGCTTTCACTCATGGCGGGTTGTTCTGGGGTGTATCGCTCATGGATGTGCGCTCAACGGCTGACCTTGATGTGGCCTCTCGTTTACTTCTGCTTCCACGAGCCGGTGGCGTCTTGATACCACCAACCTGCGCGCGCGCTCGCAATCCACTGACGGGCGAACGTCTCACGAATCTGCGGCTCCCACTGCGGCTGTCCGTTGGCCACGGCAATTTCGCGATAGACAGTGGTGCGATCGCGGTTGTCATCCGCGATGGCTTGGTTGAAGGCCGCGCGTTCGCGCAGGCCGACCTTGCTGGCATCACGAAGCACCAGCAGACCATCGCCGCCAAAACCCACCGCGCCACTATCAAAACCGGCTGACAACTGGCTCTTGAAGCGCTCGGCCATGCGCTCCTGGATGGCGATGATGGCTGGCGTGCGGATGGAGATATCAGCCGTTTGCGCGTGCGCGTCGGCGATGAAGAAACTCAGCCAACCAAGGCCGGGTGATGGTGGTTGTTTGGGTGGCGGCACATCGGCGGGTGGTGTGGACGCGTCCGGCTCACCCATCACTTTTTCGACAAACTCGCGTGCGGCTTGCTCGGCTTCCGCGGCCGGGAAATACACGTTGATGGTGACGCAGGCAGAAAGCACCAGCCCAAGCAGCAGGCCAGAACCAAGCAGGGCAATCGTCCGCTGACGCATGGCAACTCCTAAGTGCGTGAAACTGGTGCGAGGCAATCATTCAATACGCAGGGCTCCGCCGTCGCTGACCGCCTGCAAGCGCGCCAGCAATACTGGCCAATCCACCTCGCGGGCGAAGCCGTTGACCGTGATTCGAGGCAGTCCTGCACCCTCGACCACAGTGTAGCCAGTGGCCGCTGAACTCGTCGCTTTGGCGGTGGCATCAGAATCGATAGCCGCATCCCTTTCGATGCCGCTCATGGTGCAGGTATTGTTGACGAGCACACAGCCGATGCCGATCCGGCGGTAGCCGAAGCTGTCGAACACACTCAAGGCCGTGCTTTGCAAGCCGGCCACCAACCCTCCCCCCACGCGCGACAGATCATTGACCGCGCGCTGGCTGATGCGTCGTTTGACGCCTTTGCGAGTCCCAGTTGCGAAATGCGCGTCGAATGCCACCGGCTGCCAATCCAACAAACGCAAATCAGCAATCTTGCCGTCCAGACGGCCCGTGATTTCGCCAAATCCGAAGGCCGCAGTCAGCGGTTGCAAGTCGAGGTCGCGCAAGATGACATTGGCGTTCAAGGTCGGCGCCGCAGCGAATGGTCGCTCAAGCGACAGCGCGTCGATTTGCACGCGACCATCGAACACATCCACTCGCAGGCCGCCTGCAAAGTCCAACCGACCTTGCGAATAGCGTGCACTGGGGATTTGACCACTGAGACTGCCGCTGAATGCAGGCCAGCCAAATTGTTTGCTCAGCTTGGCCATGTCCAGTCCCATTAACTGCAATCCCACATCCAATTGTGACGGCTCATCGCGAGGTGACCAGCGCGCGTGACTTAGCGTAACGCTGCCGTCGAGGACGCTGACTTGCACTGGTTGGGCGAGTTCCAGCGTGGAATCGTGGCTGCGCAGTTCGAATTGCGCCGCACCCAGCGGAATGCCCAGCAGTTCGCCGCTGCTCCACTCGAAGTGGCTGACTAACGTCTCACCTCCGCTGCCGAAACGGGCGTCACCGACCAGACCGTCCAGCTGCAGTCGGCCGTCTCCCGTCGCCAGATCGAGTGTGTCAAAACGGAGGCTGGACTGGCTTTCACCGTCACCATCGGCTTGCAGATTCAGGGCCAGATGTCCGCTGGCGGCCGCATTGGGCAGGCCGAGGCTGGCGAGCAGCGTTCGCGCATAACGATTCACGCAGGTATCGAGATCATCGCTGTTCACAGCAATTGCATAGCCGCCGAATCCGTTGTCGGCGGCGACGTCGAGGCTCGCGCTCGCTGCAACCGAAAGCACCTTGCCATCCACCCATCGCAACTCCGGCAAGGTCCAAACGCCGTCAGCGGCTTGATGAGCGGTCAGCTCAAACTGAACGGGTGTGTTCGGCAGCAGGACATAGGCCGGACCCGCCAGAATCTCGCCCCCGTTCAGGGTGAGCGCCAACGACAGCTCCGAGAATTCCGAGATTGCCGCGCGCACGCTGCCCTGCGCGTTCAGCGCGGCCGACGCCCAGCGGCCGTCGTCGGTATCAATGCCAAATTCTTCCACCGACAGCGCTCCGACCAGCACCAAGCTCGCCGAATTCTTGGGTTGTGTCAGCCGCGCATTCACGCTGCCGGCCGTGAAACGCGCCTGTGGCCAGGCCATGGCCAGCAGAGGCTGCAACCAATCCATGGGAAGCTTTTGCACCTCAATGAGCATCCGCTCATTGGACTCCGCCAAGCTGACGACGCTCACCTTGACCTTGCCTCGCGAAAACTCGCCGCGAACACCGTCAGCGTCGCTGCCAACCAGCAGTTGTCCAGCGCGCATACCCTTGGCGGTAATCGGCCCCGAGCACAGCCAACCGTCTTCCTCACGCTGTATTTGGCAGTGCCAGCGGATCTGATCGAGCTGCAAGCCTGCGTCGATCCAGCGGACCCGCGCTGCGCTCAGCTCCAATTCGCCCCTGGGAGTGCCCGCAGGCCAGTCCAGAGTGAGTTCCACTGAGGTTGCTTCGAAGTCATCGCGGCTCAGGCGCTCAACCTGCACGCTCATCCGCTCGGCCACCACCGCTGTCGGCATCATCAGCACAAAAGCCAAGCTCCAATCGCCGACAATCCTCCGCATCTTGCGCAGGCTCAACGCAAACAGCTTGCTGGAGGGTGATGACAAACGCATGCTGACAGCATAGTCGTGGACCCCATCAAGGTGCGCCGGTGAAGATGCTCGTGCTTGAGGATGATTCAGTCAGTCGTACATTTTTGGCGGAAGTGCTGGTCGCCGCTGGCCATCAAGTGTGCGCCGTCAGTGATGGATTCGAAGCCTTGGGGTATGCGCAGCAACAGCGCTTCGACGTATTACTGCTGGACCTGAATGTGCCGGGTTTGGGCGGCGATCAAGTGCTTGCCAATCTCCGGGACGGTTCGGCTGATCCGGCGGTGCGCGCAGCCAGTGCCGACTCACGCGCCATCGTCCTGAGTGCGGACATGGATCGTGCAAGGCGAGCCAGTCTGCTTGCCGCCGGGTTTGCCGAAGTGGCGATGAAGCCCATCGCCGCCGAAGACTTGCTGACCCTCGTTGAAGTCCATTCCGCGAGTTCGGAATCCGCAGATGCTGCCAACGCGATAGAACACACCGCGCTGTGGGACGACGCCGCGGCATTGGCGATGACTGGCGGCATGTACGCCACCGTGACCGCCCTGCGTGGCCTGCTGGTAGCCGAGCTACCTGCACAGAAGCAAAGGCTGGCGAATGCCATCGCTGCTGGCGACTGGGAGTCGACGGCGGCCGAACTGCATCGACTGCGTGCGGCTTGTGGATTTTGTGGCGCCGCTCAACTCGGGCGCGCGGCCAAACAAATTAATACCGAGCTGACCGCCAGCCGAGTGCCCACAGCAGCCGCCACCGGCGCGTTGTTGGCTGCCTGCGAAAATGTCATTCAGTCTGCAGTCGTTACTCGCTGAAGTTCGGAGAGTATTCGCCGGGAGCGCAGCTCACGACCGCTGAGCCGCCAACGAATGACGCGTCGCATCAATTCACGCAACTCAGTTTGCACAGGTGCACTGGGTAGTTCGTCACCCGCCAAGGCGATCAATGCTTCGCCGGACAACGACTCTGGACTGTCGCGCCGAACCGCAATCGCGCCGCGCTCAGGATCAAATCGGTAGCTGGCCACAGGATCGATGTGGTTGCCGCCAATATCACAATCCAGCTGCATGGCATAACCCAGTGCGGCGATCAGATCGCGTTCGAAGCATCTCAGCGTCCAGCCCAGTTGCGGCTCGTCGGCAAGCGCATTGATGCATTGGCCATAACGCCAGAACAACGCCGGCTGCGGCTGTTGCCTGGGCAACAGCGCCAGCAACAATTCGTTCACATAAAACGCTGAAAGCAACGGCCGGCCGCGCAGTGCCACCGCCAGAGCATGGGTTTCCGCGCTGGCCAGCTGCAACAGTTCGCCGCGACCACGCAACGTCAACAGCAAGGCTTGCAGCGGTTGCAGTGCCGCTCGCAACGGTTGTGCGCGCGCACCGCGAATGCCTCGCGCGATGAAACCCACGCGCCCGTGATGCAAACAGAACGCCTCGACCAGCAGGCTGGTTTCGCGATAGGCGCGGGTGTGCAGAATCCACGCCGGTTGAGCGGTGTCGGCGTCGTCGGGTTTCACTGACGGTATTGCTTCTAATTGGCTTGCAAAAGCAGCGGCCTGCGCGCTGGTGCCGAATGCATCGAGTCAACGAGCAAGGCTTGTCAGCCCTCGTAGCCAAAGCGACGAAGTTGCGCTTCATCATCCGACCAACTGTCACGCACCTTGCACCATAGTTCGAGGAAGACCTTGCGATCAAGCAGCTTCTCGATGGCCAAACGCGCCGACTGGCCAATCGCCCGCATTTGCGCGCCACCGGCGCCGACCACGATAGCTTTCTGCCCTTCGCGCTCAACCCAAACCACAGCGCTGATTCGCAGCAAGCGGCCGTCTTCCTTGAACTCACTGATCTCGACCGTACTGACGTAGGGTAGCTCGTCGCCAAGCTGCCGCATCAACTGCTCACGAATGAGCTCGGCAACCAGGAAACGTTCGCTGCGGTCGGTGACTTCGTCCTCGGCATACTGCGGCTCGGCTTCCGGGAGCAGGCGCAACAAGGCGCGTTGCAAATCTTCCAGGCCCTGACCCTTGCGCGCCGAAAGCGGGAATATCTCGACAAATCCGCGACCGTCGCTGACCTTGGCGATAAAGGGCAACAAGCTGCTCTTGTCCTTGATCGTGTCGACCTTGTTCAACACCAAGACCTTGGGCACGCCGCTGGCAAGCAAGGCGGCATAGGCGCGCTCGTCATCCTCGCGCCATTGACCTGCTTCGATGACCAGCATGCCGACGTCGACGCCTTCGATCGCGCCGGTCGCCGCTCGATTCATGTATCGATTCATCGCGCGCTTGCCCGCCGCGTGCAGCCCCGGCGTATCGGCATAAACGATTTGTCCGCCCTCAACAGTCGCAATGCCGAGAATGCGATGGCGGGTCGTCTGCGGTCGCGGCGAGACGATGCTCACGCGGAATCCCACCAGGCCGTTGACCAAGGTGGATTTGCCAACGTTCGGGCGACCGATCACCGCCACGGTGCCGCATCGCTTTGCTGTTGCTGGGGTGCTGCTCATGCCTTCGCCTCGATCTCGCGCAATACATTGGCAGCAGCAGCTTGCTCGGCGAGGCGCCGCGAAACGCCCTCACCTTCACCAACAAGATTCAATTCAACAATCCGACAACTGCTGCGAAAAACGCGCGCGTGCTCTTCGCCACTGCTGTCGATCAGCAGGTATTCGGGCAGGCCGTGCTGGCGCGCCTGTAACCATTCCTGCAGCAGGGTCTTGGGGTCTTTGTCAACGTTGCCTGCCTGCAATCCTTCAATTGCGGGTCCAAACCAGGCCATTACCCGCTCGCGGCAAGCCGCCAACCCTGCATCGAGGTAGATCGCGCCCAACACCGCCTCCAGGGCATCGGCCAAAATTGAATCGCGGCGATGGCCGCCGCTCTTCAATTCCCCCGGACCCAGCAGGATACGGTCGCCCAAGCCGAGCGAGCGGGCGACCGCTGCGAGCGAGGACTCACGCACCAAGGCCGCGCGACCACGGGTGAGGTCACCCTCATCCGCACGCGGCCAACGCTGATAAAGCACCTCGGCCGCCAGGCAATTCAGTACCGCATCCCCCAGAAATTCCAGTCGCTCATTGTTGCGGCCGCCGACGCTGCGATGGGTCAACGCGCGTTCAAGCAATTCAGGGTCAGCGAAACGATGACCGAATGGCGCCTCGGCCACACCGCTATTTCGCAAGATTGACGGTGTGCTCAAATTTGGCCACGTAATCGAGATTGCCCATCAAAGGCTTGCGGTACTCATAGCGGATGGTGACGTTGTAGCCGTTCTTCTTGTCGAAAAAGATGTGCTCGGGTTTGACCGAGGTGACGTAAGAAATGTCAAACCGACGGTACAGAAAATCGAGCACCTTGTTCGGCGATAGTGACGCCGAATTCGGCTGGGACTTCAGTCCTTCCATGTCGCTCTTGACACTGTTGAACTCGCTGTAGGCCGGAAAAAGCCTCAACCCGACAAAAACGAAAAAACCCAACACCGACAGCACCATCATGAATCCCGTCAATGTGATGCCACGTTGACTGTGCCTGCTACGCATATGAAATCCCCTCTTTGCCAGTGCTCGCGCGGCGCGCGCGTCCAGAACTAGTGTATGACGGTTCCGAGCCGGCCGAAATCTATGCCATCATCCCAATTCATCCAGATCAGGAACGCGCGGCCGACCAGGTTGCGTTCCGGGACGAAGCCCCAGAAACGGCTGTCTTCACTGTTGTCACGATTGTCGCCCATTGCGAAGTAATGACCGGCAGGCACCGTCCATTCGCCTTCGCCGGCCCCGCCGAAGAACGCGTTTGGGCGGATCAGCAGCTGATGTTCGATCTCGCCCAGTTGCTCGGTTTTCAGCTCGGCGCCGGTCATCTCGCGGCCAGCACCGACGCCGAGATAGCGACCCAATGAAGTAGCCACCACTTCAACACCGTTGACATGCAGACGCTTGTCCCGATAAGTCACGACATCACCGGGCAAGCCGACGACGCGTTTGATGTAGTCCTGTGATGGATCTTTAGGGAAACGGAAGACCACAACATCGCCGCGCTTGGGTTCGCCAATCTCGATGAATTTGTAATCGAGCACCGGCAGCTTGAGCCCATAAGTGAACTTGTTGACGAGGATGAAATCACCCGTCAGCAAGGTCGGCATCATCGAGCTGGAAGGAATGCGAAACGGCTCGGCAAGAAATGAACGAATGATCAGGACAATGAAGATCACCGGAAAAAAAGACTTTGCGTACTCGACGATCAAAGGCTCGCTACGCGTGTCGTCGACCACCACCGTAGATGCGGTGGCAGCCTTTGCGGCGCGCGCTTTGGCAAATAGCAGTGAGTCGATCAACCAGATGCCACCGGTCAATGCGGAAAGGCCAACGAGTAAGGCTGCAAAATCGACGCTCATGCCAACAGTCCTGCATCCAGGTGGTTATTTGGTTCAAACGGGGGAAACGAGCCGAACACGCGACGCGCGTCTGGCAGTGCAATCGCGGGTCTCACTTCGAGTCGACCTGTAACACCGCCAGAAATGCCTCCTGCGGAATCTCGACCCGGCCGACCTGCTTCATGCGCTTCTTGCCCGCTTTTTGCTTCTCGAGCAACTTGCGCTTGCGCGACACGTCCCCGCCGTAACACTTGGCAAGTACGTTCTTGCGCATTGCCTTGACCGTGGAGCGCGAGATGATCTGCGCGCCGACTGCCGACTGAATCGCCACGTCGAACATCTGCCGCGGGATCAGTTCGCGCATCTTTTCGCAGACATCGCGGCCGCGACGATCAGCCGCCGCGCGGTGGATGATGGTCGACAGCGCATCGACGCGATCGCCGTTGATCAACAGATCAAGCCGCACAAACGGGCCCGCCTCAAAACGCACGAAGTGGTAATCGAGCGACGCATAGCCGCGGCTCACCGATTTCAGCTTGTCGAAGAAATCCAGCACAACCTCGGCCATCGGCAACTCATAGGAAATCTGCACCTGACTGCCCAGATACTGAATGCCGGTCTGCGAGCCGCGCTTGTCTTCGCAGAGCTTGATGATGTTGCCGACGTAATCGGGTGGCGTGAGGATGTTGGCGAGGATGATGGGCTCGCGAATTTCCTGCACCTTGGGGCTGGGTGGCAGCTTGGCCGGGTTGTCCAGCGCGATGATCTCGTTTTCGGTAGTGAGAATTTCGTAGATGACGGTGGGCGCGGTGGTGACCAGATCGAGGTCGTACTCGCGCTCCAGCCGTTCCTGGACGATTTCCATGTGCAACATGCCGAGGAACCCGCAACGAAAGCCGAAGCCCATGGCTTCTGAGGATTCCGGCTCAAAGCGCAATGCCGCATCGTTGAGCTTCAGTTTTTCCAGCGCTTCGCGAAGATTGGGATAGTCGTCGGAATCGACCGGAAACAAGCCGGCAAACACGCGCGGCTGCATTTCCTGGAAGCCGGGCAACGGCTCCAGCGCCGGGTTGTTGGCCAAGGTGAGCGTATCGCCGACCGGCGCACCATGCACATCCTTGATCGACGCCGTCACCCAGCCCACTTCGCCCGCACCCAAGCGCCCAGTGACCTTGCGCTTGGGCGTGAACACACCGACCTGGTCGATTTGATGCACGCGGCCCGTGGTCATCACCTTGGCCTTGTCGCCGGCCTTGAGCTCGCCTTGCATCACCCGCACCAGCGAGACCACACCCAAATAATTGTCAAACCACGAATCGATGATCAGCGCCTGCAGCTGGTCGCTGCCGCGCGGCGTCGGCGGAGGAATACGCGCCACGATGGCTTCGAGCACCGCGCGCACGTTCAAGCCAGTTTTTGCGCTGACTTCGATGGCGTCTTCGGCGTCGATGCCGATTACCGCCTCAATCTCTTTCTTGACCTTCTCGCAATCGGCGGTCGGCAAGTCGATCTTGTTCAGCACCGGTACTACTTCCAACCCCATTTCGACCGCGGTGTAGCAGTTCGCAACCGATTGCGCTTCAACGCCTTGTGCGGCGTCCACCACAAGCAGTGCGCCTTCGCATGCGGCCAGCGAACGGCTCACCTCATAGCTGAAATCGACGTGTCCGGGAGTGTCGATGAAGTTGAGCTGGTAGGTCAAACCGTCATCGGCCACATACGGCAATGACACCGACTGCGCCTTGATGGTGATTCCGCGCTCGCGCTCTATAGGATTGGAATCAAGAACTTGCGCTTCCATCTCGCGCTCAGCCAAGCCGCCACAGAGTTGGATGATGCGATCAGCCAAAGTCGACTTGCCGTGGTCAACGTGGGCGATGATGGAGAAGTTGCGAATCAGTTGCATGAAGTGGGATAGGACCAAGGCGCACAAAAAACGGGAGTCGCGACTCGCGACTCCCGGCAAGACAACCCCGAATTATCCCATAGCAAAGACGTGCAAAGGGCTGTGTAAGTTAGTTAGCCGACTTTCTCCGGCGCCGTCACGGTGACGAACTGACTGACCTCGCCGCGTCGCACCAGCAACATCACCGGCTGGCCCGGCTTGACGTCCTTCAATGCCGAATTGAAAACCTCCACCGAACCCACTGGTTTCCGCGCCGCCATCAGCACTACGTCGCCAGCGCGCAAGCCGGCACGTTGTCCGGCACTACCCAGGATTCGCGTTATGACCACACCTTCGTCGGCGGGAAGTTCCAACGCCTCTCGCTGCTCATCGGTGAGATTTTCAGCGACCAGTCCCAGCGGGTTGCCTGCGACTTCTGCGGAATCGGCGCGTTTGGTTGAAGCAAGCGAGGGCGCTCGCTCCAACTCGCCGATGGTGACGGGAACGTCAAGCTCAGCACCATCGCGAAACACTTTGACCGTCACGCGAGTGCCAGGAGCCGTCGCACCGACCAAGGGAGGCAACTCTCCGGAACGGGCGATTTCCGTGCCATCGAAAGCGAGGATGACGTCGCCGCGCTTCAGACCCGCTTTCTGACCGGCCGAATCTTCCGAGAACCCGGTCACCAGTGCGCCTCCCGGTCGCGAAAGACCCAACGCCTGTGCATCATCACGACTGACTTCCTGAATGTTCACACCCAGCAGTCCGCGAGCCACGAAGCCCTTCGCCTTGAGTTGATCCACGGCGTTCATGGCGACTTCGATGGGAATCGCAAAGCTGACACCCATGAAACCGCCGGTGTTGGAGAAGATCTGCGAATTGATGCCAACGACCCGGCCATCCGTATTCAGCAGAGGCCCGCCCGAGTTGCCGCGGTTGATGGCAACGTCGGTCTGAATGAAGGGCACGTATTGTTGGCCGGTCATTTGCGAGGTGCGTCCGACCGCACTCACGATGCCGGCAGTGACCGACTGCTCAAATCCAAATGGCGAGCCGATCGCCACCACCCACTGACCACGCTTGAGTGTTTTTGTCTCACCCAGCTGCAAGGCTGTCAGATTCGTGGCCTTGATCTTGAGCAGGGCGACATCACTGCTTTCATCGCTGCCAATCACGGTCGCCACCAGTTCGCGCCGGTCCGACAATCGGACGAATACTTCGTCCGCGCCGTCGACCACGTGATGATTGGTCAGCACGTAGCCATCCGCACTGATGATGAAGCCAGTGCCCATCGACGTGCTGTCGCGCGGCATCTGTGGCATTCCGGGCTGGCCAAAGTAGCGGCGGAACAGCTCGGGCATATCATCGGGATCAATGCCGCTACCGTCCTGCAGCGCTGACTGCGCCGATTTGGTGGCGGAAATATTCACCACCGCCGGACTGACGTCGTCGACCAGCTGGGTGAAATCAGGGAGTACTGCATTCGCTTGCGCACTCACTACCATGGCAAGCAGAAACAAAAACCGGTGAGACAGTGTCATCTTCACGATGAAATCCTCGCGCAGGCAAAGGTTCAAGGAAAAACGCTTTCAAGAGTTCCAATGGGGGGCGGCGACGCGAAAGCAAGGTCCTCGCCGTGGCGCGACCGAATCAGCTGCTCGCAGACTCCGGCCGCACCCGCACGACCCCTGTGGCACCGCGCTTCGACCGGCTCAGGCTGAGCAAAGTTCCTGCGAAGGCGGCAACGGCCGTCGCCACATCCGTCGGCAATCCCAGTGGCAATGCAATGAAGTACCCGAGCACAGCGCCCGCCAACATCCCGGCCAGCGGCAAACCGTAGCCATGCAGCGCCTCGTTGCGAAGCGTCGATTCGTGCAGGCTGAGACGGGCCCATCCGTCCTCACGCAACTCGCCATCGATGTCGGCCAAACCGACACTGATTTCCAGGTTGCTGCCGGGCAGCAGACCGCAGCGTCCGCTGCAACCGACACATCCACTGCAGCTGCCGGGTTCGGCGCGCAGAAGTGCGTGGCCCTGGCCGATCTGAACTACACGACAGCGACGTTCAAGCATTACGGAGACGGGGATCTGCCATCAGCTTCACGCGGCACCACGCCTTGGGCAAACCGCTCCACCGTCGCCGCCGGCGCATCGCCCATGACGATGATCTGTCGGCCATGCGCCACTCGGCCAAAGGAGTTCAATGCGCCGCGGCTAAGCAAGCCCGACATCGTCGCCTGCTGCGTCGAAAGCGGATCGATATACACCGAGACGCGGGCCACACCGTCGGAAAACAGGAGATGGGTCTTTTCACCATCGACGACCAGCGTTGGCAGGAAACCTGCCGGCGCGTCCAGTACTTGCCAATGCACACCCGTGGCGGCCATGGACGTCGGAAGACTCGCTTGCTCCGAGTCGATACCCGTGACTTCAGTGGTTTGCGCAACGGTGCTGAAGCTGGTGCTGAGCTCAGTGAACATGACCTGCTCCACGGCTCGGCCATCGGATCCAATGGTCAAGGACTTCAGCAACAACGCGCTGCTGGCATCGATCCACAACCGATAGCCATAACGAAACCCATCTCGCGGGCGAATTTCGAGCACCTGTGCCTGTCTGCCAGCCACCCGATCCGATCCCACCAACGCCAGCTCGTAATGCGCCGCCGGCGGCTTGCGCACGGGCAACATGGCTACTTGCGAAGCAGGCGCACTCGGCCAACGTGAAACCCCGTCGCTGACGGTCAGGCGCACGGTTTCGCTTTCACCCGCCACTTCGACATTTTCGCCACTCAGGCTGGTCAGGCGGACACCGTCGGCGCTGCCCGGATGTTGCTCGATTCGCAGCGCGTCAAGCTGACCGTCACGCAGATAAACCAGCGTTCCATCGAAGTCAGCGGTCGCTAACGCGAAGTTCATTCGCCGCAACCATGCGGCCGGCGAGGCAGCTGCATCCACTGCGACACCAGGCGCGTTGGTGGCGACGGGTTCCGCTGCTTGGCCATGGGCCAAGCTCGGGACCAGCATCGCGCTTAGACCAAGGCGGATCAACCAACGAGCTTGCATCAGCGCGGCGATGCCTCATTGGCGGCGACCGGGGTCATGCTCCAAGGCCGCACCGGCGCTGCGACCTGCACGAACGGCAGAAAGCTGCCGTCGCCATTGCCGCGAATCGCCGCGTTGTGACGCAGCAGGTAACTGGCCAATTGGGGATCAACGCGCAGCGCAGGCGACTGTGATCGGCCATCCGCCGTCCGCGCCACCGTCTGGGTGACACGGTCCAGACTTGGGCGCAAATCGCGCTCCGTCAGCGTGGATGCGGCGACCAAGGTCGCCCGCTCGGTTGTCGCTGCAACACTTGCCGGGGCCGAGCTTGATGGAGGCGCTATTGCCACAGCCGGTGTCGTGGGTGCCTGGTTGAGCGGAACTGCCAGCAAGACGGCCACTGCCACTGACGCCGCCACGGCCAACCCGCCCACCCAGCGCAACGTATTGCCACCGACGCTCTGGCGCGCGATCACCTCATTGGCAAGCGCAAGACTGATGGCACTGGCAAAGTCAGACCGCAACGGAAAAGCGCTCTCGCCCCGCAAACAAGCTCGCGCCGTATGCCAGCGTGACCAACTCGCCGCCAATCGATCTCCAGCAGCCTGATCCTCAGCGGCCTGATTCTCAGCGGCCTGATTCTCAGCGGCTAAGCGACGCAACAGGAACCGCGTTCGCTGGGCATCCAGCTCGCCATCCATCAAGTCCGAAAGCTGTTGCTTGATTTCATTCGATGTGCGTTCGTCATTCATGGCTAAGTCCACTGTTGTCGAGCAAAGGGCGCAACTGCTCGTCGATGGCTTCGCGAGCGCGAAATATTCGCGATCTCACGGTGCCGATGGGGCATCCCATCGTTTCGGCGATATCTTCGTAACTCAAACCGTCCACTTCGCGCAGCGTAATCGCCATGCGCAGCTCATCGGGCAAGGCTTGGACAGTGCGAGTCACGGTTTGTTCCACTTCCTGGCGCATCAATTCGCGCTCAGGGGTATCGGTATCGCGCAGTCGACTGCCGGCGTCGTACTGCACGGCGTCGCCAGCCTCGATATCGTCGGTCGGCGGCCGCCGGCCCTGCGAGACCAGCCAGTTCTTGGCGGTATTCACAGCGATCTTGTACAGCCAGGTATAAAACTGGCTGTAGCCACCGAAGTTGCCAAGAGCGCGATAAGAACGGATGAAAGATTACTGGGCGAC
>JBQTGY010000152.1:0-15004 GCA_052390415.1 Pseudomarimonas sp. | reverse complement strand
GAATACCCACGCCGTCCACGAGATGCCGCGGCTTTCCATGAAATCGACGATCTGCGGGCCATAGCTGCCGTCGTTTTTCACCGGGATGTGGGCGCCGTAGCCGTCGGGTTGCACCCAGCCGAGTTCTGTACAGATCATCGGGTAGGTCTTGCTGGCAAAGCCCCATTTTTCTTCCCACAGCGCAAAGAAGTTCTCCTTGCTGGGTGGCTGTGGCTGTTCCTTCTGAGGATAAGGATGTGAGGTGTAGGCGATGCCGGGGCGGTCGATGGGGGAGGTCTTGATGGGCGTCAGGTCGTAGGCCCAATTGAATCCGGCCACCAGCGGAATCACGTCGTTGTCGATCGCGTAGATCACGTCGATCATCTGTTCGTTGAGCGCTTTCCATTCGGCCCATTCGGTCTCGCCCCATGGGTCTTGCAAGGTCGTGGGTTCGTTGAACAGTTCGTACACGGCGGTGGTGGGAATGCCTTGGTAGCGATAGGCAATGTCGTGCCAGAAGCGCAGGGTTTCCTGTTTGTCAGTCACGTAGATCGGGTGCTGGTAGCTGCCGCTGGCGAGGTAGCCGATCGAGTGCCAGTCGATGATCAGATAGATGTCGAGTTGATTGGCCCAGATCACGGCCTGGTCGATCAGCTGCAGGTAGTCAACGTGACCGCGCTCGCGCCAGGCGCGCGGATGGATCGGCAGGCGAATGGTGTTGGCACCCCAGCGTTTCACTTCCTGGAACAGGCGCTTTTTCCACTGCGTTTCTTTCGCCAGTTTGTCCGGGTCGGCAATGCTGACGCCACGAAAGACGAAGGTGTTTCCTGCTTCATCAACGAACCGGTTTCCCTGCACGCGAATGGTGTCCTGCTCGCGCGTCAGTTGGCTGGCATCGAAGCGGCCGATTTGTTCGTAGGTCTTGCGGTCAGCCTTTACCGGCGCATCGGCCTGCGCATGCACGCGTGCTGCGGCCAGTGTCAGCATGACCGCGAGGAGGGTGGAAACTAGCTGCCGGATCATGAGGAATGCCTCTGCCGAAGGGCTGTTGATTCGCTGGGTGGGGCGTTTGAAACGGTGAGGTGATGGGCGCTGCCGGCGCTAGGCCTGAGTGTTCGCCCGGCAGTGCCGGCGAATGAATGCTTCATGGGTCGGCATCGCCGCTGCTGCGCGGCGAATGACTTGCCGCGTTTGGTCGAGATACTTGAACAGCGGCTCAATCGGATAACCATCAACCAGCGGGTGATAGGCAGCCGGAACGATGCGCTGACCGAGCATCACCGCCAGCCAGCTGGTCTCGGAAAACAGTTCGTCGTGTTCGCGATACAGCCGCCCGTTGGCGCGGAACAGGTCGATCTTCTCGGTCAGGCTGTCGGGAATCGACATCGCCTTGCAGTAACGCCAGAACTCCGAGTCATCGCGATCGGTGGCCTTGTAATGAAGGATCACGAAGTCGCGGATGCGCTCGATCTCGTTGATCGACTGCTGGTTGTACTTGTCGATGTCGACTTTGGCGAAATCGCGGCCGGGGAACATGCCTATGAGCTTGGCGATGCCCGACTGGATCAGATGGATGCTGGTTGATTCGAGCGGCTCCAGAAAGCCGCTGGACAGACCAATCGCCACCACGTTGCGATCCCAGACGCGCTCGCGCCGACCGGGCGTGAAGCGCAATCGGTTCACCGGCCCGAGCGTCGGACCATCGAGGTTTGCGAGCAACGTTGACTCGGCCTCGGCTTCGTCGATGAAGCCGCTGCTGAAGACATACCCGTTGCCATTGCGATGTTGCAAGGGGATGCGCCACTGCCAGCCTGCGACGCGCGCCGTCGCACGGGTGTAGGGCTCGGGCGGACCCGAACGCGCGCAGGGCACGGCCAGGGCGCGGTCACAGGGCAGCCAGTGATTCCATGAACGATACGCAACCCCCATGGCCTCGCCGATCAGCAGACCGCGAAAGCCGGAGCAGTCGATGAACAGTTCGCCTTCAATCCGTCTGCCGTTGTCGAGTGTCACGGCTTCAACGAAGCCACTCTCGGCATGCTGCTTCACTTCTGTGATGCGGCCCTCGATGCGCTGCACCCGACGCGCTTCGGCGTAACGGCGCAGGTAACGCGCGTAGAGGCTGGCATCAAACTGGAACGCGTAGGCGATCTGCGCCAGCGGCGATTTCGGAATGTCCAGCGGCCGAGTGAAGCGATTCTGCGGCGCGGCCATGCAGGCAAGCGAGAACTCGTCGATGCGATCAAGCCGACCGAGTCCACGCAGTTTGAGGAAGTAGTGATGGAAGGGGATCGCTTCGATCGGTACGCCGAACACGCCGAATGGATGCAGATAACTGTCGCCGAGCCGCGCCCAATCATCGAAGCGGATGCCGAGCTTGAAGGTGGCCTGGGTGCAACGTACGAAATCGTCTTCATCGATGCCGAGCAGCCGATTGAAGGTGAGTATTTGCGGGATGGTCGCTTCGCCGACGCCGACGGTGCCGATCTGCTCGGACTCGATCAGGGTGATCTGGCAGTCGGACTGACCGAGTACCTTCGACAAAGCAGCCGCCGTCATCCAGCCCGCGGTGCCGCCGCCCACGATGACGATGCTGCGCAGGGCGTGGTTCATGCGCTGATGCCAGCTGGCTGACGCAGCGAGGCGAGGGCCTCGTCATGAGATGGCAAACCGGCCACCGCTTGGGCGAGTGCTGTGCCGACTTGATCCATGCGCCGCGCCAGATCCTCGGGTGGCAGCGCCGGCAGCAGACGATCCGCCGCTTTCGGCAGCACGCCAAGCGCTTCCAGCAACATCATCCAGCGCGGTGCGGCAAGCGGCTCGTCCTCGTGGAAACTGAGCCGGCCAGTTGAGTGGAACAGGTCGATGCGGTAACGCAAATCAGTCGCCGCACCTTCATCGATGCGCACCGACGCAGCCCAGCCTGGCGTGCGGGCGGCAGCAGTCAGAAGCGGCAGGTGTTGCGCGTCGGCGAGCCGCAGCGCTTCGGCCACGACCACTCGATTGAATTCGTCTCGCAGCTTGGGCGGCGGATCACGCGTCGGCAGCAGACGCAGCCAGTGTGCGATAGCCCGGCGGGTCAGCAGCCAGCGGTCCGCGACCAGATCGACCGAGTCACCCAGTGCAGGCCCCAGCGCCACGCAGCGGCCTTGCCAAGGCGCGCGAAGCAGCCCATTCGCAACTTGCCTGGCACCTGGGCTGTGCGGATCGACCGTCCACACGCGCTCGGACTCGACGCTGTCGCCGACGCAGCGCAAGCGTTCCCAACCGTCTTCGCGGCAGACGATCTGATCGAACAGTGGGGCAGGGCCAGGGAGTCGCGCTCGACGCCGCTCGCGTCGAACGCTACCGACTTGTGCGGGAAACGGGTGGCGCTGAGGCGAGCCGCCAGCGCTTGCGAGCGTGGCGTCTTGTGTGCAGTCAAAGTACGCGTCAGCAACAACACGCCGTCCATCTTCGAGGCACAGCGTCTGCGCATGACCGTCAGCGTCGCACTCGACCTGCTGCAGTCGCCCGACCACATGCCCGACGTCGAGATCGCTCGCCAATGCACGCAGGAAGTTGAGGTAATCCGCACGCTCGACGCTGAGTCCGGCCTCAAGTCCGGTTAGAGGACCGCTGCCTTCCAGCGCGAACTTGCCAGCCCGTGCTGCTTGAGCGGCGGGGCAGTAATCAACCAGTCGCGCCCCACCACGCTGCTTGCGCAGTGCAGTCACGTAGTGCTGAAACGGCATCCGTTCGATCAGTTGTCCGGCGCTGCCAAAGCCGACAAAGCCACCCTGGTCGCGACCACTCCAGTCGGCGAAGTGGGTGCCATGACGCAGCGTGGCACGCAGATGACGCAGCACACCGCTGGGCTCGACGCCGAGGGTTCGATGGAACGCATGGATGTCAGGGTCGAAGCACAGCACGCCGGGTGTTTGCTCACCGTCTTCCTCCAGCACCAACACACGCACCTCGTGGCGGCGCAATGCACGCGCCAAACGCGCGGCAATCATCCACGCATGCACCGGCTCGCCGGTCACCAGCACGCTGCGCAGCGGTGCCTCGGCGGCGTTAATGGGTAGCCTCACGCATGCCGTACAGACTCATCGACGCGCGCCGCCAGCCTTGTTCGTCAACGGCACCGATACGCTCGATGGCCTCCTCATGCCGAGGCATGCCCTCGACACAGCGGCCGATCCGCTGCCGCAATGCCTCCAGCCCGGCTTGCAGCGAGGCCAGCGGATAACGTTCGATGCGTGGATCGAGCCGGCGTGGTTGGCAGCGCTGGCCCAGCAGCACGGCGATCCAGCTGGGCTCCAGAAACAGCCCTTCGCGGTAGCGCACCACGTGCCCGGTTTCGCGAAAAGTCTGCAGCTTGTGTTGCAACGAGTCGGGTAGATCAAGCGTTCGGCAGTGATCCCAGAACAGGCTGTCGTCGCGCTGTGTGGCGTGGTAGTGCAGGATCAGGAAATCCTTCACCCGCTCCACCTCCATCTGCATCAGCCGGTTGAATTCATTGCGCAGCGTTGGCTCCATCGCGCGGCCGGGGAAAAACTCCACCAGCTTCATGATCGCCAGCTGGATCAGGTGCAGGCCGGTCGATTCCAGCGGTTCGAGGAAACCTGCCGAGAGTCCGATCGCCACGCAGTTGTGCGACCAGCTGAGCCGCCGCCGTCCGGTCTGAAAACGCAGCAGGTTGGGTTCGGCCAGTGCCCGCCCCGGCAGCGCAGCGCGCAACACATCCAGCGCTTCGTCATCGCTGCAGAAATCGCTTGCATACACGTGGCCGTTGCCGATTCGATGTTGCAGCGGAATGCGCCAGCGCCAGCCGGCGCGCTCTGCACTCGCCTGAGTGCAGGGCGGCGGATCGGCCACGCCTTCGCAGGGAATGGCGATGGCACGGTCACAAGGCAACCAATGTTTCCAGTCCTCGTAACCTGCCTTGAGCGTCTGCTCGATCAGCAGGCCACGGAAGCCCGAGCAATCGATGAAGAGGTCGCCCTCGATGCGCTGACCCGATTCCAGCACGACGGCGCGGATGAAGCCGGTTTCCGGATCCTGCTCGACGTTGACGATGCGGCCTTCCTGCCGCTGCACGCCGCGAGCTTCGGAGAACTGGCGCAGATAACGCGCATACAGCGATGAATCGATGTGATACGCGTATGAAAAAGTTGCGGCGAGTGACGAAGGATCAGGATCGGGAAAAGCAAACCGTCCCGCCGCCGCCATGCACACCGGCAGGGAGTAATCGCCCAGATCATGCGGGTTCCCCGCTACTTGCGCGCGCAGGAAGGCATGGTGAAACCCCAGCCCGTCGACCTCGCTGCCGAAGTCGCCGAAGGGATGGATATAGGTATCCCCCTTGCGGCCCCAATGGGCGAATTGAATGCCCAGCTTGTAGGTCGCGCCGGTGGCGCGCATGAAGTCTGGCTCGTCGATGCCGAGCCGCTGGTTGAAATAGCGCAGGTGGGGCAGGGTGGCTTCGCCGACACCGACCGTGCCGATCTGTTCCGACTCGATCAAAGTGATCTGCATGTTGCGGCCAGCGAGCACGCTGCTGAGTGCGGCCGCCGTCATCCAGCCCGCGCTGCCTCCACCGGCGATGACTACGTGGCGCACCGGCCCTTCGCCCGTTTCCGTCGCGTTCATCACTTTTGCTATCGCCTGCAATACGCCGCCGCCTCAGATTGCCCAAAGGCGGAAGTTTGGGTCAACCGACCCTGATGCCGTGTTTGCCAAAAATCGGACCGTCTCAGCATGTACCGAACACCCCAAATCAGAGCAGCCGCGCAGGAGCGCGGCCCTCCATCGGCTCGCATTCATTCATCCGCATTCGAGCCAGCTGTTGGAGGGCGTCGCTCCTGCGACGCCGCTTCTGAATTGGCAATTGCCCTGCGACTGTTGGCGTGAAATCTCTCCATCAATCGCGAAGCACGCCACTAGAACGTGCCGCGCAGCACGAAGGTATAGCGGGTGTCGAAGATGAAGGAGCTGCGGAATACGCGCAGACCCTCGGCATTGACCTGGTTCTCGGTCACCACTTCGTCTTGCAGCAGATTGGAGGCCTGCAACCCGACCTGCCAGCGGTCGTTGAACCGGTAGAACAGCGAGCCGTCAAGCTGGCCGTAGTCCTCGGCGAACGTCGGCAGCCCGATGTTCACTTCGCGGATGGTCAGCAGGTACTCGTCGCGCCAGTTGTACGCGAGCCGCGCTTCCCATTGGTCGTTCTGGAAGATGCCGACCAGGTTGTACTGGTGCTCGGACAAACTCTGCAGCGGCAAATTGTCGAACGGAATGCTGGCCCTGTTCGCATCGTCGCCACTGCCCGACTGCACCGGGCGCAGGTTCTGCTGCGGCACATCACTCGGATCTAGGTAGGTGTAATTGAACTGCACACCGAGCCCACTCCAGATCCCTGGAAGCTGGTCGAAGAACTGCTGGTAGGAGAATTCGAGACCGGTGATCGAGGCCTGGCCGATATTGATCGGCTGGTCGATGTCGACCAGCTGGGTTACCCCGTTGTTGCTGACCGGTGTCTCGATGGTGTTGTTGGAGAAGAAGTTTCGGATGTCCTTGTAGAACACACCGAGCGCCAGATAGTCGGACTCGCTGAAGTAGTACTCAAGTGACAGATCGTAGTTCTTCGATTCCATCGGATCGAGGAACGGATTGCCACTGCTCTGGAAGAAGCGGTTGAGCGTTGCCGTACCGTCTGCATTGGTCGTGATGTCGGCCGAGATGTTGTAGTTGTAGCGAAGGTTGCCAAGCTCCGGAAATGCAATTGCCTTGGACGCACCAAACCGCAGCAGCAGGTCGGGAGTGATTTCGTATTTGAGATTCAGGCTGGGCAAGATGGTGTCGAAACTTGAGCGTGCGGCTTCGGTGCTGCTGGCACCGTTCGCAAATGCGCGCACCTCGGCCGGCAGGGTCGCTGCCACTTCCGGGCTCAGGTTGAGGGTGGGGAAGGCGATACCACCATTGACCCGCGTGTCCTGCTCCACATAACGCAGGCCGATGTTGCCACCGAAGCGATTCTCCGCATCGTTCTCGAAATTGAGTCGCACGTAAGCGGCCGAGTTCTGCTCATTGGTGCCATTGATCTCGGCCGGGATGTAGAACCCGTTTGCTCCTGCACGACCGCTCAACGAACCACGGAATACGCTGGGCACGTCGAAGTTCTGCCGGAACGTGGCGTAGTCGGTTACCAGGATGGGATCGGGGAATACACCCACTCCGCCCGGCAGGCCACCGACGTCGCCGTTGTGGAAACTGCCGAAGTTGAACGGACCGCTCTGGTCAAGTCGGAAGCCCGAACCCGACGCTCCACCCGCGAAGCTTGCCAGACCGTTGCCAGTCCACGTCTCACTAAGGTTGCCCCAGTTGTAGGTCGACCAACGGGTGGTCTGGTCGCGTTCGGCCGAGCGGATGCCGGCCTCCACCTCGCGGAAGAAATCGCCATCCAGGGCGTAGTCGGCATCGAAGCGGAAGGCGAGTTCGTCGCCCTCGGATTCCTCGATGTGATCCATCGCGGCGCGCCAGAAGTAGTTGTTCGGATCGGCGAAGTAGTCCGCATCGGATTGCGTGGCGCCATCTGGCCTCCGGAAGTTGATCCGCGGTGTTCCGCTTCCTCGCTGCAAATCGATGTTGACCCCGCTCGGACCGCCACTCTGGCGAGCCAGACCGCCGAATACCGAGAGATCGACGATGTCGGTGCTCGACTCCACGTACTGCATGTCGGCGGTCAGGTACAGACGGTCGTTGGGCCGGAAGTTGAAGGTCAGCGAATAGTCTTCGACCAGCGTATTGCCGTCCGAACCACGTGTTTGCGGTCCGAGGCCCGACGCCACGCCCTGCAGCGTGCCGCTGAGGAACCGACCCTGGTTGTCGTAGACCGTGTTGGCACCCGGCGAACTGCCCGCGTCGTCGGAGAAAAATGCGTACTCCACCCAGCTGGTATCACTGTCGGAGCGCACGTATTCGCCGGTGAAGTCGAACGTGCGGTCGGCGTTCTCGAACTGCAGGGCGAGGGACGCGCCATCGCGCTTGCGATTGGTTGAAGTGGTGCGGATGCCGGCATTGATCGGCGCATAGCGGCCGCTGCCGGCTCCCTGTTCCACATGCGCGCCGAACTGGGCGCCGTCGGAACGGAAGTCGAGATCGGAATGGGACAGACTGGCGAGCAGGCCAAACCGGCCGCCGCCCATGTCCCACACGTTGCTGAACAAGCCGGAGAAGCTCGGTGTGACCTCTTCCTCAAGATCGCCGTAGTTGGCCTGGCCGGAAAACTGCAACAGTCGCGAATCAGAGTCGAGCGGTTTGCGCGTATTGAGATTGATGGTGCCGGAGATGCCGCCTTCGACCATATCGGCGGTCTGGTTCTTGAACACCTCGACGCTGCCGATCAGCTCGGGCGGCACGTCCTGGAAAGACAGGCCGCGTCCGCTGTTGGCCGAAAACGTGTCGCGCCCGTTGAACTCGCTGCGGGTGTTGGGCAGACCACGCAGGGTCACGCCGCTGCCCTCGGTCGAAAAGTGGTCCGGGTCATCCTTGGCCGCAAAACGCTCGATCGAGATGCCAGGGATGCGCTGCAAGGCTTCCAGCACGCTGACGTCGGGTAACGCGCTGATGTCGGTGGCGGAAATGGCGTCGATGTGCGTGTCGGCGTCGCGCTTCATGTCCTGCGCGCGCATCAGCGAGGCGCGGATGCCGGTCACGTTGACGGTGTCGAGTTCTTTCGCCTCTTCAAGCTCTGCTTCAGTCCTGGCTTCAGACGCAGAATCAGGATCTGCATCAGCCGCTGCTTCCTGTGCCCACACCGGCGAATGCAAAGCAGCGCCGATACACAACGTGAGGATGGCGCGGCGATGGCGGGCTGGTCCCGCCATGCCGAGGTGATGGCGGCGCTTCGAATCGATGGACATGGTGTTCCCCCTCCCAGAGTTGACCCGTATGTTGGTTATGTTCTTGCGTGTCGCTGCCAGCAAGTTTCCGGTCTGTTGCATGAAAGCCGGAATCCGCGCACCAGCCATCGCGTGGAGTGCGGCTGCGACCGTGACGTTCGCACCGCGCGCACAACGGCCCGGTCGTCAGCTGGCTCAGGCCACGTTGTAAACCTGTATGACAACGCTGTCAACACAATTTGACAGCGCAGGACACTTGCCAGGGCAGGGCGCGAACTGGATTCGAATTCATGGCAGATTCGGCGGGCTTGGGCGGCTGAATGCGGGGCGGTCAGCGCTGCGCGCACTGGTCGCTGCAAAGCGCTGGCGCTTAAGCCCAGAACATCCCCCAAGGGTTTCAAAAGCATCCGCATCCAGATCAACGGCAGTGCGCCGACATCGTGATACCGATCTTCGACCCACTGCCAATCGGAATGGGCGGATCGCGATCGTCACGGTCCGCATCGGCGCACCGATTCGGCGCACCGGCGCAAGGTGGATCAGAGGGATTCGAGCGTGCGCAGGGAGGCGGCGGGAGGGTGCAGGTGCTGGCTCAGGATGGTGCGTGCCTCGCTGCCGAGGCGCGCGCGTTCGGGGCTGGGGTCCGGGTGCAGCAACGCGGCGTGCAGCAGCGTCCGGCCGCGTCCGGGGTGGGCTTCGCGGCCGGAGGCCGCCCAGGCGGCGGCGGCGGCGAGGAAGGCCGCCCGCGCGTCTTCGCGCTGAGACATGGCGAGCAGGGCGCGGGCTTCCATCCACTGTTGCTTGGGCGCGTCCGGCGACGGCCCCTTGGCCGCGGACATCAGGGTGCGGGCTTCAGCCAGCGCCGCCTGCGCATCCGCGTTGGCGCCCTGGCTGGCCGCGATCCGTGCCTTCAATAGCAGCGCTTCGGCGCGGAACGGTGCGGGGCCAACGTCGACCAGCAATAGGTTGATGGCGGCCAGCAAACCGCTATCGATGGTGAATTCGGCGCGTGCGGTCAAGAGCGCCAGCCGGGTCGACAAGCTGCGCCGGTGGCTTGGGCCCAGGGTGGACTCGGTCAGCGCCAGCGACTGCTCGAAGCGGGTGATCGCCGCATCGAACTGCTCGGATTCGAACGCCAGCAGGCCGAGTGACAGCAGGCGCGAGGCGTGGTCGGGGGTGCTCGCGGCACCGGCCGCTTCGGAGACTTCGAAGGCGCGCTGGATCAGCGGCCTGGCCTCCGCCAGCCGCCCCTGGTTGAGCAGCATGCGGCCGAGGTTGGCGTAGCCTCCGCTGAGTAGGGCGTGCGGATTGGGGAACAGCTTCTCCGCCACGGTGACACCTTCACGCAGGTAGGGCTCGGCCTCTGCGGGGCGACCCAGCCGATCCAACGTGATGCCCAGCCATCCCAGCAGGGCGAGGTGCGGAATGGTCTGGCTGAAGCCGGCGGCCCGGTGGTCGGCATCGGCGAGCTGGAACGTTTCGAGGGCGCCGGTGAGATCACCCTTGGCGCTCAGGATCGCGCCGAGCGTCACGCGCATCGCGGCATCGTCGCCAGCCGGATCCCCAGCGGCCTTGAGCACCGGCTTGGCTTCGAGTCCGATGCGGATCAGCCGCTCGGCTTCCTCAAGATCGCCGCGACGTTGGGCGCTGGCGCCCCAGGCCGCGTACAGCTGCGAGGCCTCGCGCGCCTGGTCAAGGGACGCTGGCCAGCGATCCAGCGCTGCCTTGGCCCGTTCGAAGAACCCCTTGGCCGCGTCGAAACGCCCTTGATAACTGGCCACCCGGCCGCGCCGCGTGTGCATCCGGATCCAGCGGAAGTCGCCCTGCTGGCCGGCGGATTCGAGCAGCCCGATGGCCTGCTGGAACGTCTGGTCGGCCAAATCCAGACGGTCGAGTTGCAGCAGCAGATCGCCGAAGCTCATGAGCAACTGGAGATGCGAGTCGGGATCGAGGTGCGTGGCCTGCTGCAGCAGAGCGAGCTGTTCGACCACCAGGTCGGAGAGGCGCGGCTCCTCGCCGCGATTGAGTTCGGGGTTGCTGGCATCGAAGGCGCGCAACAGGAAGTCGCGCATGGCGGCGGCGCGGTCGCGTTCGGCTTCGGCCACAGCGGTGGCCTGTTGCGCCAGGATGCGCAAGGAGGCTTCGCGCCACAGCCAGATGGCACCCGCAGACAGCACCAGCAGCGCGCCGGCGACGGCCCAACGGTGGCGCGACAGCGCTTTGCGCAACACATGCAGGCGGCGTTGGCGGAACAGCGAAATCGGTTCGCCGCGGCGCATGCGGGCGAGGTCTTCGGCGACACTGGACGCGGCCGGATAACGCCGCGCGGGATCGGCGTGGCTGGCCTGCTCACCGATGGCGCGCAGTTCGTCGCGCCAGCGCGGTGGGCACAGCGCCACACAATCGAGCAGCAGCCGGCCCAGCGCGAACACATCGGCCGCAACCCCTTGCCCCTGGCCGGCGAGCGCCTCCGGGGCGGCATAGCCGGGGCTGTGCCAGCCGGCGCCCGCAGCAGGCGTCCCGCTGGCCTCGCCGAGGCCGGACTGCATTCCGGCAGCGATGCCGAAGTCGATCAGCTTCACCGACAGACCCTGCGCGGTCCGGCACAGCAGCACATTCTCCGGCTTGATGTCGCGGTGCACGATCAACTGCGCATGGGCATGGCCGATGGCGGCACACAGATCGGTCAGGTGGGTCAGGATCGACGGACCGTCGAGCTGATGGTGGACGATGGCGGCCGGCAGCGGTAGGCCATCCAGCAGGTCCATCACGAACCACGCCTCGCCATCGGCAGTCGTGCCGCCATCGAAGATCTGGATGATGTTGGGGTGCTTCAGGCGCGCCAGCAGGGCGCGTTCTGCCGCGAACAGCGCGTTCAACTCCGGGCGGATGCGGTCGCTGCGCACCACCTTGAGCGCCACCTCGAACTCGAACTCGCCATCGTCGCGGGCGGCGCGGTAGACCTCGGCCATGCCACCGTAACGGAGCCGCTCGATCAGGCGGTAACGGCCGATACGCTCTTCGGTGCGATCACGCGGGGCAGCCGTTTCGCGGGCGAATTCACCGATCGCCTGGCCCAGCCCGGTTGCCTCGGCCTGCGCATGTTCGAGCATGCGCTTGAGCAGTTGCGCCTGCGCAGCATCGCCGCGGAGGTGCTCGTCGACCCAGGCCGGGCGCTCCGCCAGCGGTTGCTGCAGGGCGAGATGAAACAGCGCCTCCAGCGACGACAATGGGCCAGGTCCGGTCTGACTGGTGGGCGAGCCCATGGGTTCAGCGCGCTTCGCTGAGCTGGGCGCGGATCCAGCTGCGCGCAAAACTCAGCTCGCGGCCCAGGGTCGCCGGCGACAGTCCGGTGGCATCGGCCATTTCGGAACGGGTCAGACCCCCGAAGTAGTGCATCTCGACCAGTTGTGCCTTGCGCTGATCGGCGCGCGCCAGGTCATTGAGCAAGGTGTCCAGTTCCAGCAACTGCACCGCACCACGGTCGAGGGGATCGTCATCCCACTGGCGCAAGGTGATCTTCACCGGCCGCGCGCCGCGTTTGGCCGCCTCCTTGCGGCGCGCATGGTCGACCAGCACCCGCCGCATCGCGGTGGAAGCCATGCGCACGAAATGGTGGCGATCGTTGAGCGGCATCGCCAGCCCCGACAGCCGCAGATACGCCTCCTGCACCAGGTCCGCCGGTTCCAGCGTGATGCCCGCGCGCTCGCCCTTCAGGTGCCGCTCGGCGATCTGCTCGAGCAGCGGCAGCACGGTCGCGTTCCAGAAGCCCGTGTCGATTTCGGCGTTGGCACGCGGACCCGCTGAATCGTGCGGCGGCCTGGGGGCATCGGGATTCATGCGACAACGATCCGCGGGGTCTGTCGCGAAGAATCGCAGCGAATTCACGCGCAGTCCAGAGTCGGCACAGCGCCTGATCGGGACTGTCAGCGTGTTCAACGCGCTTCGCGGGACTTTGCGTGGGCCGCCTGCTGCGCAGGGTCCTTGGGGGCGTCGGGTGACCGATCACCCTGCCGCAATCGTCGCGGTAGGTTCAGTCACGATGCGCCCTGTTGACGACCGTTCGCCCTGTGCTTGTCGAAGGGCTCACTGATCCTCAGCGCGCGCGGCCATCTTGCCGCGGGCTCAAGACCTTCCAGGCGGATGGCGGTCGTGCTGCTCGCACTTGCCACCGCCGCCGCCTGGCGCACGCGCGAGACCGGCTTTCAGGGCGCTTTGGAGACCTTCCAGGCCGCCTATGCCGAGCACCGTGCCGCGGGCCAGAGCCACACCATCGAAGACCTCGCCCTGGGGTCGCTTGCTTGATCACTTCCACCCGGTTTCTGCGCCTCTAAGGCGTAGAGTCTGGCTGTCCGGACGCATTCGGGGTCCTAGGGGGAAATCATGAGCAAGTCGCCTGGCAAGCTTTCGAGCGCGTTGCTGTGCGCCCCGACTGCCATCTCGGGCAGCGTCTGGACCCGAACCATCAGAGATAGACGGACGGCCATGACGTGCAGCCGCACCCTGGTCTTCGCATTGATCACCCTGCTGGCGCTGGTATCGCCGGCGCTCCATGCCGCTCCGAATTCGCAGTTTCCCGAGAAGCCCGCCGAGCTGGACGACGCCGGCTGGGCCGCGCTGAAACAAGCCCTCGGCGAATCCATTGGCCAACAGGCGAAGTTGACGAGCGATGGGTCGCTGGCTGGCGCGGATGGCGAGGCGAACGACCAATTCGGCTTCTCGGTCGCGCTGTCCGGTGACACCGCGCTGGTGGGGGCGCGATTCGACACCGTCGGTGCCAACGAAAATCAGGGTTCGGCCTACGTCTTTATCCGCAGCGGCAGCACCTGGACCCTGCAGGCCAAGCTCACGGCCGGCGATGGCCAGACGAACGACCAATTCGGCTGGTCGGTCGCTCTGGCCGGCGGCACCGCGCTGGTCGGAGCGTTATTCGACGACATTGGCGCGAGCGCCGACCAGGGTTCGGCCTACGTCTTTGCCCGCAGCGGCAGCACCTGGACCCAGCAGGCCAATATCTAGGCGGCCGACGCAGCGACGAACTCCGCATACGGCTGTTCGGTCGCCCTGTCGGGCAGCACCGCACTGGTCGGGGCCCAGCTGGACGACGTCGGTGCCAACACCGACCAGGGTTCGGCCTACGTCTTTTCCGACAGCGGCAGCACCTGGACCCTTCAGGCCAAGCTCACGGCCGGCGACGGCGCGACGGGAGATCGATTCGGCATCTCGGTGGCCCTGTCCGGCGACACCGCATTGGTCGGCGCGCCTTTCGACGACTTCGTCGCCAACACCGACCAGGGTTCGGCCTACGTCTACATCCGCAGCGGCAGCACCTGGACCCTGCAGGCCAAGCTCATGGCTGGCGATGGCGCCGCAAGCGACGGATTCGGCTCGTCGGTCGCCCTGTCGGTCAGCACCGCGCTGGTCGGGGCCGTCGGCGACAACAACCAGGGTGCGGCCTACGTCTACACCCGCAGCGGCAGCGACTGGACCCAGCAGGCGAAACTCATGGCTGGCGATGGCGCGGCAGGAGACGAATTCGGCATCTCGGCGGCCCTGTCCGGTGATACCGCGGTGGTCGGGGCCTGGTTGGACGACATCGGCACCAGCGATCGGGGTTCGGCGTACGTCTATACGCGCAACGGCAGCACCTGGACCCAGCAGGCCAAGCTCACGGCTGGCGACGGCACCACCAGCGATCGACTGGGCTTGTCGGTCGCCCTGTCTGGCAGCACTGCGCTGGTCGGGGCCCATTTCGACGACATCGGCACCAACGAAAATCAGGGTTCGTCCTACGTCTACTCCCGCAGCGGCAGCAGCTGGACCCAGCAGGCTCAACTCACGTCCGGCGATGGCGCGGCAAATGACCGATTCGGCATCGCGGTCGCCCTGTTCGGCGACACCGCGCTGGTCGGGGCCCACCTGGACGACATCGGTGCCAGCGATCAGGGTGCGGCGTACGTCTATACGCGCAGCGGCAGCACCTGGACCCTGCAGGACAAGCTCACGCCCTTTGATGGCGAGGCGAACGACGAATTCGGCCACTCGGTGGCCCTGTCCGGCGACACCGCACTGATCGGGGCCTTGCGCGCAAGCGTTGGCGCCAACATCGGAAGAGCAAACGACTGAAATCCCGACACCAC
>JBQTGY010000151.1:0-31519 GCA_052390415.1 Pseudomarimonas sp. | reverse complement strand
GCCCTCTGCGATAGGCTGCTTGACGTGCGGCCGGCGCGGCGCGTGCAGAATGCTGACGCAGTAGTTCAGGCCATTGATGAAGCGCGTTTGCCACGCTCGCTCTGGTCCGGTCGGCAACGCGCCGCTGCCTTGGTTGTGCTGGCTGTGCTCAGTGTTCTGGGCGCGCTCGGCATACAAATGCCACTCGGTCGGTGGGGCGAACCAGCCGCTGTGGCGGTCGTTGCTCCGCGTCCGGCACTTGCCATCATTCCCGGGCCTCAGCCTGAGAGTGAGATGGATCGGGCTCTGCAACTGGGTTTCGAGCGCGCATTGACGGCCCAGTTGTTGAGTGCCGGCGTCGACGTGCTCGACTCGATCAGAGTCGAACGCACCTTGCGCGAGCTGGGGATTGCACGGGCTCAGTCGCAGCGCATGCGCCCGCGTCTGCTGGAAGGCTTGGCGGTTCGCGAAGTGCTCGAGATTGCAATCGCGTCGGCAGCAGGCGAAACCAGCGTTGAACTCAGCATGCGCGATGGCCGCAGCGGCGAAGTGCTCTGGCAGCAGCAGCTTGTCGCCAACGTTGGCGAAGTGATCGATGCATTGTTGAGCCGAGTTTGGGGTGTGCTCGCGCAACGCCTTGACGCGCCGTTGAGCGCTGCGGACTTCGCCAGCGCAGAGAGCTTGCGGCGACTCGCTCGCATATCACCGCTGCAGGGTGCCGCTGCGATCGAGGATCACCCGCTGGGTGCCGAATCATCGGCGGACGAGTGGTGGTGGGCGCTGGAAACCCTTGAGCGCGACGGCCGGATGACGGAAGCGAAGAACGCGGCGCGCGAGGTACTCCAGATTTCGGTGGAGAAAAATTTGCCAGGTTGGCAGCGGGTTCTCGCGCTCGCCGAGTACCTGACGGGTGCGCCTGAAGATGCCCTGCAGCGTATCGATCTGGCACCCGTGGCTGCGTCCAACCAACCTCTGCGTCAGCTGCGTGCACGTGTGTTGATCGCGATGGGGCGATATGAAGATGCCGCCGACGAGTTGCGTGTTTTGGTTGAGCGCGATCCACGCAACGTCGACGCGTGGTATCTGCTTGGCAAGTCGCAACTGTTGATGGGCGACTCGCAGGTGGCGGTAGATGATGCGTTGACGCGCGCGCTGGTTTCGGCCCACCGGGTGGCCGACAAGCGCATGCAGGCCGACGGGACCCATGCGCTGGGAATTGGGTATCGCCAGCTGGGGCAGATCGATGCGGCCGGTGATCAGTTTGAACGCGCCGCGAACATGCGCAAAGCGCTAGGCGATCTACTTGGTCACGCCGCGAGTTTGCGTAACCTGGCGGCCGTGCGCTCCATCCAGGGGCGGTTCGCGGAGGCTGACGCCACCCTTGCAGCGGCGCGAGTCATCATCGAACCCATCGGCGATCCGGCGGCGATGGCGGATCTAGTCAATGATATCGGCCTGGTCGCCGAAGAGCGTGGTGACTTCGCCACGGCGCTGACGGCTTACCGCGAAGCGCTTGGATTTCGGCAAGTGACTGGCGATCCGGGCTGGATCGCCGAAAGCCTGCTCAACGTGGGATTTGCCTATTACCACGTCGGCGAGTTCGACAATGCGCAGGTGTTCTTGCAGCAAGCCGAGCAGGCCTACAGCACCATCGATGATCGTGCGGGCGCGATTCGTGCCCAGCAAGGGCTGGGCTTGTCTGCCATGGCTCGCGGCAATTTCGCCGAGTCGCGCCGCATCGTCAGCGCCAGCTTGCAGGCGGCCGAAGGTTTGCAGATGCGTGAGGAGCAAAGTACCGCCTTGGCTGCGCTTGCGGAGCTTGATCGACTGGAAGGCGACTACGCCGCTGCGCTGGCGAAGGTGAATGCAGCGGCTGCATTTTTTGCCGAGCAAGGCGATCTGCGCGGCACCGTGGAAATGCACTTGCAGCTGGCGGCGATCCAGCTCGATTTGGGGGAATGGCAAGCCGCTGCGGAGACCATCGCGACCTTGACGAGTGAACCCATCGCCAATGTCGAGCAGCGTGCGCTGCTGAATGTTCGGCAGGCTCGGTTGGCCAACGAGACCCGTCGACCAGAGGACGCCAGCCGATTCGCGCTGGAGGGACTGGAACTGGCGAGCACAGCGGGTGCGGCAGCAGCGGAGATTGGCAACCGGATCGAACACACGCGGGCCTTGTTGGCACTCGGCAAAACCAACGATGCAAATCGGCAGATCGTCGCGGCAGAGTCGGGGCTCCACCGGTTCGCCAGCGTGCCGCTGCGCCTCGACCTGTTGTTGCTGCGGCTGCAACTCGGTGACGAAAAGGGTTTGGCCTATCGCGATGCGCGCAGCCTGATCAGCAAGTTGCCCGCCTACGGTCAGGAATGGCGAATCGCGGCTTTGGCATCAAAGCAATTGCCGGCAGCCGAGCGCGCCGAAGCGACGCAGCGAGCCACGCGCGCGATGGAACAAATCGCAGTCAAGCTAAGCGAACCGGCACGCACCGCTTTTCGCGCGTGGGCCGCTTCAGAACTCAACCCCGGAAGCCAGCTGCCATGAGCCGATCCAACGAGCCGCGTGTCCCGGCAACCAGCATTCCCGAAGCCTTTCAGGAGCAGTTGGCGCGCTTGCGCAGCGAGCAGGATCGTCTGTTCGAAGACCTGCGCGGCGGTGAAGCACGGCTGCGCCACTTGGCGCGCTCGGTATGGCGCGTCGAAGAAGAAGAGCGCCGACGCATCGCGCGCGATCTGCATGACGGTGTGGGGCAGAATCTTTCCGCCCTGCGGCACCGAGTGGAAGCCGTACGCGCGCGCGCAACCACGTCTGAAGACATCGCCAGTCTCGATCAGGCCATCATGCTTTGCGACAACGCCTTGGCCGAGACGCGGGGCCTGGTGCGCTTGTTGCGACCACAAATCCTCGATGATCTCGGTCTGGAGGCGGCGCTGCGTTGGCTGGCACGCTCCTGCGCCGAGTCGACCGACAGTGAGGTCGACGTCGAGGTGCATGTCGACGAAAAGGCACTCGGTCCGGAGCTAGCAACATTGGCATTTCGAGTGGTGCAAGAAGCGCTCACCAACGTATCTCGCCATGCCAAGCCGAAGCACGTATCGATACGCGTCGCGACGCGTGCGAGTCAGCTTTCGATCCTGATCGTGGACGATGGCCTCGGATTCGATGTGTCGGCGTGCCTCGCGGCGGCGAGCGAAGGTCGCAGTGCAGGACTGGCCGGCATGCGGGAGCGGGTCAGTTTGTTCGGCGGCCGCTTCAACCTGGTGTCCTTGCCCGGCGAAGGCACACAAGTGCGCGTGCATGTGCCGCTCGCCTTGCTGGGCGCACGATGAGCCGGATTCGGGTACTGGTCGCGGACGATCACACGATTCTCCGCGAAGGCATCGTCGCGCTGCTTGAGCGCAGTGGCGAAGTGGAGGTGGTGGCGCAGGCCAGTGACGGGGTTCAAGCCGTCGAACTGGCCTTGCGGCTGCGCCCGGATGTGGTCGTGGTCGACATCTCGATGCCGCGGCTGTCCGGTATCGAAGTAGTACGTCGTTTGGCGGGTGAGCCCGAAAACATGCGCGTGTTGGTGCTGACCATGCACGCCGAGGAAGAGTATGTGGTGCACGTGGTGCGCGCTGGCGCATCGGGCTTTTTACTCAAGGACAGCCCAGCGAGTGAAGTCTTGTTGGCGGTGAAATCCCTGGCGGCGGGGCGTGGCCACTTCGGCAGTCACGCCGCCCGTGTGCTGGCGAAACAAATGCAGCAACCACGGATTGCTTTGGATGACCCGTACCGCGACCTCACGCCGCGCGAGCGTGAAGTGTTTCATCTGGTGATCGAAGGGCTGACTACCAAGGAGATTGCGCGCAAGCTGGACACCAGCGTGAAGACGGCCGAAAACCATCGCGCCCGCGTGTTGGACAAGACCGGTGTGCGCAATACCGCGGAGCTGGTGCGCTACGCCGTTCGGCATGGCTTGTTCGACTGAATTCAAAGCGAAGCGGGCAACGATGCTCGCCGATCAGGGCGCCGCGCAGCCGCTCTCGCCGCCTTCATAGCCATCGGCAAATACGGTCACCTGTTGTTCGAATCTCAAAGCGCCGCCGGCTGAACCTTGCCCCGGTGCACCGCCAACCACGCTGTCGGCGTCGCTTGCCACCGTCCAGCCAAGCGAGGCTGAGCGCTCGGAGTTGCGCGCTCGCATTTCGCTGCCGCTCCAATCCGGACCCACGCCTTGGCGAAACTGGAAAATGCGACCGCAGCGGGAACCGGGACTCGCGCCCGCAAACGGGGCGCCGACCGCCACTTCGACTCCCGCTGCGCTCAGCGACCAGCCAAAGCGGTCGCCTGTCTGCGAATTCGACGACAGCAGGGTCGCCGTCTCCGTCCAGCCACCGCCGCTGGCCGTCAGCACCAAAGCACGGCCACGTCGACCATTCGCCCCGGGCGCCCCTACCACGCCATAACCATCCTGCAGCGCCAGACTCCAGCCAAACAGCTCGGCGTCAGCGGGCTGGGTGGGCACGATGGTGGCGGTGTTGATCCAGCTGCCGGACAGGCGCTCAAACGCGCTCACCATGCCGCGGGCGAATCCAGGCCCAGTGCCGTCAGCATCACGCAGCGGCGCACCGATCCACGCCCGCGTGCCGGCCAGCGCCACGGAGTAGCCGAACTGGTCACCCGCTGCACGCACCGGGGCCACCAGACGCTGAGCTTGCGACCAATTGCCGCCGCTGAAGGAAAATGCATACGCCGCGCCACGCGCACTGTCGGTACGAGGGGCACCCACCAGAAGTTGCCCGCCCTGAAGGGCGAGCGTGGCACCGAAACGCGCATTGCCGTTGCCATCGAACGCGACCAGTTGATCGTCGTGCACCCACTGATTGCCTTGCCGCATGAAGACGTCGACCACGCCATGGTCGCGCTCGGGACTGCCCACCACCAGCTGATCCGCCGACAGCGCCAACGCCGCGCCGAAGCTGGATTTTTCATCCGGGTCGGGCGAGCGAACTCTGATTGGCGGCTGACAGCGGTTGTTGTCGCAGGCAAACAGATACACGGCGCCGCTGGCCTCGTCTTCAAACGGCGCGCCTACTGCGACCCAACCCGTGGTGACCGCCACCGCGTGGCCGAAGTCCAATGGCTGCGTTGTCGAAGTCGGCAGCAGCACATTGGATTCAGCTGCGACGACGGTGTCGCTCGCAACCAGTGTCAGCAATCCGCTCAACATCGGCATCAACAGGTAACGGTGAACGGCAAGTGCGGGCAGGGGGCGCATGGCAGGCAGTAACGCGCCCGCCCGGTTGCACTGTCAAGCCGACACTGGGTGGTTTCCCTCAGGGACGCGCCGAAAAGAGTTGGCGAGCGAGGTTCGGTTCAGTAATTGTGGCGAGTCAATGGTCGCGCGACGCGTGCTGGAATGGTCACCGTCATTTCGCAGCGCGAGGGGGCTGAATATGGCAGGATCGAGCGGCCTGAAAGGCAGGCATAGAGGCCTCGCATACGATGACTACGCCCGTTGCTGTACCGCTGTGGCAGAAGGTTCCGCACACCGGCTACTACATCAACTCTGTGGCTACTTCAGCAAATGGAGGGGTGGTCGTCGCCGGCACCTTCTTTCATACCTACGGTGGCACTTCGTCGACGCCAGCCGCGGCCAATGCCTCTCTGAAGCAGGAGGCGCGCGTCGCGGCCAGTCGGATCAGTGCGGCTGAATCGGCAACCAGCGAATACGGCACCTTCGGCACCTACGTATGGAATCGCGCCGGCAATTTGCTGATGCAGGCAGAGTTCGCGGGTTGGCAAGGCGTTTATTGGGTGGACGCGTCAGCAGATGGTTCGACCGTTGCCAGCTGTGGTTGGTACAGCGGCACACCCAGCTATCAGGGCTTCATCGCGGCTTATGACGTCGCGACCGGCGATTCTTTGCTGTTCTACACACTGCCATCACGCGGCAACATCGTCGCCTTGAATGCCGATGCCAGCTTGCTTTTGGCCGGCGCCGACCAAGGCTATCTGTTTGCCAAGGCCAGTGACGGCAGCTTCAACGGCACGCCGAGCATGATCGGCTTGACTGCCAGCGGCGACACGGCGTTGGTGACGGCGTTGGACTCCGCCGGTGCAACCGGACTGATAGGCAGTTACCACGGCGAGATCATCCTGTTTCCGATCAGCAACGGCGTCGCCGGCGCAGCGGTGCGTTGGCAACTTCCCAACTCCGCCTACTTGCACTTTGCCGCGCTGTCGGCGGATGGTCAGCACGCCTACGTCGGTGCCAACAGCGGCATCCTGTATGCGATCGACGTGGCGCAGTTTCTGCAAAACCCGGCATCGATCTGGCAGGCAGCGATTCCCGGTGGCGCCACCACAATCTACGGAGTCGCTTGCAGCGAAAACGGCATGTTCATCGCCAGCGCGGGCAATACACCGACCGGCGGCGTGGTCGCCTACTACGCCAGCAAGTACAACAACGCCGCGATGTACTGGCAGGCGACGACCGCACATTCGCCCAACTCGGTGAGCATGGATTCCGCCGGCGCCTGGGTTGCGCTCGCTGACGGTCATCCCGACAACACACCGGGCTGCTTTTATTTGTGGCGTTCAATGGATGGCGCGCCGCTGTGGACCTTCCCGACATCGGACATGAGTTGGCCGATCAAGCTGTCGGCCGATGGATCGTTGGTTGTGGGCGGCAGCGACAATGGCACCGTCTACGTATTCGCAGGGCCAACCAGCGCCACCACGTGACCGCCGTCGACCCTGCATTCACGGATGAGGGTCAGTTCGACGAACCGACCCAGCAGATCAGTCAGTGGGCGCGACTGCGTCGTGCGGCCGAGCTCAACCTCGACGATCCCACCGACAGTCGCTTCGGCGACTACCAGTTGTTGGAAAAGATCGGCACCGGTGGCATGGGCGTGGTGTACCGCGCGCGACAGGTCAGTCTGGATCGCGAGGTTGCGCTCAAGCTGTTGTCATTCGATCCGTTTTCGGCCGAGGTGTTGATCTCGCGCTTTCGCACTGAAGCGCGCCACGCCAGCCAGTTGCAGCATCCGAACATCGTCCCGGTGTACGAAATCGGCAGCTACGAAAATCTCTACTACTTCTCGATGAGCCTGGTGCGTGGCCCGACCCTGCGGCAATGGCTCAAGCGCAATCCCAATCCCGCGCCTGCCGTCGTCGCCAGTTTGATGCGCACGGTGGCCGAAGCGGTGCAGTACGCGCACCAGGTCGGCATCCTGCATCTGGACTTGAAGCCAGGCAATGTGCTGATCGACGAACGCGGCGAGCCGCAAGTCAGCGACTTCGGGCTGGCCCGAAGGGTAGGGGAAGCAGCCGAGGGCGCAGGCGACACCGTGGTTGCCGGCACGCCGGCGTATATGGCACCGGAGCAGTCCAAGGGTGATCCTCGCCAGCTTTCTGCCGCCACCGACGTCTGGGGTCTTGGTGGAATTCTGTATGCCTTGCTCACCGGTCAGCCGCCGCTGGACGAAGCTGCGGAAAGCACCGAGTTGCGCTGGCAGGTGGAGCCCGCACGAACGCGTGGGGTGGCCGTCGCCGCGGATCTCGATGCCATTTGCAACAAGTGTTTGCAGCGTGATCCCGCTGATCGCTACGCCAGCGCCCGCGCTCTGGCGGATGACTTGCAGCGATTTCTGGATGGCCGACCGGTCAGCGTGCGCCATCAGGCGCCATGGGAACGTTTGCGCGGCTGGGCGCGACGCGAACCTCGCGCCGCTGTGCTGGCCGCGGGGCTGCTGCTGGCACTGCTCAGCGGCTTGGCCGGAACCACCGTGCTGTGGTTACAGTCCGACGCCAGCCGAACGCTGGCCCAAAGCACCCTGTGGGATGCGCGTCGAGCCACTGCATTGGCCGCGGCTGAGCGTGGCGATGCGTTGGCCGGCTTGCCCGGTCTGGTTGCCAATGTGGCCGAGGCAGAAGCAACAGACAGTGCCGCCGACATCGAGGTTGATCGCCGTCGCATTCGGCTGATGTTGGAGGCGTCCCCGCGGCAAATATCCAGTTGGACGTTTGCGGATGAAGGACGCTCGTTGGCGTTTGCTGAAGGTGGGGACCTGTTGCTGGCGGGTCTGCGCGGCGGCGATGTGGTGGCGTTGGAGGTGGAAGGCCGTGGCGAACGCTGGCGCATTCGTCCGCCCATACCGCCCACCCCGTGGGGCCCCAGCTTTGTCGGCCGGATGTTGCCTGCCGCTGACGGTCGCCACATGTTGCTGTTTCCCAGCGGCAGCTCCGGCGTTGCGCGGCCCGATACCAGCTTCATGCATCGGGTGGATTTGCGCGATGGGACTCTTACTGCGCCGCCGGCGGCGTTCAAGGACGCAACCGCAATCACCTACAGCTTTGATGGCAAACGCGCGCTGCTTCGCGACTCCCGACACGGTATGCAGGTGTGGTCGGTCGATCCTTGGCAGGCAGTGGGGAAATACTTCCCTCATGCCGCGGTCGGTAATTGTCTGTTGATTCCCGATCGCGATCAGATGGCATGCGCCGATCAGGGATTCTCCAAGGTCAGTTTGCTGGGTCTCGAGGGCCCGGATCCGAGCGACGACGCGCGCACCACGTTTTCCTTCGCCGATGGCACCGAGTTGAGCAGCTGGAACGTCGACGTCAGTGGTCGTTGGTTGGCATTGGGCAGTGCCGGCGGCGAACTGCAGCTCCATGACTTGCAACTAGGGCAACGGCATAGCGTGTTGGATGCCGGCGAGCTGGCTTTGGGCGACCTGAGCTTCAGCGGATCGGTGTTGGCGGTGAGTAGCAATGGCGGCAGTGTTCGCCTGTTTGATCTGCAGCAGCGACGCTGGTTGAGCCGTCCCTTGCGCAGCGGTGGCGAGCGCATCGGCGCCTCCATTTACGACGCATCCTCACATTGGCTGCTCGCCAATGACGGGCGAGCGGTGTTGTGGCGGTTATTGGAAGACGCAGGAAGATTGCTGCAATCGCCCGCCACCAGCGTGTTGCGTCATCGCGGCACGATCGCCGGTTACCACGCGACGGCGCTGCACGCGGGGCGCGCACTGCTGGCAACACAGGGTAGCGAGGGCGAGGTCAAGCTATTTCGCTTGCCAAGCACGGGCTTTGCAGAGCAAGGCGAGGACGCGTTGGTCGGCGACCCCGGCGCGCTGGTCGCCGACCGTCAAGGCAGAACCACGTCGAACCGTCTGATATTGGCTGCGACCGATACTCAGCCAGCTTCGGAAGTCGGATTGCCTGAACACCCAAATTTGCTTGCCGGGACGGCTGATGGTCGCTACTGGGCGATGGCGGCTGGCCGCAAATTGCTCGTGGTCGACAGCCACGCATCGATGTCCACGGGCAGCGTGTCCGAGCTTGAACTGCCCGCGAGTGCACAATTCTTGTTGGTGCCAAGCGGGCGCGCCGTGGCGCACGTCGGCTGGATCAGCGAGCACGGTGCATTGCAAATTTGGTGGCGAACCGTGGACCTGGCCAGCAAACGTTGGTTGGCCGCGCCAACGCAAACCGAGGGATTGCCGGCGGGCCTGCGCATGGCCGCCAGTGGCCGTTACATCGCCCACTGGCAAGGCAGGGTCGTCGAGCTGCGACACATTGATGATGGCCGATTGCTTGCCTCGCTCACCATCGACGGTGAGCGACTCAACGTCAGCGATGTCAATTTCGCCGGCGCCGATGATTCGGAGCTTCTGATCGCCAGCAGTGATCGCAGCCTGATCTTGCCGGCCAGCATCGAACATCGGCGTTGGAATGAATCCGGCGAGGTCAGTCAGCTGGCGGTGGTGGCGACGCCTTCCGCGCACATTCGGATATTCGATATCGGGTATGGCTGGCTTGCACACGGACCTCGGCCGGCAATCTATAGCCAGGGAAAGCGCTACGAGCTGACCGATCTTGGCGTGGAGTGGGGCGAAGCGGTGGCACTCAGTCCGGATCGACGTTGGGCAGCGTTGGGCGAAGCAGATGCATTTCGTCTGTTCGATTTGCACAAGCGACAGCCACTTGAGGCGCGGCGCGAACTGGGGTTGCTGAGTACCGACAGTTTGGCCAGTCTCGCCTTCAGTGCCAATGGCGAGCGGATTCACGCGCGCAGTCATTTCGGATACCTGTCCGCACTGCGGATAACCTCCGACCCCCGCCCGCTGCTCAGCTTGCAGCACGAATCGGAAGACCTGGTGCCGAGCCGTGACCAGTTGACCGTTGCGGCCAGCGTTGCCGAGCGGCAAACGCGTGATCCCGGATTGCCGATCGCTTCCGCAGCGAACGCACGCCTCTCGTCTGCCCGACATCCGCACGCTGCTGCTGCGCAGATTGATCTGCGCGACCATGCCAACGTGCCTGAGCGGCAATGGTTCCAGGGCAGCCGACGCGGCTTGGGCATCACCGACAGCGCGAGTTGGCCGCGTGGCTTGTTGCGTTTGCGGGGCATCGATTTTGAGCTTGGGCCGGCCATTCAGTTGGCACCTCAAGGCATGGCCTTGGGTGCAGCGAGTTTTGCTTCCAGGAGTGGTCCCATTGCCCTGCCAACCAAAACAGTGAAAGCGCTGAGCCTGTTGATCACCAATCAGCAAGTGGCGAAGGCGGATGGCCTGCGCTTGGCGTGGCTGAACGCCAAAGGCGAAGTGATAGCCGAGCAAACGCTGGACGTTCCAACAACCTATGACGGCGACATTCACTCGGCCAAACGCAATCACCAACCGCGCGCCGATGTCGCCCTGGTGCTGCGTAGCGCCGAGTCGCGTTTGCGCGGGGGCGGTAGCCAGCAGTTATTGGTGTATTTGATACGGGTGGACGCCCCAGACACCGAGCAAGTCGTCACCGCGGTCGAATTGCGAGCGCCCGGCGCGACACCGCTGCTGCTGGCGCTGACGGCGCATTGAGCGTCTGTAAGGATTGGTGAAACTTGCCGGCGCTTCCGTGCGGCCGCGTTTGGATGTGACCGGTCGATGTGGGTTAATGCCGATGGACGAGCAAACCGGCGGTGTCTCCAGCAGCCATGAGTGATGTTTCAGCAGTCCTGCGTAACCGGCAAGCGAGTGTGTCTTGGCTCGGCACCCGACTGCGGGCAGCGGGATACCTTGTCCTGGCCGTGCTGTCCATGCAGGCGTTGGCGGCAGAACGAATAGGCGCACCACCGCACGTCAGTTTTGCCATTGAGGGTGAGAACGACGGGCTGGTGTTTCAGATCGAGCGCGACAGCCGCGGCATTGTGTATCTGGGCCACGAGTCGGGTGTGCTCGAATACGACGGCGAGTCGTGGACAACCCTGCCCATCGGTGCCGAAAAGACCGCTCGCGATCTGCTCGCCATCGGTGACCGCTTGTTTGTCGGTGGTTATGGCGCGTTTGGTGAGTTGGTGCTGCAGGCAGATGGGCAACGCCGCTTTCACGACCTCACCCCGCTTTTCGCCGACGCCCTGCAAGGACGCGCGTTCGCTGACATCTGGGACATCATCGTCAGTCCAGATGGCATTTATTTCCGCGCCCTGCGCGATGTGTTCCGTTGGCACCCCGACACCGGCGTCGTGCGACATTGGCACCATCCAGATCGCTTCGGCGAGATCGCGTTTCGCAATGGCGAGACCTGGCTGCAGTTTCGCGGTGAGGGGTTCCGTCGTCTGCAAGATGACGACTGGCAGCCTGTGCCCGGCACGTCGGAGCTAAAGGATCTCATCCACACCTTGTTGCCGTTGGGTGGTTCCGAACGCACCTGGCTAAGTTCTGGTGCGCCCGGTGAATGGTGGCGGCTGAGTCCTGATGGCGCAATGCCCGCCGTGAGGCCTGCGGGCATGGCGCCATCCACCAATTTTGAGCACGCGGACCGCCTGGATGATGGTTCGCTGGCATTGGCATCAAGCGAGGGCACGGTGGTGATCGTCGCGCCCGACTTGAGCGAGTTTGTCGAGATTCGGTTGGAGTTTGGCTTTCTCGGTGGCGTCAAGGCCATCCCGGGCGGGGCCATCGTGGCGGGCAGTCGCGGCTTTCATCACATCACCTGGCCTAGTGCGCTGACCGTCGTTGACGAGTCACAAGGCGCGGTTGGCGCCTTGCACGGGATGGCGACGTGGAATCAGACCGACTACCTGCTGACGAGTGCGGGCGCGTTGCCAGCGCTGAGTGCCGGGGTCGGTCTACGATTTGCGGAGCGCTCCAGTTTTTCCGATCCCGCGTTCATGCACGACTTGTTGCCCCTGGATACGCAGCGTGCCGTGTTGGCGTCATCGCATCGCTTGTTGTTGCTCGAAGGCGGGCAGACAGTTCCCATCAGCCAGGAGTTGGCCTATCCCCGCGAGTTTCATCGTTCAACGCTGGATTCCTCGCGGGTCTATGTCTCCGGCGAAGATGGTTTGCGGATCCTTGAGTTGCGTGACTCAGGCCCCACGCTGGCGGCGCTGCCTGCGCCGGAAACGGCGCAACGCATCAATTCGGTGGTCGAGATATCGGCGGACGAGGTTTTGGCCGGCAGCGAGCGGCATGGATTGCGTCAGTATCTGCGGACCCCACAAGGTGATTGGCAGGTGTCAACGCTCATTGCTGAGGAAACGGGGATTCGCTATGGCGGCGAGAATCGCGCCAGCGTGTTCCAACTACCCGGTGGACGCGTGCTTGCGTCGACCAGCAGCGGGCTGTTCGAGCGCAGGGGAGATCAGTTCCAATCCTTGTCCATGGGAAATCTTGGCGCCCTGCGCCAGGTCGACGAATTGTGGACGCGGGTGTTTGCTGGCGCCGACGGCAACCATTGGGCGTTCAGTGAAAGCCGTTTGATGTTCTCCACCGATGGCTCGCAGTGGATCGAGCTGCCTTCACGCCGACTGCGTCGCGGCGCATTTCGTCGGCATACGCTCGGCGATGATGGTGAGGCCATTTTCGTCAGCGACGGAGCGTTGGTCATTCACCAGCCGGGGCGTGCACAGAGTGCGGATATTCCGGCGGTGATCCAGTTGCGGCGGATCACCCAGTTCGGTGCAGACGGCGCTCGTGTGCGCCTGCCCATCGATGGGACATCGGAGTTGAATATCGAATCTGGCGCCTACGCCGTGGATTTCCGATATGCCCTGGCCGACCTCAATCGACCCAAAGGCCGACAGTATCGCGCTCGCTTGTTGGGTTACGAGAGCGAATTTTCCGAGTGGAACGAGGAGGACGGGTATTCCTACTTTGGGCTGAACGCCGGCAGCTACCAATTTGAGGCGCAAGCACGCGATGCCGAGGGCCGCGTCAGTGCCATTCGTCCGTTCAAGTTGGTGATTGCGCCGGCGTGGCACGAGACCTGGTGGGCGCGAACCGTGTGGTTGCTGCTGTTGGTCATCGCCGCCCTGGTGATCCTTCGGGTGGTGGTTGCGCGTCGAACGCAGCGCCTGGTGGAACAAACCCAGCAACTGGAATCCACCGTCGCTGAGCGCACCAAGGCTCTGGCCGAGGCCAATCGCCGATTGGATGAGATGGCTCATGTCGATGGCCTGACCGGCATCAGCAACCGCCGACGAATCGATCTTTACCTGGCCGATGTACATGCCCAATGTGTGGAGCGTGAGCGGCCGTTGGGAATCCTGGCGATCGATGCGGATCGCTTCAAGGCCTACAATGATCGCCATGGTCATTTGGCCGGCGACGAGGTGCTACGACGATTGACCAACACGCTGCTGCGATGTCTGCGTCGATCAGAGGATTTGCTCGGACGGTTTGGTGGCGAGGAGTTCCTCGTGATCTTGCCCGGCGCCTCGCTTGCGGTGGCACAGGAGCTGGCGGAACGCATGCGCAGCGAAGTGGCCGCTGCGGAAATTGGCGTGACCGTTTCCATCGGTGTTGCCAGCGGTGTTCCTGATGCGCAGTCCGAGCCTGAGGCGAGTGTGGCCCGTGCCGACGCGGCGCTTTACCGCGCCAAACAAGCGGGACGTAATCGAGTGGAAAGTGATCCGGGCGAGTGACGCTTCAGACACCCAGGGTTTGCATGCGTGATGCAGAGTCCGCTAGCGTGATGGCATGAAGCCCATTCGATTGTTGATCCATGGTGGCAGCGGCCGTATGGGCCGCGCGCTCACGCGTCTCAGCGCGGCAGATCCGTCTTTGCAGACAGTGGCGGTGGTCAGCCGCTCGCCAATAGTCGATTTGCCGCCCGGTCTCTGGATTGGCGCGGATGCGCTGGCGGACGCGCCACCCTTTGATGTCGCCATCGACTTCAGCCTGCCCAACGGTGTCGCCAACGTGCTGGCGCTGTGTCGCTCGCGTGGTGCGGCGCTGGTGTCCGGCACCACAGGCTTGAATGACGCCGACCAAGCGCGTCTGGATTCTGCAGGTGCCGAAATTGCGTGGCTTTGGGCGGCCAACTTCAGCATCGGCGTGACCGTGCTGCGCGGTTTGGTCGAACGCGCGGCGTCCGCTTTGTCGCAATGGGATGTCGACATCGTCGAGCTGCACCACCACCGCAAGATCGACGCGCCATCTGGAACGGCTTTGCTGCTGGGCGCCGCCGTCAATACCGGAAACGGCAAGTCACCGACGTTTCACAGCCTGCGTGCCGGCGACGCGGTGGGCGAGCACAGCATTCAGTTCAGCGGTGCTGGCGAGCGGCTGGAGTTGATTCACCGCGCCTATGACCGCGACGTATTTGCGCGTGGCGCCCTGTTTGCGGCGCGCTGGCTGGCTTCGCAACGCAAGGGCAAATACCGGCTGGAGGACGCTCTGCAAGCGATAGTCAGGCAGGTTTGAATCAGTTTCGCAGCCGGATACGAGTTCGGCGCTGCGAACTTCAAGGTGACAGTTGCGCGATGGGTCCGTATCATCGCGGCTCGCCTGACCCCCCTTCCTTGCCGGACTGCTTCATTGCAGCCCGACAGGAACTGCGCCTGCGAATAGCGGCGCATAGATGGGGTCACCCCACTAGTAGGCGAGCATCGTGATCCAACCTGCGTTTTTGACTCTTGCCGACGGCAGCGTGTTCGCCGGGCAGTCCGTTGGTGCGGCAGGCGTAAGTGTCGGCGAGGTGGTATTCAACACCGCGATGACTGGCTATCAGGAGATCCTCAGCGATCCTTCCTACGCCCGCCAATTGGTTGCTCTGACCTATCCGCACATCGGCAACACCGGTTGCAATGACATCGACGACGAGGCGTCGCAGGTGTTTGCTGCCGGCCTGATCATGCGTGAGCCGCCGCTGCCGGCCAGCAATTGGCGCAGCGAACACGAACTGCCGAACTGGTTGCGGGATCGTGGCGTGGTCGCGATTGCCGACATCGACACGCGCCGTCTGACTCGCCTGCTGCGGTCGACCGGCGCGCAAAACGGCGCGCTCATGGCGGGGCCGGATGCCGATCCAGCGGTCGCCCTCGCAGCGGCACGCGGCTTTGTCGGCTTGAAGGGTATGGATCTGGCCAAGGAAGTCTGCACGCGTGAGGCCTACGACTGGCGCATCGGCAGTCTTGATCTCGACACCGGCTACATCGGATCTGCGGATGGACCGTTGCACGTCGTCGCTTACGACTTTGGCGTCAAGCGCAACATCCTGCGCATGCTGGTGGACCGTGGTTGCCGCTTGACGGTTGTCCCGGCGCAGACTTCCGCCGACGAAGTATTGGCGCTCAAGCCTGACGGAGTGTTTCTGTCGAACGGCCCAGGTGACCCCGAGCCCTGTGACTACGCAATTTCCGCCATCCGCCAGTTCATCGCCGTCCGCATTCCGATGTTCGGAATCTGCCTCGGACACCAGTTGCTGGGGCTGGCCGCTGGCGCGCGCACGATCAAGATGAAGTTTGGCCACCACGGTGCCAATCATCCCGTGCAGGATCTTGATACCGGTCGAGTGATGATTTCCTCGCAAAACCATGGTTTTGCCGTTGACGAAGCGAGTTTGCCCGCGAACGTTCGCGCCACCCATCGCTCGTTGTTTGATGGCTCCTTGCAAGGCATCGCTTTGACTGATGCGCCCGCTTTCAGTTTTCAGGGTCACCCAGAGGCAAGCCCGGGTCCACGGGATGTGGCGGGGTTGTTTGACGGGTTTGTGTCGTCGATGCGCGACTTCGGAGGAAAGAACTGGGTTTCACCGATGTCTGAGAAAGCTGAAAGTTAGCCTGCGCCTGCTCCCCGGCCCTCGTGCATAGCGCTCGGGCGTTCGGCGACGCGCAAACCTGCGGTTTGCAAACGCGCCGCCTCACCCCAGCCCCCAACCCCGCTCTTAAGCAACCCCCATGCCCAAACGCCAAGACCTAAAAAGCATCCTCATCATCGGCGCGGGCCCTATCGTCATCGGGCAGGCGTGCGAGTTTGATTACTCCGGCGCGCAGGCCTGCAAGGCGCTCAAGGCCGAGGGGTTTCGCGTGATTCTGGTGAATTCGAATCCGGCCACGATCATGACCGACCCGGATACTGCGGACGCGGTTTACATCGAGCCAATCACTTGGCAAATGGTGGAAAAGATCATCGCCAAGGAGCGCCCCGACGCGTTGCTGCCGACCATGGGTGGGCAGACCGCGCTCAATTGTGCGCTCGATCTGGCCGATCACGGAGTGCTGGAAAAGTACGGCGTCGAGCTGATCGGCGCGTCGCGCGAAGCCATTCGCATGGCTGAGGATCGCGAATTGTTTCGTGTGGCGATGGGCGAGATTGGCCTCGCTTGCCCCAAGGCAGAAGTCGCGCGCTCGCTGGAGCAGGCGCTGGATATCCAGACCCGGGTCGGCTATCCCACCATCATCCGGCCGAGTTTTACCTTGGGCGGATCGGGCGGCGGCATCGCCTACAACCGCGAAGAATTCATCGAAATCATCAAGCGCGGTCTGGACCTCTCGCCGACCCACGAAGTGTTGGTGGAAGAGTCAGTGCTCGGTTGGAAAGAGTTCGAAATGGAAGTGGTGCGCGACCGCGCCGACAACTGCATCATCGTCTGCGCCATCGAGAATCTCGATGCCATGGGTGTGCATACCGGTGATTCGATCACGGTCGCGCCCGCGCAAACGCTGACCGACAAGGAATACCAACGCCTGCGCGATGCGTCGATTGCCGTGCTGCGCAAGATTGGCGTCGATACCGGCGGCTCGAATGTGCAATTCGGCATCAACCCGAAAGACGGTCGGGTAGTGGTGATCGAAATGAATCCGCGGGTGTCGCGCTCCTCGGCGCTGGCATCCAAGGCCACAGGTTTCCCAATTGCCAAGGTCGCCGCCAAGTTGGCGATTGGTTACACCTTGGACGAGTTGCGCAACGAGATCACCGATGGTGCCACGCCGGCCTCGTTCGAGCCCAGCATCGATTATGTGGTGACCAAGATCCCCCGTTTCGCCTTCGAGAAGTTTCCGGCCGCCGACTCACGTCTGACCACGCAGATGAAGTCGGTGGGCGAGGTGATGGCGATGGGTCGCAGCTTCGCCGAGTCGCTGCAAAAGGCTTTGCGTGGCCTGGAAACCGGCAAAGTCGGCTTCGATCCCACCGAGCTTGACCTGCGCAGTGAAGAAGGCCTGTCCGAGTTACGCCGGCAACTGCGTGAGCCGGGTCCGGATCGGCTGTTCTATGTGGCCGATGCCTTCCGCGCCAAGTTCAGCATGGACGACGTGTATGCGCTGACCTGGATCGATCCCTGGTTCTTGCGCCAGATCGAAGCGCTGATCGTGCAAGAGTCCGAAGTGGCCGAAGGGGGTTTGCCGGCACTGACAGCAGCAAGGTTGCGCCAACTCAAGCGCAAGGGCTTTTCGGATGCGCGTCTGGCGCAGTTGGTGAAGACCAACGAAGCAGCCCTGCGAGCACTGCGCCATGCGTTTGGCGTTCGACCCGTCTACAAACGCGTCGATTCGTGCGCGGCCGAGTTCGCGACCGACACCGCCTACCTGTATTCGACCTACGACGAAGAATGCGAGGCCGCGCCGACCAACCGCCGCAAGGTGATGGTGCTGGGCGGCGGCCCGAATCGCATCGGCCAAGGCATCGAGTTCGATTATTGCTGCGTGCACGCGGCGCTCGCCCTGCGCGAGGATGGTTACGAGACCATCATGGTCAACTGCAATCCCGAGACCGTATCGACCGACTACGACACGTCGGATCGGTTGTACTTCGAGCCACTCACTTTGGAAGACGTGCTGGAGATCGTCGAGATCGAGAAGCCGTTCGGTGTCATCGTTCAATATGGCGGACAAACGCCGCTGAAACTGGCGCGTGCGTTGGAAGCGGCGGGCGTGCCGGTGATCGGGACCAGCCCTGACTCCATCGACCTGGCCGAAGATCGTGAACGCTTCCAGCAGATGATCGTCAAGCTTGGTTTGCGCCAGCCGCCCAACCGCACCGCACGTAATGCCGAGCAAGCCATGGCAGCGGCGCGCGAGATTGGCTATCCGCTGGTGGTGCGTCCGAGCTATGTGCTCGGTGGTCGGGCGATGGAAGTGGTGTATTCGGATGCCGACCTCGCGCGCTACATCCGCGATGCGGTGCGGGTATCCAACGATTCGCCCGTATTGCTGGATCGCTTCCTCGATCACGCAGTGGAAGTCGATGTGGATTTGATTGCCGATGCCACTGGCAATGTGTTGATCGGTGGCGTGATGGAGCACATCGAAGAAGCGGGCGTGCATTCGGGAGACTCGTCGTGCTCGCTACCGCCGTATTCGCTCAATGCCGAACTGCAAGACCGCTTGCGCGACCAGGTCGCACAGATGGCGCGTGAGCTGAAAGTGGTGGGGCTGATGAACACACAGTTCGCAATTCAGACAAACGCGGACGGCGAAGATGACATCTTCATCCTCGAAGTGAACCCGCGTGCTTCACGAACGGTGCCGTTTGTGTCCAAGGCGACCGGCTTGCCGTTGGCAAAAATAGCTGCCCGCTGCATGGTGGGGCAGACCCTGGTTGAACAAGGTGTCACGCGGGAAGTGGTGCCTGATTACTTCTGTGTCAAAGAGGCCATCTTTCCGTTTGCCAAGTTCCAGAACGTGGATCCCATCCTGGGCCCCGAGATGCGCTCGACGGGTGAAGTCATGGGCGTTGGTCGCAGTTTCGGCGCGGCATTCGCCCGCGCCCAGGAAGCCGCAAGCATTGGTGTGCCACCGGTTGGCAAGGCCTTTGTCTCGGTTCGCGATCCGGACAAGCCGCGCTTGCTCAGTGTTGCCACGGAGCTGGTCAAGTATGGCTATCAGTTGGTGGCTTCGGCGGGTACGCAGCGCTTCTTGACCGAGAATGGATTCACCTGCGCAAAGATCAACAAAGTGGTGGAAGGGCATCCGCACGTGGTTGATCTGATCAAGAACGGTGAGATCACCTACATCGTCAACACCACCGAAGGCCGCCAGGCGATCGCCGACTCGTTCTCGATCAGGCGTGAAGCACTGCAACACCGGGTCACGTATTCGACGACAATTTCTGGCGCCCGCGCTCTTCTGCATTCGTTGCCGTTCCGTGGCAGCGATGTGGTGCATTCGTTGCAGGAATTGCATTCGGAAGTGCGCGCGGGTGTGTTGGCTAGCGCGTAATGCCAAGCGGTGGAAGCGGCGATCAGCTTGCCCATCCTTCGCTAGCACTCCGCCACACCATCCTTCAAACTCACTCATCGCGTGCGCGTTTCGCGCCGCACCACCACGGTAGGAATCTCGAATGCGAGCACCACTTACTCAAGGCGGCGCAGTGCGCCTGCGCGCCGAACTTGAACACTTGAAGTCGTTCAAGCGACCCGAGGTCATCAATGCCATCGCCGAAGCGCGAGCGCACGGCGATCTGAAAGAGAACGCCGAGTATCACGCGGCACGCGAGCAACAGGGTTTCATCGAGGGGCGCATCAAGGAGTTGGAGAGCGTGCTGTCGAACGCACAGGTCATCGACGTCAATTCGCTGAATGCCGGCTCACGCATTGTCTTTGGTGCCAAAGTCGAACTCTGCGATGTCGACAGTGGCGATGAAGTCAGCTACCAGATCGTTGGCGAGTTGGAGGCCGACATCAAACAAGGTCTGCTGTCGATCACCGCGCCCATCGCGCGGGCGCTGATCGGCAAGCACGAAGGCGACACGATCACCATTGCGGCGCCCGGCGGTGAACGCAGTTTTGAAGTGGTTGGCGTGCATTACAGCGGCTGATGCGGAATTCTTGCAGACGTCACATTCGATAGACCATGACCGAACAGTCCAGACCCAGTTTCGTGCCGGCCGCGCCGCGCACGCTCACTTTTCTGTTGCCGGCGCGTGATCGCCTGCGCTTCAACAAGTCGTTGCCGCCGCTGCTTGCCGGTCTGTTGGCTCGAAGCGAACGCCTGCCCGCCGGTGAGGCTGGCCGCGAGGCGCAATTGCTGCGTGTCTTTGACGTACTGCCCAAGCGGATAAGCGTTGCTCCCTTGACCCGCCAGACCGACGCCGAGGACGGCAAGTACGGTGTCTGGTTGCGTGCGGATCCGGCGCATGTACGCGCCGACTTGACCATGGCGCGGATGCTGGCCTGCGGTGAATTGGGTCTTTCGGCGGATGAGACCGAACAGTTCATCAGCGCTCTGCGGCCGCTATTCGGTGACGAAGGCATGCCGATCTCGGCCCCAACACCTTCGCGCTGGTACCTGATGATTCCCGCGCAGTCTCAGTTGCCAGCCTTCGAGCCGCCGGAGGCTGTGCTCGGTGATGACCTGCACGCACATATGCCGGAAGGCGACGCCGGTCGGCGCTGGCGTCGGCTGCTCAACGAAGCGCAAGTCATTCTGCACAATCACCCGCTGAACGAGGCGCGAGCGGCAGCGGGCATGTTGCCAGTCAACAGTATCTGGTTTTGGGGTGCTGGCAGTCTGCCTGATCACGTGGCCGCCGAAGGACTGCGATTTGCAAGCGACGATCTGCTGGCACGGTCGCTTGCCGGGCTCGCTGGCGTGCCGTTGTCACATCCGTTCGCGGGAGCGCTGAATCAAGAATCGCGTCCGAATGTCATCGATCTGGTTACCTTGCGTGATGTTGCGTTCCTGGAGTCGCCCTGGCTGGAGCGTGGCATTGCCGGACTGAAGGCGAAGCGGTTCGACGCCCTGCGCCTGGATTTCGCCGACGGAGCGCGTCGCGAATGGCGTTACGCCTACCGCTGGCGATGGTTGCGGCGGCCAGTTCGCACGCTGGCGTGACGCCACGATTGCGGCGACGGCCGGTGCCCGCTCACGGGCCGTGGAAAGACGATGTGCATCCCATACTGCAGCGAGTCTATGCGGCTCGCGGGGTAATCGATTGTGAGCAGGCGGCGTTGCGCTTGCAGGGTTTGTGCGCACCCGATGGCATGTCCGGAATCGGTTCTGGCGTTGAGCTGTTGTTGCGTGCGCTGCGCGCAGATTGGCGAATCCTGATCGTGGGGGATTTCGATTGCGACGGCGCCACTGCAAGCGCGGTGGCGGTGCGTGGCTTGCGCATGTTGGGCGCCAGGAATGTCAACTTCCGCGTGCCGCATCGCCTTCGCCATGGTTACGGCCTGTCGGCGACCTTGATCGCCGACCTTGAGCATCCGCTGCCGCAGCTGATCGTTACCGTCGATAACGGGATTGCCAGCCATGCCGGCGTGTTGGCCGCGAGCGAACTGGGAATCAAGGTGTTGATCACGGATCACCATCTGCCCGGTCCGAGCTTGCCCCTGGCCGACGCCATCGTTGATCCGCATTTGCCGGATGATCAGTTTCAAAGTCGCCACCTGGCGGGTGTCGGCGTGATGTTCTACCTGTTGCTGGCGCTGCGCGCACGGATGCGCAGCGAGGGTCAGTTTGGGGCGGGTCCCGGCCCCGATTTGGCCGAGTTGCTGGACCTGGTGGCGTTGGGCACGGTAGCCGACCTGGTGCCGCTGGATCGCAATAATCGAATCCTGGTCGAGGCAGGCTTGCGGCGGCTCCGCAGTGGACGCGGCAATGTCGGATTGTGTGCCCTGGCCGAGGTGGCGGGGCGCCCCCTTGCCAGCTTGTTGGCGCAAGACTTCGGTTTTGCCTTGGGGCCACGACTGAATGCTGCCGGTCGGCTTGAGGACATGCGGCTGGGTATCGAGTGCTTGTTGACTGACGACCCGACGACGGCGCGACGCATATCGCGTGAACTGGATGGCATCAATCGCGAGCGGCGTGCCCTGCAAACGCAAATGGTGGATGAGGCCGAAATTCAGCTCGCCGATGCCGCCGACCATGCCGCTACCGCGCACGCTGCGGGCATCGTGGTATTTGATCCTGGCTGGCACGCAGGCGTAGTCGGTCTGGTGGCCTCGCGACTGAAAGACGCGATGCATCGGCCGGTGATTGCCATGGCACCTGCTGGGGAAGGCGAGGGCGGCCAACCCGAGTTGCGCGGCTCGGCACGATCAATCCCTGGCTTTCATGTGCGCGATGCCTTGGCCGCCATCGATGCCGCCCAGCCGGGTTTGATCACCCGGTTTGGCGGCCATGCCATGGCCGCCGGCATGAGCCTTCCGGTCTCGCATCTCGACGCTTTTCGAATCGCCTTTGAAGCGATCGCGGCGCAAACCATTGAGCCAGCCATGCTGCAGGCCGAAGTCTGGAGCGACGGCGAGATCAGTGATCACGAGCGCACGCGCGCGCTTGCACAGGCACTGCGCGATGGCGGGCCTTGGGGGCAGGGGTTTCCAGAGCCCTGTTTTGACGGCGAATTCCGCGTCAATAGTTGGCGGGTGGTGGGCGAGCGCCACTTGAAGATGCGCCTGCTTTCGACCACCGGTGGTGAAGTGGAGGCCATTCACTTCGGCGGCTGGACGGGCGTCGCACCCGCCCAGCAACTGCGTGCGGTCTATCACCTGGAACTCGACGACTTCCGTGATCGACAAGGCATCCAGTTACGAATCTCGCACGTGTTCCCGGTGTGAGCATCCGACACGTGATTCGGGTGATCGAACGATTTCCGACCCGCTGGAGCGGATCCGCTGCGCGTTGACCCTGTGGCCGAAACGGATCTCGGCCTGGCCGACCATTGGCTTCGAATGAAGGCCTGAAGCACTTTTTCGGTGAGTAAAGAGAGTGACCAATTGCCACTCTGCAACACTGATGTCACCGCGAAATTCGAATCAAGTACCTGTTGCTGGCGCTGCCGCAAACAGTGATTCTGCGCGTTGAAAAAGCACCCAGGAGGTCGCGATGTATTTGTTTCCTCCCAGCGGACGGTTGCCGCGGTGGGAATGGGTGAACGCCGCCGGCGCCATCAGCAATGCACCTGTCGCGGGGACGATACGACGCTGCTGATGGTGGAACTCGGTCTCGCCCGCTGCAAACTCATCGTTGAGATAGACCGACCACAGCAATACTCGGTGCAAGGTTTCGCCGTTGCTGTCACCGAGCTTGGGATAGTGCTCGCAGTGCCAGTAGGGGTAACCGCCTTGATCGGCGATGTACTTCTGCAGATTGATGCTGCCAGGCCGGAATACCTTCACCAACAACGCCTGCAGCAGGTCATCGGGCAGCGCCAACAACGCCGACGTATCCAGAGTGACCTGCTTTCCGCTTGCTGGATCGACGCTGCGTAGCGCCAGCGGCGCCAACACGGTGTGCGGATAGCAGCGTACGTAGCGCATCAGTGCAGCCATCATCGCCGTGTTGAGCAGATTGACGGCATCACGCCATTCCGGATGGTCATCGATGCAGATGTCCCAACTGTCCTTCATGCTGAGATCGACCCCGCTGCCGGTACGCCCGCGCGAGGCCTTGTTACTGGCATCGAAGCGTTGGATAAGCGCAACGCAGGTGCGTGGGTCGATTGCGCCGTGGACTAGTTCGATAAAGTCGCGGGTTGCTTCAGTCATGGGCTGGTTCCGGCCAATGGATTCGCAGTTTGCCAGCGATGCACACCAGCTATCGACAACGCCAAAAAAAGAAGGGCGCCTCACGGCGCCCTTCGTTCTTACGACGTGCTGCGGGGATCAGGGCACAGGAACAAAGTTGCCCGCGTCGGCACCGATGTCGGTGGGCGACAAGCCAGTGCGGTCCTGGCCATCGAAATCATCCGTGACGCTGGCGATCAGGGTTCCGGCTGCCTCGATTGGAGTTGGGTTTGCTGCGCTGATATGCAGATCGCCGGTTGCCGCATTGCCATTCGGCGCGATGAATTGTGGATCGGCGGACCGGCTGTTGAGGTCCAGTCCGGTGGCTGTCCGCCAGTCGGTCAGCGTGGCCACCGGCAGCAGGTTGAAGAGGCCTATGGCGCCATCAGTACCCGAGACCAGCAAATCGTTGAAATCGCTGATTTGGCCCGGCGGATTGGCTGCCGTTCCGGCAACGGTCAGGGCGAAATGCGCGCTTCCCCCACCCACTGCATTGCTGCGGGCGTTCCAGAAGATGTTGTTCTGCACGCTCCTCGTCGTTGTGACCGTATTGCTGTTGAACGCGAAGGAGTTCGTGCCACCCGTCACCACGCCGCTGCCACCGATGTAAACGCTGTTGTGGAAGAAGTTGTTGGCGACGTTGGTGCCGGCGATGTCACGGATGCCGATGATCGAGTATGGATTGGTGATCGATGCACCCGCCGCGTCGAATCCCAAACGGATCATGTTGTTCTTCACCGTAGCGGTTGAGGGCGCGTTGCCGCGCAGGATCATGCCCCAGATCTGGTAAGTGAGGAAGGTCGAGTCGACCGTGATCGAGTGCACCGAGTTGCGCTCGATCACGTTGGGATGGGTGCCAAGAGTCACATCGATCGCATAAATGGCTCCGGCAGCGCCTCCAGTCACTGTGTTGCGCAACGAGTGGATCGTGTTGCGCGAGATGACGCTGGGTTGGGTTGCCGTTCCTGCACCCACCGAGATGCCCTGCATCACGACAGCGGCACCGTTGGCGTTGCCGGTGAGGTTGCGGATGGTATTGCCGCTCATTGATACAGATGCCGATATGGTCTGAATACCCGCGATCGAGTAGTTTCCGACTTGGCTGTTGCTTATGTTGGCGATGGTGTTGGCATTGATGGTCGAAAGTTGTACGGCGTTGGTGTTAGTCAAGATCCCGCGGAAGCCGTTTGTGCCGGTTCCTTGAATCGTTACCGAGCCAATCTCGCTGTTGGAAACATTCGCGGGGAGATTGCTGAAGTTGTAAATGCCGACCAGTACCCCGGTGCCGGCTGAGCTGGTGTAGCTGATGCCCGAGGAGGCGTCGAGGCTGCCGACGCGGTTGCCGACCACGTCGCCAGCCACGATCAGCCCATTGCTGCTCCCCAGCATTATTCCGATGAACGGCGCAGATGTGCCGGTAGAGGTTGACGCTGTGCTTTGCTCGATGCCAGAGACAACATTGCCTTGCACACTTGAAGGCACAGTCAGGCTGACGTTTGCGATATCGATTCCACGGAATGAATTGGTAGCACCCGAGATCGAGGTGGTGCCGGTGCCGCTGGACGACCCGAAGCCGATACGGTTATTTGTCAAGGTAAAGGCCCCAAGTGTACCGGCTGAGGTATTCAACGTGATGCCGGCGTAGCGTTGTCCCGCAGCTGTAAACGTGCGCGGGGCGGTCTGGTAGATCCGGTTCCCTGAGATCGTCCAGTTGTCGTTGCCACTGAGCACGTTGACGCCAGAAGACGATGTGGTCGGGCTGAAGAAGTCGAAGATGTTGTTGTTCTGAATGATGATGCCGCTGTTGGTGGCAGGGGCAGTTTGCGAGCCATTGCCGTGGATACCCTTGGTCGGCAAGTTGCTGCCGGCAGGGCCGATGTTGTTGTTGCTGATGGTGTTGTTGTCGTTCCCGTCCGTCGACGTTCCTGCGCTGGAAAAGAAAATGGTGCCGCCGTTGCTGGCCGTGGTCACCGTCGCCGATCCAAGGATGTTGGAGTTGGTGATGGTGTTTCCACTGGCTCCACCGATGAAACGGATGGTGCTGGTGATCGATGTGTTCGACGTTGACGTGTTGGAGATGGTCAGCGCGTTGCCGCCGGAGTTCAGGCCATCGATGGTGACGTTGTCGGCACCATTGAAGTCGATCAATGGCGTGCCAGCCGCGCTCTCGCCGCTGATGCTGCGTGCCGCACCACCTGCGGGTGTGATGGTCGCCGCAGTGTAGGTCGGACCTTCGCCGCTGGCGTTGAGTACGGCGGTGGCGGTTTCCGTGGTGTCACCGCAGACACTGATGTCGAGCACGCCCTGATGGGTGCCGGCGTTGATGGCGTCAAACGCCCCTTTCAGGGTGGTGTAGCCAGTCGGACCTGCGGTTCCCGCAGTCGCTTCGACCTCCACCGCCATGCCGGTGGTGCAGGACAGCACCACAGGTGGGGTGACAGTCAAGGTGGCATCGGCCGCCGCCGCGTTGTTGCCTGTGCTGGTTTGCAAGCTGCCGGCGGGAATCGAGTTCGCGTAAGCGCCTGCTGCCGCCGAGGTCACATCAACCGCCACCGTGCAGCTGCCCGACGCCGGGATGGTCGCACCCGAAGCCAAGCTGACCGAGCCGCTGCCCGCCGTGGCCGTTACGTTGCCGCCGCCGCAGGTCGTGCTGGCGTTCGGTGTTGGAGCCACCACTACACCCGCCGGGAAGGTATCAACCAGATTGGCGCTCAAGGTCGACACTGACGTATCGCCATTGCCGAGTGCGATGGTCAGCGTGCTGGTTTGACCCGTCGTGATCGAGGTCGGCGCGAAGGCCTTGCTCAGCGTCGGCGCAACAGCCGTGGGTGCTGTGACCGTGAAGCTGAGCGGCACCGGCACCACCGCCGCGTTGGTGGCATTGCTGCTGATGCACAGGTTGCCAGTGTAGGTTCCAAGCGCCAGGCTGCCCGCGTTGAACTGAACCGGAATGGTCTGCGAGCCGGCAAAACCAAGCGTGCCGGACGTCGTGGTCAACTGGACCCACGTCGGCAGCTCACAATTGACCGTGCCCTGCACGAAGCCTGAGAACATGCTGAAGGTCGTCGGCGCGGGCTGCAGCGCGGCTGGGTTCACATGTGGGGCAAACAGCCGCGGCAGGTTGCCGACTTGCGTATCGCCGCTGACAAACCACGCCCACAGCGGGTTGGCCGCAGTTTGCGCGGCGGTACTGGTGGTGGTGGGTGTCACCGTCATCCAGTAGCGACCGGGTGAGAGGTTGAGCGGGGTTCCGGCGACATTGGCTGCCAACAAGTCGAGCGACAACGCTCCGCCTGTGGTGGTGATGCCATTGGCGGCGTTGATTGCCCCTGTAAAGGTCCAGATTGGGGCAGCACCCAACCCGCTAGGCGCACCGACACCCGGAGGTGCCCCGGCTGGCTCACCTGCATTGTCGGCATAGACGCTGAAGGTGATCGACGGAGTATTTGCGGCGCTCAGCGCGGTCGTGCCGGGCAAGGTGAAACCGTTTGCCCGCAGGGTAGTGATCCGCATCGAACCAGTGAGGTCGAAATTCTGCGACCAGTGGAAGTTGCAGGTCGCACCCGTGCACTGCGGTCCATTGAGATAGGTACCGCCGAGCTGACCATTGGTGGTGCTGGTCGTATTGAACGGGACGATGGTCGCCGTTCCGGTGGGCTGCACTTGCCAGCTGAGCGTCGGATTGCCGGTGTTGCTGATGGTCAGGTTGTTGCTGACCGATGAGCTTGAGCTTGCCGAGATCGAGGTCGGGCTGACCGCGATGGTGGGTCCTCCAGGGAACACGACCATCGGCAAGTGCAGGTTCGGCTCATTGCCACCGGCTGGCGCCAACAAAACCTCACCCAGCGTCCACTGGTTCGGTGTCAGCAACCCGGGCTGGACCGTGACAGTGACGACCTGGGTAGCATTCTGGGCGAGGGTGAACGAAGCCGGCGAGATTTGCACGGCACCGACTGGATAGCCGGCATCCGTCAGGTTGTAAGTCTGGGTTCCGGTGCGCACGCGACGGAAGGTTCGGGTGAAGGTGGTCGCACCAATCGCATTGAACTTGGCCATGCTGGCCAGATTCAGGGTCGAAATGTCACCACCCGTGGCGGGGTTGGCGGCGAGGAAGTTGGCCGGTGTCTCGTCCATGACCAAGCCGACATTGGCCGTCGCTTCCAGGTTGACGCGACCGGAACCATAGTCCCAAGGCCGAACGGGCGTGCCGTCCTGATTGACCGAGCCAAAATTGTTCGAGCTCAGGTTGAGCGCGGACTTCACTTCGGGCGGTGTCCAGGTCGGTTGCAGGGCGCGAATCAGCGCGGCCGACCCGGCCAGATGCGGTCCGGACATCGAAGTGCCGCTGTTCAAGTAGATGCCATTCGCGCCGACGTTTGCCGCCGCGCCAACCGCCAGAATGTCCACGCCGGGACCAGTGATGTCAGGCTTGACCAAGCCCTGACCACCGATCAGCCGCGGTCCACGCAGACTGAATCCTGCGACCACATCTCCTTGGGCGGGGAACGCAGTCGAAGCCACATCGATCGACACCGTGGCGGTGGCAGGATTCGCTGCCGCTTCTACGTTGTTCCAGTCCGAGCGCAGCATGGACCACGAGGTGCCGCTGGCACCCAGATTCAGATAGATGACATCGACGAATATGACGCCAACGGCACCGGCCGCGAGTGCCGCCGCGCGACGCACACCGCTGCCGCAGTTACTCGCCGTGCCGTCTAGATTGAGCACTGCCACCGCGCCGACCCGAGTTCCAACCGGATCGATTTCGAAACCATCGTTGAAGATGCTGCCGGGCGCACCTACCAGGCGGGTGAAGGTGTTGGACGGGTAGGCGGTACAACCGTCGGTGGAGCCGTTGGAAAATCCTGGGCTCTTGATCAGCGGTACGTTGACCAGATTGGCCGTGGGCAGCGGAGCTGCACCAGGCTTGATCGGTCGATCTTGCGTATTGGCTGGCGGATTGACTTGGCCGGTGAGATCGAAGCTGACTGCAATCAGGCGATTGTGGGAAGACGCAGCAACGGTCTCTACCCACGGCTCAAGATGGTTGACGTTGCCCTGAGGGTCGGGGGTCTCCGCACGGGTGTTGCCGGCTGAGGCAGCGATGAAAACGCCGGCCGCGTTGGCATTGCGAAACGCCACCGATGTGGTGTCGGTCCACGGCGAGGTGCCGCCGCTGATGGAAAAGTTGATAACGTCCACGCCGTCAATGACGGCCTGGTTGACTGATTGGGTGGTGGCGGTGGTGGGGCAGGATGTTGGGCACGCCAAATAGCTGATGACGTTTGCGTGCGGCGCGACGCCCGAAATCTGGAAGTTGCCGCCCCCAAAGACGCCGTTGCGCAAATTGCCGGCAACCGTGCTGGCGGTATGCGAGCCATGACCATCGGTGTCGGTGCCGGTGGTGGCAGCAGCGGCAAAATTGTAGATGCCGATCAGCTTGTTGTTGCAGCGACCGGCGTCAACGCCACCAGGCGCGCAGTTTCCGAGGAAGGTGCCACTGCCGTTGGGGTTGACGTGGGTGTATCCGTTCACCGGGCCGACCGCCGCGAACGAGGGGCTTTCCCAGTTGATGCCGCTGTCGATGATGCCGACCACGATGCCTTCGCCGCGGGTGGCGGCACCGCTGGCGATCAGACCGTTCCAGATCGAGGGTGCGCCAATGAATGTGGGGCCAACATCGGTGTGCAGATGCTGCTCTTGTTCGCGCTCGACGATCAACACGTCGTCGCGCAGGGCGAGGGCTGCTGCTTCATCGCTGGTCAAGCCGACGATCACCGCATTCAGCGCATGCTGCATGCGCGCCATGACGTCGACCTGACGCCCAAACTTGGAGTTGATGTCTGACAGGAACGCGAACTGGCGATTCTCGAGGTAGGTCGCATAGGCACGCGTCGCAGGCGATTGCATGTCGAGCTTGCCGCTGGTCGCGCCGGGAGTGCGGCGGGCCGGCATGGGCAAGCCCGGCAGGCCGCCTCGGTAGCTCGCCACTGGATCTTCGCGGAGCACCACCGTGTAATAGGCACTGTCGCCTACCGTCATCGGCAGCAATGTATTCGGGGAGACAGCGGGCTCCGCTGCGCGGACCATGTCAAGCGTCGGGTGAGTCGAAGCGGCGGGCGAAACAGCCAGCCCCGAAAAAAACGTCACTGCCAAGGAAGCAGACAACGGCGCCATGCGCCCAAACTTTGCGGCCTTGTTGGAATTTCTGGAATTCATCGCCAATCCTCAAATCATTTCGAGACTAGAGGACGAGTGATCATTATGAATTGATGCGGCGCTTGCAGCATCGATTCCCGCGCCCCCCCCACGCACGCAACCTATCGGGTCGCCAGCTCCCGGAGCGTGACCCTGATGCAACGATGTGGCAAGCACTTTTTCCGGCTCGCCCCCGCCTTTTTGCATGCTGCAATGCAGCAATATTGTGTGCGTTGGTCGACAGCAAGCCGTTGCCAAATGGCCATGCGTCGAGACCAAAGGCTTGTTGCAATGCCGCAAACCGCGCGCAATCACGTCCAACCCGCGCGTCCAGGTCAGCGATGAGGATCAGCAATGCAGCGAATTCTGGACACCGGAAATGCGCGAAGTCTTGCCGTGAAAGCCGGCGACCGGCTTGCCATGGAATCAGTGACCGGCTTGCCTTGGAATGGGTGACCGGCTTGGCCTGGAGTCGGTGACCGTCTTGCGTGGAATCCGCACTCGCCGCACGCGCCGACCTCATCGTCTCCGGCGACCGCGATCAACCATCTCACCGAGAAACTCGCGCAGCTGCCGCCGGAGCGCATCGCCGAGGTCGTCGACTTTGTCGACTTCATCGCCGAGCGCGAGCACGACCGCAGCCTGGTGCGCGCCGCGCAGGCAGTCAGCCAAGCGAGCCTCGCCCAGGTATGGAACAACGACGCCGACCCCGCCTATGACCGGCTATAGCTTCGGCGACGTGGTGCTGGTGCCGTTTCCGTTTACCGATCAAAGCGGCAGCAAGAAACGCTGACGAACTGCTGTTCGATACCGGCGAGCGCGGACCGAGCGATGATCTGCGGCTACAGTTCGAGGCGGTGAGTCACGTCACGCCGGAAGAAAAGCAGGTCGCCAAGGCCGTGATCGAGGGCCTGATCTTGAAACACGATGCGCAACGCTTTGCGCGCGCCGAGGAGAACCGCTGATGGAACACATCGTCACCCTGCACATCGAGCATCTTCCCGAGGGCGTCTACCTCGCCACCAGTGATGACGTGCCGGGCCTAGTCGCACAAGGCCGCACCGTCACAGAAACGCTGGAGATCGCCCGCGATGTCGCCAAGAAATTGATCGAGGCGCAGAGCGAGCGCGCCGGGACAATGCGACTGACGGCATTGCGAGAATCCTTTGACTATCCACTCGTACTCGGCTGAGCCACATGGGACAGCTCGCCGGCTTTCGCTATCGCGAGATCGCGCAGCGCCTGAAAGCCCTCGGCTTTGCCTTTGATCGGCAGGCCTCCGGCTCGCCTGAAATCTGGTTCAACGCCGCCACAAACCGCTATACCACGCTGGTGAACCATCCCGGCGACACGCCCGAGGCCACGCTGCGCGCGATCCTCAAGCAGGCCGGCGTCGAGCCGGATGACTTTCTGCAACAGTGACAACGCCCGGCGTGAGACCGGGCGTCACGGTGGATCAAGCGAACGGGCCCAACGGAAACCTGTCAGAAATCAATGACTCTGACCCCATCGATCCCACTGAAACGGCCACCGGCTCGGTGCGCCCCAGCGCTCGGTTGAGCCCATTGATCAACGGATCGAGGTGGCTGGGCTCAAGTCGATCCAATCGCCCGAGATTGGCGATGACCCGCTGGCGAACCGC